>PKWJ01000035.1:101087-137410 GCA_003132025.1 Gammaproteobacteria bacterium
GGCGAATCCAGTTGCATCGCGGTCCACCAGGGATTTTCCGGCTCGGTCACCGCCAGCGTGCCGATTTTCTTATCGCAGACGGGAATCTGCGGTGGCGGATTGGTGTCTGCTTGCGCAGTGGACAGGCCCGCTGCCGCCGCCGACGATGCCAGGATCAGTGCCACCCAGTGCCGGGGATCCATAGTGGACATTTTCGCTTTCCTCCCGAGTCTGCGAATATTTGTGTTCAACATCGAGCCGCTCCCGCGGCAATCTTACCCTTAATGCGCTGATCATCGCGATGCCATGATGGATCGGCGTGGTCGCGGAATTATTGGAGAATTATTGGCGTTTGCGGCTGCGCATCGCGACTACCACAACGCGTTTACAACGCGTTACGTATGCAGTGCAGTAGGAACGGACAGCTGCGGCAGCGGCGTTGGCGGTACCGCGGTTGGTGCATAACTATATGTTTTATATTATCTTATGTCACAACATCGGCAACCGGTGCCGATGCCTGCTGCGCTAAGTTGTGCAACGCGAAAGCTGGGATCGACCATGCCGCTGCAACGCCTGATACGCAAGTACTCCAATCGCCGCCTGTATGACACGGCGGCCAGCCGTCACGTCACCCTCGCCGATTTGCGTCAGCTGGTCATCGCCGGCGAGAAATTCCGGGTCATCGATGACAAATCAGCCAGGGATCTCACCCGCTCGGTGCTGTTGCAGATCATCTGCGAGCAGGAGCAGTTCGGTGCGCCGGTGCTGGGCTCGGAACTGCTCGAAATGATCATCCGCTTCCATGGCCGACCGATGCAGGCACTGCTCAGCCGCTCGCTCGAACAGGCGATGGCAAACCTGGTGCGCCAGCAGGAATCCATGCAGTCCGAAATGGCCAGCGCGCTGCAGGCACCGTTTGCGCCGGACGCGGGCGAAGGCAAGTGACGACGCATGGACGTTCGTGACAAGACCATCGTGGTCACCGGAGGCGGTCGCGGCATCGGCCGGGCGATTGCGCTACGCCTCGCGCGTCAAGGCGCCAACCTGGCGTTGCTCGATTGCAATGCCGCCGATCTGGAAGCGACGGTGGCGCTGTGTGGCGGAGAAACCGTGCAGGCACGCGGCTACGGCGTCGACGTCTCCGATGAGGCCGCGGTGTGCGCGGCCATGGCGCGCATCGCGGCCGACTTCGGTCGCCTGGACGGGCTGGTAAACAACGCCGGCATCCTGCGCGACGCGCTGCTGGTGAAAGTCAAAGACGGCGCGATCGTCGGGCGCATGTCGATGGAGCAATGGAACGCGGTTATTGCGGTGAACCTCACCGGCGTGTTCCTGTGTGGGCGGGAAGCGGCCGCGCGCATGATCGAGAGCGGCAACGGCGGGGTAATCATCAACATTTCCAGCATTTCGCGCACCGGCAACGCCGGCCAGAGCAATTACAGCGCGGCCAAGGCCGGGGTGGAGTCCATGAGCGTGGTCTGGGCGCGGGAACTCGCGCGTTACGGCATCCGCGTCGGCACGGTTGCTCCCGGCTTCACCCGCACCGACATCCTGGCTTCGATGCGCCCGGAACTGCTGGAGCGAACCACCGCGGCGGTACCGCTCAGGCGCCCGGCGACGCCCGAGGAAATCGCACATGCCGTGATGTTCATCTTCGAGAACGATTACTTTAGCGGCCGCTGCCTGGACGTCGACGGCGGCATGCGGCTGTAGCGAAAACATATCCTGTAAACACGCCTCCGGGCCTGTGGAGCATGCCACCGATGGAAAAGGTTTTTATTTCGGCTGAATCGCTGTTGCGCGACGCGATGCAGCTCGCCATGAAGATCGTCCGCAGCGGCTTTCGGCCGACCTACCTGGTGGCGGTGTGGCGCGGCGGCGCACCGATCGGCATTACGGTGCAGGAAGTGCTCGAATACCACGGGATACATACCGATCACATCGCCATCCGAACCTCGTCCTACTCCGGCATCGACCACCAGGCCAAGATGGTGCGGGTGCACGCGCTGGATTACCTGGTGTCGCGACTATCCGCCGAGGACCAGCTGCTGCTGGTCGACGATGTGTTCGACTCCGGGCGCAGTATCGAGGCCATCATGCGCGAGCTGGCCAACCGCTGCCGACGCAACCTGCCCGGCCAGATCCGCATCGCGACCGCGTACTTCAAGCCGGAGCGCAACCGCAGCAACATCGTGCCCGACTACTTCATACGTCAGACCAACGACTGGCTGGTGTTCCCGCACGAGCTGCAGGGGTTGACCCGTGAGGAAATCCTGGAGCACAAACCGGTCGACCCCAGCTTCTTCGATCCCAGCTAGAATGTGACGGTGAAATACCTGCACACCATGGTCCGCGTAACGGATCTGGCAGCCTCCAGCCAGTTCTACTGCGATGCCTTGGGATTGCGCGAAGTGAAGCGCATGAGCAATGACAAGGGGCGTTTCACGCTGGTGTATCTTGCCGCGCCCGGCGACGAGGACGCGCAGATCGAGCTGACCTATAACTGGGATCCGGAAGAATATACCGGCGGCCGCAATTTCGGTCACGTGGCCTACGAGGTGGACGACATCTACGCCACCTGCCGCCTGCTGATGCAGCGCGGCGTGACGATCAACCGCCCGCCGCGCGACGGTAAGATGGCCTTCGTGCGCTCTCCAGACCTGATATCAATCGAACTACTGCAGAAGGGCGCGGCGTTGCCGCCGCAGGAGCCCTGGCTGTCGATGCCGAGCGTCGGGACCTGGTAGCGTAGCGGCCCGCGCTCAGCCGCGTCGCTCGACGCTCATCAGCACATCCTCGCGCATGCGCAGGTTGATGCGCGCTTCCATTTCCCTCGGACCGGTTTGCGCACAGCGCAGCCGAAAGCCGCGTGCCGCGTGATAGAGATGAATCGCCATTTCGTAGGTCGCGAAGGTTTCGCCGACGCAATGGCGTGGCCCGGCCGAAAACGGAATGTAGGCAAACCGATGCGCCGCGGAATCCGCACCGGAATCAAAACGCTCGGGTCGAAATTGCTCCGGCTCGGGCCAGTGCTGCGGATCGCGCTGCACGATATATGGGCTCATGAATACATCGGTGCCAGCCGGCGCGTGGTAGCCGACCAGGCGGTCCGCGTGCAGGCAACGGCGGGTCAGCACCCACACCGGCGGATACAGGCGCATGGCCTCCAGGATCACCTGGTGCGTGTACTTCAGCGCTGCGACGCTCGTCAGCCGCAGATCGGGCAGCACCGAAACATCCACCTCGGCATGCAGCTTCGCCTCGACTTGCGGATGCTGCGACAGCAGATACCACACTGAATTCAGCACGGCGGCGGTGGTTTCGTGTCCGGCGACGATAATCGACATCACCTCGTCGATCAGCTCGCGATGCGACATGGCACTCCCGTCGCTGCGATCGCGCGCCGCCATCATCATTCCGAGCCAGTCGCCGTCGTCACTGGCGGCGGCGCCGGCGTCCTTGACCGCGGCTTCACGTCGCGTGATCACGGCCTCGATGTGCCGCCCCAATTGCCGAAAGCGAAAGGCAAAGCGCAGATCGCGCGCGCTTTCCTCGGTAAGCAGCGCGAAAGGGTTGGCACCAAGACCCGACACCAGTCGATCCAGATCCGCGCCCAGGGTGGCGCGCAGCACGACTTCGAGCGCGCCCTCGCTGGTCTCGCGGGTCACATTGAGCAACTCGCCGCTGGCGGCTTTTTCCGCCCATCCGGCCAGCCGGCGGCGGCTGACGTCGGCGATCAGGGCGCCGAAGCGTTCGACCCGCGAACGCTGGAACATCGGCTGCATCATGCGATGCTGGCGTTTCCAGACCTCGCCTTCGCTGACGATGATGCCGTTGCCGACCAATAGTCGGACGCGATCCAGGCCCCGGCCGATGGTGTAGTTGCGGTGATTGGACACCAGCACGCGCTTGATGGTTTCCGGATCGGCCACGACCCAGGTATCGCTCTTATGACTGGGCGCGTGCACGCGATAAATGTCACCGAACTCGGCGCCATGCTCGATCATGCGCGCCAGCGAATCGTCGGTCTCGCCGACATCGAATTGCGCGTGTGCGCACGGCGGGCGCGGGTCATCGCGGTCCGAGGCAGCCATGGAATCCTTAACAGCAGTGGATCATGGCTCGCAATATAGCCGACCACCGCCGCGATTGTCCGGCAACGCGGCAGCTCCGCGCCCTGCCCGGTAGCGTTTGATATCATCGCGTCGCCAAACGCATCAGGGCAGAACAATGAACACCTACACCGCACCGTGCCTGAACTCACCCCCGGACCGGTCAACGCTGCGCGCCGCGCTGCTGGCCGCGCTCAGTTGCCTGCTGCTGCATGGCGCGCCGGTCGCGGCCGCTGCCCCGCCTGCAGCCGCGGAGGAGGATGCCTCCGCCGGCATGTGGGATCTGTCCGATCTGTACCCGTCGCCGGAAGCCTGGGCAGAGGCCTACGCGCACGCGCAGGCGGCCGCCGGGGCGCTCGAAGGGTACAAGGGCACGCTGGGGCAAAGTGCCACGGCCATGCTCAGCGCGCTCGACGCCATCAGCGCTGCCCGGCGCGAATCGCTACGCCTGATGGTTTACGCCTCCCTGAAAGGCGATGAGGATCTGCGAATCGCGGTGAATCAGGAGCGCCGTCAACAGGCTCAGTCGCTGCAAACGCTCATCGCACAGAAAACATCCTGGTTCGCACCCGAGGTCATCGCGTTGGGTGCCGACACGGTGCAGCGCTTCCTGGCAGAGAGCGCGCCGCTGGCGCAGCGCTTCGATTTCCTGCTGCATGACACGCTGCGTGCGGCGCCCCATACGCTTGGCGACCAGGCGGAAGGCGTGCTGGCCGGCGCCGGCACGGTGCTGCAGCAGCCAGAGACGGTGTATAGCCTGCTGAAGGAGGGCGAGATGCCGATGCCGACGGTGACGCTGTCCAGCGGCATCAAGGTGCGGCTGGATTCGGCGGGGTACGAGAAATATCGCCAGTCGTCCAACCGGGCCGATCGCAAGCTGGTGTTCGATGCCTTCTGGGGCGCCTGGAGCCATTACCAGAGCACCTTCGGAGCCGTGCTCACCACGCAGGTGATGGGCGACGTGTTCAGCGCCAGAGCGCGCAATTTCGCCAGCTCACTCGAGGCGGCGCAGTTCCCAGACAATATGCCGGTCGCGGTGTACCGAACGCTGCTCGATGAGGCCCACGCCGGGCTGCCGAGCCTGCATCGCTACCTGCGCCTGCGCAAGCGCCTGCTGGGTATCAACGGACCGCTGCGCTACTACGACAATTATCCGCCGCTGTTTGCACTGCAGCCGCTGCCGCATTTCACTGTCGCGGACTCGGAACGCATCACGCTCGAGGCGCTGCAGCCGCTGGGGGAGGATTATCTCAACCTGCTGCGTCGTGGCTTTGCCGGTCGCTGGATGAACGTCTATCCGCACCCGGGCAAGGCCTCGGGCGGCTACATGGCAGGCGACGCCTACGACGTGCATCCGTATCTGCTGCTCAATCACAACGGCGACTACCTGTCACTGTCGACCATCGCGCACGAGTGGGGTCATGCAGTGCACACACTGCTGGCGCACGATGCGCAGCCGTTCGAGAAGGCGAGCTATTCGACCTTCATCGCCGAATCGGCTTCCATCGGAAATGAGATGCTGCTGATCGACTACATGGTGGCGCATGCGGCGTCGAAAGCGGAAAAGCTTTATTACCTCGGCGTGGCATTGGATCAGATCCGCACCGAATTTTTCCGGCAGGCCCAGTTCGCCGAGTTCGAGCTGCGGATTCACGAGGAGCAGGAAGCCGGTCATGCGCTGTCGGGCGCGCGCATGAGCGACATGTACTGCGGCCTGCTGCGCAAGTACTACGGCGAGGCGGATGGTGTCATGAAGATCGATCCGGCCTATTGCATCGAGTGGGCCTTCATCCCGCACTTCTACGGTAATTTCTATGTATATCAGTATGCGACGTCGATCGCGGGTGCGGCCTACATGACCGACTCCATCCTGAAGGAAGGCACGCCGGCGCGCGACCGGTTCCTGACCATGCTGCGAGCCGGCGGTTCGGACTATCCGTACGAGATCTACAAGCGAGCCGGCATCGACATGGCAAGCCCGGCGCCCTACCGGGCGCTGATCGCGCGCATGAACCGCATCCTGGACCAGGTCGAGGCTCTGGCCCCGCAGAAGTAGCACGTGGCGGCGCCGCACCGCGGCGTCCTGCCGCGGCGCCGTACTCACAGATATGGCAGCATCAGGTGCGCCGCGTTATTGCGCAGGCGGCTCGCCAGGGAACGCTCCTCAAGGTCGGTCGCGGTCAGGCGGGTGGTCTGGTTGGCGACGATTTTCGCGCTCACCTGCTCGACCAGAGCCGACTGGTAGACCTCGACGTTGACCTCGAAGTTCAGCCTGAAGCTGCGCATATCCCAATTGGTGCTGCCGACGAAGCACCAGACGTTGTCGACCGCCAGCAGTTTCGAATGATCGAACGGCGGCGCGTGAGTCCAGACTCGGCAGCCGGCCGCCAGCAACGGTCCGATGTGCGCGCGCATCGCCCAATCGACCGTCGGATGGTTGCTGTTCGCCGGCAGCACGATGTCCACCACGACGTTACGCATGGCGGCCAGTGCCAGCGCAGTGATGATGCGATCGTCAGGCAGAAAGTACGGCGTCATGATCTGGATCGACGAGCGCGCGCAGCCAATCGCTTCCAGCACCAGCAGCTCGATTTTCTCCAGATCCTGATCCGGACCTGAAGTGATGACGCGCGCCAGGCTGTCGCCGGCGGCGCTGAGACTGGGGAACCACGCCGGCCCGGCCAGCGTCTCACCGGTGGTGAAGTGCCACTGGGCGGCGAATGCCTCACACAATTGTGCCACCACCGGCCCGTCGACGCGAAAGTGCGTGTCGAGCACCGGATGATGGGGATTGCCTGCAATGACATTTTCATCGCCGATGTTCAAGCCGCCGGTGAAGGCGATGCGGCCATCAACGCTCAGGATCTTGCGATGGCTGCGCAGATTTAAAAACGGCATGCGCCAGGGCAGCGCCGAATGCATGAAGCGGGCGACCGCGACTCCCGCATGGCGCAGCTTTCGATACGTGGCGGATACCAGGTAACCGCCACCATAGCCATCGATCAGCACCCGTACTTCGACTCCGCGCTGGCGCGCAGCGCTCAGCGCCGCGATGAATTCACGACCGGCCTTGTCGGCGCGAAAGATATAGCTCGACAGCGCGACACTGACCGCGGCGCCTTCGATCGCCGCGATCATCTGCGGATAGGCGACATCGCCATTGGCCAGCATGACGATGGCGTTACCGGGCTGGATGTTGCGCCGGCTGATGCGGCGCGCCGCGAGCTCGAGGCCAGCCAGGTGCGCACAGCCGGCAGGTGGCGGCGAGGATGCGACGACCGTCTCGTCGGGCACGGCGGCGCCGGCGCTCCTGGCGCGCCGCTGCACGCGGTTGATGCCCAGGAACAGGTACAGCACGCTGCCGACGACCGGCGACAGCCAGGCGAGCCCGATCCAGGACACCGCCGAGCCGGGATTGCGGTTGTGCGCCAGCACGTGCAGGGTGACGCCGGCGGCGAGCACAAAGTGCATGATCGACAGCGTAATTGCGACGTAGGGAGCCAACACTGCCGGCACGCCTTGCCTCCGAAGCGATCGATGTCAGCGCTGCAACTTGTGGGTGCGCAGTTCCTCGTCGGCCAGCGCCACTGAGCGCTCAAAATAGCGCATCTCGTAGAACCGCATACGCTTATATAGTGCGTAGTGCGCCGCCATGTAGGCCGCCACCCAGCCGCGCCACCCGTCCAGTATCGCCAGCCGGAACAGGTAATCCTTGACGAAAGTCAGCATGAACACCCACGGCCATTCGTAGGGCCTGGTGGCGCGGCCGTGCTCGCGCCAGTCCAGCGCCTTGAGTTCGGCATAGCGCAGGTACTTGAGCTGCATGTGCACCAGCGTGGGATTCAGGTAGTGCATGAACGGCGGTTGGAAAGTGACTTCCGCGCCGCTGTACTGCAACGACTCGTGCACCCGGGCTTCGCTCCAGCGCGCGCGCGCGCGGTGGTAGATGCGCGGTTTTCGCTCGCGCACCATGAAACGGTACCAGCGCAGCGGCTTGCCCATGAACCAGGCGGTGCGAAACAGCACGCCGGCCGCCGCCGCCGAAGCCAGCAGCTGCGGCAGCTCAAGTTGCAGCGCGCCAGCCAGCTGCGGCGTCAGCGCTTCATCGGCATCGAGCGACAGAATCCAGTCGTAGCTTGCCAGGCCGGCGGCGAAGTTGCGCTGCGCACCGAAGCCGAGCCAAGGCTGCTCGACCACGCGGGCGCCGCGGGCAGCGGCAATGGCGCGCGTGTCGTCGTCGCTGCCGCAGTCGACCACGATCTTTTCGGCGGCGAACGGCACGCTGTCGAGGCAGCGCGCGATATTCGCCGCCTCGTTGTAGGTGATGACGACCAGGCTGATGGGCAATGTGAGCGGTGAGGACATCGGCAATTCACCCGCGCTGTGGGCCGGTGCGCACCGCCCGTTGCCATGCGGCCAGCACCTGCTGCGGGGTAATGTACAGCATCGAGCGGTGCCCTTCGTATTCGCCCGCCACGCATTCGACCACGGCATCCCTGCCGCGCGGCGCGTACATGAACGGCTCGCTGGTACCGAACATGGCAACCACGGTGCAGCCCGCCGCCGCCGCCAGGTGTGCCGGTCCGGTATCCACCGACACCATGCCGGTGGCACGGCCGGCCAGGCCGAGCAGCCTTGATATTGATAACTCGTGCACCACGTCGTACGCGTTGGTGATGGCGGCCAATCGCAGGATCTGCTGGTTGAGGCTCGATTCCTGCGGCACCCCGAGCAGCAGAATCGCATGCCCGGCATGCAGCGCGCGCAGGCCGCGCAGCACCTGCGCCCAGTTTTCCTCCGGCCAGTACTTGGAATTGCTGCGACGGCGGCGCAGGCCGCGACGCATGGTGCGCTTGTTGCCGGCCTGAATCAGGATCAATGGCAGTCCCGCCCATGGTCTGGCCTGCGACCACGCCTCCACCTCGGCCCGCTGCCCGGCGGTGACGATCAGCTCGCCGAAAGCATCGGCGGCCGCGAGCGGCAGGTCCGCGCCACCCAGGACCGCGGGATTACGATAGGCGAAGCGCAGCCATCGATCACAGAAGTGCGAGCGATGAAGTCCGGGCAGATCCTCATGGTGACACCAGTACTGCGGGGTCCAGCCAGCGCGCAGCAGCAGCGAGCAGATTTTGCGATTATCGTGGTCGAACAGCCACGTGGGTCCGGCCCCGCGCGCGCGCAGCTCGCGTACCAGCCGATGCTGGGCCGGGCTCAAGCCGTAGACGGCCTTGCGGCTGGCGAGCAGAAAGATATCGCCGACGCCTGGCTGGCCGCGCAGCAGCGGCCGCGTCCAGTCGGCGGCCGCCACCACATCCACCGGCTGACTAAACCGCGCATGTAGATGTCGAATGGCCGCCGTGAGCATCACCATGTCGCCCAGGGCACCGAAGCGCACCGCTAGCGGCCGTGGATTCAATGCGCGCGGCCGATGTCGGCGACCGCCTGTTGCAGGCGCGCCACGAAACCGTGCTTGTTGTCCAGAAACCAGTGCCGCGCGGCGGCGCCGATCGCATCGAGCTGCGCCGTGCTCAGCGCCAGCGAGCGCTCGATCGCGGCCTCCAGCGCGGCTTCGTCGAAGCGCGCGATCCTGGCCAGATTGTGCTGTTCGCCCAGGCGCGCATTGATCAGCATGCCGCGCTCGACGCCGACCAGTTCGTTCATCGGCGGCGCATCGCAGGTAAAGGTCACTGCGCCGACGCTCATGCCTTCCGCGATGTAATGCCCCCACCCTTCCGCCTCGGAAAGACACAGATGGAAGCGATGCGCGTTCTGCAGCGTGCGTAGCTCGCTATCGCTGACGAAACCGCCTGCATGGACGATGTTGGCGGCCGCCGGCTTGCCGGCGGCTGTTCCCTGGCGCGAATCCTGCACCAGCGTGAGCCGCGGCCATTGCGGATGGCGCTGCCACAGCGCCAGCAGGCGTTCGGTGCCTTTGAGCGGACTGCGGCCGGCGAGGTGCAGGAACTGCGGCTGGCGCAGCACCGCTGGCTGGAAGCGATCATCGCTGTCGAAACCTATCCGCCGCACGCGGCAGCCGCGCGCGGCGAACAGCTGTTCGGCGAATGCGGTCTTGGCCCAGATACGATCGGCGATGTCCAGCATCGCGACATCGCGACGATCAAACCACTCGGGGTTGGGCACCAGCACGTTGCAGCGCGCCTGCTGGACGAATTGCGGCCAGACGTGCTCGAGCATGATGTTGGCGTCGAATGGCGGCCGCGGCCCGGCACGCTGCCAGCGTGCGAGGTGCCAGCGGCCGATTCGCATCGCGAGCCGCGTGCGCAGCGAACGCCGGCGCTTGCGGTCGTGGCGCTCGCACACCTGCTGCGTCACTTCGCAGCCGCAGGCGCTAAGCGCCGCGGCCAGCAGCTCCAGGTCGCGCGACAGCCCCACGCCGTTTGATTTTCCGATCAGCCGCAGCTTGAGCGCCGGCTCGAGCACGGCCGGCTGGTCAGCGTGCGCCGGTATCACCACGTCGGCGGCCGGCTCAACGGACGGCGGCGTAGCAGCAGTGCGCTGGCTAATGCCAGCAGCCACAGCCTATCGAAACCACCGCCGCCGCCGCCGGTGCCGACTGCCCTGGCGGTCAGTACCACCGAATTGGAGTTGCTGCCGCCAGAGCCGCTACAGCTGAGCGTGTAGGTGTAGCTGCCGGCGCTGGTCGGTGTGACAGTCTGGCTGCCGCTGGTGGGCAGCGCGCCGGACCAGTTGCCCGAGGCGCTGCAAGCACTGGTGTTGACCGACGACCAGCTTAAGGTCGCGGAGCCGCCGACGGTCACGGCGGTCGGGCTCAGCGCCATGGCCGGAGGCGCCGGCGGCAGCAGCGCCAGCGCCGCATCGGCCTGTATGAAGCCGTAGCCGCTGTCATTGTTCGGCACGGTGCCCATGGCCAGCGCACTGTTCTCCAGGGCGGTATCAATCTGTGCCGCGGTCAGTGCCGGGTTGGCCTGCCACATCAGCGCAGCGGCAGCGGCGGCATGCGGCCCGGCCGCCGAAGTGCCGAAGAAATTAGGGTATGAGGCATCGTTCTGGCATGCCGCAATGGCGGTGTTGAGTGTGTTGCTCGGCAATCCGTACTGTTGCAGCGAGAATCCGAGGAAGGTGTCGTTCACGCCGTCGGGGCCGACGAAGTCCGGTTTCTGGCGCAGCTGCGGCGAGGCCAGGCGTGCGCCGCTGGACCCGAACAGGATCGGATCGCCACCGGCCGATGAAAACGACTCGAGTACCGCGGGCGCGGTACCGCATTCTGGCGTGCGAAAATAGAACGCCGCGCCGACCGCCATCGCGCCCGCGGCGCTGGGATGACCCTGGATCGTCGGGCTGTTGGTGGCAAACGCATTGATCGATACCGCTGCGCCATCGCCGTCGAGTGCCAGTTTGATCAGTCCAGGGGCGTGAGCATTTGCCAGAGCGATCGACACGCTCAGTGTTGCGGCAGCCGTCGATGCCGTGGCGGCGGCCGAATTACCGATGATCAGCAGCTGCACCGGATCCACGCCGGTGGGGTTCGGGCCGGTGCAGCTGACGGTGGTCGTGACGTTCTGGAAATCGATCTGGTCGCCAAGCGCGCCGCTGACGCACACATTGATCGAGCTGGTGGCGCCGCCGCTGTTGGGGGCGCCGGTCACGTAGGGTTGATCCCATTCGACGATCAGCGACACGAATTCGCCCGGATACAGCGCAGGAATCGTCACCGGCAGCGAGGTCGTAGTGGTCGCCCCCGTCGGGTCGAAATTGAGCAGCAGCTCGCCGGCGCTGGGGCCGCTGGTGGAAGCCAACGGAAACATCGGCGCCGGGTTTTCGTAGGACACGCGCGCATCGTTGCCGGCCGAGGAGAAGTAGGCAACGCCGGTCGCCGCCACCTGATCGATCGCCTGCGCCACAATGCCGTCCTGGAAAAACGGCTCGTCCGGGTAGCCGATATCGTCGTCGATGATCTTCGCGCCGGAGGCGGCCAGAGCGACAATGCCGTCGGCAAAATCGGCCTCGCTGCTGGCACCGGTGTGGAACGCGAGGCCCGCACTTGGCGCCACCGCGTGAACGATCTGCAGCAGCGCCCGGCCTTCATCGCCGAATGGCAGCTGCTCGGGCTCACCATAGTCCAGGCACGGCGCCTCCTGGAGCACGCTGATCCCCGCTGGCAGTGCGCCGGTCATCTGGTCGGTGGCGTAGGTCGCCGTATAACCATTGGATGCGTAGCCGTTGAAACCAGAGGCCGGCAAGCCGGCAGTGGCGTAGGCCTGGTAGCAGTTGAAACTATCGGATAGCACACCGACGGTGATGCCAGCCCCACTCAGACTTGGATAACTGGCACGAATGGCGGCGCTGCCCTGCACGAAATCGCCTTGCGTCGCGACCGGGCCAGCGCGCGTTCTGGGCATCGACGCCCGCGCATACCGCAGCTCGGTGAGGCTGCCGGCGCGCGCGATCTGATCCAGCGGCAGCCAGCCGCCCACGTCGTTGGAGAACACCGCCGCGTCGCGCAGCCCCAGATCCAGTAGCGCGCGCTTGAGCGCCTGGGCATCGCCGGTGGTGACCGCATCGATCAGCACCTCGGGAGTAGCGAGCGGTGCGCGCAGCCGAAAGCGTGCCGCCGGATTGATGGCGCGAAGGTCGGCCAGCGGGTGGTCGACGGAGATGCTGGCATAGCGCTGCGCAATCTCCGCCAGCGCGCCGTCCAGCTTGTCGGCGCCGAGCCGGCGTGCCGCCTGTGCCGGCCCGGCCCCAAATACTCGCAGCCCCGGTGCCGCCGCCGGCGCCCCGGACTGCGAGCCGGCCGGCGTCAACGCGGCGCCGCCTGCTGGTCCGATGATCAGCAACCCCAGCAGCACCGCGCCCGGCCGGCGGCAACCCGGCATCATGCGACGACACTGCTGTAAAGGCTGCGCGCTGGCCTCATCTGACGACTCGGGTACTACCCTTGAGAGTTCCGTTGACGGTTGAGTTTAAACTGGCGCACCAACTCATTGTGGGATATCGAGTTGGCGAGATCCTCGCCGCAGGCACGGCTGAACGCGCTCGCAACCCTGATCAACTCAACGACTGGTCGACCATCGCCTTGAGCTCGGCCAGCGCGCAGACGATGTGGTAGAAGCTGCTCGCCGGGGCAGGCTGCTGCACGAACTGACCCTCGGCCGTCAGGCGGTCGTACCACAGGCCGGGAACCTCGGTGTCGAAATAGCGGCGCAGCCCACGTGCAGCCTGTAACGCCATCGACCAGTAGCGCGCATTGTGCGTTATGGCCGCCATGCGCAACGCGGCCTTGAGCCGTTCGGTCTGCGGCCACAACCGTGCCTCGCCGTCGCGCACACTGAAGTCATCGAGCAGCTCATTGATGGCGACGCCGCCTCGGATCCCGTGCGCCTCGCCGAGCTGCACCAATCTGGCGGCGGCCCGGTGCGCGGCGGCGCCGTCCGTGCCGTCCCAGCGCAGCAGCAGCCAGCCCCATTCGAATTGATGGCCGGGTTCGACGATGCGGCCCGCGCTGCCGACCAACGGCGCCCAGCCGGCATCGAAATATTCGCGCACGGCACCGCTGCCGTGGTCGATCAACCGGTTCAGCGCCAGCGCGACGATCTCAGCCGCCAGCTCCGACCACGCCGGGTCATCGTCGATCGGGATCCAACTCAGCGCCGCCTCGAGCAGATGCATGTGAGGATTTGCCAGCAACGGTAAAGCATCCGGGACGCCGGAACTGAAGCCCGGCCCGGATCGCTTCAGCTGCTGATAGAGCGCTACCCGCAACACCCGCGCCGTTTGCAGCAACTCAGGCTGCGGGCCGAGCATGCTCTGGCTCTCGGCCAGCGCGAGCAGGACGAACGCCTGGTCGTACAGCTGCGCACGCTCGTCGAGCGATCTGCCGTCGGCTGCCACAAGAGTGCGAAACAGCTCGTCGGAGCGACGATAGTGGCGAAGTAAATATTCCAGGCCGTCCGTCACCAGCCGCGCGGCGTCGGTCGCGCTCCAGCCAAAAGCGCCAGCGCGCGCAAAAGAGTAGATCTGCCGCGCCGCCACGCGCAGGCGGCGCGGTTGGTCGGCCGTCGGCCCGGCGCTGGTCAGGCTTTCGTGAAAACCGCCGTGTATGCGGTCGTAGCCCTGTGTGGCCCACAGCGGGTAGGCATAGGTACGCAGCCAGTGCAGCAGCAGTTCCTGCTCATGCCTCAGTTCCAGCGTGGCTTGCGAGGCCTCGGCGTGTGACATCGGCGACAATTTCACCGTGTGGATGTGGTGCTGCGTGCAACCGCGGCGTCCAGCGCGAGCGCCAGCGCCCCGAGCGATCCCGCGCGCCTGCCGAGCCCCGGCGGCCCGATGTAGCCATCGAGTGCCGTCGTCACCTCGGGAATGTCGAGGTAACCGTTGAGGCTCGCCGACAGACAGCCGCGGATGCGAGCAAACAGCTGCGGTCGAGCGCCTAGCACGCCGCCGCCGATGAGTATGCGCTGCGGGGCGACCGACACTGTCAGCATGTGCGTGAGCTGGCCGAGCGCATGCGCAACGGTGTCCCAGATCGGGCTGTCCGCGGGCAGATCCATCGCCGCGACGCCGCCGCGGGCTTCTATCGCCGGGCCAGAGGCGAGTCCCTCGATACAGTCACCATGAAAGCGGCAGCTGCCTGGCCAATCGTCGCCCGCGCGGCGCACTATCCGAACGTGGCCCAGCTCCGGATGATGGCAGCCAAGGACGGGTTTGCCGGCCACCACCATGCCGACGCCGATGCCGGTGCCCACGGTGATATATGCATAATCGGTCAGTCCATGGGCGGCACCCCAACGCCCTTCCGCCACTGCTGCGCCCGTCACGTCGGTGGTGAAGTCCACCGGCACTGCGAAGCGCCTTTGGAAGAACCCGGCCAGGTCCACGCCCGCCCATCCCTCCTTCGGCGTGGCGCCGATGCGTCCGAAGGAGCTCGAACCGCGGCGCAGATCCAGCGGACCGAACGCGGCCACGCCGATCGCGCTGAACTTGCCGACGCCGGAATGCCAACGTCCCAGCACCTGTGCAATGGCCTCGAGCGTGGTGGCCGGATCGCGGGTCGGCACCACTTCCTCCGCGACGATGTCGCCGGGCCCCCTGCCCAGTACGCATACGCACTTGGTCCCGCCCATTTCGACGCCTGCATATATCGCCGAACGCAGGTCGCCGGCGCGCTGGTTGCGTATCGTCTGCATCATCGTCAGCACCTTAAGCGACCCGCGAAAGCCACTGCAATCGATATACTGGAACGCTGCGCCGGACAAGACAATCTTAGGCTCATAGGGCGGAAAACGATGACACTGGATGCTTCGATTCGGGCACGCTGGAACCCGCTGCCCTGGAACCCGCGGCGCTGCCTCGGACCGCTGCTGCTGGGCGCGGCGGCCGCGTTGGGCGCCAGCGCGGCTTGCGCCGCGGACGCGGCCGCAGCGATTCATCCGCTCGACTGGCCGGCGGCCGCGCCAGCGGTCGCACCGGATCCAAAACTCGAGCGGTTCGTCGACCAGCTGCTGGGCGCCATGAGCCTTGAGGAAAAGGTCGGCCAGCTGGTGCAGGCTGACATTGGCTCGATCAAACCCGAGGATCTGCGCAGATACAAACTCGGTTCCATCCTGGCGGGCGGCGGTTCGGCGCCGGGAAACGACGTGCGTACCAGTGCGGCGCACTGGCTCGAGCTGGTGGATGCGTTCTACCGCGCGTCGGTGACCGACCCGTCGCCGGCTCATGCGCCGGTACCGATCCTGTTCGGCATCGATGCCGTTCACGGCCACACTCGCATCCGCGGTGCGACCGTGTTCCCGCACAACGTTGGGCTCGGTGCCGCTCATGACACTGGCCTGATCGAGCGCATTGGCCAGGCCACGGCCGAGGAAGTCGCCGCCACCGGCATCGACTGGACTTTTGCGCCCACGATCGCCGTGGTGCGCGATTTGCGCTGGGGCCGCTCCTACGAGAGCTACTCTGAAGACCCGGCGCTGGTCGCGGCCTACGCGCGCGCCATGGTATCTGGCCTGCAAGGTGTCGCCGGCAGCAGAGCGTTCATGGGCCCCGGTCGGGTGCTGGCCACCATCAAGCATTTTGTCGGTGACGGCGGAACGATCGCCGGACGCGATCAGTTCAACAATGTGTCGGACGAGCGCACGCTGCGCGACGTGCATGCTGCGGGCTATCCGGCTGCGATCGAGGCCGGGGCACTGACAGTGATGGCCTCCTACAACAGCTGGCAGGGCACCAAGATGCACGCCAACCACGCCCTGCTGACCGATGTGCTCAAGGATCGTTGGCGGTTTCCCGGCTTCGTGGTCGGTGACTGGAATGCCCAGGAGGAGATCCCCGGTTGTACCAAATTCGATTGCCCCGACTTGCTGCTGGCCGGAGTTGACATGTACATGGCTCCCGACAGCTGGCGGCAGGTCTACGCCAACCTGCTGATTGAGGTGCACTCGGGGCGCATCACGCAGCCAACGATCGATGCCGCGGTACGCCGCATCCTGCGTGTGAAGGCGATGGCGGGCCTGTTCGAGAAACCGGCTCCGAAGGATCGGCCCGGTGCCGGGCAATTCGACACGCTCGGCAGTGCCGCGCACCGCGCCATTGCGCGCGAGGCGGTGCGAAAATCGCTGGTGCTGCTGAAGAACAACGGGCAGCTGCTGCCGCTGGATCCCCATGCGCACATTCTGGTTGCGGGATTCGCGGCCGACGACATCGGCGTTCAGTGCGGCGGCTGGACCATTGACTGGCAGGGCGATCACAACACCAATACCGATTTCCCCGGCGCAACTTCGATCTTCGGCGGCATCAAGGCGGCGGTGGAGGCAGCCGGAGGGACCGCGATCCTCAGCCCGGATGGCAGCTTCAGCCAGCGGCCGGCAGCCGCGATCGTGGTCTATGGCGAGACCCCATATTCGGAGTTCCAGGGCGATCGGGAAACCCTGCAATTCTCCCCGCATGACGCCAGCCACCTTCAGATCCTGCGCCGCCTCAAGGCCGCCGGCATACCGGTGGTGAGCGTGTTCATCTCCGGCCGTCCGCTCTGGGTCAACCCTGAACTCAACCTGTCGGATGCGTTCGTGGCCGCGTGGCTGCCGGGCAGCGAAGGCGCGGGCGTCGCCGATCTGCTGTTCAAACCGGCCGATGGCTCACCCCGGCGTGACTTCACTGGTCGCCTCAGCTTCTCCTGGCCGGCCACCGCTATGCCGGTCCGCTTCACCGCTTCCGGCAGCGTCGAGGGCGCGCTGTTTGCACGCGGCTTCGGCTTGTCCTTCACGCAGCCATCGCAGCTGCAGCGACTGGACGAGGACGCGCGGGTGCCGCCGCAACTGCGCACTCCCGACACACTGTTTCACGCCGGCCACGTTACCGCGCCGTGGTCGATTTACGTCGACGATGCGACCGCCGGTGTTCGCCTGACGACAGCGACGCAGCCGAGCCCGCGCGGTGCGCTCACGGTGCAACTCGAGGCACCGGTGGTGCGCGCGAGCTGGTCGGGACAATCGATCGGTGTGTTCTCCATCGGCGGCCGGGCGACCGACCTGCGTGCGCGTGCGCGCGACGGCGCGGCACTGGTCGTACGCTACCGGGTTGATTCGCGGCCGCAACAGCCGGTGCGCATCGGCGTGGTCTGCGAGGCGCCCTATGAAACACAGGCGCCGGTCGATTCCACGGCGCCGCCGGTCATCTGGACACTGTGCGGGACCAAGACCGGAGCCGCGATCGACATGACGGCCAGGTTTGCCTCGGCGCCGCCAGGCGTATGGCAGACACTGTCAATGCCGCTGGCCTGCCTTACCGATCAGGGTGCGGATCTGTCGCACGTGTCCGCGCCGTTTGCCGTGGCCACCAGCGGCCAGTTCGCCGTGAGCTTCGACGAAGTCGACATTTCCACGGCCGCCGGCGACACGGGCTGCCGGTGAGCTTAAGGACGTCAGGACTTAAGGCCCGCGCCGTGACATGAATGCCTGAAACATCGCCTGCGCTTCCGTGCTCAGCAGCCGCTGGGCGAACTCGCGGCCTTCCGACTCGATCACCGTCAGCATGCGCTCATGGTCGCGCATCAGTTTTTTCGTTGCCTGCAGCGCCAGCGCCGGCTTGGCGGCCAGTACCTGCGCGGCGGCACGAGCGCGCGGCGTGACCTGATCCGCCGGCAGCGCCGCATTGGCCAGCCCGCAGGCGAGCGCTGCCGCGCCGTCGAGTGTTTCCCCGAGTGCGAACAGCGCGAAGGCACGTACATGGCCGATACGCGCGGGTAACAACAGGCTGGACGCGGCCTCCGGCACCAGCGCCAGATCGACGAACGGTGTCGAAAATCGCGCGTCGTGGGCAACATAGACCAGATCGCAATGCAACAGCAGCGTGGTGCCGATGCCGACCGCACGGCCCCGAACCGCCGCCACCAGCGGCTTATCGAACACCGCCAACGCGCGCACGAATCGGAACACATCGTAGCTCTCCAGTGCCTGGCGCGAGCGCGCCTGCGCGGCAAAATCAGCAATGTCATTGCCGGCACAGAAATCCCCGCCCTCGCCATCCAGCAGCACCACGCGTATCGACGGGTCGGTGCTGGCCTGCTCCAGGGCCTGCACCAGCGCCTGGTACATCGACGTCGTGAGCGCGTTCTTTTTCTCCGGCCGCGCCAGCATGATGGCCATCAGGCCGGAAGCCGTCTCGATTCGCACCTGTGGGCATGTGTTCATGGTTCCGAACCTCGCCGCGAACGGCATCTCGCATCGTTGCGCATCCTGCCTGGGGCGACGATGCTAGCGCGTACGCTGTGGCGCTGACAGGAGCCATGATGACCACCCTAGCAGGCAAGACCGTCTTCATCTCCGGCGCCTCGCGCGGCATCGGGCTGGCGATTGCGCTGCGTGCGGCCAGGGACGGCGCCAATATTGCCATCGCCGCCAAGACCACAACGCCGCACCCGAAGCTGCCGGGGACCATTCACACCGCGGCCGAACAGGTGCGCCAGGCCGGAGGACAGGCACTGGCACTGGAGTGCGATATTCGTTTCGAGCAGCAGATTGAAGCGGCGGTAGCCAGGACGGTCGAGGTGTTTGGCGGCGTCGATGTCTGCGTCAACAACGCCAGCGCCATCAGCCTCACGCCGACCCTGCAGACCGATGCCAAGCGCTACGACCTGATGCATCAGATCAACGGCCGCGGCACCTTCATGGTGTCGCGGGCCTGCATCCCGCACCTGCGGCGGGCGCTGAACCCACATGTATTGATGCTGTCGCCGCCGCTGCAGCTGGTTCCTGCCTGGTTCGCGCCCTATCCGGCCTATGCGCTGTCCAAGTATTCGATGAGCATCTACGCGATGGCGATGGCGGAGGAATTTCGTGGCGACGGAATCGCCTTCAATACGCTGTGGCCCCGGACCATCATTGCCACTGCCGCGGTTCGCAATCTGCTCGGCGGCGATGCGGCCATCGGCCGCAGCCGCACGCCGCAGATCGTCGCCGATGCTGCGCACGTGATTCTCACCAGCAACAGCCGTGAGTTCACCGGCCGGCATTGCATCGACGAAGAAGTGCTGCTGGCGGCCGGGGTGACGGACTTTGAGGGCTATCGCAGCGTGCCGGGCTCCGCTGCGCTCGCGCCGGATCTGTTTGTGGCTGCGAAGCCGCCGGCCGCTTGATCCTGCCAGGAAAACGGCGCGACAGCGGCGCGACAGCAGCTGCAGCGACGACATAAGCTGGCGCAGCGAGCTAAACAGCGGCGCCGGCTGACAGCGCCGGTTGTGACGGCAGCTATGATGGCAGCACCGAGGCACCGTATCATGCGGCCAATCACCCGAGCACCGGCATTCATGCGGACCGCAACGACGAGCGCCCTGATTTCCCATTTCCGGCGGCTGGTTTATATCGCCCTCACCGCACTGTGCACCATTGGCGCGGCCGGCGCCGCGGACCTTTCAACGGCTGCCGGCTGGTGGCAGCCGATTGACGGCAAGAGCGGCAAGCCGCTGGGGCTCATCAATATCTACCAGGACCATGGCCTTTTCTTCGGTCGCATCGAACCGAGCTCCCCGTCCGACGATGGCTCGCGAAAATGCACCCGCTGCCCGGATGAACGCAGGAATCAACCGATCATCGGGCTGGTGCTGATACGCAATATGCGGCAGCAGGGCGATGAGTACGTGGGCGGGGACATTGTCGATCCGGATAGCGGTTGGATCTATGGCTGCAAGTTCCGCCTGATCGATGACGGCAAGAAACTGGTCATGCGTGGCTATTTCGGGATTTCCCTGTTTGGACGATCCCAGATCTGGAAGCGCGTGGAACCCAATCGCTAGGCGAACCCGCGGCTGGCTGTACATCGCGCGCGCTGCTGTACGGCGCCACGCCCGCTGTTATCGGACAATTCCGACTGCGGGCACACAGGCTGATGGCTAATGTCCCGGCATCGCGACAATCCGCGCTCGGCCCGGCGAATAAATGGAATTTTTTAATCGTATACCGCGGTTCGTGCGGTGGATCGGCGGCGTCGTTATCGTCCTGGTGCTGCTGGTCGTGTGCCTGGGACTGATCGACTGGAACGCTGCGCGCGGCCCATTGAGCCGCATGCTGTCGCACCGACTCGAGCGACAGGTGACGATCGGCGGGCTTTTGCAGGTGCATCTGTTTTCCACGACTCCAAGCCTCAATGTGGAAAACCTGACGATCAGCAATCCCGACTGGGCTGGCGGCGGCAACATGCTGGTGCTGCCGCGTCTTCATGTCGCGGTAGTACTCTCCCGGCTGTTCATGGGCCGTCTGGTACTGCAGACGCTCGAACTGGACCATCCGAAGGTGTCACTGCTGCGCGACGAGAAAGGCCGCGCCAACTGGGAGTTCGGCAATCCCGACAGGGCCAGCTCGACACCCCAGAAGCCCACGCGGCTGCCGCCGCTGCGCCACTTTGCCCTCCAGGGCGGGGACCTCGCGGTTGACGACGCCATTCGGAAACTCACGTTCCATGGCATGGTGGGCGCCACGGAAAACGGCGGCGGTCAGACTTCCGAGCCGTTTCAACTGCGCGGCCAGGGCACGCTCAACAAGGAGCCATTCAAACTCAGTTTCGAGGGCGACGCGCTGCTGGACATCAAGCTGGATCACCCCTACCAGTTCAAGACGCGGATCGATGCCGGCCCCTCCAGCGCGACGCTCAGTGGAAAAATTGCCAAACCGTTTGATTTCGGAGGCATCGACGCCGACATCGAACTTCAGGGACAGAATCTCGCCAATCTGTACTACCTGACGAACCTGGCACTGCCGCTGACTCCGCCCTATCGGTTGTCCTTGCAGCTGCACCGCGACGGTAATCATTTCGCACTGGACAACATCGTCGGCAAGGTCGGAGCCAGCGATCTGCGAGGCCAGGGCACGGTGGATCTGGCGGAGAAAGACGGCCGTCCCAAACTCACGGCGAGCCTGGCCTCGCAGTCGTTGAATCTCGGAGATCTCGGCGTGGCTTTTGGTGTCGGAGTACCGCAGCCGAGCGAAGAAGGTGGCAAACCCTCACAGGCACCGCCGCCGCAGCAGCAACCCATTTCGCCACTGCTGCTGCCGACATTCCAGTTCCAGTTCGACCGGCTGCGTGCCATGGATGCGGCGGTGGATTTCCGGGCCGACTCGGTGCAGACGCAGAAGATTCCGTTTCAGAACGTCTCGTTCAAGCTCAAGCTCGATCATGGGATACTGACGATTGACCCGATCGACTTCCAGATGCCGGCCGGCAAGCTCGCCGGCCAGATCCGCCTTGACACCAGCGGCGGTACACCCGACACCAACCTCGATATCCGGCTGAGTGACATACAACTGAATCAATTCAAATCCAGCAAGTCGTCAGGGCCGCCGCCCGTGCAGGGCGTCATGCAGGGGCGCTTGCGAGTGGAAGGTCACGGCAATTCCGTGCACGCGATCGCGGCCGATGCCAGCGGCACTGTCAGTGTCGTACTGCCGCACGGCGACATGCGCGCCGCGTTCGCCGAACTGGCCGGCATCGATGTGGTGCGCGGCCTGGGACTGCTGCTCGGAAAGAACGACGAGAGCATCGCGATCCGTTGCGGGATCATCGCCTTTCAGCTGAAAGATGGCGACGCCCAGGCCCAACACCTGGTGTTCGACACCACCAATGTGCTGGTGACCGGCGACGGACGCATTACCCTGGACGATGAGAAGCTGGATCTGAATTTGAAGGGCCAGCCGAAGAAGTTCCGCTTCGCCCGGCTGCGTTCGCCGATCAATATTCGCGGCACGCTGCGCCACCCGAGCATCAGTCTGTCGACCCCCGCGCTGCTCAAGCAAGGCGCGGTGGCGGCGGGACTGGCGGCCATCGCCACGCCAGTCGCCGCCGTGCTTGCATTCATCGATCCCGGGCTCGCCAAGGACGCCGACTGCGCCGGGCTGACCGACGAAACGCAGGACATGGTTCAGCAACCGCCGCCGCCCCAGTCGCCGGATCAGCCGCGGCCGCAGCCACCCGCCAAGTAAGGAATTGCTCAGCGCCGTCCGGTGGCGGGATGTAGCGGGTCCGCGCCGATCAATTTTGCGCGGCGACTGGCCTTCGTGCTCCTGACGTCACGCATGTCCCCCTGCTGCGACAGAACATGGGTCAGCTCGGCGCCGAAGAAGAAAATCTGCGATGAGTAATACACCCAGACCACTACCACCACCAGCGATCCGGCTTCACCGTAGGCCGATCCGATGCCGGCCTTTCCCAGGTACAGCCCGATCAGGGTCTTTCCAAGGCTGAACAGGCCGGCGGTGATCAGGCCGCCGATCCACGAGTGACGCCAATCCGTGGTCGCGTCCGGAATGTAGTGGAAAATGAGGGTGAATAAGGCCGAAGTGCCGGCGACCGACAGCAGAAAGTCCAGCGCTTGCAGTATCCACTCCGGCAGCGGCAGCGCCCCGCCCATGAATTTACCGATCGCGGCCAGCACGGCGCTCAGCAGCAGCGATACCAGCAGCATCAAGCCTATGGCCAGCACCAGGCCGAAGGAGAAAAACCGACGCCTGACCAGTGCCAGAATTCCGCCACTGCGGGCGGCGTCAACTTCCCAGATCTTGTTCAACGCCGATTGCAGCTCGGAGAAGATCTGCGAGGCGCCGAACAACAGCGTCAGCAGACCGAGCATCGAGGCGATCGAGCTGGCGTGCAAACCTTGCGCATGCGCAATCATGTCGCGCACGGCGCTGGCACCGGCCGGTCCCAGAAGATCCTGAAACTGCAGCAGCACCTGCTCGCGCGCTGCCTGCACGCCGACAATTGAACCGGCCAGTGCGATCGCCAGGATGACCATAGGCGCCAGCGACAACACGGCGTAAAAGGCCAGCGACGCGCCCAGTCGAATGGCCTCGTGCCGATCGCACTCGATCACGGTCCGGCGCAGCAGCTGCCACAGCGCCTTGAAGCTCCATGTGAATTTGACCTTTGGTGTCGACTGGCCGACCTGTGACGCGTGCGCTTTGCCCATCGTGTCACTATGCGCCCGCGAATCCTGGTGCACCTAGTGCTGTGGTTGACATGTTGGTGTCAGACGACAGTTTGGCTGCGCTGTAGGACATTCATTACGGCAGCTTGCGCTCCTGGCAGACACGGCGGGAAGCGTTGCTCTGCGACACTGCGGCATGGAAACGCCAACGCCCCAGCCTCATGATCCGACCCCCGCTCCGATCGGCGACCCGCCGCCGGCACCCAAGCCGCACGTGCGGCGCCCGCTGTAGAGCGTTTTCTGATGCCGAACAACGCCGAAAAGCCGTCGCAGGGCAAGACGCCAGGGATATCCGATGTGGCAACGCTGCGGCAACGGGCCCGCGCGCACATCGAAGACGGCGCGGTGACCGCCAGCTATCCGAAGGACCGGGACACGATCATAGAACTTCTGAATCAGGCCCTGGCGACCGAGCTGGTATGCGTGCTGCGCTACAAACGCCATTACTACGCCACCAAAGGGATCCGCGCCAAAGTCGCCGCCGCCGAGTTTCTCGAGCACGCGCAGGACGAACAGCAGCACGCGGATGAGATTTCGCAACGCATCGTCCAGCTGGGGGCCAACCCCGACCTCAATCCCTCGACGCTGGCTTCGCGCAGCCACGCCGAGTACGACGAGAGCACCGATCTGGCCGGCATGCTGAAGGCCAATCTGATCGCGGAGCGGGTTGCAATCGAAAGCTACCGGGAAATGATCGCCTACGTCGGCGAGCGCGACCCCACCACGCACCGCATGCTAAAGGGCATCCTCGCCAAGGAAGAAGAGCATGCGGAAGACCTCGCCGACCTGCTGGATCAGGACAAGACCACGTAATCGGCTACGCCGGCGCTGCCGTTTCACTGCTGCGCGGCACTGGCGCCTGTGCCTCAATGGACGCCCGCGGGGCGGCGGCGACGACATCATGCACAAAGCGCAGTTTTTCGATCGCGGCTGCCGACAGTATGAACGGATACGCATCGGGCAGACCCATGCCGCGATTCAGGTTGTTGAGCACGTAGGTGACGGGAAACCAGTCGGCGATCAGCTGATCGAAGGCGACCGAGCGATCCGCCGTTTGCAGGACGATGTGATCCAGCGCCGGCTCGTTGTCGTGGCGCGGCCGCAGCGACAACCCGCACGCCGCCGCGGTCTCCAGCGTGTCGATGATGTGCAGGTAATGCGCCCAGGTTTCCGCCCAGTCTTCCCATGGGTGGGTAGTCGCATAGGCACTCACGAAGCGCTGCTGCCAGTCCGGCGGCGCACCGCCATTACCGTAGTATTCCCTGAGAGCCTGCGCGTAATCGATCCGTTCGTCGCCAAACAACGCCCGAAACCCCGCCAGCTGCGCACTATCGCGGATCAGCCGATCCCAGTAGTAATGCCCGATCTCGTGCCGAAAATGGCCGAGCAGCGTGCGATACGGCTCGTGCAGCTGCACCCGCCGACGCTCGCGTTCGGGGTCGTCGGCCTCGGCGACGTTGACCGTGATCAGGCCCGCATCGTGACCGGTCAGTGTCGGCGTGGCGTCGGCGGTGTCCTCGTCGGCGCAGAACTGAAACGCCAATCCGGCTTCCGGATCTTCCGCCTTGCTCATTACCGGCAGACGCAGCTGCGCCAGGCCGTACATGAGCCGGCGTTTGGGCGCCTCGAGCCGCTGCCAGCGCTCGACCGATCCGGGTCGGCTCAGATTGGGAATGAGCTGCGTCAGGCGGCACGATGAACACAGGGGGTTGGAATCGCCAACCGGAATCGCCCAGTTACAGATGCCCTGCGCATTGTAATTCTGACACAGGCGATACGCGCGCCCTGCGGCCCGCGACCACGGCGAGGTCCAGGTTCCGTCCGCCGCCTGCTCCAGGGAAGCCATGGCTGTGAGGTCCGGCAGATACGCCAGCAGGCGGTGGCAATTGGTGCACCGGGTGTTCTCAAAGAACGCCAGATTACCGCAGTGATCGCAATGAAATGCTTTCATGGTTCGAGCGACAGTGTGCCCTACTCCTCGCTGCCGCTGGAAGACACATTTGTGCGCGCTTGCGGTAAGGCAGCTCCGACATCGGTGGCGATCGCCAGAATCAGCAACTACTATTGCACCATGCCGCACCATACTGGATGCTGCGGCCGGTCTCACCTTCACCACTACCATGAAAGAACCAGCTCCAGCTGCCGATGACGCCGGCGGCAAGGATCCACGGCGTACGAAATTGCAGGCGCGCGCGTTGCTCGCGCTCGCCGTGTGTGCCGTTACGGCGCTGCTGTACGTGTGCCACGAGGTGTTCGTACCGGTCGCGCTCGCGCTGCTGTTCGCGCTGGTGCTCTCCAGCGCCGTGGAGGGGCTGCATCGTCGGGGACTACCGCGCAGCCTGGGCGCGGCGCTGATGCTGTTGGTGTTGCTGACGCTCGTCGGCGTCACGCTCGATGCCGTGGCCGGGCCGGCCCAGGACTGGTTCGCCGGGCTGCCGCAGACTATGCAGACCATCGAGCGCAAGCTGCGGCCGGTGCAAAAGGAGCTCAGTCGCATCGAGCTGCTGACCAGCCGCGCCGACGCGTTGGCATCGGCGAGCCCGGCACCGCCACGCAATGCGCCGGCCCCGGTGCCCAATGCGACCAGCACCATCAGCGCGGCCGACGTTCTGATTGAAACGCGCTCCGGGATAATAAGCACCGTCACGGTCATCATCCTGACGCTGTTCCTGCTCGCCGGCGGGCCGCCCATGCTGGCGCGGATGATGGCGGCACTCGCAACCGACGTGTACGCGACGCAGGCGCTGAAGGTGATCGAGGCCATTCGCAGCGAACTCGGACGTTATTACGGCGCCATCGCACTGATCAATCTGGGCCTCGGAATCGCCACCGGAGTGACGATGATGTTGCTTGGCGTTCCAAACCCGTTCCTGTGGGGAACGGTCGCGGCCGTGCTCAACTTCATACCCTACGTCGGCTCAGCCGTGACACTGCTGATCCTGACGGTAGTTGCGTTGGTGAGTTTTGATAGTGTCGGTCGGATTGCCGCCGTCCCGGCCAGTTACCTGGCGCTGGCAACCATCGAGGGCCAGGTCGTGCAACCGCTGTTTGTGGGTCAGCGGCTCGAGATCAATCCGCTGATGGTGTTTCTGGCCGTGTGGTTTGGTGGTTGGATGTGGGGCATCGCCGGCATCACGATTGCGGTGCCGAGCCTGGTGGCGCTGAAAGTCGCCGCTGAACACAGTACACGCGGCCAGCCACTGGTCGAGTTCCTGAGCCCGATCAGGTCAAAGTTGAAAAGACGCAGCCGGGCCTAAAGGGAGAGCTGCGCCTTCCAGGCGGCGATCTCGGCGCGGTGTGCGGCGTCGTGCTGCGACATGAAGCTCGGCAGATCGCACAGTGACACCTTGCCGAGGCCCTCCTGCTGCCCGGATCGAGCCCAGGCGTCGGCGTCGGCTGCGAGCCCCCGCAGCTTGGCAAGATTGCTCCGTCGCGCAGTGCGAAATGCGTCCAGGCCTTCGGTCAGCGATAGCGACCGGTAGTGCCGGGCGACGGCGATCGCCGCGCCGTCAAAGTCCGGCAATTGCGGTTCGCGCTCGGATAGCAGCTTGTCGATCCGGCTGCCGAACCCTTCCCGCTCCAGATCCGCCAGATGCCACACCTGTTCGACCGGCGAGAACGTGCCATCCGGAGCCGGCTGGCGAATCAGTTCGGGCCGCAATGCGTGCAATTCGTGTTCGAGATATTGCGGCATGTCCTCGAGCGAGCGCATCAGCGCTTCGCGCTGCTCCGGGGGGAGCGCCATGTACTGCATAGGTCCTGCTGCGGTGGCCCTCGATCGGCCGCGATTATCTCACCGCCGGCGCCGCAAGCGTAAAGTCATTATGTTTCAATTGATTAGGTGCCTTCGAAAAGTTTCCGGCGAAGCCCGGCAGACGCCCGAAGCGCCAGTCGCCGGTTGGCACTATGATGCGAGTCGTGGCCGCGACGTTCGAACACCTTCGTCGTCGATTTCTGGCAGCTGCGCTGCCCGTGCTGATCATGTGCACGGTGGCGCACGCAGCGGTCGAGCAGCCAATTCCAGCGCTGCCAGCGCTGCCACCGCCGGCCGAGGCGCCGGTCGAACAGCTCACGGAAATTGTCGTGCATGCCAGCGAGCCACGATTCGTCGCGCCGACCCGTCGCGATCGTATCGGGCGCATCTGGGCTCCGGTCTTTATCAACGATAAGGGGCCATTTCGCCTTGTGCTCGATTCGGGCGCCAACCATTCCGGTATCAACAGCCATGTCGCCGAAGTGCTCGGCCTGCCGCTGAATCAGTCGCGGCACATGCTGCTGCGGGGTGTCACCGGTGCGGCCGCGGTGCCGACCGTGCGCATCGACAGCTTTACCGTCGGCGACATGGAATTCGGCAGCTCCGAACTGCCGATCGTGACCGATGCGCTCGGGGGCGCCGATGGCATTCTGGGCACCGACGGCATGTCGGAGCGACGCATATCGGTCGACTTTCGTAACGACCAGATCATCATCATGCGCTCACATAACGCGCGCGCGGCGGCTGGATTTCGCACCATTCCGTTTGAGTTGATACGCGGCAACCTGGTGGCTGTGGCTGCAACCGTGGGCGGCATCCACACCACGGCAATCATCGACACCGGCGGCCAGGTCACGATTGCCAACCTCGCGCTGCGGCGCGCCCTGGAATCGCGATGGTCGCAGATCAAGACCCAGCCGGACCAGATCGAGGGCGTTACCACCGATGTACAGGATGGCGATGCCGGCCGCACGCCGCCGCTGCTGATGGGTGAATCCGATCAGGACGGCGTGGTCGAAATTCACTACCACGACATGACGTTCGGCGACATGCATATATTCGAGCACTGGCACCTGACCGAGGAGCCGGTAATGCTGATTGGAATGGATGCGCTGGGACTGCTCGACACGCTGATCATCGACTACCGAAGGCACGAACTGCAGATTCGGATGCGCGACCAGGACTAGCCGCTGCCCGGTCAGGCCGCGGGGGCGCGGCTATTCCGGACTGATCTTCAGCCGCCTTAAATATTCCCTGACGCTCTCGCGATAACCTTCGCTGCTGGTGACGGTAGAGCCGCCGTCCACTACGAAGATGAAATCTCCCCTGGGTGTGCGACTGAGTTCGTGCACATGATTGACATTGACCAGGCAGGAACGGCTGATGCGCAATATCGGCTGGGTCTGCAGCGACTTCTCAGCCTGTTGCAAGGTACTGCGCGCGTGAAAGATCTCGCGGCCGATGGTGACTTTCACGTAGTTGCGATCGCCCTCGACCAGCTCCACGTCGGCAACGTCCAGCAGATGCATCCGGCTGCCCGATTCCGCAAGGATGCGCGGGCCGGCGCCGGCCAGGGCTTGTACGTTGCGCTCCAGCTGTGTCATCAGCGCCATCAACCCGGCCTGCCTTTGCGTCAGGCTCTCGGTACCGCGCCGCCGTCGCACGCGCGCCAGCGTGTCCCGAAAGCGCTGGTCGTCGAATGGCTTGAGCAGGTAATCGGTGGCGCTGACTTCGAACGCGTCCAGCGCGTAGCGATCGTAGGCGGTAACGAACACGATGAGTGGCAGCGTCTCGGCTTCAAGCGAGCGCGCCAACGTGATGCCATCGACCGATTCGATCTGGATATCGAGGAACAGCAGGTCCGGCGGACGCGCCCGTATCGCCTCGAGCGCCGCGCGGCCGTCGCCGTATTCGCCGACGACGTGCAGATCCGCTTCCTTGGCGCAGCATTCCCTCAGCGTGCGGCGCGCCGCCGGTTCATCGTCAACGATGATGACGTCGATCATTGCCGAGGCGGGTGGCGCAGCCAGGGCAGACGGATCTGCGCCACCCATTGATTGCTCCGATCCGGTCCCGCCGAAAATCCCGCCCGATCGCCAAAGTGCAGCGCCAGCCGCTCGCGTACGTTGCGCAGCCCAATACCGTCCGCGCCGGCCACCGCATCCGGCGCCATCGTGTTGACCACGCGCAGCAGCAGCTGATCAACGGTGGTTTCGGTCTCGACCCGGATTTCCACAGGACCGTCATGCCGCGCCAGCCCGTGCACGACCGCGTTTTCTATCAGCGGCTGCAGTATCAGGCTCGGTACCCAGGCGCCGGGCACGGTTTCGTTGTCCGGCAACACGATGCCGAGGCGATCGGCGAAGCGCTGCTGCTGCAACTGCAGATAAAGCCGTGCAAATTGCAGTTCGCCTGGCAACTCGGAAAAATCCAGCTCCCCCGCCGCGAGTAGCCGGCGCAGCAGGTCTCCCAGGTGCACGATCATCGATTGCGCCGCCGGGGGATCCCAGACGATATTGCCGCGAATCGTGTGTAGAAGATTGAACAGCGTGTGCGGCGACAGCTGCATGCGCAGAGCCGCCAGTCGCGCGCTGCTCCACGCGCGCTCCAGCGCCGCCAGTCGCAGCTCGGAATCCCTGAAGCGCTGCACCAGCACATATCCCATGATCAGTGCCAGGCAGAATCCGTACGCGAGCAGGAAGCTCGTGGTGCTCGCCACCCACAGGGGACTTTTCGCATCGTGCACCATCGAGGCCATGCGCCACGGCACAGACTGAGCACCTGCGTGGGCCTGCTCCCCGACCAGTACTTCCGATAGCCCAAGGACGGGCGTCCCGAGGGCGGAGAAGATCAGCGCCAATGCTATTTGCGTCGGCCACGTGCGCCACGCAAAACGCCATCCGATCCGACGCGATGCCCAGACGCAGACAATCAGCGCCGGATAGAGCAGCAGGTGCTGCACGACACGCGCCTGCCAGGAGGCAAAGAAATGCTCCGATCCCTTCGGATCCAGCGTGGCAGACATGCCGCGCGCGTACAGCACGTTGGACAGCATGACGTACGCCCAGAACGCGGTCAGTATTCCAAGCTGCGCCCACATCGCGGACTTGGCCGCAGTCGCAGCCGACTGGCTCCGGGATGCGATGTCGGCATCCGCCGTAGCGAACGCGCCAGTGAGCCGCTCCGCCGGTATCACGTTCATCCAGGCATGTCCCGCATTGCGTCGATTTCGGTAGCGATAGCCTACGCCAGTTCGCGTGGCCCGCCAGTGCGACCGTGCCTGCAGGGACGAGTGCGTCGATCGCAGGGATGAATCGGCTGCGGGTACCAGTGCGTTGCACGCAGGGACCAGTACGCGGCGCGCATACAGACGATCACGGGCCGCATGTTGTCTCCTATACAAGCATCGCCGCATGGGGATGCGCCTGTGAAAACCGACATACCAGTATTCGAAAGGAGAGATGTCATGATCACTGCCAACCTGCCGCAGCCGCGGCGTCGCCGCACCACCGTACGCATGGCGGCGCTGGTGGGATACTTAATTGCAGCCACCGCGACTGGCATAGCCGGTGCAGCGAGCACCGCCGGCGATGTACCGTCGGTCGTGGTGCGCTATGCCGATCTTGATCTCGCGACCGATCAGGGTGTGCGCGTGCTGTACGCGCGTATCGCGCACGCCGCGAGCGCCGTGTGCCCGGATGTTCCGATCAGCGATCTGCACGCTCTCGCCCTGTCCCGGGCTTGCCAGCAGCAAGCGATCGCCAGGGCGGTGCACGCAGTGAACTCGCCGCTGCTCGCCGCGGTCGATGCGGATCATTGGAAGCGCAGCTGATCCGCGTTGCGCGTCAGGGGGCCTGCTCGAGCGCGGGGACCAGATCGGCCACCGAATCGATGACGAGATCGGCGCCTGCGTCGAGCAGTGACCGGCCGGCGCGCTCGATGCGGCGGGCGCGCTCGCTCGCTGGCAGCGCCTGCAATGCCTCGAGCGACAGGCCGAGCGCATTGCCCGACGCCACTCCAACCGTGAACGCGCCGGCTGCCTTGCCCTCGGCGATTCCAGCTTCCGCGTCGTCCACCTTGACCACCCGTGACAACGGCCAGACTCCCAGCTCCGCGCAGGCCTTGTAGATCATCAGCGGCGATGGCCGCCCCGCCGGCGTCTCACCGGAACACACGACGTGCTCCGGCACGTAGCCCTGTTCCGCGGCACGGGCCAATACCGGTTGCATCATTTCTCGCGTGTAGCCGGTCGAGGAGGCCACCCGCAGACCTGCGCTGCGCACTCTATCGAAAGTCGCGCGCGCCCCGGGGATGAGCGTGGATGCGCGCGCCGCGTGCTCGCGCATCAGCGGGCCGAGACGCGCCATGAGCGACTCAACGTCGCCGGCGTTGGCGTCACGACCATGGCGGGCTCGCCAGGCGGCCGCGACTGCGGGTTCCGCCAGCAGCGCCTGGACATGATCGATCTTTGCCCGGCCCATATCGCGGCGCGCGGTAGCGGCATCGAGCACCACGCCCTCGGCGCCAAACGCCTCGATCAGCGCCTTGACCGGCGCCTCACTGCCGAAATCGACCATGGTTCCAGCCCAGTCGAAAATCACCATGTCGAAACGGCTCTTGATGCTCATGCTGATACTCCGGTATCCAGAAGACTCGTGATCAATTCCTCGCCAATGGCAAAGCCGGTGGACGCACCGGCGCCACAGGTGACGATGGCGACACGCACCGAGGGTTCCGGCTGGTCGATCACGATCGGCCGATCGCTGGCGGAAGCGTAGGTTCCGATCCAGCGCTCGATGGTTGACGGCGGCTCAATCCCGAGCGCCGAGCGAAACTCGTCGAGGATCAGCGCATCCACCTGCTGCTGCGAGAACGGGTCGGGGGTTGCCGCGTAGTGATGGCTGTCGCCAACCACGAGGCTCCCGTCGGCGCTCTGCACCACGATGAGGTGAATGCCGTGGGTGAGGTGATCGGCCTGCTCCACCGCAAGACGCGCCTTCAGCGCTGCCGCAACCGGCAGTTCTGCATAGCCGAGGTAGCGTCCCAGTCCCAGGTCCGACATCAACGCACCGGGCAGCCTGAAACCCGGATCGGCGAGCCTGAGCATCTGCAGCTTGCAGCGGGTCAGCGCGTAGGCTCCGATACGCTCGGGATACAGCCCGGTGAAATCGTCGCCCGGACACACGGCCACCCGCGCAGCCTGCACCCTGCCGCCCGAGGTGTGGACGCTGGGCACTTCGATGGCTCGCACGGTGGTGTTGCGCATGAATGCAACGCCGTGCCTGTTTGCGAGCCACGCTGCCAGGCGCGGAATCGCGTCGCGCGACTCGACCCGCAGCTCGATCGTACTCTCGAGAACCGCTGCCAGTTGCGGCGCCGTCAGTTGCGGGCAACGACGCCGGGCTTCGACCGGACTCAGCAGGCGGCAGCCCGCGGCCATCTCGGTTGCCATGAATGCCTCGAGTACGGCTACGGATTCCGCACGACGCACGGCCATCCACAGGCCGGTGTGCACGATCGCAATGCCGGCTGCGTCAGCGACCTCGTGCCATACGTCTCGAGTCCGTCGCGCGCGCGCCCACATCGTTCCGCGCTGCTGTCCGGTGACGGTGATGAAGCCGAAGTTACGCACCGAGGCGCCGTTGGCCTGGGCGTCGCGGTCGATCACGATGACGCGCAGCCCGCGCCGCGCGGCGGCGAGCGCCGTGGCAAGTCCCACGATGCCGGCGCCGACAACGGCGAGATCGAACCGCTCCGACAGTGGGCTGCGCGTCGTCATTCGCGTGCGCTCAGCTGGTGGACCGAACGCGCCAGCCATGCGGGGTTGATCTCCACCCCCCAGCCCGGAGCCGACGGGATCGTCACCTGCCCATCGCGGATTGCAAACGGGTCGCCGAGGAACAGACCCTCCTGCCACGGATAGTAGTCCGCTCCCTCGATCGAGAACTCGAGGTACTTTCCCGGATTGGCAATCGCGCCCAGCAGGTGCATGGTACAGATCGTTACCAGCGACAGGTTGGCGCTGTGCGGTGTGCAGGGTAGCCCGGCGGCAGCCGCCATCGCCGTCACCATCATGGTGCGACTCAGGCCGCCCATGTACATGACATCCGGCTGCACGACATCGACCGCTCGCGTATCGATCATGCGCCGCCACGTCGCCAGGTCCCAGTCCTGCTCGCCGCCGGTCACGTCGAGATCCAGCGCCTCGGTCACTGACTTCGTCTGTTCGAGTTCCCAATACGGACAGGGTTCCTCGAAATGCGCCACGTCTTCGGACTCGAGCAGTCGGCCGATCTCGATCGCCCGCGCGGGCGAGTAACCGCCATTGGCATCGACCAGCTTCGCGATGCCATCGCCGAGTGCGCGCGCGACGGTCGGCACGATCGCCTCGGTGCGCCCGGGCCACTCGTCGATGTCCCGACCGCACTCGGCTGCGACGCGCCACTTGAATGCGTCGAAACCCTTGATGTCGCGTAGCCGCAGAAGGCGCTGCGCCTCCGCCTCGGGCGTGATATCGCGTTTCATCGATGAAGCGTAGGCACGCAGCTGGCGCGGCCGTCCGCCGAGCAGTTCAACTACCGGCTTGCCCTGCAGGCGTCCGTGCAGGTCCCACAGTGCCGTGTCCAGACCCGCGAGCGCCCGGCAGCGGTAGCTGCCTGGAAACTTGTGTTCGCGCTCCTCGATTCGGCGCACCAGCCCGGTGATATCGCCGGCGTCCGCACCCAGCGCCCACGGCGCCACCTGACGGTGGAAGATGGTCGCGGTGATGTCGGCGTTGTAGGTGGAGGTCTGTCCCCAACCCACGTCGCCGGTATCGGTCGTGAGCCGCACGAAGCAGACGAACTGGTCGGTAAACGTCTCCAGCCGCTGGATTTTCATGCGCTCAGGCGGTCGATCAGGGCGCGGTAATGACTCAGATCCGGGGTCGACAGTCCCGCGATCTTGCCCTGGTCGTCCCATTGCCGGACCGCAATCGCTTCGCGATGGTACGGTTCGGCCTGGAACCCGGCGATTTCCTCGCTCGACATGGGGCCACCCTGCAGCTTCAAGGTCAGCACCGATGCGGCACTCAGCCGCTTGAAATAAGCCGGATCGGTCGCGCACAGGAAGCGTTTCGCCGGCACATGCAGGCGCACCGGTTCGCACACCTCGGGACCGAAACGCCGGCCCAGCCAGCGGCTGCCGGTCAGCTCGTGACGCGCATCGCTGTGCCAGTCGGCGATGTCGTCCGGTACCGCTTCGATCAGGTGCCCGATGTCGTGCAGCAATGTCGCGATGATCAGCGCATCGGATGCATCGGCAGCCTGGGCGAAATACGCGGCCTGAAGGGCGTGCTCGGTCATGCTCACGGCCTCGCCAAAGTAGGCCGCGGAGCCGCAGCGCGCATAGATCGACAGCACTTCATCACTGGTGGTCATCATCATGGCATCCGGGCGTGCCTGGCGGCGGCCCTGGCCTCCAGTCCGTACAGGCGAGCGGCCCCGATCGCCGCGATAACACTGATCACGGCCAGCGACAGAAACACGCCCTTCCAGCCGAAGGCGATCGAGACCCGCGCCACTGTGACACCGCCGAGCACCGAGCCCAGGTAGCCGACACCGTCGATGAGACCGGACGACAAGGCGGCGCCCTGCTTGCCGCCGAAGTCGATCGCCAGCGCCCCGCCCAGGTAGGAATACGGTCCGAGCAGACACAACGCCGTGGTTCCTATTGCAGCCAGCGGCAGCATCGGGCCCACGGTGCTCGGAGGCAGCAGCGCCAGCAGCAGCAGCGCAACGGCGGTAGCCAGCAGCCCCAAACCCATGACGGCTGGCCGGCTGTCGGCACCAAGTCGATCGCTCAGCCAGCCGGCGGCGATGACCGACACCGCGCCCACGGCGGGAAACACCGCGCTCGCGCTGGCGGCCCCGCCCACGCTGTAACCGAAATAATCGCGCAAGTACACCGGCGTCCAGGTGTTGAACGTTTCGCGCACGATGGTACATCCGAGCGACAGCAGGCATACCAGCAGAAAGGCGCGGCTCCTGAGCAGCGGCAGCACCAGCGCTGCTACGCTTGCCGGTCGCGCGGCGGAGTCGCCGTACAGGTTCTGCGGGTTCGGCGTCGCCTCCGGGTAACCGGCGTCGGTACGCGACTCGCGCAACAGCAGCAAATTGGCGATCAGGAAGAATCCCCCGACCGCGGCGGCCAGGTAGAACAGGGCGCGCCAACCATAGCCGTGACGGATCAGCGCCCCCATGCATTGGCGGGCCACGGCGTCACCGATGAGGTAGCTGATACTCAGGATGCCGACGATGGTACCGTGCGAGGTGAAGTCGAACCACTTGGAAGACACCTTGATGAGCCCGGCCCAGCCGATCGACTGTGTCAGGCGGTTGCCGAGCCAGGCGATGGTAAACACCGGCATCGCGCCGCCGAGCGTGAACAGCAGAGTGAATACGGTGGCGCCGCCCAGGCTGATCAGAAAATTCGGGCGGCCGCCCCAGAAGTCCCCCAGTCCGGTCAGGAACAGCTTGCCCATGGCGTAGGCGAAAACGCCCAGCGAGGTGATCTGCCCGATATGCACCAGCGCATCGGCATGGCTGATGCCACGGGTCCCCAACTCGTCGATCAGCAGCGGCGCCGCCACGGACAGGTCGGCGCGGCAGAAATAGCAGGCGGCATAACCACCGAACAGCAATGCTACGACCAGAAACTGCCGCCATCGCAGCATCCGGCCAGCCGCTGCACGCGCCGCGCCATCGACGGGGGCGGCGTCGCAAGGCGCCACCGCGCGGCTGTGCTTCACGTCGGGCATTGCATCGCTTTATATAGCGCTTGTGTTGCAGTTATCTGGACGTCGTTGCACGCGGTGAACCGACGCATGAGCAGATCGCGCGGCACAGACTCGCTGAGCTCGCCGCGACGAACGAGCCGCGTTCGACGATGCGCGTCGAATCGCCGTTGAGGTCACTGATGCAACCCCCGGCCTCGAGCACGCACGGCGCCAGGGCGCCAATGTCCCAGGGTTTCATCAGCGTATCGATCG
>PKWJ01000016.1 GCA_003132025.1 Gammaproteobacteria bacterium
GTAGTGCCCGACGTTGTATTCGGTGTACACCTGTTGGCGGCGGTGCTGATCGGCGCATAAACGGCGAAGTTGGGCGAAGGGCGTTGCGTTTGTGCGTGGGCGGGGTGCCGACGGAGGATGTCGTTGTCGTCCGTCTGCGACGAGGGTGGCGCCGTGCTCGTGGCCGTCCAGGACGCTTCGCGCCGCGCAAGAGCGCGGTGCCCTTCGGGCATCCTGGACCGCCACTGTGCGCGACGCCTGGGCAGGGCGCAGGTCGGGACGGCAGGATGGCCGCCTTGATCGAACCACAGGATGATGGTTTGGCAAGAACGGGCGTTGATCAGCGGGCGTCGTCGTCGTGGTCAGTGGTTCCGGGGAGTTGATTGCGCTGGTACAGTATCTGCTCCTGCAAGCGGCAGCCGTAGCGCGCCCAGATTCGGTCCTTGAGTTCGTCCAGAAGCTCGAACACCGCCAAAGCCTGCTCGTCGGACCATGTTGCCGGGATTTCGACGCTGATCGGTGCCAGATGCGCGGGCAGTGGCATCGACGCAGTCATGGCTTGGCGCCGCGGCGCTTGCTGACACGCCGCTCGGCGCGCTCCTGTGCCTCCTTGAGGCGATAGGATTCGCCATCGATGGCGACGATTTCGGAGTTGTGGACGAGACGATCGACCAGNNTCGATCAGCGAGACGACGCAGGCGGCGTTGGGGAATACCTCGCGCCACTCGGAGAAGGTGCGGTTGGTGGTGACCAGCGTGCTCTTGTTCTGATAGCGCCGGGAGACCAGCTCGAACATGAGATCGGCGTGGCGGTTGGAGTAGGAGAGGTAACCGACTTCATCGATCACCAGCAGCTGCGGACGCGCGTAGTGGCGCAGGCGGCTGCGCAGCGCGGAATCACTATCGAGCGCCGCGAGATCGCCGAGCAGCTGCCCGGCCGTGGTGAACAGCACGGTGTGCCCGCGGGTCAGCGTCTGGTGGGCGATGTTTTGCGCGATCATTGATTTGCCGACGCCGTTGGGGCCGACGAGCACGACATTGGTGGCGTCGTCGAGGAAGTCGAGCGCCATCAGCGCCTCGATGGCGGCGCGGTCGCAGCGTTTGGGCCAGGCCCAGTCGAAGTCGCNNGCGGCTTGAAGCGGCCGATATGGGCCGTCCGGAGACGACGCTCCAGGCTGCGCCGCGAACGCTCCTGCTCCTCCCATCCGAGCAGTGCTGCGACCCAGTCTTCGCTGGCCACCTCGCTCCAGTGGGCCAGCAGCCCGTGCAGATTGAGCGCGCCCGCGCGGACGCGCTGTGGATCGCGCTGTATGTCGTGCTCAGTCGTTGGAACCGTCGGCATCACTGGCTTCCTTGAGCTGGTCGTAGGTTTCGAGCGCATGCGGCTGCACCGGCGCATCGCGGTCTTGCACGTGAGGTGGCAGCACGAGAGCCACCGGCGGTGCGGCGCCGCGCTGCTGGCGTTGGCGTTCGAGGGCGAGGCGCACGGCGTTGGGGTGCGGCACGTCGCGCACCAGCGCCTCGAGGATGGCATCCTGCACGGCGGCGGCGCCGTAGCGTTCGAGCAGGCGCATCAGCGCGGAGGTGATGGCGCCCAGATTGCCGCCGCGCTCGGCGGCGCGGTTGAGCAGGGCCTGGCTGGCGGGGACCGCCTGCGCGAGGCGGTCGGTGGCGCTGTGCTGGTGCGCAGCGTGCTTGTCATCGATCAGCGCCTGGATATGGGCGGGATCTTCGACCTGCGCGCCCTTGTCGTAACTTCGCCGATGGCGGGCGAGCACGTCCGCACCGTCGGCGATGCGCACCTCATGTGGATCGGCGAGCACGGTCAGAATGCGCCGGACATGCGAGTGCGGGACGGAATAGTCGTTGAGGTCGAAGCGGACATAGGGCGTCTTGCCGACCGAGACCGCGACGTGCTCGAGCAGCGGCGCCGGGTTGTCCGGCAGGGCGAGCAGCCTGGTTTTTTCCTCGGCGAACACGTCGCCGACGCTGCGGGCGGGGTCGTCAGGGCAGCGGCGGCCGGCGGCGACGCCGATGCACCACGCCTCGGCCTGGGCGTTGAGGTCGTCCAGGCCGGTGAAGCTACGGGCGGCGAAGAACGCGTCGCGGACGTAGCGAATGGCGCGTTCCACGCGGCCTTTCTCATTGCCGCGCGCGATCGCCACGGGCCGGGGTTCGTAACGGTAGTGCCCGGCGAAGCCGAGCAGGGTGGGATGGAAGCGGATCGCGTCGCCGCGCCGCTCCAGCACTGCGCTCTTGAGATTGTCATAGAGCAGGACGCGCGGGACGCCGCCCCAGGCGGTGAAGGCGGCGACATGGCCACGCAGGAAGTTTTCCATGCGGGCATCCAGGCAGAAGCGCAGGAAGATTTGCCGCGAGTGGCTCAGCACCATGACGAACGCCATCAACGGACGCCGCGCACGGCCGATCTGCAGATGGCCGAAGTGGCCCCAATCGACTTGTCCCTGTTCGCCGGGAAGGGTGCGCAGGCGCAGATAGGCCTCGGCCTTGGGGCGCGGCCGATGGCAGGCGATGAGGTGGCGGAAGTGATCGGGGCGGCCAGGATAGCCACGCTCGCGCACCATGGCGTAGAGGCGGCTGGCCGTCAGCCTGGGGAATGCCGCGAGCGTCTGGGTGATGAACGGCAGATAGGCATCGATCTTCGAGGGCCGCGGCGGCGGCCCGATCCGGGGCAGCCCAGCCTGTGCGAGCACGCGCTGCACCACGCCGTGGTGGATGTGCAACTGCGCGGCAATGGTGCCGATCGGCCACTTCTCGACGTGGTGGTAGCGCAGGATCTGCGCCTCGATGTCAGGCGGCGTCACCATGGCGTCTGAATCCCGTCCGGTCGTTGTGCAACACGGCCGCGATGACGCCGGCGGCGACGCAGGAACCCCTGGCGCAACAGCGGCGGGCAGCCGCGACCGCACCAGTGGCAGTGCGGGCCCGGCGGCCGAGGCCCGTCGGCGGGGGAAGCCTCGTCATGCGTGGCCGTCATCGCGACCGGCGGCAGCAGATCATCCGCCGGCGGCTTGGGTGAACCGTGATGCGTCACTCTTTCTTGTCGCGCCCGGTAGCGGCCCTGCCGCGCGGCGTGCATCCGGCCGCCGCGAGGGGTTTTCTGGTAGCGCTGCCCGGCCGCGACGACGGTCTCCCGTCGGGCTCGCGAGGCGCAGCCGTGGTTGCAGTAGATCTGGCCACGGTCGCAGCAGCTGCAGATGATCACCTGATCGCGGCAACCCGCGCACACGAACAGGCGGCCGGAGATCGCCTCGGCCTGCGCTGCGTCGCAGACGAGACGTGGACGAACGCCATCATCGGCAGGATACTCGTCCTGCATTCGTGCCCGGCACGGTGTGCGGCACGGCGTCGATGCAGAACTGCCAAGTTGCGCGCGGCGCCGTGCTTGCCCTCAAGTCTGCCAAGCTCTCGGCGCGCCGTCCTCTATCTTTCGCGGGCCGCCGTCCCGTCGCCCCAGGCATCCTGGCGGCGACGATAGACCTCCCTCATCGCCGCAAGCCGCGCCGGCCACGCAGCCAGATACCCGTCCGGAAGGGCTCGACGCCGTCTATGCGCAGTTCCTCGCCGCCGCTGACAGCACGGCTCCGTGGCATTTCATCCACTCGGCCAGCGCCTGCTCCGGCGTGCATGTGGTGGGGATGAGGATCGTGGTCGCCCAGGACGGCGTGGCGGTCGG
>PKWJ01000026.1 GCA_003132025.1 Gammaproteobacteria bacterium
GACGTCGACGGTGCGCTCGTCGATCTCCGCCGCCTGCCCCCAAACCGCATCGAGCAGCTGGGCGCGCGAGAACACCCGGCCGGGCTTTTCGAGCAGATATTCGAGCAGCCGGAACTCGGTCGGGCCGAGGTGAATGTCGCGCACGCCGCGGCGAACGCGCCGGGTCTCCCGATCGAGGTCGAGGTCGCCGGCATAAAGGCGTTCGGCGATCCGCTCCGGCCGGCTGCGCCTGAGCAGCGCCCGCACCCGTGCCATAAGCTCGGGCACCGAGAACGGCTTGACCACATAGTCGTCGGCGCCGACCGATAGGCCCCGCACCCGCTCGGCTTCCTCGCCGCGCGCAGTCACCATGATGACCGGAAGCGTGCGGGTGGCCTCCCGCGCCCGCAACCGGCGGCAGATTTCGAGCCCCGAGACGCCGGGCAGCATCCAGTCGAGGATGACGAGGTCGGGCGCGTTTTCCGCGAGCCGCAGCTCGGCCTCGTCGCCGCGCGCCACGTTCTCGACGACGTAGCCTTCGGACTCGAGGTTATAGCCCAAGAGCAACGCCAGATCGGATTCGTCCTCGACGATGAGAATGCGTGGCGCGGACGCAGCCCCGGGACGGACGCTCTCCTTGCGCGCCTGGTTCATCACGACTCCCCTCTGGCGTCCGCTTCGATGTCCGACTCCTGGCGGCCCCGCGGCCGGTCGGTCGGCAGGGTCGAACCGGTCACGAGATAGAACACGGTTTCGGCAATGTTTGTGGCGTGGTCGCCGATCCGCTCGATATTCTTGGAGCAGAACAGAAGATGGGCGCAGAAGGTGATGTTGCGCGGATCCTCCATCATGTGGGTCAGGAGATCGCGGAAGACTGAATCCTCGAGGGCGTCGAGATCGGCGTCCCGCTCCCAGACGGCAAGCGCCCGCTCGATGTCGCGCTGGGCGTAGGCGTCGAGCACATCCTTCATCAGTTCGAGCGCGAAGTCGTTCATGTGCTTGATGCCGACGATGGCGCGCGGAACCCGGGACTCGAGGCCGATCTTGACCGAGCGCTTGGCGATGTTCTTGGCCAGATCTCCGACCCGCTCGAGATCCCCGGCGACGCGAATGGCGCCGATGATCTCGCGCAAGTCGATCGCCACCGGCTGGCGGCGCGCAATCGTCAGGACCGCCTGCTCCTCGACCTCGCGCTGCAGCATGTCCAGCCGCGGATCGGTCGAAACGACCTGATGGGCGAGCGCGGTGTCGGCGGCGGCGAGCGCATCCATGGCGTCGATCACCATTTTCTCGGCGAGGCCGCCCATCTCGGCGATGCGCCGCTCGAGCAGGTCGAGGTCCTTGTCGTAGGCTCTGACGGTATGCTGGTCCACCACGGCGTTGCCTCCCGTTAGCCGAAGCGGCCGGTGACGTAATCCTGGGTGCGCTTGTCGCGCGGCGAGGTGAAGACGGCGTTCGTCTCCGCGAATTCGACCATCTCGCCCAGATACATGAAGGCGGTATAGTGTGAGACGCGCGCGGCCTGCTGCATGTTGTGGGTGACGATCAGCACCGTGACCTGCTCGCGCAGCGCGGCGATCAACTCCTCGATGCGGGCGGTGGCAATCGGGTCCAGCGCCGAGGTCGGCTCGTCGAACAGCAGCATCTCCGGGTTGGTGGCGAGCGCGCGCGCGATGCACAGACGCTGCTGCTGGCCGCCGGACAGTGACAGCGCGGAAGTAGCGAGGCGGTCCTTCACCTCGTCCCACAGCGCCGCCTCGCGCAGTGCCTTTTCGACCTCTTCCTGGATACGAATCTGCGAACGCACGCCGCGGATGCGCAGTCCGTAGGCGACGTTCTCGAAAATCGACTTCGGAAATGGATTGGGCTTCTGGAACACCATGCCGATGCGCATGCGCACTTCGATCGGATCGATGTTGCGGGCGACCAGGTTGATGTCCTCCGGCAGCAGCCGGATGCAGCCCTCGTAGCGCGTGCCGGGCGTCAGGTCGTGCATGCGGTTGAAACAGCGCAGGAACGTGGTCTTGCCGCAGCCGGAGGGCCCGATCAGCGCCGTGACCTGCTTCTCGCGGATATCCATGGTGAGGCTCTTGAGCGCCTTGAGCTCGCCATAGTAGAAATCCAGCGCCTCGACCCGGGCCTTCACCGGCGCCTTGAGCGCCGCCGTGCGCCGGGTCTCGTCCACCGCCACCTGCAGCATGCCGCGACCGCTGGCGCGGATAGGAATCACCCCGGTGTCGATATCCGACGCCGGCAGGAAACCGGCGGACTCGGCTTCGGGCGGCTTGCTTCTCACCAGTTGTTCCATAAATTCATACAGCTACCGTCGGCAGAGGCCATCAGCGCCCTCAGCCCCGTGGCGCTTGCAGCTCCTTCTCTATCTCCTCGATCTTGATGTGGCGTACGTCTTTGCCCAGCACCAGGTAGATGAGGTACTCGCAGATATTCTTGGCGTGGTCCCCGATGCGTTCCAGTGATCGTACCACCCACATGACGTCGAGCGCCCGCCGAATTGAGCGCGGATCTTCCATCATAAAGGTAATGTTCTGGCGGTGGATGGCCTCGTACTCCTCGTCCACCGTACGGTCGCGGCGCAGCACTTCCAGCGCCAGCTTGGTATCGAAGCGCGCGAACGCATCGAGCGTATCGTGCACCATATCGATCACCACTTCGCCCAGATTGCGCACTTCGCGATAGCGGTTGTTGGGCCGCTCGCGCAGCGCCAGCCGGGCGGCGATCGCGGCCACCTTCTCGCCCTCATCGCCGATCCGCTCCAGGTCCGTGATCGTCTTGAGGATGGTGATGATGAGCCGCAAATCCGACGCGGTCGGCCCGCGGGTGGCGAGTATGCGGCCGCAGTCCTCGTCGATCGAACGCTCCAGCTGATTGACCCGCAACTCCTCCTGGGCCACGCGTACCATGACCCGGGCGTCGGGCTCGGTGATACCGCCAATCGCCTGCGTCAGCTGCCGTTCCACCAGACCGCCCATCTCCAGCACGCTGCTGCGTACTCGCTCCAGATCGGTGTTGTAGCGGCTGGAAATGTGGTGGCTCAGGCCCTCGGTGCTCATCCATGCATGGTATACGGATCGTCATGACACATTTGTGTCAGCCCTTGTGGGTAGCGCGCGCGCACCGTATAAGGCGCCGAGCCGATCCGGCCCGCCAGTCGCTTCTGGCGGCGCCGTGGCATCGGCACCGCTTCCGGCCCGCGGTTTTTTGGAAGGAGAACAATGTCCGCCACGCTCGAACTGACTCATGACCTGATCGCACGAGCTTCCGTGACCCCGGCCGACGAAGGCTGCCAGGACCTGATGGCCAGTCGCCTGAGCCACATAGGATTTCGGGTCGAGCGCCTGCGTTATGGGAATGTCGACAATCTGTGGGCACGGCGCGGCGATGGCGGCCCGCTGCTGTGCTTTGCCGGACACACCGACGTTGTGCCCACCGGCCCGCTCGAGGAGTGGCGCTCGGATCCGTTCAAGCCCGCCATCCGCGAGGGGTTACTGTACGGTCGCGGCGCGGCCGACATGAAGAGCGGGCTGGCGGCGATGCTGACCGCCACCGAGAGCTTCGTCGCCGAGCGCGCCGCCCATCGCGGTGCCATAGCGTTCCTTATCACCAGCGATGAGGAGGGCCCGTCGGTGGACGGCACCCGCCGCGTGATCGAGACGTTGCGCGAGCGCGGCGAACGCATCGACTGGTGCATCGTCGGCGAGCCTTCGAGCGAAACCAGCATCGGCGACACCATCAAGATCGGCCGCCGTGGATCGCTGTCCGGCCGCCTCACCGTCCACGGCGTGCAGGGCCATATCGCCTATCCGCAGTTCGCCGACAATCCGATCCACAGCTTCGCCCCGGCACTGGCCGAACTGTCCAGCCGCCTGTGGGACCAGGGCAATGAGCACTTTCAGCCCACGACCTTCCAGGTGTCCAATCTCAATGCCGGCACCGGCGCTCCGAACGTGATCCCGGGCGAACTCAAGGCGCGCTTCAACCTGCGCTACTCGTCGGTCCAGACACTCGAGCAGCTCAAGGCCACGGTAGAGGAAGTGCTCACCCGCCATAAGGTGAAGTACACGCTCGAGTGGTATCTGTCCGGAGAGCCGTTCTACACCCCGCCAGGGCCGCTTTCGAGCGCGGTGTGCGCGGCCGTTCGCACCGTCACCGGGCGCGAGCCGTCGCTATCGACCGGCGGCGGCACCTCCGACGGGCGCTTCATTGCACCGATGGGCGCGCAGGTAGTCGAGCTCGGCGTCGTCAACGCCAGTATCCACAAGGTGAACGAGTGCGTGCGCATCGAGGACATCGATACGCTGCATGCAATATATCTGCAGGCGCTGCGAAATCTGCTGACCTAGCCGCCGTCCCGCCCGGCGGCCGGCGCGCGCCGGCCGGAAAGGTTGGCGTAGGCACCCAGTGCGCCCAAAGCTGCGGCCGCGAGCAACACCCAGCCGGGCATCGACAGACCGAGCATCGTCCAGGTGACCTGGGCGCACTCGCCAGAGCCACTCAGAACTTTGCGCACCACCTCCGCGAGTGGGAGAACCTCCAGCATGTACGACAACGTCGCGCCACAGGCCGGCACCGCGCCTTCTGGCAGATGCTGGATCCAGAAGTGGCGCGCTGCGACTGCCATGGTTGCGAGCGCGGCGAGCAGCAGCAGCACACCGTACACCCGCGCACCCCAGCGCCTCGGGTGATGCAGAGCGGCGAGGAGAAACAGCACGCCGACGGCGGCGACACCGACACGTTGGAAGATGCACAGCGGACAGGGTTCCAGATGCAGCACCGCCTGCGCATACCAGGCGTAACCCAGCAGTCCCAGGCATAGCGCGACGCCCAGGAAATTCAATTCGCGGCGCATCAGCTGCGGCGTACTGCCCGTTCGGCCAGCTCGCGCTCGATATGATCCAGCGAGGTATGGCGCACGTCCTTGCCGTGCACCATGTAGATCACGTATTCGCAGATGTTCTTGGCGTGATCGCCGATGCGCTCCAGCGACCGCACCACCCACATGACGTCGAGGGCGCGCCGGATGGTGCGCGGGTCCTCCATCATGAACGTGATGCACTGGCGCTGAATGGCCTCGTATTCCTCGTCCACCACCCGGTCCTGGCGGCAGGTCCTGAGAGCAGCGTCGGCATCCAGCCGTGCAAAGGCGTCGAGCGTGTCGTGTACCAGCACCTGTACCGTGCGTCCCAGGTGCTTCACCTCGCGGTAGCGGTCGGCTGGGCGTTCGATGGTCGCCAGCCGCGCGGCAATCAGCCCGATTTTCTCGCATTCGTCGCCGATGCGCTCCAGGTCGGTAATGGTCTTTATGGTGGCGACGATCATGCGCAGGTCACCGGCTGCCGGCGAGCGGGTCGCAAGGATGCGGCTGCAGTCCTCGTCGATCGAGACCTCCATGCCATTGACCTTGTAATCGTCCCTGGCCACCTCGCGCCCGAGCGAACTGTCGGCGTCCACCAGCGACATGAGGCTGCGGCTGAGTTGATCCTCGACAAAGCCGCCCATCGCCAGCACTTTGCTGCGCACCCGTTCCAGATCTTCATTAAAGCGCTTCGAGGTGTGGTGGGAGATGTCAGCGGCTTGCATTGGTCAGGCCTCGATAGCTCGGTTGCGCGGCGTAGCGCGCACTCTAGTGAATATAGCGCAATCGCAGGCTGTGGCACGCGATGCATTTCGCAGCTTTTGGAAATAGTCGCCGCCCCGGGCGTGCAGCGTTGCGGCGCGCAGCGCCATGGATGCCGTCAGCATCCGGTACCCGCACTAGACGACCGCCTCTTTTACCGGGATCTGCAGCCGCTCGCGCGGAAAGTCGCAGGTAAACTTACTGCCCTGGCCTTCCTCGCTTTCGATCGACAGCTGCGCGCCGTGTCGTTGCAGCACGTGCTTGACGATCGCCAGTCCCAGGCCCGAGCCGCCGGTGGCGCGGCTGCGCCCGGCGTCGACCCGGTAGAAGCGTTCGGTCAGGCGCGGGATGTGCTCGGAGGCGATGCCGATACCGGTATCGGTGACCGAAAAGTGCCCGCCCCGATCGTCGGTCCACCAGCGGATCTGCACCGAGCCGTTCGGCGGGGTGTACTTGGCGGCATTTTCCACCAGATTGGAGAATGCGGAGTGAATCTGGATGTCCTCGCCGAGCAGCATGGCATGCGAGTCGGCGCGCACCAGTACCTGCGCCGGGTGCTGCGGGCGCGCGAGCACGTCCTGGCGCAGCTGCGCCATCAGCGCTACCACGTCGATCGGCTGGCCCACGGCATCGCTGTCCGATGACTCCAGCCGCGACAGCTCGATCAGATCCTGCACGATGCTGGTCATGCGCTGCGCCTGCCGCCGCATCTCCTGCAGCGGGCCGGCCAGCGCCGGATCGACCTCGGTATCCTGCGCCAGCGTCTCCAGGTAACCCGAGATCACGGTCAATGGCGAGCGTAGTTCATGCGATGCGTTGGCGACAAAGTCCTTGCGCATCGCCTCCAGCCTCGCCTCGCGCGTTACATCGCGCACCAGCACCAGCAGCTGTCCTGCTCCATAAGGCACGATCTGCAGCGACAGGTGCTGCTCGGTGCCGACCGAAGAGCGCACGATCACCGGCGTCGCATACTGACTGCCGCGCAGGTAGCGCACGAACTCGGGCTGGCGCACCAGGTTCTCGATCCGCAGCCCGAAATCGGTCTTGCCGCGAAAGCCCAGCAGGCGCGCCGCTGTCCGGTTGAACCACAGGATCTCGGCCTGCGGATTGAGCACCACCACGCCATCGGGCATCGCCGCGGTCGAGCGGCGCAACTCGCGCAATAGCCGCAGCAGGCGCTGCTTGTGGAACTGCTTGCGCCGATACAGGCGCACGATCATCGCGATCAGATGGCCCCAGGGGCCGGGCTGCTCCGGAGCCAGCTCGGTTTGATCGGCCTGCAGCCAGCGCAGCACGCGCAGCAGGTGCAGCAACTGCAGCCCCAAGGCGATCGCCAGCACCGTGGCCACGCCTGCCCACGGGACGCCGAAGATGAGACCGACCACGAGCCCGATCGCCAGCGCAGCCGACAATCGCATGCTCAGAGACAACCAACCGCCGGAATTCATGCGTGGCTAGGACCCGCCTGCCGAATCGACCCGGCCGTCAGGATTCCGGCCGTGCCGAAAAACGATAGCCTGCTCCGCGCACGGTCTGTACCAGCCGATCGTAGCCGTAGTCATCGAGTGCCTTGCGCAGACGCCGTATATGGACGTCGATGGTGCGCTCCTCGACGTACACATTTCCACCCCAGACGCGGTCGAGCAGCTGCTCACGGCTGTAGACCCGCTCCGGGTGCGTCATGAAAAACTCCAGTAGGCGATACTCGGTCGGGCCCAGTGTGACGGTGCGTTCGCCCACCATGACGCGATGGCCGGCACGATCGAGCGTCAGGTCGTCGATGCGCACCAGCTCGGTCTCGTCCTGGCCGCCGCTGCGCCGCAGCACCGCATTTACGCGCGCAATCAGCTCGCGCGGTGAAAACGGCTTGGTCATATAGTCGTCGGCGCCGCCGTCCAGGCCTGCGACTTTATCCACTTCCTCGGCGCGCGCGGTAAGCATGATGATCGGCAGGTCACGCGTATCGCGTTCGCGCTTGAGCGAGCGCGTGAGCTCCAGGCCGCTGTTATCGGGCAGCATCCAGTCGATCAGGACCAGGTCAGGGCGGCGATCCGCCAGCGCGGCCCTGGCCGCCCTGCAGTCTTCCGCCTCACGCACGTCAAAACCGGCACGCCGCAGCCCGAACGCGATCATCTCGCGAATCGGCCGTTCGTCCTCGACAACCAAAATCTGCTTTGAAGTCATATTGTTGCAAGCCTGCGGGCAAACCTTAGGGGTCGCTTGTTACAGTCGTATGACGCCCGGCGCGAATTCCTCAGCCGGCCGTCGTCGGCGCCGTGACCGGTGCGGGCGGCTGCGCGACGTCATCGCGCAGGTACACCGGCTGTGCCTGCTCCGGCGGCACTGCGTTCGCCAGGCCCTCCTGTGCCGCGAGCAACGCGATTTCGGTCGCCCGCGGCCGCAAATCGGCCAGCACAGCGCTGAACCCAGCGGTCAGGCCCGCCAGCGCAGCGGCATGGGCGGCAAATCCGGACCCGGCGCCGCACACGCGCTCACCGCTCCATGCCGGCGGCAGAAAGAGCGCCCCGGGAGCGGCGACCGCCTCGGGTCCCACCGGTAGAATTTTCTCCGCCAGGCGCTCAAAGCAACCCCAGTAGATCTCACCCATGCGCGCGTCCTGGCAAATCAAGGCATGCGAGGGGGCGCCAGGCTGCAGCAGCGCCTGGGCCGCGAGCGCCCGCAGATCGGAGATCGGCAGCAGCGGCAGGTCGGCGGCAAACCCCAGTCCCTGGGCGATGCTGGCAGCCAGCCGCACGCCGGTGAAGCCGCCCGGGCCGCGCCCGAACGCGATGGCATCGAGCTGCCGCAGTGTAAGGTCCGCCTCGGCCAGTAGCGCCGCGATCATCGGCAGTATCAGTTCGCTGTGACTGCGGTCCCGCATCGCTTCGCGCTTCCCTGCCGCGCCGTCCAGCCACAGAGCGGCCGAGCAGCGCTCCGTCGCGCTATCAAGTGCCAGCAGTTTCACAGCCGAGCTCGCGCAGCCGCTGCAGTGCCACGTCAGCGGCATGCGTGGTGGCCATCGGCGGCAGGCTGGCGCGAAAGATGCGGCCGTACCCGCGCTCGCTCATGCGCGGATCGCAGATCACCACCACGCCGCGATCCTCTTCGCTGCGAATCAATCGCCCTACGCCCTGCTTGAGCGCCAGTACCGCCTCGGGCAGCTGGTAATCCCGGAACGCGTTGCCGCCCTGCGCGCTCAGATATTCGATGCGGGCGCGCACCACCGGATCCTCCGGTGAGGCGAATGGTAGTTTGTCGATGATCACCAGCCGCAGGGCCGGCCCCTGCACATCCACTCCTTCCCAGAAGCTTGCGGTGCCGAGCAGCACCGCCCGGCCGCTGGCGCGAAACCGGCGCAGCAGCTGTTCACGCGGCGCCGTGCCCTGCACCAGCAACGGCAATTCGGCCGGCAGCGATCCCGCGAGCCGCTGCGCCGCATGCCGCAACGAGCGATGACTGGTGAACAACACGAACGCCCCGCCGCCGGCGCTCTCGAGGAGAGGCCGCGCCAGTTCGATCACGGCATCGCCGTAGCCCGGATCGGACGGTTGCGGCAGGCCGCGCGGCAGATAGAGCAACGCCTGGCGCGGAAAATCAAATGGACTGTCGAAGCGCAGCGTTGCGGCGCGCTCCAGCCCCAGGCGGCTGGCGAAGTGACTGAAGTCGTCGCCCACCGCGAGCGTAGCCGAGGTGAAGATCCAGGCATTGCCAGCCTGCGACAGCTGCGCCTGAAAACGGCTCGCGATCTCGTACGGCAGCAGCCGCAATGCAAAGCCGCGCGGGTGCGTGGACACCGTGCGCGCGCCCGCGACCCTGACCATCGCGACATCAGCGTCGACTTCCGCATCGGCATCGGCATCGGCATCGGCATCGGTATCGATATCGATATCGCGCCGCTCGGGCACGTCATCGATGATCTGCCGCAGGGCTAGTGCCAGCGCGCGGGCGCGCACGGCGCACGCCTGCAGCCCGGGTTGCGCAGCGAGCGCATCGAGCTGTGCGGCCAGCGCGCTGCACGAGCGCCGCACGGTCCGCAGCGCGTCGCGGGCATCGTCGCGCAGCTCACGCCAGCTCAGATGACGCTCGCTGCGGCCGAGTGCCGCCTGCGCCGCTGCCAATGAACGTTCCAGTTGCGCGCACAGCCGCGCCGATTCACCCAGCGGGAGCTGGGCGCTGGCGAACTCGCGCCTGATATCCGCGATCAGCAGCTCGAATTGCCGACTGCTGACGCTGACGCCGAAGAATTCGCTGGCCAGGTCCGGCAACTGGTGTGCCTCATCCAGCACCACGGCATCGACGCTGGGCAGCAGATCGCCGAATCCCTCTTCCTTGAGCGCCATGTCTGCCAGCAGCAGATGGTGGTTGACCACGACGATATCGGCTTCCATCGCCGCGCGGCGGGCTTCGAACACGTGGCAGCGACCGATTTCGCTACAGCGCGTGCCGCTGCAGTTGTCGCGCGTCGACGTGATGTCGGCCCGCAACGGATGCGAATCGGCGAATTCCGGCAGCTCTGCCAGATCGCCGCTGCGCGTGCCGGCTGACCAGGCGCGGATGCGCTCCAGCAGCGCGTCGGCGGACACCGGCAGCAGCTGTTCCTGTCGCCCTATGTCCGCCAGCCGGGCGCGACACAGATAATTCGATCTACCCTTGAGCAGCGCGACGCGTGCCGGCCTGCCCAAGGCCGCCGCCAGCAGCGGCAGGTCGCGGTGGAACAGCTGATCCTGGAGCGTCCGTGTGCCGGTTGATATCAATATGCGCAGCCCCGACAGCAATGCAGGCACCAGGTACGCGTAGGTCTTGCCGGTACCGGTACCAGCCTCCACCATCAGTATTTCGCGTGCATGCAGCGCTGCATCGATGCGCGCCGCCATCTGCTGCTGGGCCGGCCGGGGGCGAAAAGCCGGAAGTAGCCGCGTCAACGGGCCGTCGGCGCCCAGGATTGCCTCAAGGTTCAACATATTGCCAGGCCGGGTCATTTTAAGGGCGCATAAATCCGGAAATTCGGGCTCTCGCGCGTATAATTGAAAAAGTTCGTAACACGCTCCGTTTTCCCTTAGGTCGGCTTCACCCAAGAGTTGAGGATACGTCATGGCGACCGCTCCCCACACCTTTGCTGGCCTGTCGGAACTGTCGAATAACGTCGCCGAGTGGGTCGCGGGTGCGCAGCAGCTGACGCAGCCGGACCGGGTTTTCTGGTGCGACGGATCGGAGGCGGAGGTGAAGCGCCTGCGCGCCGAGCTCCTGGCCAAGGGCGAGCTGCGAGCGCTGAACCAGGCGAGCTTTCCGGGCTGCTACCTGTACCGCTCCAATCCGAACGACGTCGCACGGGTGGAACACCTGACCTACATCTGCTCGCGCTCCAAGGACGCGGCCGGGCCGAACAACAACTGGATGGAGCCGACCGCCGCGCGCGCCAAGATGCGCGAACTGTTTCGCGGCAGCATGCGCGGCCGCGTCATGTACGTGGTGCCCTACTGCATGGGCCCGCTCGATTCGCCCTACGCGCGCTGCGGCGTCGAGATCACGGACAGCGCCTACGTGGTGCTCAACATGGCGATCATGACGCGCATGGGGCGCGCGGCGCTCGAGCGCATCGCGTCCGATGGCACGTTCGTGCGTGGCCTGCACTCGATCGGCGATCTCGATCCGGCGCGCCGCTTCATCATGCACTACCCCGAGGAGCTCGCGATCGAGAGCTTCGGTTCCGGCTACGGCGGCAATGCGCTGCTGGGCAAGAAGTGCCACGCGCTGCGCATCGCCAGCTGGCAGGCGCGCGACGAGGGCTGGCTGGCCGAGCACATGCTGATCGTCGGGCTGCAGAATCCGCGCGGTGAGACCCACTACGTGGCCGCGGCGTTTCCGTCCGCCTGCGGCAAGACCAATCTCGCGATGTTGATCCCCCCGGATTCGCTCCCGGGCTGGAAAGTGTTCACCATCGGCGACGACATCGCCTGGCTGCAGCCAGGTCCGGACGGGCGGCTGTGGGCCATCAATCCCGAGTCGGGCTATTTCGGGGTCGTGCCCGGCACCAACGAGCGCACCAATCGCAACGCCGACCGCATGATCCGGCGCGACACGCTGTTCACCAACGTCGCGCTGACGGCGGACAATGAGCCGTGGTGGGAGGGCCGCACCGAGGGGCGCCCGGTTACCGACTGGCGCGGCCGACCCTACGATCCGAGCAACGGCCCGGCGGCGCATCCCAACTCGCGCTTTACCGTTGCCGCATCGCTCAATCCGGCGTACAGCCCGGCGGCGGAAGACCCGCGCGGGGTACCGATCTCGGCGCTGATCTTCGGCGGCCGCCGGCGCGAGCTCGCGCCGCTGGTGTACGAAGCGCGCAGCTGGCAGCACGGCGTTCTGGTCGGTGCCTCGGTGGCCTCGGAAACCACCGCCGCCGCCGCAGGCAAAGTCGGCGTGGTGCGTCGCGACCCGATGGCCATGAAGCCGTTCGCCGGCTACAACTTCGGTGACTACTGGGCGCACTGGCTTAACATTGGCGCCACACTGAAGAAACCGCCGCGTATCTTCCACGTCAACTGGTTCCGGCAGAATGCAGCGGGCAAGTTCCTGTGGCCGGGTTTTGGCGAGAATCTGCGCGTGCTGGCCTGGATCCTGGATCGCTGTGCCGGCAGTGCGGGCGCGGTCGACAGTCCGATCGGCAACATGCCGCGGCCCGGCGACCTCAATACCGCCGGCCTTGATATCAGCGCCGAGGCGCTGGCAGAACTGACCGCGGTACCGAACGCCGCGTGGCGCAAGGAGATCGCGAGTTTTCGTCAGTACCTGCTGGAATACGGCACGCACCTGCCGGGTGCGATGCTGGCGGAAGCCGATGAAGTCGCGCGCCGGCTCGAGGCCGCCGGCTAGCATTCCTCGCAGACGAAATAAATCGTCAGCGGCGAGTCGCGATCGGGAATCCTGCCCAGGCCGATCATGCCTTCGCCTTTGATCGCCATGCTGTCGCGGCGCACGAAGCTTTCCTCCTCGCCCACGATCTGCACGAAAGTGCCATTGGTGCTCTGGTCGGTAAGCGTGAAGCGGCCGCGGCTCAGCTCGATGGTCGCATGCAGGCGCGAGATCAGATTGCCCCGGATCACGATGTCGTTGTCGTCGGCGCGCCCGATGTTGACCAGCGTGCGCTGGTCATCCAGCACCAGTTCGCGCTCCTGCACCGTCAGGCGCAGGCGCTGCGGCTTGCGATGCTCGCGCCCCGACATTGCCAGCGCCGGCAGCATGCTGGTGACGTCGTCGGTCTGCCACAGCACTTCATACAGCGCGATCTCGCCGCCCTGACCGCGGATGGTGGCGACGTCGATCTGCCGCACCGAGGCGCGCCATTCGGGTGACAGGCGCTCGACGGTCGCGGCGGTGGTAATGATCTGCCCGGCCTTGGCCTGGCTGGTCATGCGATTGGCGGTGTGGACGCTGGAGCCGAATACGTCACGGGCTTCGAGCACCACCGGACCGAAATGGCAACCGATGCGAATCGCGACCGGCTGACCGTCCACGCGCAGCTCGGTATGCGCGGCGATCTGCTTCTGCATCTCTCCGGCCGCGTTCAGCGCATCGTCCGCGGTCGGAAACGTGGACATCACCTCATCGCCGATGGTCTTGATCACACTGCCGCTGTGCTGTTCGGTGGCTTCGCGCATTACCTCGAGACAGGTGGCGACCATGTCGCGCGCCCGCAGGTCCCCCATGATCTCGAACAGGCGGGTGGAGCCGACCACGTCGGCGAACAGGATCGCAAGCTCGATGTCTTTGCCCATGCCTGCTGAATGTTACTGGAAACAGTCGCGGCGCACAGCGGCTTGGCGCTATACCGCACACAGCGCGGCCGCCGCACGCACCAATCCGCCCGCGCTCACCGGACCTTCGGCCTGTTCCCCGACCTGGTGCCGGCGCGCGCTATCCGACAGCCATTGCCGATAGCGGCGTGCGCCAGGCCGGCCGGAGCACAACCCGAGCATATGCCGGGTAATCGCCGACAGCCGCTCGCCGGCGGCGACTTCGCGCTCGGCGTATGCGGCCATGCGCTCGAGCAGCGCAGCATCCTCGGGGCAGCGCCAGCCATCGTCGAACAGCACCTGCTGCAGCTCGGCCAGCAGGTGCGGCCGGTGATAGGCCTCGCGCCCGAGCATCACCCCGTCCGACCAGTCGAGGGCCGCGGTACACGCCGTCGTGGTCCGCAGGCCACCGTTGACGGCGATCGCCAGTTGCGGCAGCTCGGCCTTCAGGCGCTGCACCACGTCGAACCGCAGAGGCGGCACTTCACGGTTCTCGCGTGGCGACAGGCCGCCGAGCACGGCTTTGCGCGCATGCACGATGAAACGGCTGCAGCCGGCCTGCGCCGCCAGCACGGTGAAGCGCCGCAGGCGTCCATAGTCCTCCTCGTCGTAGTGCGCCAGCTGCGTGCGTGCGCCCGGCCCGGCCACCACGCCGATGCGCATCTTGACGCTCACCGGAACCCTCACCGCGGCGCACATTGCGGCCACGGCATCCGCCACCCGTTCAGCATCGAGCATCAGGCAGGCGCCGAACGCCCCGGCATGCACTCGGTCGCTGGGACAGCCGCAATTGAGGTTGATCTCGCGGTAGCCGCTGTCGGCCCCGGCGCGGGCAGCGGCCGCAAGCAGCGTCGGCTCGCTGCCGCCCAACTGCAGCGCCAGCGGTTGCTCTTCCTCGGAGTAGCACAGCAGTCGCTCGCGGTCGCCGCGCACGATCGCGGCCGCGGTGATCATCTCGCTGTAGAGCAGCGCGCGCGGGGAAAAGCCACGCAGGAAATAGCGGCAGTGGCGGTCGGTCCAATCCATCATCGGCGCGACGCTGATGCGGCAATCAATATCGGACGTTGTCATTTCCGGATCCAGGTTCCGTCGGCATTATTGACGCAACGATTGTAAATATCACAAAACGCCGCGATCGCGCGCGATCTTAAACACGGCGGCTTGATCTGTGCGCCGGCCATCGCCGCCAGCGCGTATCATGACGCGACAAGGATGAACGCGCTCGCCTACAGCCATCTTGAGCGGCAGTGCAGCTGGCAATGGCTGAATTTCTGAGCGTCCGGCGTTATAGCAAACTGATCTTCGTGCCATTGGTGCTGGCACTGATCGGGGTGTGGGCGCTGCTGTTCAATCTCAGCCTGAGCGAACGTCGCTCCACGCTCGAGCGCGTGCAGGGACAGCTCAGCTTCACCGTGGCGACGCTGGCCGACTTCAATGCGCTCGCACAGCTCGGCCATGACGGCGCTGGCGCCGACACCAACGCCAGCCGCACGGCCGCCATCTGGCGGGCGCTGCTGCAGTATCCGAGCGCCAGCATCTGGGTGGAGGACCGCGGTGTGCTGAGCGCCGGCCAACCACCGCCGGGCGATCTCGCCGCCATGATCGTGGTGGAGGAACGCCGCGGCGAATGGTCGGTGCATGCAGCGTTGCCACGCAAGGATGCGCTGGCGGAGTGGCAGCGCGGCGTCTGGCAACGCGCCATCATCACCGCGCTGATCAGCCTCGCCTTCCTCACCGTCACCGGCTACCTGTCGTGGGCATTGCGCGCCCAAAGCGACGCCGAGCGCGATCGTGCCGGTGAGCACGCGCGCGGACTGCAGCAGGCGCAGTACCGCGCGGAGCTTGAAGAAACCGTCGCGCGCCGCACCACCGAGCTGCAGCAGAGCAACACGCTGCTCGAAAAGGAGCTCAACGAGCGCGGCGCGGCCGAGGCCGCATTGCGCGAACATGACGCGCTGCTCAACGTGGTGACGAAAAGCGCCGAGGAGCTGCTGGGTTTGCAGCACAAGGACGCTATCGTGCCGGTGCTGGAGCTCATCGGCAAGACCATCGCCGTCAGCCGCGTGCAGCTGTGTTCGTTCCACACCGACCCTTCCGGCCATACGCGCTCGCGGGTGCGCTACGAGTGGTGTGCGCCGGGTATCGAGCCGGTGATCGACAATCGCTTACTGCAGGACATCGACCTGACGGCGCACCTGCCGCGTGCCACCAAGCCGCTGGCTGGCGGCGCTCTGACCACCTTTTTCCTGGATGACATCTCCGGCGCCTACCGCGGCCTGTTCGCCGCGGCGAAGATGCGCTCGTTCCTGCAGCTCATCGTCATGGTGAACAACCAGCTCTGGGGCAGTCTGAATTTCATCGATTCCTCGGACACGCGGCGCCAATGGAGCTGGGCCGAAACCGACACACTCAAGACGCTTGCCGGCCTGATGGGGGCCGCTATCGGACGCGAGCTGCAGATCAAGCTGCTGGCCGACGCCAATACCATCGTGCAGAACAGCCCGACCATCCTGTACCGGCTGCTGGGCGAACCGCCATTCCCGCTCACTTATATATCGCACAACATCAGCAAGTACGGCCATGACCCGCAGGCGCTGCTGGACTCGAAACGGTGGATGGAGATGCTGGTGGCGCCGGAGGACGCAGGCAAGGTCGCGGCGGCGATGTCCAGCATCCTGAAGAAGGATGCGAGCGGCGCGGCGATCGAATTCCGCCTGCGTACCGGACAGGGCGCCTGGCGCTGGGTGGAGAATCGCTACACACCGGTGCGTGAGGCCGACGGCCGCCTGATCGAGGTCGAAGGTATCATTATCGACATCACCGAGCGCAAGGCGGCCGAGGATAACCTGGCGCTGCTCGCCCGCGCCGACACGCTGACCGGCGTTGCCAATCGCGCAACTTTCATCGAACGCCTGCAGCTGGCCTACGCCGCATCACGGCGCGGTGCCAAACCGTTTGCGGTGTTCTACGTCGACCTCGATCACTTCAAGCCGGTGAACGACACCTATGGCCATGCCACGGGCGACCTGCTGCTGTGCGAGGTGGCCCGCAGGCTGCACGGCCAGGTGCGCGAAACTGATGTGGTGGCGCGTCTTGGCGGCGACGAATTCGCACTACTGCAGCTCGACATGACCGATCCGGCAAGCGCCGGAACGCTGGCGGAAAAACTGCGAACGGCGCTGGCCCGGCCGTATTTCATCGCCGGCCACGACGTGCATGTGTCGGCCAGCATCGGTATCTGCCCGTACAGCGCCAGCATTCCGGACCCTGAAACCATGATGTCGCAGGCCGACCTTGCGCTGTATCGCTCGAAAGACGAAGGGCGCAACCAATATCATTTTCACAGCGCCGAACTAGACCGCGAGGTGCAGCAGCGCATCGAGCTGGGCGAGGAACTCAAGCTGGCGCTGGATCGCGGCGAGTTGACCCTGCATTACCAGCCGCAGGTGGAGGTCGTATCCGGTCGCATCGTCGGCATGGAAGCGCTGCTGCGCTGGAATCACCCGCGCCGCGGCATGCTGTTGCCCAGGGAGTTCCTTACCGTGGCGGAGAAGACCGGCATCATGATGCGGCTGGGCCGCTGGGTGCTGGGCCAGGCCTGCCGTCAGATGAAGCTATGGCTCGATGCCGGCATCGCCCCGCCGCAGATTGCGATCAACTTGAGCCTGACGCAGCTCATGGGCAGTGCGGAACTGATCAAAGACGTGCGCGACATCACCGCGCAGTGGGGATTGTCGCCGTCGGTACTGGAATTCGACGTCACCGAGGCCGCGCTTGGGCAGGCGACGCTGGCGAGCGATGATGCACTGGGCCGGCTGCGGGAGATCGGCGCCCGAGTGGCGATCGACGATTTCGGTACCGAGTACTCCTCCTTTACCTATCCGCGCGCTTACGGCGTCAGCCACCTGAAAATCGCCCGCGACTACATTGCACGGGCGGTTGACCGCCCGGAAGTCGCCGCCACGGTGCGCGCCATCATTCACCTGGCGCGCGAACTGGGCATCGGCGTCATCGCCGAAGGAGTCGAGACCGAGCAGCAGCGCAATCTGCTGGTGTCGACCGGCGCCGCTACCCGGGCGCAGGGCAATCTGTTCAGCGTCGCGGTGGACGCACAGCGCGCGGGCGACATGCTGCGCGCCGGCGCGGTTCAACCTGCCGCCCCGGTACTGCTTGAGGTCGACGAGACCTGAAGATGCGTTCCAAACTCTGGGCGCTGCTGGTATCCGGCGCGCTCATGGCGCTGCCGGCCGCCGCCGAAGACAGCGCTACCACGCTGCTGGTTGCGGTACGGGCATTGAGCTTCCTGCAACATCCGCTGCAGGGCGAGGTCATCGTCGGCATTGTGTACCAGCCGGGCAACGCCCAATCGGCGCTCGAAGCCAAGCAGCTCGATGCCATGATGGAGGACGGCTTTCGGGCCGGCCAGCTGGTGCTGCGACCGCGGCTCATCGCGCTCGATGAGCTGGCGAATTCCAACGTCGGGCTGTACTTCCTGACCTCCGACCTCGGCCACGCCGCCGCCGCGCTGGCGCAGTTAGATCGCAGCCGCAAGATTCCCTGCGTCACCACCGACATTGTCCAGGTGCAGGATGGCAATTGCGCGATGGGAGTGCGCGCGCTGCCGCGGGTGCAGATCCTGGTCAATCGCGCCGCAGCTGCGGCCAGCGGCATGACTTTCTCCGAAGCGTTCCGCGTGATGATCACCGAACTCTAGGTATCGGCATGCCATCCACACCAAAGCGCTACCGCCTGTTACTGGTGCCGATCGTGTTGTGCGCCCAGCACGCCGCGCGTGCGCAATCGATCGACTACGGCGCGCTCGAGCGGCTGTTTCAGGAGCCGGTGACCACCAGCGTCACCGGATCGCCGCAGCGGGTGGCCGATGTGCCGGCGAACATGCAGATCATCACGGCGGAGGACATCCGACGCTCGGGCGCCTACGACCTGGCAGGGGTACTGCAAAACGCTGCCGGAGTGGACTTCCAGCAGTGGACCGACGACCAGGCGGAGATCAGCGTACGCGGCTACGATCAGCCGTATTCGCAACGGGTGCTGGTGCTGATCAACGGCCGCCAGGTGTACGCCGATGACTACAGCTTCACGCCCTGGAGCTCGCTGCCGGTCGAGCTCGACGCCATCCGCCAGATCGAGATAGTCAAAGGCCCCGCCAGCGCGCTGTTCGGCTTCAATGCGGTCGCCGGTGTGATCAACATCGTCACCTATAATCCGCTGTACGACCAGGTTAATTCCGCGTCGGTGAGCGCCGGCAGTCAGCAACTGGCGCAGGCTTCCGCGATAGCGACATTGCCGCTCGGCTCTGCCGGCGCCGTGCGTATCTCCGGTGGCGCGCGCTCCAATGAGGATTTTCCTGTCCCGGCGCCGGTCAACCCGGATCTGGTCGGCCACATCAACCAGCGGCGCGACGCCAACCTGGACGCGGCCTTGCGCCTGAACGACAGCACCTCGTTGCGGGTCGAGGCCAGCACTACTCATGTCGAACAAAACGAAGTCAATCCGGTTTACCAATTTGACTTCGAGCGCTTCGACACCGATTCGGTAAAGGCGCAGCTGAGCTCCGACAGCGACTACGGTCTGCTGCAGGTGACCGCGTACAGCAATCGCATGGATCAGTCCGCAGGCGCGGGCCTGGCCGGCCAGCCGCTGATGTTCAGCGATCGAATCGACGTGGCCCAGGCGGAGGATGTGTACAAGCTCGGCACCAGCAATACTTTTCGCGTGGCGCTGGAGTATCGGCACGAATCCGACACCACCTCACCGATCACCGGGGCCGAGATTTTCTATGACGTCATCTCCGCCAGCGGCATGTGGAACTGGCAACTCAGTCCGGTGTTGACACTGACCAACGCCGTGCGGCTGGACGATCTGGCGCTGGGACGCGAAGGCTACACGCCGCCCGGCTATCCGCTCACCAATCAGGACTGGGACCGGCGCCTGCATGTGCCGAGCTTTAACAGCGGCCTGGTCTGGCGCCTGGACGACAACGACACGCTGCGCCTGTTGGCGGCGCGCGGCACGCTTCTGCCCAATCTGGTGGAGCTTGGCGCGTTGCTGTATCAGACCCCGGAGTTCGGAGTTACCGGAACCCCAATCCAGGCGCCGACCGGCGTTGAGAACTACGAGCTCGATTGGGATCGGGCCCTGCCGCAATTGCAGGGGCAGCTACGCACGGCGGTGTTCTACCAGGTCAGCGATGGCATGACCGTGTTGGCCGGCGGCGTGCTACCGGGACCGGCCGGGTTCTACGTCACACCGGAGAATATCGGCGATTCGAGCGCTTCGGGCGCCTCGGTCACCCTCGATGGCCGGCTGGCCGACCACTGGCGATGGAGCACATACCTGCGCTATGAACGGGTGCGGCAAACCTTCAGTGCCGCTAATGCAGCCGGTGTCGGTGCGGTGGACCCGCAGGATGAAACCCCGGTGCGCCTGGGCAAATTCAATCTCGGCTGGAACCAGGGTCCGTGGGAAAGCGATGCCTTCCTGCTGTATCAATCACGAACTTCCGGACTGTCATATAACGGCCTGGTCGCAGGTACATTGATCACGGTGCCGGCTTACGCCAGCGTCAATGCGCGTATCGCGCACCGCATCAATACTCATCTGGGGCTTGCGCTGTCGGGGCAGAACCTGCTGCACCAGCAGCAGATGCAAACCTCCGCTGAGCCGGTGCAGCGGCGATGGCTGGCGACGATAACGGCCACCCTGTAAAGCCGCAGCGGCAGGCGCCGCCGCCCTCAGCTCGGCCCGAGGCCGCCGAATCCGCGCGCGCTGGCGTCGGTCAAGGTGTCGATGGGGGCGGGTTTGGCCACGAAGTAGCCCTGGGCAAACTGGACCCCGAGGCGCTTGAGCTCCTCGAACACCTCGGCTGACTCGACTTTTTCGGCGATGGTAGCGATGCCGAGCGCGCGCCCGACGCGGCTGATGGCCTCCACCATGCTGCGGTCCACCACGTCGGTGGTGACACTGCCAATGAACTGGCCATCGATTTTCAGGAAATCAACCGGCAGCGTCTTCAGGTAGTGAAACGACGACAACCCGCTGCCGAAATCGTCGAGTGCAAAGCGGCAGCCGCGCTTGCGCAGTTCGCGCATGAATGACACCGCCTGCGTCATGCTGGTGATGACCGCGGTCTCGGTGATCTCGAAACACAGGCCGCGCGCGATGCGCGGCTCTTCAACCAGCGACAGCACGAAGTCGAGGAAGCTTCTATCGCTGAGCGAGGTCCCGGAAAGGTTCAATGCAAATAGAAACGGCGGCTCGTCGCCGCTGGCATGCTGCTGCAGCGCCTCCACCGCGCGGCGCACCACCCAGCGATCGATCGAAGACACCAGGTTGTAGCGCTCGGCCGCGGGAATGAATTCCTCCGGCATCACCAGTTCGCCTTCGTCGTCGCGCAGTCGGACCAGCAGCTCACAGGCGGCCGGCAATTTCGGCGCCTCGCAGCCGGTCGCGACGATGGGCTGGTAGTGCAGTTCCAGCCGCCCCTCATCCACGGCGCGGGTCACGCGGCTGACCCAATACATCTCGCGGTGGCGTCCGGAGACTTCGCTGGAATTGTACAGGTGCACGCGGTTGCGGCCCGAATCCTTGGCGGCGTAGCAGGCGATGTCGGCCGCACTGAGCAGATTGGCCACGCTCTCGGTCTCGCGCGTGATCTCGACCACGCCGATGCTGGCGCCGATGCTGCTCGTGGTTTGCTCCCACGAGAAGCGGTAGTCGAGGATCGCCTGGCGGATGTTCTCGGCCATGCGCCCCGCCTGCTCAGCGGTGCAGTGCTGTACCAGGATGCCAAATTCGTCGCCACCCAGGCGCGCGATGGTATCTCCGCTGCGAACATGCGCCTGCAGCAGACCGGTGACGTCGCGCAACAACCGGTCGCCGGCCGAATGACCGCAGGTGTCGTTGACCACCTTGAACTGATCCAGATCGACGTACAGCAGCGCGTGCGGGCCCTGCCCGTCCTGCGCCGCCTGCAGTGCATGCGCCAGGCGGTTGTCGAATTCGCGCCGGTTGATCAGCCCGGTCAGTGCGTCGTGGCTGGCCTGGTACGACAACGCGCGCTTCAACCGGCGTTCCTTGGTGACGTCGCGAAACACCACCACGGCACCGACGATCTCGGCATTGCGATCACGGATCGGAGCCGCCGAGTCCTCGATCTCGATCTCCTTGCCGAGCCGGTTCTGCAGCACGCTGTGCTCGGCGAAGTGCACCAGCTGGCCTTCGCGCAGGCACCGCACCAGCGGATTCTCGAGTTCGCGATGCGTCAGCTGGTCGAGCAGACGCAGCACCGTGCCAAGCTTCTCGCCGCGCGCCTCCTCGCTGCGCCAGCCGGAGAGCTGCTCGGCCACCGGATTCATGTAGTCGATACGGCCGTCGCGATCGGTAGTGATCACCGCTTCGCCGATCGATTGCAAGGTCACTTGCGCCCGTTCCTTCTCGGCAAACATGGCCTGCTCGGCGCGCTTGCGGGCGGTGATGTTGGCGATCGTGCCTTCGTAGGCGACGATGCGCTGCTCGTCGTCGCGTACTACGCGGGCACTCTCCAGCACCACCACCTGCGAGCCATCGCGACAATGCAGCACGAACTCCGCGTTATGAATTTCCCCGTGGCGTTCCAGCGCGTGCTCGAATTCCGCGCGCTCCGCCGGGTTCAGGTACAGCATCGCGATGCCCGAGAGTGCGTAGATTTCCTCGGCGCTGCCATAGCCGAGCATCTTGACGAATGCCGGGTTGACCTCGAGCACCCTGCCGTCGGGCGCGCATTGATAGACGCCCTCGAGCACCCGCTCGTAGAGCCGGCGGAACTTGGTCTCGCTGGCGCGCAGCGCCTCCTCGCCGCGGCGTCGCTCGATCGCAATGCCGGCCAGCCGCGCGGCATGTACCATCAGATCCAGGTCGGCGGGCTGCGGTGTGCCGACCACAGGCCGGTATACGGTGACTGCCCCCAGCACCCGGCCGCTGGCGGATTTGATGGGAACCGACCATGCGGCCTTGAATCCGGCCTCGCGCGCAAGTTCGCGGCGCCGCTGCCAGAACGCGTCGCGTTCGATGTCGCCAACCAGCACCTGGCGCCCAAGATAGACCGCGGCGGCACTGGATCCGTTACGGATGTCGATCTGCAGGCGCTCCTCGACCGCGCGCCAGCGCTCCGGCATGCGCTTGCCCACGACCTCGACGAAGCTTTGTCCGTCCGGCCCCAGACGGCTGACCGCGGCGGTGAAACTGCTGTTGATGGATTCGACCAGTTCGGCGATCGAATCGAGCACCTCGGACAAGGCCGCATCGGCCGCGATACGTTCGAACACGTCGCGCTCGCCCGCGGTCAGCTTCTCGGCGCGGCGGCGCGCCCGGATGTCGGTGATGCTCGCACGCAGCAGGCCGCCGGCACCCGGCAACGCCATGAGCCGAATCTCAGTCTCGACCTCGTCGCCGCGGGCATCGCGATGCAGCCATTCGAAAACCTGCGGCTCGCCGGCGGCAGCGCGGGCGCAGCGGCTGTTGAACAGCTGCTGCGCATCGGCGCCTTGCGCCTGGATCGGCGCCGACAGATCGAGCGGCTTGAGCTGCGGTAAGCGCTCGCGGCTGACACCGAAGAAGCGCAGCGCATTTTCATTCGCATCGACATACTGTCCGGAAGCGCGGTCCAGCAGCACGATCAACTCCGGTGCGCTCTCCACCAGCGTTCGATAGCGCGCCTCGCTGTCGCGCAGCGCCTGCTCGGTGCGCACGCGCTCGCTGCTGTCGCGCAGGCAGATCACGTAGACGTCGCGCTGCTCGATGCGGACCCGGCTGGCGATCAGTTCGGCCGGAAACAGATGCCCGTCCTTGTGGCGTGCATTGAACTCACGCGGGCGCAGGTCGCCGCGGTCGGCCGCAACGCGCGCTGCCAGCGATTCAAGCCCGTTCTCGACCGAGCCGCGCACGGGCAGCTCCGGCAGCAGCCGTTCGATCGGTCGCCCGATGATCTCGGAGCGCGAGTAGCCGAACACGCGCTCGCCGGTGGGATTGAAGATCTTGATCGTGCCGTCGACCGCGACCGTGATCACCACGTCCTTGATGTGATCAAGGATCGCCTGCAGATGCCCAGCGTCCGCGCCGGGCAGGCCGTCGCCGAATGAGCGTGCCTCGTCGGCGATCAGCTGCATCGAGCGCACGATACCGCGACGCTCGTCATCGAGCTGCTCGTAGTAGGCGCTGATCAGTGGCAGCAGGTGCGACAGTTCGAGCGCCCCGCCGTCCGCAAGACGTGCCTGCGCCAGCTGCTCGCACAGGCGCGGATGCAGCTCCGGGATCGGCACCACGCGTTCACGCGGCGCCACCGGCTGCTGGGTCGGCATGACCTCTAACGCCAAGGAGTCGTGTGACATAACCTAGAATGTGGCAACACTAAACAGCATCATACGAAGCGGCCCCGGCCGCCCGTGTGAAGCAGTAGCGATTTCCGCTAGGGCGTGTGCGCCGGCGCAGGATTGTCGCCGGCAATCAATGGAATCGAGTAGCTGCGCGCGATCGAGCCGCCGTCAGTGTCCACCACCACGGTGGCATTGAGACTCAGGACGCCGGCCTGCTGCGGTACCACACTGAGCTCCTGCTCGATAACCGCGCCGGCGCCCGGATCACTGACGTCGAGGTCGTGCGCGCCCTGCAATTGCAGGCCGTCGCCGGGCTGGAACGAGGCACGGATATGACTGATGGCGACGCCCGTGGCGGTAACCAGCGCCAGCCTCACGGTCAGCGGCGTTCCAATCACCGGGCGCGCCGACAGGGCGAATCGCATGCCGATCGGGGTGGTCGAATGCGCCGTGCTGACCGCAGCCACCATGTCCGGGTCGACGAGTGCGCTGGATTTGCTTGGCGCACCCGCATCGCGGTTCTGTTGCTGGGACTGACCGGCGGCACCGGCCTGATGCGCACCGCGCCCGCACGCGACCGGTATCACAACCATCGCAATGGCAACAAGCGTCCGGCGATCCCAGACCATGTGCGTCACCCTCACCTCACCCGTTGCGAACCGCCGGCGACATTATCACAGGTTTCCCGCCAGCAGCGGCGCCTGCTCCAGTGCTTCGCACTGCTGCATCAGATCACCCACGTAGCCTTCCCAGAAACGTGCCTCGGCCGCCCATGGAAAGGCGCGCGGAAAGGCCGGATCCGCCCAGCGTTCGGCGACCCAGGCCGCATGATTGAGCATGCGCACCGCACGCAGCGGCTCCACCAACCGCAGTTCGCGGAACTCGATGGCGCCGAACTGGTTATAGCCCTCGACGATCTCAGCCCATTGGCCCTGCTGCTCGTCGGCATTGCCCGAGAGAAACATCCACAGGTCCTGCATGCGCGGGCCGTTCACGCAATCGTCCAGGTCGACCAGCAGCGGCCCGCGCTGTTGCCACAGGATGTTGCCCAGATGGCAGTCGCCGTGCAGACGGATGAGCGTCAGCGGCGCGACCTGCGCAAAAGCGGCTTCGATGCCGTCCACCAGCACGGCGCTGACCTCGGCGTAGCGCGCTCGCATGTGCTCAGGCATCAGCGGCGATCGCAGCAGGCTCGCGCGGGCGCGCGCACCCAGCAACGCGCGCTCCATGGTCGGCCGCGCCTGAAATCGACGGCGTGCGCCGACCGCATGAATTCGCGCCAGCGTACGGCCGAGCAGTTCGCGCGCGCCGGCCCGATCGAGTTCCGGTGCGGTGCCGGCGCACAGCGGAAACGCGGCCAGACGGAACTCGAGGTGCCGATGCAGTGTGCTGCCGGCCAGCAGCAGCGGCGCCGCCACCGGAATTTCCTCCGCCGCCAGTTCCGCAGCGAAGGCATGTTCCTCGAGAATCTGCTGGTCCGACCAGCGGCCGGCCCGATAGAACTTCAGCACCACCGGCTCGGCATCGATGCGACCGACTCGATATACCCGGTTTTCGTAGCTATTGAGCGCGAACAGGCGTCCGTCGGGCGCCAGCCCGATCGCCTCGGCGGCGTCCAGCACCGCGTCCGGGGTCAGCGCCGCAAACGGCGTGCCGGCCCCGGCTGCGGCATCGCGGCCGCCGGTCGCACCCGAGGGCACAGGCTCCGCTCCGGGCTCGCCGGCTGCGCCCCGGCCGGTCCGCTTCGCGTTCATATCCGGCCACGCCGGCCATCGATTGCCGCTATCATTTCCGACCCACTCGAGCTATCTGTGGCGAGGTGTCGACGCCGTGTCCCAAAAAGCGATACTGATCACTGGCGGCGCAGGCTACATTGGCAGCCACGTGCTGCTGCAACTGCAATTGCGCGGCGAGCGCGTCGTTGCAATCGATAATCTCTACACCGGCTTTCGCCAGGCGGTGGGCACGGCGCCGCTGGTCATCGGTGACGTCGGCGACCGCGATCTGGTCGCGGGCGTCCTGCGCGAACACGAAATCGATACCGTCATGCACTTCGCCGCCAATACGATCGTACCGGAATCGGTACGCGATCCGCTCAAATACTACGGCAACAACACCTGCGCCACGCGCAACCTGCTCGAGACCTGCATGCACCATGGCGTGCGCCGGCTGGTGTTTTCCTCCACGGCGGCAGTCTACGGCATTCCGGCTGGCGGCATCGCCGACGAAGACATGCCGCCGGCTCCGGTCAATTCCTACGGCAGTTCAAAGCTTGTTTCGGAATGGATGCTGCGCGACCTTGCAGCGACCAGCGACTTTCGCTATGTCAGCCTGCGCTACTTCAACGTCGCCGGCTCCGATCCGCAAGGCCGCATCGGACAGTCCACGCGCACTGCCACGCTGCTGATCAAGGTGGCCTGCGAGGCCATCGTCGGCAAGCGGCCACACGTGTCGATCTTCGGCACCGATTACGACACGCCCGATGGCACCGGCGTACGCGATTACGTTCACGTCGAGGACGTGGCACGCGCCCATGTCGACGCCCTCGACTATCTGCGTCGCGGCGGCGCCGCGGCGGTGTTCAATTGCGGCTACAGCCATGGCTACAGCGTGCGCGAGGTGCTGGCGAGTGTGCAGCGCATCGCCGGCCGAAACCTCGCGATCAGGGAGGAGCCACGACGTGCGGGTGACCCGCCGGTATTGATTGCCCGGGCCGACCGGATCCGCTCACAGCTCCGATGGAACCCGCAGTTCGATAACCTGGATGCGATCGTCGATAGCGCCCTGCGCTGGGAGCGCAAACTGCAGCAGAAGCCCTGGTAACCAGCCCCGATAACGAGCCCGCGCCGGCCCCAAACCCCGCCGACAGGCCGCCGCGGTGCGCCATAGTGTGAGCGCGGCCGCGACTGGCCTCACACCATGGCGTACGCCCCTGGCATAGAATGATTTGATGGGCTGGCTGCTTCCCAAGTCTTTGAACGGTTTCCTGCTGCTCGGTCTGGGCTTTCTGGCGGGCCCGCTGCTGCTTGCGATCCTGCATGCGGCGGTGCAGATGCGACGCCTGTCGGATACCAGCCAGCAGCTGGTGGTCGACAGCGTCCAGAGCACGCGCCTGACCCAGGATATGTATGCGCAGATCGCGCTGCTGGAGCGCTCGGCGCGCCTGTACCAGGTATTGGGCGAGCCCACGGTACGGGCTTCGTTCCGAGAGCATGACGCCCGGCTGAGCGAAATCATCGCGACGCTGCGACAACGGCTGCGTGCGGCCGACGCGCCGGCGCAGTTGCAGCGCCTGGTCGATACGCAGCAGCGAATCGAGTCGCTGGTGCTGCCGGCTCCGGCACCCGCCGGCCAGGCGAGCGACCTGGCGCAGTCGTTCGTGCTGCTCGGCGATCTGGCCAACGGCGTCGCCAACCTGACCGATCAGCAGATCGATGCCGAATCCCGCGACCTGCGCGCCCGAACCGACCAGGCGCAGCGCGAGCTGTTCCTGGAGTCGACGCTGCTGCTGCCGCTGATCGTGATCGTGGTGCTGCTGTTCGCCTTGCGCCTGAGCCGGCCGCTGCGGCAGATCGATCGTGCGATCGGCGAACTCGGCCGCGGCAATTTCTCCAACAGCATCGTCATCAACGGTCCGGTGGATCTCGAGCGGCTTGGACACCAGCTCGAATGGCTGCGCAATCGACTGCTGGAGCTGGCACAGGAACGCAATCGCTTCCTGCGACATCTGTCGCACGAACTGAAGACTCCCCTGGCGAACATCCGCGAGGGCACCGAACTGCTGATGGATGGCGCGGTCGGCGAGCTCGAGTCCGGCCAGCGCGAGGTCACGGCGATCCTGCGTGACAACGGCATCAAGCTGCAGCGGCTGATCGAGAATCTGCTGAGCTTCAGCGCCTGGCAGAGCAACAGCACCGGCCTTGACGTCACCGAATTCCGCCTGCGGCCGGTGGTCAAGCAGGTATTGGAGAACCAACAGCTCACGCTGGTGTCTCAGCGGGTGCGGCTCGATGTGCGCGTCGAGGACGTAACCCTGGTAGCCGATAGAGGCAAGATTCGCTTGATCCTGGAGAACCTGCTGTCCAATGCCATCAAGTACTCCCCGCGCGGTGGCGTCATCTATCTGCGCGCCAGCACCAGCGGCGAGCAGCTGGTGCTGGAGGTGGGCGATAGCGGCCCCGGCATCCCACACGAGGATCGGGCCCGCATCTTCGATGCCTTCTATACCGGTCGGGCACCCGGCGGCCACGTGCGCGGAACCGGCATCGGGCTGTCGGTGGTGAACGAGTTCGTCAATGTTCATCACGGCACCGTGGAAATAGTCGACGGCGAAGTTCCAGGGGCGCACTTCCGCATCCGCATGCCGCTGCGTGTGGCGCCGCCGGAAGCAGTGAAGAGGCAGGCCGATGCCGCCTGACAGTCGCATCCGTGGCACCGGCATCGGTAGCGGCGCTGTGCTTGCCCTGGCGCTCGCGCTGTGCGGCTGTGCCCGCATGACGCCACTTCCGGAGCCACCGCCGCAGCGCAACGAAAACGTCGACGAGGATCGCGACGCCGCGGCGGCGGTACTGATGGGCAACACGTTTCAGACCATGCAGCGTCTGTCGCAGGCGCCGGCTGCCGAGCAGGCGGAACTGCTGGCGGCGGCCCGCTCGGGCTATGAGCGCTCGCCGCAGGGCGGTGCGCAACTACGCTATGCTCTGCTGCTGGCAACTCCCGGACATCCGGGGCGCGATGCGCCGCAGGCACAGACGCTGCTGCGCCAGCTGGTCGCGCAGCCGGAAACGCTGGTGCCGATCGAGCGCGCCGTGGCGCTGGTGGAGCTCGCGCAGATCGATCGAGAGCTGGGCCTCAAGGCCGACAACGATCGCATGCAAGTCGATGCCCAGCGTGCCGAGCACGAGCGCGTCGCGGCCGCCGCCCAGCGCCGGCTGCAGGCGGAATTGGATGAAAACGCGAAACTGCGCAAGCAACTCGAGGATGCACAGACCAAGCTCGATGCCATTGCCAACATCGAACGCAACCTGAGCGATCGGAAAAACCCGACCGAGGTAAGCCCAAAGTGAATCAACCCGCTAAACGCAAAGCTCGCATCCTGGTGGTCGACGACGATCCGGGGCTGCTGCGCTTGCTGACGATTCGCCTGCGCGCAGAACAGTATGAAGTGGAACCGGTGGAGAACGGCGTGTTGGCGCTGGCTGCCGCGCTGCGTTTCCGTCCCGATCTGGTGATCTCCGACCTGCGAATGGACGAGCTCGACGGCATCGGCCTGCTCAAGGAGCTGCAGAGTCGATGGCCGGGACTCAAGGTCATCCTGCTGACGGCGCACGGCACCATTCCGGATGCGGTGCAGGCCACACAGATGGGCGCCTTTGGCTTTCTGACCAAGCCGGTCGATAAACAGGAGTTGCTCGATCAGGTGCAAAAGGCACTCAAGATCTCCGGCTTCGTCGACACCGATCAGGATTGGCGCGCGGATTTCATTACACGCAGCCCGCTGATGGAGGAAAAGCTGGCCCAGGCGCATATGGTCGCGGGCACGGATGCGCGGGTACTGATCACCGGCGAGAGCGGCACCGGCAAGGAACTGCTCGCGCGCGCGATCCATAAGGCCAGCCCACGCCGCAATCGCCCGTTCGTCTCGATTGACTGCAGCGCCATGGATGAGAACACGCTCGAAAGCGAGCTGTTTGGTCACGTCAAGGGAGCTTTCAGCGGCGCCACCAGCGAGCATCGCGGGCTGTTCCAGAGCGCCGAGGGCAGCACACTGCTGCTCGGGGAAATCGGCGACATGCCGATGCGCCTGCAGGTGCAGCTGTTGCGCGTGCTGCAGGACAATCTGATCCGACCGATGGGCAGCAACCAGGCCATCGCCACCAATGTGCGCCTGATCTCCTCCACGCACAGCGACCTGCAGCGACTCATTGCCGGAGGACTGTTCCGTGAAGATCTCTACTACCGCCTGAACATCGTCCACATCGAGATGCCGTCGCTGAATCGGCGCCGTGAGGATATCGCGGTCTTGGTCGCGCACTTTCTGGCCGAGATCACCCGCGCGAGCGGCACCCACAAGATATACGCGCCCGAAGCGGTCGAGCTGCTCGCGACCACCGACTGGCCCGGCAACGTGCGCCAGCTGCAGAATGTTGTGCGGCAGAATGTCGCTCTGTCGCAAACACCGATCATTCCGGTGGAATTGGTGCAGCAGTCGCTCGGCGGCACGCACGGCAGCAAACTGCCCTCGTTCGACGAGGCGCGGGAGGAATTCACGCGCAGCTACCTGTCGCAGATTCTGCAGATCACCAGCGGCAACGTCAGTCAGGCGGCCCGGCTCGCCAAGCGCAATCGCACCGATTTCTACAAACTTCTCGGCCGGCACCAGCTGGTGCCGGATGACTTCAAGGCCCATTAGCCAGCGCGCGCCGCCATGACGGGCGCGAGCGAACCGAAGCCTCAGCCGTAGAACGCCGCGATGCGGCCGACCACGTACTGAATCTGCTCCGGCTCGAGCTCGGGGAAAATCGGCAGCGCCAGCACCTCGCGCGCTGCGCTCTCGGTGACCGGAAAATCCCCGTCGCCATAGCCCAGATAGGCAAAGCACTGCTGCCGGTGCAGGGGCACGGGATAATAGATCTCGCTGCCCACGCCCTGCTCACCCAGGAATTGCTTGAGCGCATCGCGCCGTGGCGCGCGGATCACATATTGATTCCAGGTATGACGGTATCCGGGAGTCACCGTCGGCGCCTGAATCTGACCGTTGAGTCCGGCGCGGGTGAATGCCGCCGCGTAGCAGGCCGCATTGCGCTGACGGGCGGCGGTCCAGCTGTCGAGCCGCCGCAGCTTGACGCCCAGCACCGCCGCCTGAATTTCGTCGAGCCGGAAGTTGCCGCCAATCAGCGCATGGTAGTACTTGGGCTTGCCGCCGTGCACACGCAGTACCCGCATGCGCTCGGCGAGCTCCGCGTCCTGAGTGGTGCACATGCCCGCATCGCCGAAGGCGCCGAGATTCTTGGTCGGGAAAAACGACAGACAGCCGATCTCGCTCATGCTGCCCGCGCGCCGAGCATCGGCGTCGTCCGCACCGATCGCCTGCGCCGCGTCTTCGATCACTTTCAGATCGAACTCGCGCGCAAGCTCCAGCAGCTGCCCCATATCAGCGCACTGGCCGTAGAGGTGCACCGGCATCAGCGCACTCACGTGCGCGCCGGTGCCGCGATTGATCAACTTGCCGGCGCGGCGCTCGCACTGTCGATACAGAAACTCACGCACCGCCGCCGGATCGATATTGAAACTGCGCGCGTCGATGTCGCAGAACACGGGCCGTGCACCGGCGCGGGCTATGGTGCCCGCAGTGGCGAAAAACGTATGCGGCGTGGTGATGACCTCGTCCCCGGCACCCACTCCCAGGCTCATCAGCGCCAGCAGCAACGCGTCGGTGCCTGAGGAAACTCCGATCGCATGCGCGCAATTGCAGTACGCGGCCGCGGCCTGTTCGAATTCCAGCACGTATCGGCCAAGAATAAATTGCTGATTTGCAAAGATATTCTCAACGATCGGCACAATTTCAGTCGCCAGCGTCTGGTACTGTCGCCGGAGATCCAGCAGTGGCACGGTCAGGTGCGGCGGTGGAGCGGTGGATTTTGCATGCTGTGACATAGTTCTCATTCGGTAGCGCCGGCAACCCGTAAAAGTCTGGCCAGCGATTCTATAGGAGGCGGTCCGCGCCGGGGCGACCCGCGCTCGCACGCTGCGCTCGGCCTGCCGGCTACCGGCGGCTTCGTGCAGATCGGTCTGGGGCGCGACAGCCACGGCCGGCTGGCGCGATTGCGTGCAGCAAGTCCGTGTAGGACCTGCCGAACAATGCGATCATGCGGAGGCGCAACACCGAGGCCTCAAAGCACATGCCCGCTAGACCATCCGAGCACAGCGCCTCCGCGGCGAATCACAGCCAGCGGTTTGACGAGAGCCGCAGGCTCAACGAGTTGGCTCACACGCTGATCCCAGGCGGTGGACACACCTACGCTAAGGGAGCCGATCAGTTTCCCGAGCACATGCCCGGAATCATCGAACGCGGTGACGGCTGTCACGTGTGGGATGTGGATGGCAACGAGTTCATCGAGTATGGGATGGGCCTGCGCGCCGTAACCCTGGGTCACGCGTTTGCGCCGCTGATCACGGCCGTGCAGCAGACGCTGCCATCCGGGACCAACTACACGCGGCCGGCGCGCATCGAGATCGAATGCGCGCAGAAGTTCCTGTCCGTCATCGACTGGGCGGATATGGTCAAATTCTGCAAGGACGGGTCGGATGCGCTCGACGGCGCGGTGCGCCTGTCGCGCGCCTACACCGGCCGCGATCGAATCGCGATCTGCGCCGAACATCCGTTTTTCTCGACCAGCGACTGGTTCATCGGCTCCACCGACATGCCGGGCGGCGTTCCCGAGTCGGTGCGCGCTCAGACGGTAAAATTTCACTACAACGATCTCGCCAGCCTGCGCGAACTGTTCGCGCTGTATCCGGGACAGATCGCGTGCATCATCATGGAAGCCGCCCGCACGGAAGAACCGGTCGACGGTTTCCTGCAGGGGGTCAAGGCGCTGTGTCACGCGCATGGCGCGGTATTCGTTCTCGACGAGATGATCACTGGCTTCCGCTGGCATCTTGGCGGGGCACAACCGGTGTACGGGGTTACTCCCGACCTGGCAACATTCGGCAAGGCGCTGGCCAACGGATATGCGTTGTCAGCACTGGCCGGCCGCCGCGAGATCATGGAACTGGGCGGCAGCCGCCACGCGCGCGAGCGGGTGTTTCTGCTGTCGACCACGCACGGCGCCGAGAGCCACTCGCTGGCCGCGGGCATGGCAACGATGGATTTCTATCAGCACGAGCCGGTGGTGGAGCGACTCTACGCCCAGGGCAAGCGCCTGCGCACCGGCCTCGAGCAGCGAACCCAGGCACTGGGCCTGGGCGAGTATGTGGGCGTGACGAGTCGTGACTGCAATCTCCTCTATTACACCAAGGATGCCGACGGCAAGCCGAGCCAGCCGCTGCGCACACTGTTCCTGCAGGAGCTGCTGAGCGGCGGCGTCCTCGCGCCGTCGTTCGTAGTCAGCTACTCGCATTCCAATGCCGATATCGACCGCACGCTCGATGTGGTTGAGGGGGCGTTGCGGGTCTATCAGCGCGCCCTGGAAGATGGTGTGGGTGCATTTCTGCAGACCCGGCCGGTGCGGCCGGTGTTTCGCAGATTCGGCTGACATCGCCGGGCGGCACACCCGCGGCGCGGGAGCGAGGCGGGATTGGAGCGTGGGCGATCCGACCCGAAATCCGGCGTCCGCACCGGTGCCGCCGTCGCGGCGGGCGCGCAATTGGCGCGTAACACGCCCGCCGATTCGAAATCCATCACATATCGATTGAGAACAAATTGCTGATTCGCACAAATGTTTTACAGAATTGGCATGATTTCAGCTGCGATCGCCTGATACTGTCGTGCGAGATCGACCACCGGCATGGCGAACGCCGGGGGCTGTGTGGCGGATCGCACGCGCACCGAGGTAGGCCTGGCCCCATGGCGCATGATTAGTATGTTCTCAAGACACGATTTCATGCCGCGCGGGTGCGGCGCGCGCGGCGGTCGTCGTGGCCGGGGCGATCGATGACCGAACCGGTACTCATCAGAAGCAGCATGCTGATCGCCCTGATGGTGGTGATCCTGACGGTCACCCCACCGCTGGTGGCCCTGGCGTCGCTCTACATCGTGGTGCGCGTCTGGCACATCTCGTTCGAGCATGCGCCGGCCGCGCTCGCGATCATCATCACACTGCAGTTCCTGGTGCTGACGGATCCGCCGCGCGATCTCAGCACGCAATTGACCTGGCGCCCGGTCGTGGCAGCGTTCAGCGTGGTGGTGCGATGGACGCTGCTGGTGGTGCTGCTGCTGATCGTGGGGCACTCCAGCAATTCGATCAGCGGCTATCCGCACCGGGCATTTCAGACCTGGGCGTTCCTCACCCCGGTGGCGCTGATCATGAGTACGCTGGCAGTGGGCCTGATGATGCGGCGCGTGGTATTGAGTGCCGTCGGCGGCCGCAAGGTCATCTTCGCCGGCTACAACAGCAGCAGCCTCGCCCTGGCCCGCACCCTCGAGAGCAACGTGGCGTTGCGTCTGCAGGTGGAAGGGTTCTTCGACGACCGTGGCTCCGACCGGCTGAACATGGAAGCCGACACACGCCTGGTCGGGCGACTGTCGGAAGTGGCGGACTTTGCCAAAGAGCACGATATCGACGTGATCTTCATCGCGCTGCCGATTCGACACATCAAGCGCGTCCTGGATTTGCTCGACGATCTGCGCGACACGACCGCGTCGATCTACTATGTGCCCGATATCTTCGTGTTCGACCTGATCCAGGCGCGATCGAGTGAGCTCAATGGCATCCCGGTGGTCGCGATGTGCGAGACGCCGTTCTATGGCTATCGCGGCCTGACCAAGCGCCTGATCGACATCGGTGTTTCGGTATCGTTCCTGGTCCTGGGCTCCCCGCTGCTGCTGCTGGTCGCGCTGCTGGTGAAGGTGTCGTCGCCGGGTCCGGTCGTTTTCCGGCAGCGCCGTTATGGCCTCGACGGCCACGAAATCACGGTCTACAAGTTTCGCACCATGATCGTGACCGAGGATGGCGAGCAGGTACGCCAGGCCTCGCGTAGCGACAGCCGCATCACGCGGATCGGCGGCTTCCTGAGGCGCTATTCGCTCGACGAGCTGCCGCAGTTCATCAACGTGTTGCAGGGCCGGATGAGCCTCGTGGGGCCACGGCCGCACGCCGTAGCCCACAACGAGCAGTATCGCACGCTGATCAAGGGCTACATGGTGCGGCACAAAGTGCGGCCGGGCATCACCGGGCTGGCGCAGATCAACGGTGCGCGCGGCGAGACGTCGAAACTGGAAGACATGGAGGCGCGCATCAAGCTCGACCTCGAATATCTTCGTGGCTGGTCGCCGCTTCTGGACATCAAGATCATGGCGCGAACCTTCGTGAAGATTTTCCGCGACCCCAACGCCTATTAAGCGAACCGGGCGAGCTGTCGGCGATCATCGAGCTGTGTCGCCGGCGACGCGCGCAGCAATGCATCGCAGCCGGGCTGACTGTATACAAGGGCACGGTCGGTCGTGTGCCAGCCCGCACTGCCCTCCGGCACCTGAGCGATCCATCAGTGGCTGAACCCATCAGACGTTACCAGCGTGCGGTACCGCAGATTAAGCCAGAACGCATCGAGCGCACCAGTACAGTGCAGTCACACGCAGCGGACTATGCGGACCCAGCAGTCATGGATGCGTTGGGCCGAAACAGGAAATACTGCGCTGCTGCGAATTCGCGGCGGCCGGAGACATTGATCAAGAACAGCACATCGGCATCAATGCTGTGATGCAGCATTGATGCATTTCGCCCGTCCGATAGCTCGCGTGCCTCACGAGTTGCACGCCTCAGCAAGCTTCGCCTCCCCACGTTGTGTGAGCGATGCACGGAACCTGCGCTGCTGAGAGCTTATGATTAGGATTGCACTGCAAGACTCGACCCCATGGTCGTGACCGCGGCCGATCTGTCAGGAACCATCATCGATGTCGACACGCAATGATCTGATCATCGCCTGCATGGGGTTTGCCGCAGCGTGAGCGTGCTTGCTGCCGATTCTGAGACGCCCAGCGCTTCGACTCCCGGGTGCCGGTTTTGCGGCCAGACACTGCGGACCACATTCGTCGATCTGGGCATGTCACCGTTGTGCCAGACTCACATCGAGCCGCACCAGCTCAACCATATGGAGCCCTTTTATCCGCTGCATGCCTGGGTGTGTGAGCGCTGTTTCCTGGTGCAGCTGGAGGAATACGTGGCCCCGGCCAGCATTTTCAGCGACTACGCCTATTTTTCTTCCTACGCCGACAGCTGGGTAGAGCACGCGCGCAACTACAGTGTGCTCATGCGTGAGCGCTTCGGCATTGGGCCGGATAGCCTGGTCATGGAGATCGCGAGCAACGACGGTTACCTGCTGCAGCATTTCGTCGCCGCAAGCGTGCCGGTGCTGGGCATCGAGCCGGCGGCCAACATCGCCAAAGTCGCGCAGGACAAGGGCATTCGCACCGAGGTGTGCTTTCATGGCCGCACCAGTGCCGACACGATCGTCGCCAAGTATGGCCAGGCAGATCTACTGCTCGGCAACAATGTCCTGGCACACGTGCCGGACCTGAATGACTTCGTTGCCGGCATGAAACGTCTGCTCAAACCCAGCGGCGTCATCACCATGGAATTTCCGCACTTGCAGCGACTGATGGAACAGAACCAGTTCGACACGATCTATCACGAGCACTTCAGTTATTTTTCGTTCTTCACGGCTGAACAAGTGTTTGCGGCGCATGGCTTGACGCTGTTCGATGTGGACGAGCTGTCCACCCATGGGGGCTCCATCCGCATCTATGCGCGCCACACCGGCGATAATTTCAAGCCGGTATCCGAGCGGGCGAAGCAACTGCGGGCACGCGAGCTCGCGTTGGGCTTCAACCGTCTGCACACCTATCAGAACTTCGCCGAGCAGGTGAAATCCACCAAGCGGAAAATCCTTTCGTTGCTGATCGACCTGAAAGAGCGGGGCAAGACTATCGTTGGCTATGGGGCACCCGGAAAGGGCAATACGCTGCTGAATTATTGCGGCATCCGCACCGATCTGCTCAGCTTCACCGTCGACCGGAATCCGCACAAGCAGGGCAAGTACACGCCGGGTACGCACATTCCGATCCTCTCGCCTGACAGGATCCGCGACGCCCGGCCGGACTACGTATTTATCCTGCCGTGGAATCTAAAGGCTGAGATCAGCGCGCAGATGAGCTTCGTGCGTGAATGGGGCGGTCGATTTATCGTCCCGATTCCGGAGCCGCAAATCCTGTAGCGGCGGAGCGTGAGCGCGGCGGGCCGCCATACACGCGAGCATGCTAGCATCGTTAATTTACAGATTCGGGAGGCGATAAACTTGTCGGTGCGATCAGCGCCTGGGCGCAGAAAACCGGTTCCGCGCGGCCGGTGCGGAGAATACGAGGGCTGGGGTTGATGCGTCCGGCGCGCAATCCGGTGCAGAGCAGCGCAACGCCAGTGGCGGCCGGCGGCGGCGACGTGCTGCTGCTGTCGATGCGTCGGCTGGCCGATCTGGTCGCCTACTGCATGGTCTATGAATTCGAAGACGTCATCAGCGAGGTGACGGCGGCCGATCGTATCGAGGCCGATGATGAGGCGGCCCTGGAGCTGTCGCGCCGCGCCTACAAGCTGACGCGGTACCTGACCGGCTCGCGCAAAGTGGCCCGGACACTGTCCCCGCGGCCTTCGCTGGTGCCGCTGCAGCGCAATTACGAGCTGTTTTTCCCGATCTTCAATCACACGCATGAGCTCTACACGCTCGCTACCATCCCCGATTGGCGCAAGCGCTGCCGCTACGCGGCCTGCTATGTAAGCGAAGTATGGCCGCATCTGCTGCCACGCTACCTGCTGGAGCAGTTAGCCGACTTCGATCATGTCTTCCTGGGCTCCTATCACTGCGTCGAAGAAGTGGGCCGGATCACCGGCCGACCCTGCAGCTATCTGCCGCCGGCGGTCGACGTGCTGCGCTTTGCCCCGGCGCCGCAGTTTCCAGCGCGCACGATCGATGTCTACAACATCGGCCGGCGCTCGCAACTCACGCACCAGGTTCTCATGCGCTCGGCGCTCGAGCGACAGATCCTCTACTGCTACGACACCATCGCCGCCAGCGGCGTTGATCGAAAGCAGCGCACTTTCAGGGTCCAGGACAGCGGAGAGCATCGCTTGCTGCTGGCCAGCATGCTGCAGCGTACTCGTTACTTCTTCGCCAATCGCGCACGCATCAACGAGCCCGAGTACACGCGCGGCCGTGATGAGGTGTCGGGGCGCTTCTACGAGGGCGCCGCCGCCGGCGCGGTGATGATCGGCGAGCCACCACGCCTGGAGTCCTTCGGCCAGGAGTTCGATTGGACCGACGCGGTCATTCACGTACCGTTCGATTCACCGGACATCATGCAGATTCTGGCCCGACTGGATGCCGAGCCGGAGCGCCTGGCGCGCGCCCGTCGCAACAACATCACCCAGGCCGCATTGCGGCATGATTGGCTGCATAGACTTCTTACCGTCTTCAACACCTTCCATCTGGCCCCTACGCCGGCCATGCTCCAGCGGCAGCAGCGCCTACAGGCCCTGGCCGACCTGCCCGAGGCTGTCTGGCCTGCCGAAATCGAGCGCTTGGCTAAATCACCGGTCAGCGAACGCCGCTCGCCTATGTTCAGCGTAATCGTGCCGACCCACAACCGCGCCGGCATCGTCGGCAGGGCGCTGCGCAGCATAGATGCACAGACTTTCCGTGACTACGAAGTGATCGTAGTGGACGATGGCTCCACGGATTCGACCCCCGAATATCTGGAGGCGGTGCGCGGACCGCGATATCGATTGATCAGAAACGACCGGAGCCTCGGGGTCAGCGCCGCCCGCAATCGAGGCATCGGCGCCGCCACCGGGCAATGGATCGCGTTCCTGGATGACGACGATGAGCTGCGTCCCCAGGCGCTCGCGGCGTTGTACGACCGCTTGAATTCCTGCCCTCAACTGGACTTTCTGTGGGGCGGCCGTCTGGTTCATGAAATGGATCTCGCTGGCCGCTGTATCGCGCTGCGCGAGGACGACTGGAACGGGCTTCCAACAACACTGAGCGGCTCTTCATTCCTGAACCTGGTACTGCGCATTGCCACCAACTCGGCGTTCACCGTCCGACGCTCGGTTCTACAGGCCCTCGGTGGCTTCGATGAGCAACTGCGTGTGTCCGAGGATCGCGATTTGTTTATCGCGCTGGCAAAGTGCGGGTACGTGGGCGCGGCCGTTCCGCAACGTCTCATGGATGTGGCCGAACGCAGCACCAGCCTGAGTCGAAGCGTGGGCGGCCGAGCCGGCGCCGAAATAGACCTGCAGGTCATCAACAAGCACCGCGAGTATCTCTACCGGCCAGAGCACCAGGAATTTCTCACCAGTTACCTGGTAGCCGTATTTGCTGGCTTCCTGAGGGCCGGAAATCGCGGTTCAGCCATGCAAATGTTCGGCGAGCTGCGGAAGCGCGGGGTGCGCAACCTCAGCGTGCTGCGACAGTACGTGCGTCACGCGCCTGAGTTTCGGGCCCTGAAGGCGCTGTTTCAATACGATGCAGTTCGTCGAATCGTAAACGGCCTCGGAAATTCGCAGTCAGCCTGAGGCCTCATTCAGCCCGCGGCATTCAAGCTACGCGGATTGAGTTTCGCAGCAGTGCCACGACATGCTCGGCAATCGCCAACGATGCGGTCAGACCCGGCGACTCTATGCCGTACAGGGCGACGTACGGGCGGTCGCCGTGATCGGATGGGCCACGGATGCAAAAATCGGCCGCAGGCTGGCCAGCCTCGCTGATCTTGGGTCTGATGCCGGTATATGCCGGCTGCAGCCGCGAGTCATCCAATTGCGGATAGTAGAGTCGGATCGCCTCGGCGAAATTCGCCCTGCGTGTCTCGTCGAAGCTGTAATCGACATGCTCGATCCATTGTACGTCCGGACCAAAGCGCGCGGCGCCGCTCATATCGAGCGTCACATGCGTGCCGAGCCCGGCTGTGTTGGCCACCGGATACACCAGGTGGTGAAACGGCGAACGGCCGGTCAGTGAAAAATAGTAACCCTTGGCGAGAAAGCGCCTTGGAATGGCCGGCGCCGGGACTCCTAGGATAGCCTGTGAAACATTTTGTGTATTGAGCCCGGCGCAGTTGACCACGGCGGCAGCGCGCACGGCGATGGGCGCCGTACCGCCGATTTCCAGCGCAATCTCACGCCCGTGCAGCCTGCCACCCATGACCGGACTGTTGAGTGCGAGCACCCCGCCGTGAGCTTCCAGATCCGACTGGTACGCCAGCATCAGCCCATGGGAATCGACAATGCCGGTGGAGGGCGACAGCAGCGCTGCGGCACAGCGTACTTCCGGCTCCAGCTCCGCAGCCTCCTTGGCCGTAAGCCGTTGCAGATCAGTCACGCCATTGGCAGCGGCCTGGGCCTCGTATTTTGCCAGCGTCGGAGCCTCCTCCATCGAGGTCGCCACAATCAGCTTACCGATTCGCCGATGCTCGACGGAGTTCAAGGCACAGTAGCGATACAGCAGCTCTCGCCCGCGCACGCAAAACCGCGCTTTCATCGACCCGGTCGGATAGTAGATGCCGGCGTGAATAACTTCGGAGTTTCGGCTGCTGATTCCGGTGCCGATGGCACTCTCGGACTCGAGCACAATCACCTCTCGGCCCGAGTGCGCCAGCGTCCGAGCAACGGCGAGGCCGACGACTCCGGCGCCGATCACTGCGCAATCGATCCGCTCAGTCATGGTTCGCTCGCAGGCAAATCCAACCCGGCATCGGCAATGCGAACGCGACTACTGGCGCGCGACCCTGCCGACGCGAAAGTCAAGCGGTCAAACCGCCATGCACACCGGTTGTGGCGGACCGGATTGGTAGAGCTCGAGCACCGCCTGCGGCAAGTGCGTCAGGTCGCTGCAACGCAAGTAGTCGTACATCGTACTGCCGGTGCATTGCGAATCGATATTCGCAGCACCCTTTAGGCGCATCGCATCCTCGGAATTTACTGTACGAAAGTCGATGCTGAAGCGAGTACGCCCGGACAGATTCGGCACCGATGAGTGCAACTGCGCTCCTGAAAAGACGATAAGGCCGCCGGGCGGGGGAACAAGACGAATGTCCGGTTCCGGCGCCACCGGCTCCAGAGCCTTCGGCTGGGGGCGAGTGTCGGTGCCGATCTGCTCGGCAGCACTGAACCTGTTTACTTGGTTCCAGCGTTGATAGTCAAATGTGTTCGAGCTATTGCGAAGCGCCGTCCCCCAATACGCTGGGTGGAAGGCCATGCCGTTATCCGCAGTAAGCCCCGAAATCGGCAGCCACCAGTTGAGCTGACACATCGGCGCCGAATACCAAGTGTCGCGATGCGGATGAAAGGCGTAGGCAATTCCGGTCGTGAGGAAATTGTCGCTGGTAGATGACCGCATCCTTGGCACGTCGAAGTAGGTGTTCGCCTGGTCGCAGCCCAAGGCCGTGAGAATCCCCGGCAGCAATCGCTTGCACTCCGGATGGTGTATGAAACGTGGTTTGAGCTCCGCAAGCACCGCCGCGTACTCGGGAACCGGCATCTCATATTGCGCCCGCTCCGGGTCACGGCTGCCAAAGGCGTGCGACATCAACTCACGCGCCAATGCCACTAGCTCGAGCGCCGGCTTTATAGGCGAATAGATATAGAGATCGCCGCTGTACAGCCGCCGGCGCCGTTCATCGTCGGCGTCAGTCGAATCAAAATGGATATTTGCCATGGAGTTACTCCCTGGTACCACGAGGCTCGATAGCAACGACAGTCCTCATTTCCTCACTCCTGCGTCAGACATTTCGCGCGGTCGGCGCAAGCAGTGCGCCACGAATGCCTCCGTGACCCGCGCCCGACCCAACCCGCATTAGCCGCCGATCGAAATCTTATTCGATCTGCGCAGCGCGGTTCGGGGATTTGAGCCGTATGAGCCGCTTAAGGATGCGACATGCGCAGGGGGCGCGAACGAGCACAGTTGACTCAAACGGCGCCCTCATCTCCCGACCCAAACCAAAACGGTCGTGCACGATATTGGCATAAGGATGATCGTGCATCATAGGCGCGATTCACAACTTCAGAAGCGGGCAGCCGCAGGACATAATGAGCGCGGTTGCCGGTCTTGCGCGCAACCAGCGGAGGTTCCCGGTTGGGCGGATTTTCCGGTTGCCGGGCCCGGTGTCGCGGCGTCGCGCCGGGAAGGCGGTATCGTCACTCAAGCAGAAATTTGCTCAGGTGGAAACCTTCAGCCCACCCGGATTCACCGCCGGACTCGACTCCACGCACCCGCATCAGTCCGCGAAAGGTCTCCTCGTCGAACCAGCGTTTGGCGCGCTGCGTCCGATAGCAGCTGCATAGAATGGATATCTTTCGTTCCACTTGGGCACGCGTCAGTGCCACATAGGCAGAAGGGGTCGTCAGGTCGCCCTCATATTTCGGGATTTCATATTCCATGACCAAATGACTGCGGAATGTATTCCAAGTCAGCTCCGCGATTACACGATGATCCTGATGCAGATCGGCGCGATGATGGCTGAAGATGAGGTCGGGATCTGGCAGCTGTTTGAGCGATTCAAATACCTCTTTGATGGCGGCATACTGCGCGGGGAAAAAGCCGTCGCGAAATTGGTGCACCAGCACATCTGCCTTGCCGGCGCGACGCAAGAACCGCCGGGCGCTGGCTCTGAGTTCGCGCGCGCGCACCGCGGTCGAGCCCATCACGACCCAGGCGACCTGTGCACCGCGGTAACGCTCCAGCAGACTGAGTAGCGTTCCACCGCAACCGATTTCGATATCGTCACAGTGCGCGCCAATGCAGAGGATCTGCAGCCGCTTGCGCTCGCTGAGTTTCGTTAACCCGAGTACTCGCATGTTCCATTCACTACTTATGCCAGATCATCCACGGACAGGTGCCGCGGGCGTCCATTCGATCCAGAGCGATCTTGTCCTTGAACGTGTCCATGCACTGCCAGAAGCCCTCCCAACGCATGGTGATCAGCTTCCGTTCGCGGATGAGGCGGGCAAAGGGCTCCTCCACGAGTTCGTCACCCTCTCGAAGGTAGTCGAATATTGCAGAGCGCAGTACAAAAAACCCGCCATTGATCCACAACGGCTGTTCCGGCATGGCCCCCAGGTGCGTCACCAGTCCATCGGCGTCAGCGTGGACAGCATGAAAACTCTGGCTGCTGCGGACTGCCACAAAGCTCGCGATCGCATCGCGTCGGCGAAATTCCTCAATGTGCCGGTCAAGCGGCAAATCGGACAGCCCGTCGGCATAGTTGGCCAGAAAGACCTCCTCGCCCTCGAGGTACCTGCGCACGCGAAGCAGCCGCTGGCCAATGTTGCTGTGCAGGCCGGTGTCCACGAAGGTGATGCGCCAGTTGTCCAGATCGTGGCTGTGCAACTCGACCTTGCGACCGCCTTCGCCCAGAGTGAAGTCGTTCGACATGGCCTCCGAGTAGTTGAGAAAATACTCACGAATCATGTCGCCGCGATAGCCCAGAGCGAGCACAAAGTCGGTGTGGCCGTAATGAGCGTAGTAGCGCATCAGGTGCCACAACACAGGCCGACTGCCGATGTTCACCAACGGCTTGGGAATCGTGTCGGAATGCTCACGCAGGCGTGTGCCGAGACCGCCGCAAAACAGCACTACTTTCATTTCCGTCTCCGCGTGCTCCGAAGGTCTGGCCGTTTGCGGCGCGTGGAGCGCGATTGCGCCTCGTTCCGTGGCTGCGATAGCGCTCGTTTGCGCGACGCGCTAATCGCAAATGTGCGCGTCGGTTCAGTCTCATCCGCCACGCGCAGCAGCGCCGCTTTTTCAAGCTCATCGGCCACCAGGCTGATCGCCGGGAAGCCCATGCCCGATCGCTGTGCAATATCGAGTAGCGACGCACTACCATCGGATTGATTCAGTACCCATAGCATAGCGCGCTCACGATCAGCAGGACTGCGTCCGCCGACCGCTCCATACAATCCACGCTTACCCAGGCGCGGTTCGCCTTTCGGCGACAAGTTGATATAGCGACGATTGCTCTCGAGCACCTCTACCAACTGCTTGCAGGCCTCGAAGCTCTGCTCGAGTTGGCTTGCCGATACCAGCGTCAGATTGTCCGCCGAGCTGTGATACTCCGCATAGCCATCGTTCACAGAACGCGTCAATCGCCCAATTGGCAGGTTGAACCCGGGCGAACAGAATTGGCGCTCGTCGTAACCATATGGCTCGAAGGGAATAACCCGCGCTTGAGGATCGATGTCGCGTGTCACGTATTCGGCCACCCGATCGATTTCGCAGTCGCCGCGCCGGCTGCGCTTATATGTGAATGGTGCCGGATCGCCCAACAGGCCGAGCACCAGGCCATGACGGACGCGGCCGAGACGTCGCTGATTGCGCTGCAGCCAGCACAGAGAGCCGATCGTTCCTGGCGCAAACACCAGGCGGTAACTGTAGCGTCGCGGCGCCCCGGCAATCCAGGCGGCCAGTGCGGTTGCTATGGCCATACCGCTGGTGTTGTCGTTAGCAAGCGATGGATGGCATATATGCGTGAAGAACAGCACCTCCTCTCTGGCGCGTCCCGGCAGCACGCACTCTGCATAGGTGAGCGACCCCGGAGCGAGCGAGCTGTCGACCACGACCTGATATTTCCCCTGCCGCAACTTCAGCAACTCACGGTGGCGCATGCAAAAGCCCCACTGGCGGCGGTAATAGCTGGTGCGATACGGAATCCAATCCTCATGTGCCGGGATGCTATACAGCCGCGCCTTGAGTTCCCCGAGCGGCAACACGGTATTCACCGGCTCGGAATAGTTGAGGATATGCAGGTTATGGGCATTGAAATCCACTACCCGGCGCCCATCCGGGTCGCTGACCCAGGCATCCTTGATATTCCACTCGAGCGGGACTTCCCAATCGAACACCTTGGTGCCACTGGGCACCTCGTGCCAGTCCAGCTCAATACGGCGATTGATCAGCTGCAGCGTCTTGCGCACCCCGGCACCGGTAATGCTGCGGCAAATCGGATAGAGCTCGGCCGCAAATGCCTGCAGCTCGGCTCCGGCGGTGACGGCCGCTGCACTCATGCCGCGCCGGCCGAACGGCGCCGCTCCAGTTCCCGTTCGAATTGCCGCGCATCGAAATCCGGGTAGCCAGCATCGCGCTCGGAAATCACGATCTCCGCGATCGGCCAGCGGACCGAGAATGCCGGATCATTCCAGCGGACCCCTGCAGCAAGCGCCGGCGCATATTTATCCGTCATCTGATACAACACTTCGGTGTGAGGCAATAGCGTCTGGAAGCCGTGTGCGATCCCGGGTGGAATGAACACGGCAACACGATTGTCCTCATCCAAGGTTACGCCAATATGCTGCAGGTAGGTTGGCGATACCGGCCGCAGATCGAGCAGAACATCGTACAGGCGGCCGCGGATGCAGCGCACCAGCTTGCCTTCCTGCGACGGCGGCCACTGAAAGTGCAGCCCGCGCACCGTGCCGGGGCGCTCGTTGTAGGATAGGCTTGCCTGCACTACTGCCGTGGGCAGCCCGGCCGCAGCAAATTCCTGCACACAGAACGTCCGAGCAAAGAAACCACGGGAATCGGCATTCGGCTCGATCCGAACCAGGGCCGCCCCATCGATGGTCTCCAGAGGCTCGAAGCGCATATCAGCGCCAGAAGAAGTCGGCGTCGATCTGCCCGGTCCGAGTCAGGTAACGGATCTGTTTGAGTCGCGTGAATGCCCGGTACTCGTAGGTTTCCTTGTCGAGTTCAATCTGCTCGAAGCGAGCGCGCAATTCCTCCGCGCCCATGCGCGCATTCCAGCTGCAGCTGAACCCGGGCAAACGGGCGACAATTTTGTCGAATGAGACGCGGTAGCTGCGGTTGTCGGAGCTGGACTTGCCGGTGGACAGCTCGCAGCCTGGAAAAACGTCGGCAACGATCTGCGCTATTTCTCGAACCCGATAGTTTTCTGAATTCGCCCCGACATTGAAGATCTCGCCGTTCACCGCATCAGCGGGGGCATCGAGTACACAACGGATGGCGGCCGAGATGTCTTCAATGTGGACGATTGGCCGCCAAGGGCTGCCGTCGCTGACCATGGCGATCCGCTTGGCGGTCCAGGCCAGTGCACAAAGGTCGTTGAGCACGATGTCGAAACGCATGCGCGGTGATGCGCCGTAAGCGGTCGCGTTGCGCAGGAATGTAACGCAGAAATCGGCGTCGGCGAGCGGCCGCAGGTCGCGCTCCACCATGACTTTGCACCTGGCATAGGCTGTTTGCGGATTCACGGCGCTGGTCTCGTTCAGGAAATCGCCGGTGCCGACACCGTATACGCTGCAGGATGAGGCGTAGACAAATCGGCGCACGCCAGCGGCTTTCGCCTTGCTTGCCAGGTCAACCGAACCTTGATGATTGATCTGGTAGGTAATCTCCGGCCGGTTTTCGCCGAGCGGGTCGTTCGACAGCTCCGCCAGATGCACGACCGCGTCGAAACCTTCAAAATCCTTTTGTTCTACACGACGAAGGTCCTTGATGATCGTGCGCGGCACCGATCCGAGTTGCCGCGGATCGCTGTACAACCAGCCGTCGCGATAGTAACCCGCGTCCAGGCCGACGACCTCATGGCCGCTGGCCATAATCAGCGGCGCCAGGCGGGAACCGATATAACCCTCTGTTCCAGTGATCAATACCTTCATGCCGACATGCACCTGCCATAGTTCTAGAGCGCCGCCAACTCCGCAGCACGGAGTCACGGCGCTGCGCTTATGCGGTCAGTGAAGTTTGTCAAATTGAAAGTGTATGGCCATTTTAGTACGGAAAGTAGCGAGCAGCTCACATCCGCGGTGTCCGTCAGGAAGGCGGCTGGCTGTTGAAGCTTACACGCCCCTGGATTCCCCGATAGGGCAATTCACCCGGCACGGTGGCTTGCTTGCGCGGAAAAGTTGATTTCGCGCCACTTTCCCATAAGATTGCCGCCTTCAAAGCACACCGCCCCCGCGCCAGAAAACCGGAACATGCACACAGCTCCAGAGCGCACGGTGTTCGAGGCTACTGTAACCGATACCGCCTTGGTCACCGGATCTGCGGATTAATGTTCGTCGACGCCAGAACCCTGCCGCCAAAATTCATTATCGACGCCGACGTCTGTATCGTCGGCGCCGGCGCCGCCGGCATTACGCTCGCGCGTGATCTGTGCGGCGGCACCCGCAAAATCGCCCTGCTGGAGAGTGGCAATTTCGATTTCGATGCCGATACACAGAAACTGTACGCCGGCGAAGTCGTTGGGCATGCCTACACGCCTCTGGACCGCGATCGGCTGCGCTATCTGGGCGGGACCACCAACCACTGGCAAGGCTCGTGTCGGCCATTCGACGCCCTGGACCTTGCCGACTGGCCCTTTGGCGTGGACGAACTGGCGCCGTTCTACCGCCAGGCCGACGATATCTGCCAGCTCAGCTCACACACGTTCGAGCCGATGGATTGGAGCAGCGAGGAAGCGCGGCCATTGGAACTGGGCGAAGGCGCCAGCCTGAAAAACGGTGTGTTCCTGTACAGTCCGCCGACCCGCTTCGGGACCGCGTATCGAAACGATCTGGCAGCGGCAGCGGGCCTGACGGTCTACCTGAACGCCAACCTGCTGCAGATCGACACCGACGACGCCGGGACTGGCGTCAGTGGTCTTCAGGTGGCCTGCCTGAATGGCAACCGCGGCCGGGCGCGCGCCAGGTTCTACGTGTTGGCGGCGGGCGGTATCGAAAACGCGCGATTACTGCTCAATGCCGACCAGGTGCAAAAATCCGGGCTCGGCAACCAATACGACCTTGTGGGCCGCTATTTCATGGATCATCCGTTCGTGCCGCTCGCTGCGACCATCGTGGCCCACGCCGCGAGCCCGCAGATGCGTTTCTACGATCACCACGTAGTGCGCGGACAGATCATCGAGGGGTATTTGTCCGCCAGCGACGAAGTGCGGCGCAAGGAAAAGTTGCCACCGTTTGCCATCGGCATACGCCCAGCGGGCGTAAACGTCAACGAGGGGGTAGGCAACCTGAGGCTACCGCCGGCGCTGCGCAATATGATGTCGGAGAATATCGCCAATCGCTTGACGTACTACCTGCCGCGATTGCTCAACCGCATGGAAACCCCCGTTACGTGGATCAACGACAGACTGTGGCTCAATCCGCCCGGTGCTTACACCACCGTGTACACGTGCGGGGCCGATCCTGACCCGGCAAGCCGAGTGACACTGACCAACACCCTGGACGCGCTGGGGATGCGCGAGACCCGGCTGGATTGGCGCCTGCCGGCCGACCTTGAACGCAACATGCACCGCGCCCATGAACTGCTCGCGCAGGAACTCGGACGCTCGGGCACGGGCCGACTGCGTATCGAGTCGAGCGCCACGACCGGCTATGATCCGATGGAGGATCTGGGCGAGGGGCATCACCATATGGGTACCACGCGCATGCACGATGACCCGCGCCGCGGCGTGGTAGACGCCGATAGCCGGGTCCATGGAATCGGCAATCTCTTCATCGCGGGCAGTTCGGTGTTCCCGAGCTATGCCTGTGACGACCCGACCATGACGATCGTTGCACTCGCCTTGCGATTGTCCAGCCACCTCAAGTCCGCGCTGGGCTAAGGGAGCACAACGGCATGCGCAAAACGCGGCGCGTGGTTCTGGCTTGCCTGGCCTGCACCCCTGGGCTGCCGCTTATGCTGCGCGCCGGCTCGGGGTTTGCCACCGGCGACGGCGGCGAGCTGGACGCCGCCATGCTGCGATCCCTGGTGGCTGATCCGCGGCGCGCCCGCCTTCTCGGGTACCGCTATCGCGCCCAGTTTCCCGCGGAAGACCACCCGGACGTCTTGACCGACCTGATCCGCTCGTCGCTCGGGCTGCCCGACGGCCGCGTTGCGGCCATCACTCGCGCCAGCTTGCTGTCGGTGCTGGACGCCCGTGTGCGGTCAGAATTCGGGGTCGGCAACATCGTGGGGGTGGATGGCTGGTTGCTGGCCCGCACCGAAGCGAGGCTTTGCGCGCTATGCGAATAATCCGCGAGGCGCTGCTGGACCTGGTGGCCTCGGCGTTCGCCGCCGTGCTGCTGTTCATTGCCATTCAGGAAATAGCCCGACAACCCGGCCTCAACACAGCAATGTTGGGCGGCTTGGTGCCGGTGACCACCCACAAACTGCCGTGGCTGGCGGTCATCGCGGCCGTGCTGCTGGCGCTGTGGCTCGGCGCCCGCGCAATCGGCGGCCAACGGGGCACGCTGTGGGGGGCTTGGAGATGGCTGGTGCGGATCGGACTGTGGTGGAGCGCGGCCGCATTGCTACTGTTTGTCGGAGTCGCCGCCGACGGGGTGTTTACCCGGGATCTATCGGACCTGAACTGGCGCTTCGCGCTGGGCTACCTGGCCGTGGTGGTCCCGATTGTGCTCGCCTGCGGGATCGCCCGGCAGCGCACCGCTCCGGTGCGAGGCGAACGCGGCTGAGAGCCGATCTGCCTGGAGCAAAGCGCTGCTGCATGGCCAGGTCGCCCGCAATTTCCCAATGTCGGGCCCGAAGCCCGCGAGAGCCCCATCGCGGCGAGGAACGCGTGAAGCCGTCCACAGTCGTGGAAGCCGGATTCTCTGGCCACCGGCGAGCTGAAGTAAGATAGCGGGGTGTTCTGGCCCTGTAGGCCCGGCCACCAACGAGGGCATAAGTGTTCCCAAGAGCGATTCCCGGCGTCCTGTCTGTCCTGGTGCTGTTGTCGCTGCGGGCGGCGGTGGCCTGGGCGGCGCAACCGGCGGCGCCAGCCCCGCTGCCGGTGCCCGCGGTGCCTGGTGTCCCAGCCCCTGCCGACGCCGTCAGCCCACTGTCGGCTCTGGGCCCGGGCGACTCGGTCACGCTGCACGTCTTCGGGCAGCCTGATATGGATACAGTGCTCGGCGTTGCCGATGACGGCACTATACGCATCCCCCTGGCCGGCTCCATTCAGGTGGGCGGCTTGTCGGCTGAAACTGCCGCGAGACGGGTTGAAAAGGCGTTCAAGGATGGCGGCTTTTTTGTCGATCCTCATGTCACGCTCACCGTCACGCAATCGCTCAGCCAACGGGTATCCGTGCTCGGCGAAGTAAAGACCCCAGGACGCTACCCGGTCGATTCCAAGACCACGATAATCGATCTTCTGGCGCAAGCCGGCGGCGAAACCGAGTTTGGGTCGAGCACCGTGTACGTACTGCGTCCCGACACGACCGGAGGCGTCAAACGATATCCTGTGAACCTCAAGGGTCTGGGTGACCCCCGTGGCCTGGCTCCAACGCAGCTATTGCGCGCCGGGGATTCGGTCTATGTGCCTCGCGCGGAGCAGTTCTTCATTCTTGGCGAAGTCCAAAAGCCGAGCATGTACAAGCTTGAAACCAATTTGACCGTCCTGCAAGCCATCTCGCTCGCGGGCGGCGTAACACCGAAAGGCAGCGATCGACGTGTAGAGATCAAGCGGGCAGGCAAGAACGGCCAGGAGGTGGTCGTCAAAGCCAAACCCAATGACCTCGTGCAGCCTGACGACGTGATCCGAGTCAAGGAGAGCATCTTTTGAGAACGTCCAGAAACTTGCCGGTATTGGCGACCGACTCGCCGCCGCCGGTACCCATGGTGCCGGCGCAATATGCGCAGAGCACTTTATCGCGGGCGCAGGTGCTGGCGATCCTGCGGGCGCACAGGCGCCACACGATAATCATCGCGCTGGCGCTCCTGGCCGCAACGGTTGTCATCGTCAAGCTATTGCCCAAGAGCTATACGGCGCAGGCCACAGTGCTGGTCAACTTCGAGTCCAATGACGGCACACGCCAGGCGCCGCCGGATCTGTTCACCAGCTATCTGCTGACACAGGTTGAACTACTGCAAAATCGCGAAGTGCTGCTCAGCGTGATCGATCGCCTCGGCTTGACCCAGGACCCGGAATTCACCACCGGCTTCAAGAACGACGGCGTCAACACGCTGCGCGATTGGGTTGAGAAGCAGTTGCGCGCCAATGTGGTGGCGGAGCAAGGCAAGGGAATCCAGCTCCTATACGTATCCGCGACATCCAAGGATCGTAACAAGGCGGCGCAAATTGCCAATGCCATCGTCGAGGTATACCAGGCCCGGGAGTCGAACCACGGCAATGATCCCAGCAGTGGCCGCGCGCACGAATATTCCGCGCAGCTGGCAGAGTTGCAGGGCAAGGTCACCGTGGCTGAACAGCAGATGGCGGATTTCCGCCAGCGCACCGGCATCACCGACATCGTGGCGCAAAACGATGTCGAAACGCAGGCTCTGGCGTCGCTCGAGCAGCAATTGCTGGCGGCGCAGAATATACGGCGTACGGCGGAATCCAAGACCGCCGAGGATCAAGGCTCCAGCGACCCGGTGATGGCGTCGCAGCTGATTCAGAACCTGAAAAACCAGCTCTCGACCCTGCAGGCCGAATTGGCGCAGTCGAGCGCCACGCTCGGACCAAAGCATCCGAAGGTACTGGAACTGCAATCGCAAATCACCGCCACCCGCCGCTCGCTCGATCACGAGATCCAGAACTTCTCGCAAAACAGCTCGGGCTCCGTCACCAGTGCCTCGGAGCTCGAGGGCAAATTGCGGCGCGCGGTGGACGAGCAGCGTACAAAACTGGTGAAGATCCGTCAGCTGCAGGATGAGGGCCAGAAACTGCAGCTCGAGCTCGAATCGGCGCAGACCGTGTACAAACGCGCCCTCGACAGCTATGACCAGGTGATGTTCGCGTCTTCGAGTTTTGTCAGCCGCGCAGCGGTGCCACTTCAGGCGAGCAAGCCAAATAAGATTCTGCTTCTGGCCCTTGGTGCCCTGCTCTCCGTGCTGGTGGGTCTTGCCGGCCCGTTGTGGTATGAGCTGATGTTCAATCGTCGCCTGCATTGCCGCGACGACATCGAGCGGGAACTCGCGCTGCCAGTGCTCGCGGAATTCGATCGTATCTCTGCAGAACCGAGATTCACATGAGTGCAGAACGTGCTGAAGGAGTCGTGCGGTCCATCGATGAGGAACTGGGCGACGCGCTAATCGCGCATTGCAAGCTATCGGCACCGGACGTCGATCGCATTACCGAGAGCATGCGCTCACGGCGGCAGAGTTTTTGCGAGGCCGCGTTTCAACTCCAGCTGGCCACACGCAAGGACATAGAAAATGTCTCGCACTATGTGCGCGAGCACGCCCGTGCCGCCCAGAGCGGCGTGATCGAAACCGCCATCCGCAGCGCGCAGGACGGCACGGCGCTAATCCTGCGCCAGGGTGTAGCCAGACTCAGCAGTGACCTGATTCATACGCGCGATGCGGACAATGGGCGCAGCGAGAAGATTCGAGCGCTGCGGACCGACCTGTTGTTGCTCAATGACTCGGGCCAGCGCGGCAATGTCCTTGCCCTGGTAAGTCCCGGGCGCGGCGAAGGCCGCTCGCAGCTGTGCGCCGAACTCGCCATAGCGTTCGCTCAGCTCGGACGCCGAACGCTCTTGGTGGACGCCGACTTGCGCCACCCGCGCCAGCACGCGCTATTCACCGCCGATAACCAGTGGGGTCTTGCGCAAGCCCTGGCTCTTGGCGAGCCGGCTTATTTGCATGGCGTCGAAGGACAGCCGGAACTGGCGGTGCTCACGTCCGGCACCATTCCGCCGAATCCGCTCGAGCTGGTGTCGAACCGTCGTTTCGAGCGGCTGATCACGGACTTTCGGCGCCAGTATGATTTCATCGTCATCGACACGCCCGCGGTGGCGCGCTACGCCGACGCGCTGCAGATTGCCAGCTTCGCCAAGCGCGTACTGGCCCTGAGCCGCGCGGAAGCCACATCCCTTCAGAGTATGAAAGACATGTTGCGCCGCCTGAGCGCCACGGAATCGAAAATCCTAGGTGCCGTCATCAGCAAATTTTGAGCCTCTGGCGCGCCCGCGAATCTTCGCACCGGCATCCTCGAACAGCTAGCGCCCTCGACATGAAGGTCAGCGTCTGCATTGCAACGTACTGCCGATCCGAGCGTCTGCGAGCCGTGCTCCACGATCTGGCGCGCCAGCGGCAACTGCCCGACCAGGTCGTGGTGGTCGACAACGACGTGGCCGGCGGCGCTCGCGCCACCGTCGAGCAGGTGCGCGCTTCGGGGGTGCCGTTCAGGATCGATTATGAGGTGCAGCCCGAGCGCAACATCGCCCTGACTCGCAATCGCACGGTAATGCTGGCCGATGGAGATTGGCTGGCTTTCATCGACGATGACGAGCGGGCACCGGAGAGCTGGCTGCAACAGCTGCTCGCGGCGGCCGCGCTGTATGGTGCCGACGGTATTATTGCTCCCGTCGAGCCGCAGGTACCGGCAGACGCGCCACTGTGGATCCGGCGCGGACATTTCTACGATTTTCCCCATATGAATAGTGGGGATCTGGTCCCTCTCAATCGCATGCGCTTTGGCAATGTCCTGCTGCGAGGTGAGTCGCTGCGAACCGAACCGGGCCCTTTCGATACCAGCTACGGACTTCGTACCGGGGAAGATGGCGACCTGCTGGTTCGCCTGGTCAATAAGGGCGCCCGCATCGTCTGGTTTGATGAAGCGATCGTCTGGGAGCCGGTCGAGCGCCGGCGCCTGTCGCTGCGCTGGCTACTGCTGCGCTCCCTGAGCGGCGGACAGGAATTCGCACGACAGACGGTCGACGGCAAGTATGGTTCGATCAACTGGATCGGACGCGCCGTTTTCTTCTGCCGTGCGTTGCTGCAACTGCTGGTGGCCGCAGGCCTGGCGGCGGTGTCATGGCCTGTGGGGCGACACCGGGCCGCACGCTGGCTGATCACGGCCTCCGCCAATCTCGGTAAGCTGTCGGTGGTCTGGGGCTGGCGCTACCGCGCCTACGCTTGAAGGCGCATCTGAATATCCTCCTCAACCTGCTCATCCCGTTGGTGCTGCTGGCGCTGTCTGTGCCCGCTGCCCTCGACTGCGTCTATCTGCTGCTGCAGACGCTCATGTCGGGCCGGCTGCCTCCGCCACCGCCGTCGACGCGGCAGTTGCGCTTCGACATCGTCGTGCCGGCCCACAACGAAGCGGCGGGGATCTCCCATACGATCGCCAATCTGCGTCAACTCGATTGGCCGATGGATCGCTACCGGATCCTGGTAGTCGCCGATAACTGCACGGACACGACCGCGGCGCTCGCCTGCGCGGCAGGCGCCACCGTTGTCGAGCGTTTTGATCCAACGCTTCGCGGAAAAGGCTATGCCCTGCTGGCGGCCTTTCAGCGCAGCCGCGAGGATGCCTGGGCCGATGCGATCGCTGTGGTGGATGCGGACGCCGAGGTTTCCTCGAATCTGCTGGAGGCGTTTGCGGCGCGGATCGAACATGGCGCGCACGCGGTGCAGGTTCATTACGGCATCCTAAATCCGTGGAGATCCTGGCGCACGCGTCTGCTAACGGTAGCGATGGCCGCCTATCATGTCGTGCGCTCGCGCGCCCGCGAGCGCCAGCACGTCTCCTGCGGCGTGCGCGGCAACGGCTGGTGCATCACACACAGGCTGCTGCAAGAAGTAAAATATGAGGCGTTTTCACTGGCGGAAGACATCGAATACGGCATCGCGCTCGGTCTGGCAGGGCATCGCGTGCACTACGCCGGCGAAGCCGAAGCGAGCCAGGACATGTCCGCCACACCGCAGGCCGCCCGCAAACAGCGTCAGCGCTGGGAGCACGGTCGCTTCCAGTTGATCCGCACCCGCGCCCTGCCGTTGCTTCGAGCCGCGTGGCAGCGGCGCAGCCCCGTGTGTCTTGACCTCGCCCTCGATCTGCTGGTCCTGCCGTTCGCTTACGTGGCACTGGGTGTCAGCGGCCTGGTCATCGCCGCGCTGTTGGCCGCGTGGTGGGACCCCGGATTCATGCCCTGGGTGTGGTTTTCCCTGGCCTGCGTGCTTGTCCTGGCAGCTTATATCTTGCGCGGCTGGCAGCTGAGCGGCACCGGCGCACGCGGACTGGTGGCTCTGTTGGGCGCGCCGACGTTCATGGTTTGGAAATTGGTGGTGATGCTCAGTCGCCATCAATCCGGCGAGTGGGTTCGCACCGAACGGAAGCGTTCCTGACGGCAAACGCACTAGGGCGTGTTAACACT
>PKWJ01000021.1 GCA_003132025.1 Gammaproteobacteria bacterium
AATCTAATTGTCGTCGACCAGCCGTTGCCAAAGGAGGAGCTGCAGGCGCTCAAGCGCTCGGTATCCGAGCTCGGCAGCATGGGCCGGATCCTCAACCAGATTGCGCGGGCCGCCAATCAGGGTGACCGCGTAACAGGTCCCGGACGGGAGGAGCTGCGGGCCATGCTCCGCATTTGCGAGAGCCTACGCGATCACGTCAAGGGGCTGGTGGCTGCGAATCTCCGGTCGTGGGAGCGTGGCCATGCCGACTAGGGAGCCGTTGTTCGACCTGTTCAGCTACGCGCGGCCGGGTCCGGGCAGGCGGGATCGCCTATCTCCCGCCGAGGTCGAGCAGATTGCCAGGACTGTCCGGCGCACCCCAGAGGTCATGGTCAAGGTGCTGCCCAGGGGAGCCCAAACCTCCGGTGCGGTTCGCAAGCACCTCGAATACATTGGGCGCAAAGGAGAGTTGGAACTTGAGACCGACGACGACGAGCGACTGCAGGGGCGGGATGCTGGAGAGCAACTCGTAGAGGACTGGGATCTTGAGTTGGAGAGCGATCGACGGGGCGTCGGGCTCGCTTCGACCAGGCAGGGGTCCGCCAAGCTCGTGCACAAGATCATGCTTTCAATGCCACCCGGAACGCCGGCCAAGGGGGTACTGAAGGCGGCGCGCATCTTTGCCCGCGAGGAGTTTGCGCTAAAGCACCGCTACGCCCTGGTACTGCATACCGATGAACCCCATCCACACGTGCACCTCGTCGTCAAAGCCGTCAGCCAGCAGGGCGTGCGTCTGAACATCAAGAAGGCGACCCTGCGCGCTTGGCGACATGAGTTCGCCCGTCACCTTCGCCAACAGGGCATCGCCGCTAACGCTACGGACCGCGCGTTCCGCGGCGAGACCCGAGTCCACAAGGCAGATGGCGTCTATCGTGCGATGCTTCGAGGCGAGTCCTCGCATATCCGCGCACGCGCACAAGCGGTGGCGAACGAGCTGCGCACAGGCGGTGTCCGCATAGAGCCTGGCAAATCGGCACTGATCGAGACTCGGCGAGCAGTCGAGCGCGGCTGGCGAGCGACCGTGAACAGCCTCCACACCCAAGGACAGCCCGAGCTCGCCGCCGAAGTGCGACGCTTCGTCGAACAAATGCCCCCGCCTATGACCGAGAAAGAACACCTTGCGAGCGCGCTCGTGAATGCCGGCCGCAAAGCTCGAATTCTGGATCAGGGGCCGCCGACGCGGTGACATTGCGGATCGGAATTCACTGAGGGGTGCAAGAGGGGCCACATTTTGACCTGGCAGGGCAAAGGCATCGCGTTCCCACTTTTGCGCAGCACGTCATTCATTGGATACGGTTCCGGGTCTCTTAGCTGCTCTCTGTGTATTTAAAGCGCGGCAGCGCGGCGAGTATGCATTCAGCCGGATTTTGCGTGCTGAAGACCTGGGGAAACTCAGCACCGTCGATTTTGTCGATAAATATTGCAGTGAAGCGCTCACTGCGCTGGGGAATCTTACGCCGGAATAACTGACGCGATTTGATGACGAACCACCTGGTCGTCAATCGCCGCCGCCTGACTTGCAGTACCGGCTGCGGCCGGCGCCCTTTCGCGCAGGAAAGGTCGATACTAGTTCGTACCTCTAGCCACGCAGCGACAGAGCCAAGTTAACAGATCCACGAGCACCGTTGGTCTAGGTCGTCGCCGATATTCGTTGCAAGTCGGTGGCCTTCAGTTACGAATTGCATCAACCAGATGGTCAGCTGCGACGTCAAGTTGATCGAGTGGATGGGCTTGACAATAGTTGTCGAGCCATGCCGCGATCGCGTCGGAATCAGTTTGCCGCAAGTTGGCTACTCCGTAGTAACCGACAGCACTCACCCATCCGAGCAGCCACTGCCCCTCGTCGTACCATCTATCGGCTTTACGATCCGACAGCCATTTACCGCACGAATTAACTCCCGCGCCGTAGAGTTTGAACATACCCCGCTCCGTTGAATTGAGGTCTGGCGAGACAGCCATAAGAAGCAAAGCCAGTACAATCACGAATAATATCCGTCGCTCAACCATCGCGGTCACGATGTTCTTATTCATTGGTCCTCCGAATGCGAATCTTCACGTCGGAACGCTGCGCCAGCTATCGAATCCATATCAAGCGCATCGAGTCGATGCGAGGGCTTAGTGTTTTGCTCGTGCTTTAAGTGATGCCGATATCGCCTGCGCTGCTAGCAGCTCCCGTCAACGCCACAAAATCCGTGACATCTGCAAGCCTCCACTCGGTGGAGGGGCCGACCGATGTCTCCGAGATGGCGCGCAGAGTCACAGAGAAGTTTGACATCAAAGCATGGATCTCTGCCGAGTACGGTTCAATCCCACCGCCAACAGCCGCCTGCGTCCATAGATATAGCCCGAAATCGAAGTCCTGATCTGCGCTCAAGGTCGGTAATAAAGTGCGGTCGAGCGCAAGTCCGCCGGCGCGACCCTGACGAGTTGGAAACTTTGCGCGATCAAAATAGTAGAGTTCTTCCCGACCCCGCATCCGCGTCTCCAGGTTGTACTCCATCGACACTGCCCAATGATAGGCGGCGACGCGGCCATTATTTCGAACGCGCGCCACTAAGGCGAGGTCCAGAAACGGCCTACCGCGCACGCGAAATGCACTCCGTAGCCGCACCTCGTGAAGCGACACTTCTAGTAGCGGACTGGTGAGTCTGCTGCGGAGTGTTTCCAGGTAGAAATGCGAAGCCCGGCGAGAGTGTCCGCCGACTCGATGGTAGTAAATTCTGCTGTCCGCTGTTTGATTGGGAGCGGCAGCGCTATCACCAAAATCAATGACAACCACATCGCGCTCCGACGGGATCGTCGATTGATCGGCGCGGAGAACCGTGTGCACTCGAAAATCCTGTAGCGGGTAGTCAAGGAGCTGAGGAAGGATCTGCTCGATCCATTCGCGTGTGGGCGTGCGACCGCGCATCCGCGGTACACCATCAAAAGTGACGCCGTCGTCCAGCAAACCAAGGACTAAATGGCCCCCGCCAGAATTCGCAAATGCTGACGCCTGCACAGCGAGTTCTTCACGAAAGTGATTAAGGTCCTCAAAAAGTTGTCCGCTCTTGCGATCGAAGTAATCGTGCTCCTGTCCAGTTGGTAGGGCGAGCACGTCGCCTTCTGTCCATCGGTCTCGCTTCACGTCGCTACCCTCGCGGTCTTGCCGTAATACTGAAGTCGTTGCCACGGCTTTACGGGTTTGCGGGACAAGTCTAACGGCGTTTCGTCTCGAGTTGAGAATGAGGAGCATGGTGGGTAGTCATGCAAGGCTAAGTTTCATTGATCCCATTAACACCGTCAGCCATCAACACCGTCAGTAGGCGTACTCGTACTCAGAGTCCCGCAGTGTGGACCACTCGCGCGCGTCTGACATAAATCGGCGGCAGAATCCCGTCTCTCGTCTCGTGCCAGCGCCATCAAGATAGGCCACGATTCCAAGACAAAGTAACATCGAGCGCCTGGCGAATATTTCCATCGCCTCATTTTCAACGAAAGGGTCGGCGCCATTTATGGGGAAGACTTCCTTCTGTCCGCTCACTAGGGTGACGTGGAAATTCTCGAGAAACGGGAACCCTAAGTCATTTGGCAGGTTCGCGTTTATGTCCTGGACGAGCGTGGCGCTTCTCACTTCAATGATTCTGGCAGGTGAGTCGCCAATATTGTGTGCGATGAAGATAACTCGCGGTGCGACTCCAACACCGGCATCAGGATTAAGCATCTGAAAGGCGCGGACGATGATCTTTGGTCGATGCGTAACAATGAATTCATTTCTGGCAATACGGGCTTGATCCTCTATAAGCCTTGCTTGGCGGTTGGAGACCACGGCTAGCACGATCGTGAAGGCGGCAATCAAGACCGTTGCTAAGGCGGTGATGGCCCCGTTGTGCGCTTCAAGGAAGCAGAGGATCTCGCTCACTCAGGCGAACTCCTTCCGCCCGTCCAGGCCGTGACCATAGCCGTAATGAGTGTCCCTGCAAGGCTTTCGGTGCCTTTCGATACTACGGCGTCTCGCATAAGAGCACCAAGGGACTTTTGTGCCTTTGGTGTAAGCGTCGGCGCGATGGATCGCGGAATCTGATTTAGTACCGAGAAACTCCTCTCTTGCAAAGAGATCATCGCATAGTGACCGGCATGATTGGTCTTGCCTTTGAGGTATCCCTGGGCCATCAGCCAGTCCATCGTTGGACAGAACTGCTGTACCAATGACGATTGCTGTTCGCTGGGGCCAAACGGCATAGGCGCTGCGGCGGGATTCTCCGTGGCATAGACACGATCATGTTCGCACGCGAAGAATTGCTTACGTGGAAACCGCTCCCACATCCTGGCCATGATCCAGATGGTCCAGAGATTGAAAGCCTGAACGCCTTCAGGAACTTCGAGACTCATAGCTAATCCAATCTCCGCAATCACTGAGCAGGTAGCGGCGCCGGAGAGTGACGTCGTCTAAGACTTCCCCAGTAGGCAGCGTCGCTGAGATGTCGCTGGCGAAATTCCGCCATGCGGTCTGCAAAGCAAAGACGAAACCGCGCTCGGTGTTATACGGGGTCTCCCCGATGGCATTTGGCCCATTACGAGAATCTCTCAAGCGCAGCTTCCAGATATTTTCCTTCATGGAGCACCTTGGGACTTCTACTTTCACAGAACTATGGCAGTCCACCGTGAGTTTATACAGCTTGCTGCACCGCGGACTACTGTATGGACCGCGTGGCCGGCCGGTCGCTACGTTCCAGGGATGCCCCGCCGAAACGTCTACGACCCGCTGGAGCCGGCGCGCGAGCCCCGCTGGTACGTGGGGTGCGAGACAGGCTCAATCGGGTGCTGGAGGCGCGGGCACTGCCGGCAGGAACCGATCTCAAGCGCACCCTGATAGTCGCCATGCTCGAGCACATCGACGCCGGCTGGCACCTTGGGGAATTTGGATCTCGCGGCGGATCGTTCTTTTGCGTACGTGGGTCTGAGCGCTGTTCGATTGGAGTTGAGGCGGCGGATCCAGGAAAGCCTGTGGGCTACGGGGCGGCGCACTTGGCATGGTCCCCGCAGCAGCTAGGTCACGACGAATAGGTCATACCGGAGGCGCGCGCCCGGCGCTAACCTCAAGCGCAAGTTCGCCTCCGTACGGCCCGAGCGCGCACGTGCCCGTGCCCGGGGCGAGAAGAGTGACAGGCACTTAGGGTGGTGGCTTCGCAGAGGCTGGCGGCCTGGGCGCTTTCCGGTCCGAGGAATAATGCGATGGGCGGCCCGCGAGCGACTGCCGCATAGTTTCTTTATAATCAGCGGCTTAAAGTTGCGCTCGCTCACAGTCAGGCTCCGCATTTTCGCATAATATACACACGTGAGTGTGTATATTATGCTGACTGCGCCATGCAGCTATGCTGGGACGAAGAGAAGCGCCAGACCACTCTCCGAGAGCGGAAGCTCGATTTTGCCGACTGCGAAAGAATCTTTGCCGGCACGACCCATGAATACCGAGATCGTCGCAAGGACTATGGCGAAGCCAGATGGAATGCCATCGGGTTTCTCGACAACACGCTGGTGCAATTCGCATTCGTCGAGCGCGATCCTTGGACAAGGATCATCAGCATGAGACGTGCAACCAGACAAGAGAGACGCAAGTATGAAAAAGCAATCATGGGTTGATCCAGACGACGGCCCGCCCATCACAGGCGAGGAAGCTGGGCACCCCGACGTCAGGTGGCGGATTGGCGGTAAAGAAGTTTCCGCGGACGAAGGCAGGGCGGTCATGCGCGTGGCACTTCGAAAGAAGACCCGCGTGAATATTCATTTAGACAGCGACGTGATTGCGCACTACAAGGCGATGGCACCGGAGGGCGGCTATCAAACGCTGATCAATGCCGCGCTCCGGCGTGACATGGAGGGCGATGGTCTCAAGGCGGCCATACTCCGCGAACTCAAGGAGCGTACCGACGAGTTGCGTCAACAGATTCGGGCGCTTGAAGAAAGTCTCATGCGAACCTATCAATCAAATCAGATGCAGAGCGTACTAGGGAGCGGGATCGACTGGGAAACTTGGGAGCGTAGCAACCTCGAGCAGCCTGTTCGAATTGGGAGCGCTCAATCTGTCGGATTTAACTATAACGCGGCTTCCTTCAGCGGCCATGCATTCAGTGGCACTAAAATTGAGGGCAACGTTTTGGACAACTTTTTGTTGATATGTGGTGATGTGATCGAGTCGGGCGCGAGACTAAGTACTCAATTTATGGCAACTCCCTCTGCGCTCGAAGAAACCACAGACGAGATGCCCTTGCCTGGGCAGTTCGTAGTCAAAAGGCATCAGCACGCATGAACAACATTTATCCAAAGAAAGACATGGTTCGCTTCATTCTTGCTGAAGAAGTCAGACCCGAACTCTTGGGGAAGCTGTCCCTGCAGGGATTCATGCCAGGGGAGCAGTTTCGGGTGGCTGGTCAACCGCCTCCTAACCTCCCGCCGGGAATTGCCTTTTTAGTTCCCTCCTTGGCTTTTGTATTTGTGATCGCCGGAGGTCAAGGCAAGTTCGTTGGGCATTTCAGGGTCATTGCGCCGGACAAGAAGACAATTGTGATGGATGCGGCTGCAGAGAAGCCGATTGAAACAAGGACGGGCAAGGTTTCCATATTCGCTATGGGAGCAAAACCGTTCTTCGGACCCGCGTTCGGAACCTATTCCATTCGACTCGATCTCGACGATACCAAGTACGTATTTCCTATGAGTGTGGAGAAAGGCGACGCCAAAATAGTAGCGGGGCGCCCCGGAGCGCCCTCAAAGAAATCCCCGCGCCCCTCTTCTAAGGTGCGAGGCTCCGCTGCCGCCTAACCTTCACCCGGCACTACATCAGCCGCGGGGGCCAGCGGAGGTATCACTGCCGGTTGCGCCGAATCGGATGCTGCATTTCAGCTGGGATGCGCGATTCGACGGCAAGTACGTTCCGATCGACGATCGCGTTGTCGATGAGGTCAATCGAACTACCGAGTGGTTCGCTGACAAGCAGATCGTCGCGTGCAAGAATGAGACTCGGGATCTGTGGTTCCAGGAACGTGCAGCGCCAGCCGATGCATGGAAGAACACCGACGAGGCGAAAAGCGTCCTGCGCGAGCACGGCGATGCCGCCTGAAGTCCCTGGTGCATCGTCATTGAGTGGTGCTCCGTGGATGGTCTTCGGTCGCGTGGGCGGCAACTACCTGCCAAAGTCGCAGATCAGGATCGGGCCAATCACGCTGGGGCCCATGCCTTATGCCGGTGAGCCATGTATCCGAGTTGGGCGCCCTAGGATCACAGCGGTGCCTACACCGGACTTTTGTATTGCCGAAGGCTCCGATGTGCGTGTGCGTTCCCAGTGCTATTTTTGGGGTCCTGTTGATGCGGGCTCTGCCGCTGAGGCTCTGGAAATCTTCAGAACGAGCGACCTGCCACTTCTTCAGGCCGCGCTATCAATTCGATTTGAGAACCCCTATCGGTTGGAGCTAATGTGGGCGGAGCGCGGCCGCGTGCGAGAGGCCGCGTCGTCGGCAAATGTGAGTGTGATCTTCTGGGTGGCTCAAGAGCCGAACGATGAGTGGATCGCTCGCGCGAACGCTGACTATCTATCGCTCGAGGCCGATGAGAGAACGCAGCTCGCGACTCGGGATCTCGGCGACGCAATAGCGCAGAAATACGTCGCGACATCGGACAGGGAGATTTCCGCCTCGCTGCTGACCTTCTTTCACATCATTGAACGTATGGCGTCTATAGTGCCGATGCCACACGATCCCGATCTGGAAGATCGTCAGCGTCAGGCTGTCGAATCGCTAAGAACTTTGATGGATTCGAGTGCGAAGTTAGACGATCGAGTCACGGCGGTGAAGAAGGCGGCGATGGAGCTCCGACGTATCGAGGGGGAGTTTCTGAACCTGCGGATCACGGCGATGGCGGACGTGCTGCAACTTGGGGATGACTGGCGTCGTGCGACGAGGGATTTCTTGACGTACAGAAATCGACGCTTGAGTCACCCCGGGCGCCCCCCTTCGCGGCAGGAGAACGAGCCTTGGCACAAAGAGGATTCGCCAACATGTGCGTACAAACTCGCCGCGCAGCTTCTCGCTGCGTACGCCGTGCACAAATCGCCCTCGGTGCAGGTTCCCCCTCCGTTCGTCGCGCCGCCTTCGCCGCCGGTAGGGGCTAAGGGCGTGAAGCTGGAATGGGGTCCTGCCGGCGATCTAAAAATTGAGTAAAATCAGCGTCTCGATATTAGGCAATCGAGCCCGTGATTTGAACCTGCGAGATGCTAAAGCGTAGGGCGTCAGAGGTCGGGCCGAAGGGTCGCCGACGTCTTGTTAGTGTGGTTTTTGTGCGACGTTGAGTGCTAACAGGCGCCACGACCGGCCACCACCGTCCAACAGGTTCAACTAGTTACCCACAAACGCGGCAGCAGAGAAGGGCTCGGTTCGCACTCATAATGCCGAGGTCGTGAGTTCGAGTCTCCGGCGTTTCGCTGAAAATGCCGAGAAACTCAGACTGTTTTTCTTGCATCTTCCACAGATAATCTACATCGCGTGACAACTCGGCCCTAAACGACCGGAACCGCAGAGCGCGGACAGGTCGTCGATGGTTATTGAAGTCTGTGTGCCAGTGGCCCCGCGCTTTATCCGTTTGCGCGATGCGCCCCGTTTCTTCGGCATGGACAAAAATCGCTTCAACCGCGAGGTTCGTCCGCGACTGACGGAGATCCGGATCGGCGTCCAAGGCCGCGCCTTCGATCGCCTTGAAATGGAAGCCGCCGCCGAGGAATATAAGAGCCGCAACGGTATCCCGGTGGCTCATTCCGAAAGGAGAAAGCCAGCATGGGAAATCAAAGAACGTCAGGCCTCACCAAGCGCGGTGGGGTCTGGCACGTCGACAAGTGTGTCCGAGGAGTGCGCCTTTGCGAGAGCACTGGAACAGGCGATATCCGGCAGGCGGAGGAGTATCTCGCCAAGCGGCTGACCGAGCTGCGCGAGGCGAAGCTCTACGGTCTGCGGGACGCACGCACGTTCCGGGTGGCGGCAACCAAATACCTGCAGGACTACCAGCACAAGAAGCGCATCAAGGACGATGCGATGCATCTGAAGCAGCTCGATCCCTTCATTGGGAAGCTCGAGTTAAAGCAGGTGCATATGGGCAGCCTGCAGGCATTCATCGCCAAACGGCGCCAGGATGGCGTGAAGACCAAGACCGTGAATTCGGCGCTCGGCGTCGTGCGCAGGGTCCTGAATCTCGCGGCCGCAGAATGGATGGACGAGCAGGGCATGACGTGGCTGGCGACAGCGCCGAAGATCAAGCTGTATGCCGTCACCGACGCCCGGTCCCCCTATCCGCTTACGGACGAGGAGCAGACGCTGCTATTCCAGGAGTTGCCGGATCATCTGGCGCGCATGGCGCTGTTCAAAGTGAACACGGGGCTTCGCGAGCAGGAGGTCTGCAGGTTGCGGTGGGACTGGGAAGTGAAAGTGCCGGAGCTTGAGACATCGGTGTTTGTCATTCCGGGTGAGCGCGTCAAGAACGGCGAGGAGCGACTCGTTGTGCTCAACCGGGTGGCGAAGTCGGTGATCGAGCGCATGCGCGGTCTGCATCCGGTGCATGTGTTCGTGCACGCACGCGCCAAGGACGGCGATCCGCGGCCGGTGACCAAGATCAATAACACGGCGTGGAAAGCAGCGCGCGAGCGGGCGGCGGATGAATGGCAGAAACGGCACGGCGAATCAGCACCGGAAGGCTTCAGGCGCGTTCGTGTGCATGATCTGAAGCACACGTTCGGTAGGAGACTTCGAGCTGCGGGCGTGAGCTTCGAGGATCGTCAGGATTTGCTCGGACACAAGAGCGGTCGCATCACGACGCACTACTCACAGGCGGAACTGACGAGCCTGATCGAGGCCGCAGACAAGGTGTGCTCGACAGAGTCCCGCAAAAGCCCCGCAACCACATGGCTTCGGCGCAGGATCGGGTAGTGAGCAAATTGCTAAATGACTGATCGCGATGAAAATTTGTGGCGCGCCCGGAGAGATTCGAACTCCCGACCCCCTGGTTCGTAGCCAGGTGCTCTATCCAACTGAGCTACGGGCGCGTCGTGTGAAACCCCGGCGCCATGGCGGCTTGGGGCCGGCGCGGCGCGTGTCGCAAAAGAACCGCGCATTCTAAGGGCCGACGTGGAATCCGTCCAATCGTGGCGCGCTGCCGCCTCTAGAACGAGAATCCGGCCGCGACCACGAAGGTCTGCGGCCCAAAGCTGATTTGCGAGGTGCGATCCACGCCTCCGGTATGGGCGTCCAGCTGGCTTTGCACCCGCGACGCGGAATAGGAGGCCGAGACGCTCCAGTTGCGCGTGATCTGGTAGGTGAGGCCTGCGTTGACCGCCGGTCCGATGGAGTTCGACAACGATATGCTGGTCGGGCCGCCTGCCGCCGCATTGCCGGCCGGGGTCGAATTGCGATCGTATAACACGACGTAATTCAGCCCGACGCCGAAATAAGGCCGCAGCTTGTATGTGTCATCAAGGAAAACGTATTGCATCAATACACTCGGCGCCAGCCAGCGTGCGCTGGATATCTCCACGCCGTTGTACGGCACCGAACCAAGGGTCGCGGGACCCTTGCCGTAGGTCTTGGTGAGCGGCGGAATGCCAAACGAGAGCTCGACGGTGAAGTTGCTCGACAGGCGCCGCAGATACGCCAGATATGGCGTCTGAACGTTCTTTACATTGAGATTGAGGTCCGACGGCACAAACGGTCCCGACAGGTTATCGGCGTAAGTGTGATAAAACACCCAGTACTCGCCGATACGGAACGTGTTGTTGGGGATGGCGTTGTTGGACATGTCGTCCGCCCGCACGATCGACGCGCTCAGGACGAGTAACGCGACCGGCAGCGTACGCAGGGCAAATCTGGTCATGGCCGATTCCTTTTAGAATTGGCTGATTAAAACTGGCTGAAGAACGTGCGCGCAGCTAGTGAACAGAACGGCGGTACCGATGTTCCGTGATATTGCTCCAACAGCGCCTGCTGGGCGCCCGCGAGCGACAGGCCACCACCGGCTGGGGTCTGTAGATAGGCCAGCAACTGCAGCTGTGATTCCTGAAAGCCGGCCTGGATCGCAGCAAACGGACCGGACGGGCCTGCGGCAGGATCCACGTCGAGCACGGTCACCGTGTTCGGGGGCAGGGTGCTCCAGAACGCGGCCATGGTCAGGGTGTCGACACTGAAGAATATGGTCGGATCGTTTTCACCGCCGCACAGCAAGGTCGGCGAGTTCGGCGCCCAGCTGCCATTGCGCAGGTCGTTGGTATACAGGTCCAGGCGCAGCCCGTAGCTCGGCGGCGCGGCCGCGAGCGCTGGCGACCCAACCGCCGTGCCGTCGGGGTCAGCCGCCGCGTCGAGGGTGTAGTCGACGCGCACGCTGTTGTTGATCAGATAGGGATTGCCGAAGCCCGCCGCAAACAGCGCCGTAACCGGATCTGCCGGGTTGACCGTCGGTACCGCCAGCAGGTCCGTGAGCTCGGTCGAAAGCGTGGGATCGTTCGGCACCGTGACCACCGGTGTGGTGCTGTCGAACAGCGCCAGCTCCGGCAGCAGTCCCTGGGTGAACAGTGCCGTGTACGGCGTTACGGTGGTCGGCATCAAGGTGCCGATGCCGGTGGCGTAGGTCGCCGAATAGAAGTCGCTCGGCGTGTTGTACACGTTGCCGTAGGCATTCTGATAGCTGCTGGTCACCAGCGGTGAAAATAACGTGGAGCCAAGCGACACGTGGCCCGTTACAACCGCGTCGAACAGCGCCTCGAGCGCGTAGGGCCCGGACATCGGTGCCGCGGCGGTCACGGTTTGGTTGGCGGCCTCGAGCGCTCGTTGCGTCGCCATCGCGACATAACCGCCGGCCGAATAGCCGGTAAGGAACAGCTGGCCGTTGTCGCTGGTCGAGGCGGCGTATGTCGTCGGCAACGCCGCACGCCCGGCTGCCAGCGCATCGATCATTTCACCCGACTGTTGCTGGGCATTGATGAACGGGTGATAGCCCAGCGTCGAGATGTCGTAGCCGGCGTAGTTCGGTGCCACCACGATGTAGCCCTGAGCGGCGAAGGTAGCCGCAACCACCGCGCCTTCGGCGTTGGTGGTGGTGAACGCGGTGGCGTCGGCGATGTTGAACGACTTTTCGAATTGCGTGCCGTGCCCGTAGAGCACGATCGGCCGCGGTCCGGAGCAGGCCGGGGCGGCGCCGGTAGGCACCATGAGCGCGCCCGACGATTGCGTGATCTCACCGAGTGCGCCGAGAGTCCAGAAGATCATGTAATAAAAATCGACGCCGCAGATCGGTGCTCCTGCGACCTCCAGCAGTTGCGCGCCCGAGGGGGAAGCGCCGAGCTGCGCCTGAAAGGTGGCGGCATCCACCGACGCGATCCGCAGCGGCGGGCTGACCGCCAGCGTCCCATGCGCTGTCGATGGTGCCGGCGCTGCCGTCGGGCTATCCGAGCCGCAAGCCGCCAGCAGTGCGGCGGCACAGGCGACACTTGTAATACCGCAATATCGGAACATGCCTGCCTCCACACCATCGGCAAACGAAAATCGGACAAGACCCCCGCGCCTTAGGTCATGCTGTTTTGCGGTGGGCGCGCAACCGCTTAAGGCCAGAGTTTACCCTATCGCCCCGGTGACGACATCGGGACGCCGGGCGCTGCGCTGCGCTATTCTCGCTGTTCGGCTCCAGAAGAGCGCCGCGATGCGGCGATTGGTATGAAATACAAAGATTACTACGCCATCCTCGGACTCGAGCGCGGCGCCAGCGATGAGCAGATCAAGAAGGCCTACCGGCGGCTGGCGCGCAAGTACCATCCGGACGTTTCCAAGGAAGCCGGCGCGGAAGAAAAGTTCAAGGAAGTCGCCGAGGCATACCAGACTCTCAAGGATGCCGACAAGCGGGCGGCCTACGATCAGCTTGGGGTGCAGCGGCCCGGAGAGGAAATTCGTCCGCCGCCCGACTGGCAACAACACTGGCAGCCCTCTGGTGACGACGCCTTTTCCGCTGAAGGACTGGATCTGTCGGAACTGTTCGAGCGCCTGCGTAGCGGCCGCGGTCGTGGCGGCAGCGCTCACGCGTCATCGATGCCGGGACAGGACTATGAGATCGCCGTGCCGATCACGATTGCCGATGCCTATAACGGCACCGAGATCGATCTGGACCTGAACATGCCGGAGTACGACGCGCAGGGACAGTTGCGCCGCGTGCCGCACGCCTTCAAGGCGCGCATTCCCAAAGGCGCCAGCGACGGGCAGCGACTGCGGGTGCCTGGCAAGGGCGGTAAGGGTTTCAATGGCGGACGCAACGGCGATCTTTATCTGAACATCAGCCTGCGAGCGCACCCGCTGTTTCGTGCCAGCGGTCATGACCTGTATCTGGATCTGCCGCTCGCGCCATGGGAGGCGGTACTGGGGACCTCGGTGGAGGTGCCCACGCCCGGTGGTCCGGTGCGCCTTAAGGTGCCACCCGCTACCCAGGCCGGACGGCATCTGCGTTTGCCGCGGCGCGGCTTGCCGACTCCAAAGGGTGGGCAGGGAGATCTGTTTGCCGTGGTGCTGATCGTGGTGCCGAGCGTGGTCAGCGAACCGGAGGCGGCCCTGTACCGCCAGCTGCAAACAGCTTCGGCGTTCGACCCGCGTGCCCATTTCTCGGAGGAAGGCAGCCATGCGCATTGAACTGACGGAAATGATGTGGTTCGAACAGCATGCGGTCTCGTTGTCCGAGCTGGCCGAGCTCACCGGACTGCCCGCCGCAACGCTCGAGGAACTGGTCAGCTGCGGGGCGATCGCGCCGATTGATGCTGACAGCCCGGAGCCGCGTTTTGGTGCCGCCGCACTGAGCGCCGCGCGCCATGCGCGTCAGCTGAGCGCGGACTTCGACCTCGACACCCAGGCGCTGCCGCTGGTGCTCGGGCTACTCGATCGCATCGATGGGCTCGAGCTGCAACTGCGGGAGCTGCGCGCCAGGCTGCCCGGGCGGATTCGCTAGCATTACCAAGGAGTGCGTCTTGAGTGAGCATTTTCATGCCGTAGTCTGGATCGATCACCACGAAGCCCGCGTGTTCCACTTCAATGCCGATGACGCCGAGCGCGCCGTGATCCATCCCCAGCAGCCGACCCGCCACATTCATCACAAGTCCCATTCGATCGGCAGTGGCCACAGTCCTGAGGATCAGCATTTCTTCCACGCCGTGGTCCAGGCGATCGATACCGCCGGTGCGGTGCTGATTGGCGGTCCGGCGAATGCCAAGCACGAACTGTTCAAGCACATCCAGCGCCACGCGCCGCAGCTGCTGCCGCGTATCTCGGCAGTGGAGACGCTGGATCATCCGACCGATGGTGAACTGCTGGCGCATGCGCGCCACTACTTTCGGGCCGCGGACCGAATGGCGCCGCAGCGCAGCTGAACAGGCGACGTCGCGGCCGCAGTTGCTGCGCTGCGCGTGGCTCTAATCGGGGGTGTTAACTTCAGCGCGACAGTAGTCTCGCACCGGCGCATTCCTATGCTGCGGCGCTGATGGACAATAGCGCCGGTCGGCGCTACCCGGATGTACTTAGTTGCCTGACTTCATCACTCCCAGCGTCAGGGCAGTATCAACTTCCGCTTCGGCACTCAACCAGTCTTCCGCTTCGTGTCCCGGCTCAAAGCCGCGGCGTTCGGCGCGATAGTAGGCCACCTCGGCGATCAGCGCACGACGGCGCTCCGGATCGATCACCGGGGCGAGCGCATCCGCCCGTAGCGGGCGCATCGTCTTGGGGGTCGGCCGGCGAGTGTTGCGTGTGGCGGGCGTTGTCTGAGCTGCCATAGATACCTCTCTAAATACAGTCACAATTCGACCGCCTTCAATCTTCTCTCCAATTGAGTAGAAAGAGCAACGGTCTTTTGATTGCGACACGCGTCGATGCCGCATGCCAATGCGCAACCATGAAGATTGTGCGCGAAAATTTCTGCGGCTCAGCTCACAGATTCGAAACGGCTGCGCCTGGTGCTGGCTACAAGCGTGCAGATGACGTTGCGTCGGCGCGCGGTTTGGGCACCATCGGAGTGGATTTAAGCCTTTGCCATAACGCCCGGCACGCCGCCGCTGCATTTCCGCGGCCGCGAATTAGATATCAGTAACGTTACGGATTCAGCGGCATCGCCGGGACCAGGCGTACTCCGGTGGGTCGGCGCGCGACATCAGACTTGAAAAGCGCTGGTTTGACGATCAGCAGGTCGCAGGTGAGCTGATCGAGCAGCCCTTCGGCCGTGTCATCCAGAATCCAGCGCCGTATTCCGGAGCGCGATACCGCTCCCATGACGACGATGTCGCTGCCGATGCGGGAGGCTGTGCGGCTGATGGCGTCGATCGGCGAGCCGCCGATCAGCAGGCGGCGCGACGCCGGGATCTTAACGCCAGACAGCGCGCGCTCGAAGCGCTGTCGCGCGCCGGCCGCCATCCTGGCATTGATGTTGGCGGCCGTGACAGCGTCCAGGGCATCGGTGGGGCGTGCGCCCCCGGGCACCGGCACATAGGCGTGCACCGCGAACAGCCGTCCATGCAGCGCCTTGCCGACGGTGTCGCCTACCGCCAGGATCTTCGCATCCAGGCTTGCCGGCTTGCCATGGCTGCGGCCGGGATCCACCGCGGCCAGCACCGTAGGCCGGTCGTAGAGCCGGGATTTTTTCACCAGTAGCACCGGCACCGGGCTCAGACGCAGCAGTTCCCAATCATTGAGGTGTAGCAGGCCGGCTGCGATGTGCCGGCCTGCATGGCGTTCGGCCACGATCAGGTCAGCCTTGCTCACCCGGGCGCGCCGGATGATGGCCTCATATGCCGGCGCATCCCATTCGACCGCGACGCTGATCTTCAGGCGCCGCCGGCCGCGGCCCTGGCACCGCGTCGCCAGCGCCTGCAGGCGTTTCTCGGTCTGCTGCTGCGCGGCGCCCGTGATGTCGGTGAAGCTGCGATCGCCATAGATAAAGGTGTCGGCGTAGAGCGGGGCGGTGAGCGCGTGGAACAGTTCCAGCCGCGCCCCCAGGGCGCGCGCCAGCTGCACGCCTTTATTAACTGCAGCCGGCGCCGCACGCGCGCCAGGCTCTTTGACCGCAACCAGGATCCGGCGAATTGAGCGCATGAACACTGCCTCCTTGTGGCCGTCATTGGCCGCCAGCCTGTCGAGAATACTGCAGCTGCGGCCGTTGCGGGCATCGCGGCGCGAGCTAAGGTCGCATCGGGGTTATGCTGGCCGCCCTCCGGATCGTGGGACCGCTGACGTGGGCCAAGCGCCGATTCTGGTGATCAATGCCGGCTCCTCGACCATCAAGTTCGCGGTGTTCCAGACCGCGGCCGACCGCTCGCTGTCCCAGGACGTGCATGGCCAGGTCGATGGCATCGGCACTTCGGCGCGGCTGACGGTCGGCGATGCCAGGGGTGGCAAGCTCGCCGAGCAGCCGGTAACCGGGGCTTCGCACGAGGACGCCATCAAGGCGATACAGCAATGGTTTGCCAGTCACGTCGGCGGCGAGTCCGGATTCGACGGCGTCGGGCACCGCGTGGTGCATGGCGGGCTGAAGTACTCGCAGCCGGCGCTGGTCGACGCCAGGCTCCTGGCGGATCTGGAACAACTGCTGCCGCTGGCTCCGCTGCATGAGCCGCACCAGATTGCAGCCATTCGGGCCGTCAGCGCCGCCGCGCCCAAGGTGCGCCAGGTGGTGTGTTTCGATACCGCGTTTCATCACGGCCAGCCGTCATTGGCGCGGGAATTCGCGTTGCCGCGCGAACTCACAGCCAGGGGCATCCGTCGCTACGGTTTCCACGGCCTGTCGTACGAATATATCGTTTCGGTGCTGCCGCAGATCGCGCCGGCGTGCGCTCGCGGCAAGCTCGTCGTGGCGCACCTGGGCAATGGCGCGAGCATGTGTGCCATCGACCAGGGCCGCGCCGTTTGCAGCACCATGGGCCTGACTCCGGTCGACGGTCTGCCGATGGGCACGCGCACCGGCACCCTGGATCCGGGCGTCCTACTCTTTCTTATGCAGCACGAGCGCATGGACGTGCACCAGATTGAGCAACTCATCTATGAGCGCTCGGGCCTCCTGGGCGTGTCGGGCCTTTCCAGTGACATGCGCACGCTGCTGGCGAGCGATTCGCTGGCGGCCAGAGAGGCGGTCGATCTGTTCGTCTATCGGATCGGGCGTGAACTCGGATCGCTGGTGGCCGCGCTCGGCGGCCTGGACGCCCTGGTGTTCACCGGCGGCATCGGCGAGCACGCCTGGCAGATACGTTCGCGGGTCTGCCAGGACGCGCGCTGGATCGGTCTTACACTCGATGAGCCCGCCAATCGCCAGGGTGGGCCGCTGATCTCGCGCGCCGGATCGGCGCCGTCGGCCTGGGTGGTGCCGACCGATGAGAATCTGATGGTGGCCCGCCATACGCGCCGGCTGCTCGACGCCTGAGGCTGCATGGGCCCCATGGGGCGTGGCGATCAGGGCTTGGCGATCAACTGCACCAGGTGCTCCATCGCCAGGCGATAGCCGTCGATCCCAAGCCCGGTGATCACACCGGTCACGGTGCCGGCCAGTATTGACTTGCTGCGCCAGTCGTCACGGCGATAGAGGTTGCTGATGTGCACTTCCACCACCGGACATTCGCACATCTTTAGCGCGTCCAGAATCGCGACCGAGTGATAGCAGAATGCGGCCGGGTTGATGACGATGCCGGCGGCGCGGCGCGCTTCATGCAGCCAGCCGATCATCTCGTGCTCGGCATTGGTCTGGCGCGCGATCAGCTCCAGCCGGTGGCGGTCAGTCACCGCGCGACATCGCGCCTCGACGTCGGCGAGTGTGTGGTGCCCGTAGAGCGCCGGTTCGCGTTCCCCCAACAGATTCAGGTTCGGCCCGTTTAACAGGTAGATCCGGGTAGTCATGTACCGCTTCGACTAAAGCGACCGCGTGGGGTCTTTAGGTGGCGGGTAATTCCGGAAGCTCGGTCGCCGGTGCGCCGGCCGGCGGACGGGGTGCGGCGCGCCGCTGCTGCTCGGCGCGTACCTGCGCGATGCTCAGCCCGGTATTGGCCGCGATCAGCGCCACCAGGCGATGCGCGGCATCGCGTGGCAGCTCGATGGCGTGCAGCTGCTCCCAGATATTGATGCGCGCCTGCGCAGAATTGAGCGGCGAGGCCTGCTCGGTCAGCGCTGTCTGGCGCCGCTCGGCCGCCTCGGCCTGCTGTCTGGCGAGACGTTCACGAAAGTCCGCAGTCGGCTCGCCGGCCAGGGGCAGTGCGGTGCGCCACGAGTTCATGGTGCGCCCTGCGCGACGATGCGATAGTTGAGCTCGATCGGGCACCCGCTGCCGCTGGCGCGATCGCGCGCGCGTGTGCCGGCGCAGTGCACCTGGGCGGTGACGGTACGGCTGCCGCGCCCGGTGGTGGCAGCCAGCTGTGCGACGTTGGTAGTCAAATCAAATTCTCCGTCGCAGTCGGCACAAGGACAGCGGAAGCGAAAGAACGCCTGTGCCGGCGGGTAAAAAGCGTGCGACTGCGAGGACGGCACGACTTCCTTGGGGGCGGCGCCGGTGCGGTCGCCGAACGATAATTCGATGTTCAGCTGCAGCAGCTGCGGAAACGCGCTGCGCAGTGCCGGCGAGCGGTCGCGATCATACTGGCGCCGATAGCGACGCTGCTCGTCGAGAGAGGAGTTTTTGCGTGCCGCGATTTTCATGGCTTGGACTCGATGACGGTGTCTTCGGGGGCAGTGCTCTGCAGCTCCGCACCATCGGCGGCGGGCGCATCATCGCGCTCCAGGCGTCGCTTGAGTTTTTCCGCGTGACGCGTTTTGCGCGCCAGCTCCTTTTGTTTCTTCTGGTGACGATAATTCGGCTTGGCCAAGCTCATCTCCGGCCGTCGTTCTAAGGTGTTCCCGAGCGCGGTGGGTCGCGATTGCGGGGCCGCAGCGCGGCCTGCTGCATCGGGAAATCAGGGCGGAAGTTTAGCACATTTGGACCCACCCCGCGGGCCCGCGTTATGTACCTGGGTTTGGGACGGCCGGACCGCCGGCGGCCTGGCCTTCCAGCTGCGTCCAGCGTGCGTAGCCGCTTTCCAGCTCATCGCTGATCGCCGCCAGCCGCTGCAACCGCTCCTGCAGCGCGCCCTGGCTGCCACGATAGAGCGTGCCATCGGCGAGTTCCGATTCGATGCGCCCCTTTTCGGCCTCCAGGCCCTGCAATCGCTCCGGCAACGCGGTCAATTCACGCTGATCCTTGTATGACAGCTTGCGCGCTTTCGGCGCGGCTGCCGGTGCCGTCGCCGGGCCGGCGGGCGCCGTCGCATCGCGTTGTTCGCGCCGTTGCGAGTCGCGCTGCCGCCGGTAGCGCACCCAGTCGTTGTAGCCGCCGACGAATTCGCGCACCAAGCCGTCGCCCTCGAATACCAGCAGGCTGGTCACCACATGATCGAGGAAGGTGCGATCGTGGCTGACCAGCAATAGCGTGCCGGGGAACTCGGCAACGTACTCTTCCACCAGTTCGAGCGTATCAATGTCCAGATCGTTGGTCGGCTCGTCCATCACCAGCACGTTGGCCGGCTGTGCGAATAACCGCGCCAGCAGCAGGCGATTGCGCTCGCCGCCGGACAGCGCCCGCGCCGGCGTATGCAGCTGTTCGGGGCGGAACAGGAAGTCCTGCAGGTAGCCCGATACGTGGCGGCTGATGCCGTTGACCATGACCTGGTCGTTGCGTCCGCTGATGTTCTGCATTACCGATTCATCGAGATTGAGCTGGGCGCGCTCCTGGTCGTAGTAGGCCACCTCGAGCCGGCTGCCGCGCTGGACCCGCCCGTGCTGGGTCTCGATTTCTCCCAGCAGCGCCTTGATGAGCGTGGTCTTGCCGGCACCGTTGGGCCCGACCAGCCCGATACGATCGCTGCGCATGATGCGTGCGGAGAAATCGCGAATGACGACGCGGCCGTCGAACTCGACGCCCAGGTGCTCGACCTCGAACACCAGTGCACCGGACTCCTCGGCGCTGTGCTGTTCGAGTTCGATGCTGCCGGTACGCTCACGCCGTGCGCGGCGTTGCGCGCGCAGCTGGTACAGGGCGCGCACCCGGCCCTCGTTACGGGTGCGTCGCGCCTCCACTCCCTTGCGGATCCAGACCTCTTCCTGTGCCAGTTTCTTGTCGAACAGCGCCTGCTGCTGGGCTTCTGCCGCCAGCTGCTGCGTCTTGACGCGCGCGTAGTCATCGTAATTGCCGCTGGTGGAGCTGAGTGTGCCGCGATCCAGTTCCACGATGCGCGTGGCCAGGCGGTTGATGAATGCGCGGTCGTGACTGACGAACAGCAGGGCGCCGGCAAACTCCAGCAGGAACTGCTCCAGCCACTCGATCGCCTCGATGTCAAGATGATTAGTCGGCTCGTCGAGCAACAGGATGTCCGGTTGCGACACCAGTGCCCGGGCGAGCAGCGCCCGCCGCCGCCAGCCGCCGGACAGTTCATCGAAGCGGGCGGCCGGATCCAGCTGCAGGCGCGACGATACGCTCTCGACCCGACGCTCGAGTTGCCAGCCGTCACCCGCATCGAGCGCATGATGCAGTTGGTCGAGCCGCCGGCGTTGCGCCGCGGTGTGCAGGCCCTGGGATGCCAGGATCTGGTACTCCGCCAGTGCCGCGCCCTGCTGCGGCAGCCCGCCGGTGACGATCTGCGCCACCGTCTCGCCGGTGAGTGCGGCGATGTCCTGTGCCAGATGGGCGACCCGCGCGCCCGGCCGGACCCAGAGGCTGCCGGCATCGGGCTCGGCCTCATGCAGTACCAGCCGTAACAGCGAGGACTTGCCTTCCCCATTGCGTCCCACCAGGCCGACGCGCTCGCCCTCATCCAGCTGCAGCGACACCTGGTCGAGCAGCGGCCGGGAGCCGTAGGCGAGTGAGACCTTGTCTAGACGAAGCAGCACCGATGCACCAATACTAGGGGGGTACGCACGAAAGCGAATGGCCGGCATTGTACCGGCCGCCGGTATCGACCGCAGTGACGTGGGGGGACGTACTATGGATGCGAAAGAAGTCTGGAGCCCGACGCAGCGCCACATCGTGGCCGCGAGCTTCCTCGGCTGGATGCTCGATGCGTTCGATTTTTTCCTGGTGGTATTCGTCCTCAAGCGCATCGCCGGCGACTTCGGCACCGACGTCAAGAGCATCACCTACGCGATCTTCCTGACACTGGCGATGCGGCCGGTGGGCGCATTCCTGTTCGGCCGGGTGGCGGATCACTACGGGCGCCGACCGGCGCTGATGGCCAGTGTGCTGCTGTATTCGGCCATGGAATGCGCTTCTGCATTCGCGCCGACGCTGACAGTGTTCCTGGTGCTGCGTGCGCTATACGGCGTCGCCATGGGCGGCGAGTGGGGTGTCGGCGCCTCGCTGGCATTCGAGAGCATACCGGTCAGGTCGCGCGGCCTGGTGTCGGGCATGTTGCAGGCCGGGTACCCGTGCGGCTATCTCCTGGCCTCGGTCGTGTTCGGGCTGCTGTTCGACCATATCGGCTGGCGCGGCATGTTCATCGTCGGGGCCGCACCAGCGCTGCTGGTGCTGTATATCCGCAGCAAAGTGCCCGAATCCGCGGTCTGGACCGCCACCCGCAGCGCGCCGGTGGCCAAGAGCCTGTGGCATTCGCTCTCGGGTCACTGGCTGCTGGCGCTGTACGCGATTGCGCTGATGACGTGCTTCAACTTCTTCAGCCACGGCACGCAGGACCTATATCCGCATTTCCTCGAGGCGCAGCGCGGCTTTTCCACCGGCACCACATCGATCATCGCCATCGTCTATAACATCGGCGCCATCTGCGGCGGCATCGTGTTCGGCACGTTGTCGAGCCGCATCGGGCGACGCCGGGCGATCGCCATCGCCGCCGGGCTGTCGTTGCTGGTGATGCCATTCTGGGCCTATGCGCTCACGCCGCTGGCCCTGGCAGCGGCGGCGTTCGTGATGCAGTTCATGGTGCAGGGCGCCTGGGGCGTGGTGCCGGTGCATCTCAACGAGCTCTCACCCGAGGGCATACGGGCCACCTTTCCCGGCTTCGTCTATCAGCTGGGTAATCTACTGGCTTCCTATAACGCAACGCTGCAGACCACTATTGCCGAGAATCACGGCAGCGTGGCGCAGCCCGACTTTTCCTTCGCTTTTGTCGTGGTGGTCGGCACCGTGGCGGCGCTGCTGGTGGTACTGGCCTCATTCGGTCCGGAACGGCGCGATGTGCGCTTTGGGCTGCAATGAGATAGAGTGCCCATCGGAGTTTGTCGAATGCGCGGTTCGGTCCGCGCGCCGAGGTTCTTCAGCGTCCCTTCAAGGCCCATCGCGGCCATCTCCCGGGACCTATCGCCCCTCCTGCAAGCCCATCGCAGTTCTCGTCACAAAGGCGAGGCCGATCCAATTCATGATGAACGCGCCATACCGATGGGCTGCCTGTGGGCGGTTGGGGCCGTTGCGGAGTATAGATTTTGTTCAAGGATTTTTTGTTGAGCCCGCCGCTGTTGAAGGCGGTGGAAGCGCTCGGCTACACCGAGCCGACCCCGATTCAGCTGCGCGCGATACCGGTGGTGCTGGAAGGCCGCGACCTGATGGCAGCGGCGCAGACCGGCACCGGCAAGACGGCCGCCTTCGGGTTGCCGCTACTTGAGCGGCTGCTGCAGAACCCGGTGCGCCAGCGCGCGCCACGGGCCCTGATACTGGTGCCGACGCGTGAACTGGCCGCGCAGGTCAGCGACGCCTGCCGCGCCATGGCGCGCAATCTGCCGATACGCGGCGCGTTGATCTACGGCGGAGTGAGCGCGAAACCGCAGCTCGACGCGTTGGCGGGCGGCGTGGATCTGGTGATCGCGACACCCGGCCGGCTGCTCGATCACCTGGAATCGCGGGCGGTGGATCTGTCGAAGATCGAGATGCTGGTGCTCGACGAGGCCGATCGCATGCTCGACATGGGATTCATCCGCCCGATTCGCCGCATCATCGCCGCGCTGCCGGCCATGCGGCAGAGCCTGATGTTTTCGGCCACATTCTCCGACGACATCCGCGTGCTGGCGAAGTCGCTGCTGCGCGACCCGGTGATCATCGACGTCTCGCCGCGCAATGCGCCGCCGGAACTGGTCGATCACAGCATCTACCACGTCGATTCCTCCGCTAAGCATCCGTTGCTGACGCGCCTGATCGTCGACGGCGATATGCGCCAGATCCTGGTATTCACTCGCACCAAGCATGGCGCCAACCGGTTGGCCGAGCGCCTGGTGCGCGACGGGCTGGCCTGTGCCGCGATCCACGGCAATAAATCCCAGGGCGCGCGCACGCGCGCACTGGACGATTTCAAGCAGGGCCGGATTCGGGTGCTGGTCGCCACCGACATCGCGGCGCGCGGCCTGGACATTACCGAGCTGCCGCATGTAGTGAATTTCGAGCTGCCGCACGTGCCGGAGGACTATGTGCACCGCATCGGTCGCACCGGGCGCGCCGGCTTGCGCGGCAAGGCGCTATCGCTCGTCAGCCGCGATGAACGTGAACGGCTGCGCGCGATTGAGAAGCTGCTGGGGCGCGCGATACCGGTCGCGGCCTGACGCTAAGGGCGGGGCCCGCGTAAGCTGCCGCTCACCGCGGCGCGCACTTTGGGGTTTATACGCATCGGTGATATAAGATCGCTGGTTATTGCGGCCCGCGGGCCGGAATCGGAGCAAGGCAATCATGGCCGGCGGTCTGGCAACATCAGCGCGACATGCGGTGGAAGCAGGTTTCACCACCGCACGCCTGATGGAGTACTCGGAGCGCTTTCTGGCCCGCGCCGCGCAAGCGGAGCTGCCCCAGACATCACAAATCGCCGCACGCTTGCTGCAGGACCCGCCGCTGCATCGTCGCTGGGAGCACACCCACAGCCAGTTGATGCACGGCGTGGCGGCCCCGTCACGCCCGGCAGCCAAGGCGATGGAACTCAGAAAGGTGACGTTTCTGATGCTCCACCGCAAGGCGCCGTTCGAGTACATGCGCGATCGCCACGTCGTGGGCGCCACGCGCCGCAAGCTCATCAGGTCGCTGTTCGGGAGCCAGGACTACGCGCAGTGCCTGGTGCGGGAACACCAGGCGTTCCTGAGTTCCGCATGCAGTTTCATCTGCGCCGGCTCGCTGTGCGGCGAAGTGCTGGGGGAGGCGGCATTCTGCGAAGCGCTGGCACACTACGAGCGCGCCTATACGGAATACTACCGCGCCTACGGCGACTCGCTGCTGGCCGAGCACAGCGGCGAGAACTCGCCGGTGCAGTCGCTACTGCCGTATCTGCGCTATCAACTGAAGATCATCCGCGAGCACATGGTTTCCGGCAAACCCCAGCAGAGCGACTTCGAGGCATTGCAGGCGCTGTACGAGGCAACCGGCGACACGCACGTGCTGCCGGTCATCCAGCAGCCCTGATATCTGCGGGCCCGCGCGCCGCACTCATCCGGCGGCCAGTCCTACGCATCCGACCCTCCGTCCTACTCCGTCCGGTAAGCCCGCGCTTGAAATAATTTCCGCGCAATTTGTGCACGGTGCCGACAAAAATTCACAAAAGATTACAAGGCGTGGGCGCTAGGTGCCTGATACACGGTTGAGCGAAGTGCCCGCAAGCGTGGCATAGCGATTGCACCGTTTAACTTTGCCCAGGAGGCACGAACGGCAGGACGCCTCAATCACTGGTCAAATGTGACAGGAGATCAGCATGCAGGACTACGAAGCCGACGAACTCAATCAGGACAGCGCCGAGCACAACACGTCGACATCGAAGGCGGGCGAGCGGCCGGCCAGAACCGCCTCCAGGCGCGGTTTCGCGGCCATGGACGAACAGACCCAGCGCGAGATTGCCAGCAAGGGCGGACACAGCCAGGGCAAGGAGAACAACCGCGGTAACTTCTGGCACGATCGTGAACGCGCACGCATCGCCGGGCGCAAGGGCGGCGAGGCGCACGGCAAGAACCGGCTGCAGCCGGCCGGCAGCAACGAGCGTCAGTGAGAGCTATGAGGCCTTCAGCAGCTCGCCGCTGATGATCAGCTTCCGTACCTCGGTCGTGCCGGCGCCGATCTCGAGCATCTTGATTGCGCGATACAGGCGGTTGACCTCCGACTCCCAGATATAGCCGCTGCCGCCGTGGATCTGCAGCGCGTCGGACACGACCTTGGCCATGGTTTCGGAGGCGTACATCACCGCCGCAGCGCTCAGCGCATGAATCTCGCCGCGGCCACCGCGATCGGCGCCGATGCGGTCGGTGGCGGCGAGCACCCGATAGATGAAGCAGCGCATGGTTTCGACCCAGACGTACATGTCTGCGATTTTGGCCTGGATCATTTCGAATTCGGCGATCGGCCGGCCGAACTGCTTGCGTGTCTTGGCGTACTCGATCGATAGCTGCAGCGCGCGCTCGGCGATGCCGAGGCAGATGGGTGCAATCGTGGCGCGCTCGAGGTCCAGTCCGGTCATCACCACGGCCAGGCCGGCGTTCTCCGCGCCCAGCCGGTTGTCGACCGGCACGCGGCAGTTGTCGAACACCAGCTCGCCGGTCTGGCTGCCGCGAAAGCCCATCTTGGTGAGCTTCTGCGCCACGCTGAAACCCGGGAAATCCTTCTGCACGATGAACGCCGAGATGCCGTGCGTACCCAGTTCCGGCGCGGTCTTGGCATAGGTGATCAGCACATCGGCGACCGGCCCGTTGGTGATGAAGATCTTGGTGCCGTTGAGCACGTAGTGATCGCCGTCGCGGCGCGCGCTCATGCGCATCGAACCCAGGGCATCGGAGCCGGCGCCCGGTTCGGTGAGCGCCAGCGCGCCGACCAGCTTGCCGCTGCACAGGCCGGGCAGGTAACGCCGGCGTTGCGCTTCGGTGCCGTGGCGATACAGATTATTGGCGCACAGATTATCGTGCGCGATCCACGACAAGCCCAGGGCGTGGTTCCAGCGCGAAAAGGCCTGGGCCACCAGCCCGGTATTCACCAGGTCCAGACCGGCGCCGCCATAGGCCGGAGGGATACTGATGCCCAGGTAGCCTTCCGCTCCCAACTGCGCGAACGCTTCCGCCGGCCACCATTCCTCATCGTCCATGCGCCTGGCGAGCGGGTGCATTTCCTGCCGCGCGTAGCGGTCGGCGGCGTCGAGAATTTCGCGCTGCTCGGGGCTCAGGTCAAAGGCGGAGGCTGATACGGACGCGGCCGGCGTCGCGGTGGCGGTTTCGAGCATGGCGGGCGGTCTCCGGGCGGTTCCAAGGGGACTAATGAACTCGACTCAGTTATTATAACAGGCTAGCCGCGAACGGTGCTCGCCTCAGCGCCGCCAATGAGTGCCGCTATGCAGCAAATGGCTGTAAAAATGGCAGTGAAGGTCCCTACCGTGCCCCGAAAGCCGGGCGTAACCATGATGAGCACTACTCACTAATGAAGAAAAAACGCCGTTCGAGGCTGCCGCGTGCGCAGCGCATGCAGGAAATCATGCAAGTGGCGGCCCAGGTGTTTCGCGACAAGGGCTACAGCGAGGCGCTGACGGCGCAGATCGCGGCCCGGGCGGGCGTGGTTGAAGGCACGATCTATCGTTACTTCCCCGGCAAGCGCGAGCTGCTGATCCGCGTGGTCGAGCAGTGGTACGAGCGCATCCTGGCCGACTACGACCAGCAGCTCAAACGACTGCAGGGCACGCGCGCGCGCCTGCGGTTCATGATCTGGCGCCACCTGACCGTGATCCACAATGACCCCGGCATGTGCCGGCTGATATTCAATCAGCTGCGCGCCTGGCCCGAGTATCGGCGCACCACGGTGTTCGACCTGACGCGCGAATATACCCGCCGCACGCTCGAGATCCTGCAGCAGGCGATCGACAGCGGGGAATTTCGCGCCGATCTGCCACTGCGTGTGGTGCGCGACATGATCTATGGCGGCGTCGAGCATCACACCTGGGTGTATCTGCGCGGCGAAGGCGACTTCTCTCCCGATGCGGCCGCGGATGCGATGACCGAGATGGTCTATCGGGGTCTGGCGCACGCCTTGCCTGCGGCGCCGGCCGAGGTGGCGTTACGGCGTCTGGAGGCGGTGGCCAGCCGACTCGAGCACAGCGCGGGCTCTGCTACAGTTTGACCAGGTCTGACGCACCGGACTGGCATTTTGGAGTGAGCGCGCATGGCGGAGGTCGAGATTCATACGGGGCAGATCCGGCCAAGGTGGCCAGCGTCGGCGCCAAGCTCACCGACGACAGCGAACGCTATGCCAGCGAGGCCGAGAACATCGGCACCCTGGCGCAGCGGCTGGACGCAGAGTCGAAGCATTCCGAGCAGCGCGCGTTGCGGCTGGACGTCCGCGAGGGCTTTCTGGAGCTGGGGTTGGTGATGTGCTCGCTGTATTTCCTGTCACGCAAGCGCTTGTTCGTATCCCTGGGCGGTGCCGGCGCGGTGGCCGGCACGCTCATCGGCGCCTTCGGATGGTTGAGCTAGGCACGCTGGCCGTGAACAGCACGGTACCGATGCCGTCGGTCGATCCAGCGGCGGATGCGCAGGCGATGGCGCGCCTGTGGCGCGCCGATGAGACCGAGTGCGTACCGCCGTTGATCCGGGCAGCAGAGCTCGACGACGTACGGCGCGAGCGCAGCGCGCAGGTGACGCGCCGTCTGATCGAGGGTATGCGACGGCACGAAAGCCGGAGTGGCCTCGAGGCCATCACAGCCGCATTTCCGCTCAACAGCCCGGCCGGACTGGCACTGCTGTCACTGGCCGAGGCGCTGCTGCGCGTGCCCGACGCCGGCAACGCCGACCGGCTGGTGCGCGACCGCCTGTCCCGGGTCGACTGGAACCAATACCGCAGCAGCGGCGCCCTGGGCGCCGCGCTACGGCTGGCCAGCGCCTGCGTGTCCGGCCCGCCCAGCGATGCGGCACGGCCGTCCGCGCCCGGCTGGCGCTCGCTCACCACACCGCTGGTGCGCACCGCGATGCAATTCGCGATCCGCTCGCTGAGCGATCAGTTCATTTTCGGGCACAGCATCCAGGCCGCGCTGGCGCGCGCGGGTCGCGGCGCGAGCCGCGCATACCGCTATTCGTTCGACATGCTCGGTGAGGCGGCGCTGACCGCGCACGATGCGCAGCGCTATTTTCTGGCCTACCGGCAGGCCATCCATGCGGTCGGGGCCGCCTATCGCGGCCAGGGGCCGCTCGCCGGCGGCAGCGTGTCGGTGAAGCTCTCGGCGCTGCATCCACGCTACGGCTACACCCAGCACGACCGCATCATGCGTGAGCTGCTGCCGCGCCTGTTCGAGCTGGCGCGACTGGCGCAGCAGTACGACATCGCGCTGGTGATCGATGCCGAGGAAGCCGATCGGCTGGCGCCATCGCTCGATCTGATCCAGGCGCTGATGTGCGCACCCGAGCTGGCCGACTGGGCGGGGTTCGGTGTGGCGGTGCAGGCGTATCAGAAGCGCGCGCCGGCAGTGATCGATTACCTGCTGCGGCTCTCGGCGCAGCGTCGCGCGCGGCTGATGGTGCGCCTGGTCAAGGGCGCGTACTGGGACTCGGAAATCAAGTGGGCGCAGATGGATGGCCTGGCCGGCTATCCGGTGTACACCCGCAAGGCCTACACCGACGTCGCCTACCTGGCCTGCGCGCGCCGTCTGCTGGCGGCGCACGCGTTGGTAGTGCCGCAGTTTGCGACCCACAACGCCCAGAGCGTCGCGGCCATCGGTGAGATGGCGGCGGCCGAAGGGGCGACCGAGTATGAGTTCCAGTGCCTGTATGGCATGGGCACCGGGCTGTACCGGCAATTGCTGCAGACGCCGGGCATCGCCCGCCCAGTGCGCATCTATGCACCGGTCGGCACGCGCTCGACCCTGCTGGCCTACCTGATGCGGCGGCTGATCGAGAACGGAGCGGCCGCCTCGTTCGTGCACCGCGCGGCTGCAGTCACAACGCCGCTGCAGAGCCTGTGTGCCGACCCGGCGCTGGAAGCGGCACGCTTCGCCGGCACGCCGCATCCGCGCATAGCGCTGCCGGCGGAGCTGTTCGCTCCCGAGCGGCTAAATTCCTCAGGGCTCGACCTGGCCAATGCCGCCGTGCGCGCCTGCCTGACGGCAGCGATCGAGCACGGCAGCCAGCCGATGATCGAGGTGCAGCCGCTGGTGGCCGGCGCGGCGTCGGGCGCGAGCGCCAGCGTGTCTGCCGCGGCGAGTGCTGACCTGCGGCGCGAGATCCACAATCCGGCCGACCTGAACCAGCTGCTCGGCAGCGTGCTCGATGCCAGTGACGGCGTGGTCGATGCCGCCATCGCCGCCGCGATCGACAGCGCGCCGGGTTGGGCCGAGACCGAAATCGAGCAGCGCGCGCAGATCCTCGAGCGCGCCGCGCAACTGTATCAGCAGCAGCTGCCGGCACTGGTGGCGCTGGCGGTGCGCGAGGCGGGCAAGACGCTCGCCAATGCGGTCGGCGAGGTGCGGGAAGCAGTGGATTTCCTGCGCTACTACGCGGCGCAGATCCGGGCGCAGTTCAACCATGCGACGCATCTGCCGCTGGGCGCGGTGGTGTGCATCAGTCCATGGAACTTTCCGCTGGCGATCTTCACCGGCCAGGTGGCGGCGGCGCTCGCCGCCGGCAACAGCGTGCTCGCCAAGCCGGCCGAGCAGACCAGCGCCACCGCGGCGCGCGCGGTGCAGCTGTTGCACCAGGCCGGCGTGCCGCGCGCGGTGCTGCAGCTGCTG
>PKWJ01000045.1:0-68854 GCA_003132025.1 Gammaproteobacteria bacterium
GGCGCGATCCGGACACGGATCTGGCGCTGCTGTCGATCAAGCTCAAGAACCTGCCGGTGATGCCGCTGGGCCGATCGGATGAGATCCAGGTCGGTGATGTGGTGCTGGCGATCGGCGACCCGCTGGGGCTGTCGCAGACCGTCACCCACGGCATCGTCAGCGCCACCGGACGCCAGCAGCTCGGTGTCGCGACGTTCGAGAATTTCATTCAGACCGANNGCGGGCTCGGCATCGAGGGCTATGAGGATTTCATCCAGACCGACGCCTCCATCAATCCCGGCAACTCCGGCGGCGCGCTGATCAACGCGCGCGGTGAGCTGATCGGCATCAACACCGCGGTGCTCAATAAAAGCAACAGCGGCAATCTGAGCGTCGAGGGCATCGGGTTTGCGATCCCGGTGAATCTCGCGCGCGGCGTGATGAAGGACATCCTCGATCACGGCCGGGTGATTCGCGGTTGGATCGGCATCCTGCCGGAGGACGTGGATGACGAGCAGGCCAAGCAGCTCGGCCTGCCGCGCGGCGGCGTCGCGATCACCAACATGTACCGCGCCAGCCCGGCGGTCGACGCGCAGCTGCGTATCGGCGATATCGTCACCTCGATCGACGGCAAGGCGGTGCGCAGTGCACGCGATACGCTATCGCAGATTGCCGCCAAGAAGCCGGGCGTGAAAATCAGCCTGCATGTGCTGCGCGGCCGCACCGAACTGGATTCCAGGGTGAATGTGACCGAGCGCCCGAGCGCGATTCAAGGAACTTGAGCTGACGCAGCCCGGCGCGCGCTCACGCGACACGAAAATCGGCTAGGTATCTTCGGGAGGTAATGGGACACATAAAGAATTTTTAATAATAAAAATTCTTTATGTGTCCCATTACCGCTGGTTTGGTACCTGGCCGATTTAATTCGGCACGCGCTTGATGCGCGCGCCGAGCTGCGCCAGCTTCTCCTCGATGGTCTCGTAGCCGCGGTCGATGTGGTAGATGCGCTCGATCTCGGTGCGCCCCTCGGCGACCAGCCCGGCCAGCACCAGGCTCGCCGAGGCGCGCAGATCGGTGGCCATGACCGGAGCGGCGGTCAGGTGCTTGATACCGTGGATGATCGCGGTGTTGCCTTCCAGCCGGATCTCCGCGCCCATGCGGCGCATCTCCAGCATGTGCATGAAGCGATTCTCGAAGATGGTCTCGACCACGGTGCCGACCCCGTCGGCCACAGTGTCGAGCGCGGCGAACTGGGCCTGCATGTCGGTCGGGAATGCCGGATAGGGTGCGGTGCGTACGTCGACCGCGCGCGGCCGACGGCCGCGCATGTCCACCTCGACCCAGCTGTCGCCGCTGGTAACGGTGGCACCGGCTTCGCGCAGCTTGATCATGACCGCATCCAGATGCTCGGGCTTCGCATTCTTGATGCGCACGTGGCCGCCGGTGATCGCACCGGCGACCAGGTAGGTACCGGCCTCGATGCGATCGGGCAGCACGTCATAGTGCACGCCCTGCAGTTCACGCACGCCCTCGATGGCAATCCGATCGGTACCTGCGCCCACGATCCTGGCACCCATGGCAATGAGAAAATTCGCCAGGTCGATGACCTCGGGCTCGCGCGCCGCGTTCTCGATCACCGTCTCGCCTTCGGCAAGCACCGCCGCCATCATCAGGTTCTCGGTACCGGTCACGGTGACCGTATCGAGCACCAGGCGCGCGCCCTTGAGGCGCGCCGCGCGGGCGCGGATGTAGCCGCCTTCGATGCGAATGTCCGCGCCCATGGCCTGCAGGCCGGCGACGTGAATATTCACCGGCCGCGCTCCGATCGCACAGCCGCCGGGCAGCGAAACGTCGGCGCGACCGAACCGCGCCAGCAGCGGACCGAGCACCAGGATCGAGGCGCGCATGGTCTTGACCAGGTCGTAGGGCGCGAAGTATTCGCGGATGGTGCTCGGATCGACCTCGATGCGCATGCGCTCGTCGATGGTCACGGTCACGCCCATGCGGCCGAGCAGTTCGATGGTGGTGGTGACGTCACGCAGGTGCGGTACATTGCCGATCGTCACCGGCCCGTTTGCCAGCAGTGCACCGGCCAGGATCGGCAGCGTTGCATTCTTGGCGCCGGAAATGCGCACTTCACCTTCCAGCGCGATGCCGCCGGTAATATGCAACTTATCCACGCCGACCCCTGTGGTGCACCGCGGCTCGCTTGAGCGCAGGTCCCATCAACGGGCACCCGAGCCGGCACTGCGCGCCGCCCACTCCTGCGGGGTATACGCCTCGATCGACAGCGCGTGGATCTCGCGTCCCATGCGTTCGCCGAGCGCCCGGTACACCAGCTGATGGCGTGCCAGCGGCCGCAGGCCTTCAAAGGCCGCGCCCACCAGCAGTGCGGCGAAGTGGGTGTTGTCGTCCGACTGCACTTCCACGCGCGCGTCGGGAATCGTCTGGCGGATCAGGTCCGCGATTTGCTGTGCGTCCATATCGGGTGCGATCTTAAGGCAAATGCTCCGGCGCGGATGGCGCGATCTGCGCCCGGCTAAGGCGCTATCATGGTGCGTGAGACCCGCATGTACCCCGCCCCAGTATGAATGCCGTAGAACATAACCCCAGCAGCGACCAGGCGACGCTGGAGTCGGCCCGCCGCACCTTCGACATCGAGGCCGCGGCACTCGGCACGCTGCGCGCCCGCCTGGATGGCAGCTTTGTCGCGGCCTGCCGCATCTGCCTGGCCTGCCGGGGCCGGGTGATTGTCACCGGCATGGGCAAATCCGGCCATGTAGCGCACAAGATCGCCGCCACGCTGGCCAGCACCGGCACTCCGGCGTTCTTTCTGCACCCGGGCGAGGCCAGCCACGGTGACATCGGCATGATCACGCGCGGCGACGTGCTGCTGGCGCTGTCCAATTCCGGCGAGACCCCGGAAGTGCTCTCGCTGCTGCCGCCGCTCAAGCGCCTGGCGATACCGCTGATCGCCCTGAGCGGCAACGCCGCATCGACGCTGGCGCGGGCCGCCGACGTGCATCTGGACGTGGGCGTACCACAGGAGGCGTGTCCGCATAACCTGGCGCCCACCGCCAGTACCACGGCGGCCCTGGTCATGGGCGATGCGCTGGCGGTGGCACTGCTGGAGTCGCGTGGCTTCTCTGCCGATGATTTTGCGCGCAGCCACCCCGGCGGCAGCTTAGGAAGGCGGCTGCTGCTGCACGTCGACGACATCATGCGCCGCGGCGACAGTCTGCCGCGTGTCGGCGCCGACACGCCGCTGGCGGAAGGGTTGCTGGAGATGAGCCGCAAGGGCCTCGGCATGACCGCGGTGCTGGACCAGGAGCAGCGCGTCGTTGGAATATTTACCGACGGCGACCTGCGGCGTGCGCTGGATCGTCGCGTCGACGTGCACAGCGCCACCATGCGCGACGTCATGACTCCGGGCGGCCGCAGCATCGGCGCGCGCGAGCTGGCCGCGGCTGCAGCGCAGCTGATGGAGCTGCATCGGGTGACGGCGCTGCTGGTGACCGATTCCGAGCGCCACCTGATCGGCGCGCTCAATGTGCACGACCTGCTGCACGCGGGTGTGGTTTGATGCCGGCGCGCGCCGTGCACAAGCGGCCGGCGCCGCTGGCTGACATCCGCCTGCTGGTGCTGGATGTGGATGGCGTGATGACCGACGGACGGCTGCGCTACGACGGCAGCGGCGAGATCTGCAAGACCTTCCACGTTCGCGATGGTTACGGCATCAGGGCGTTGCTCGCCGCGGGCATCGACGTGGCGGTGATCTCGGGGCGCGAATCGCCGGCGGTATCGCGCCGCTGCAAGGAACTTGGGATTCGCCACCTGTACCAGGGCATCGATGATAAGGCGCCGGTGCTGGCGCAGCTTCTTGCGCGACTCGACATCCCGCCGCGCCAGTGTGCCTGCGTGGGCGATGATCGCCCCGACATGCCGCTGCTGGCGCAGGCCGGCCTGGCCGTCGCGGTCGCCGATGCGCACCCCGCGGCGCTGGCGATCGCGCACCGACGCACGCGCCTGCCCGGCGGCGCCGGCGCGGTGCGTGAAGTGTGCGACTGGCTGCTCGCCGCCCGGCGGCGCAGCGGACGAACATGATGCTGCGCATGCTGTTCGCAGTGGTGGCGCTGGCAGCCCTGGGCACGCTGTTCTATCTGCAGCAATCCGACAACGGTGGCGGCGAGGCGATCGTCGCCGATGTCGAGAGCACCGAACCCGGCTACATCGCCAACGGCGCCGAGCTGATCGAAACCGACGACGACGGCCATCCGCTGTTTCAGCTCGAGGCCACGCGCATCGAGCAGCCGTCGCCGCGCGGCACGATATTTCTGTCCGAGCCCAAGCTCGACTACCAGCCCGAGACCGGTAATCACTGGACCTTGAGCGCGCAGCGCGGCCAGCTGCCGCAGGACGCCAGCACCGCGGAACTCGCCGGAGCGGTGCACGCCGAGGGGCGCCCGTCCGGCTCCCCCGACGTGATGCATATCGCCACCGAGCAACTGCATCTGGACATGACACAGAAGGTGGCGACCACGGCCGCCAAGGTACGGGTGGACTGGGCGGGCAACGTGCTGCGCGGCCGCGGCATGCGCGCCGACATCATGAACGACCGGCTGCAGCTGGGTGGAGACGTGCACGGTGTACTGGCGGCGCGCTGAAGCCCGAGTGTGGGCGGTGGCGGCGCTGTGGCAGCTGTTGGCGCTGGGCGCGGCGCATGCGGCCGGCGTGCCCGTGGCGCTCGCCGAGGCGCCGCCGTCCGGCACGGCCGCGACCGGCACCGAGCTCGAGGCCTGCAAGGAACCGCTGTGTTATACGGCCTCGAAGCTCGAGGCCGAACGCAACCGCATGGTGCTGCACGACATCAACATCGTGGACACGACGCGCGGTATCACTCACATCAAGGCCGATCTGGCGGAAGCCACCGGCGCGGATCTGGGCAACAGCGACTGGGTGCTCACCGGCCACGTGCAGGCGTCCCTGCCGCAGGGCAAGCTGCGCGCCGACCGCGCCACGGTCCAATTCGTCAACAAGCGCATCGCATCGATGAGCGCCCAGGGCGCGCCGGCCGAATTCGAACGCACCGTTGATCGCAGCGCGGAGACCGCGACGCCGGGCGATGGCGTAAACCGCAGCCATGGCCAGACCGACAACGCCCACGGCCATGCGCGCGAGATCGACTACGACCTGGAGCATGACCTGCTGACACTGAAAGGCGACAGCTGGCTGACCGACGGCTGCAACGAGATCAACAGCCAGTCGATCGTCTACGACATCGTGAACCAGAAAGTCCGGGCTGAGGCGGTGCCGGGCGACGACACGCAGGTGCACGGCACGCTGCACTCACGCACCGGAACGCAGTGCGTACCCGGGGCCGCGCGGCCATGACGCGGCTGTCGGCCCACTCGCTGCAAAAGAGCTATCGCTCGCGCCAGGTGGTGTGTGACCTGTCGCTCGAGATCAATACCGGCGAGGTGGTTGGCCTGCTCGGACCCAACGGCGCCGGCAAGACCACGGCGTTCTACATGATCGTCGGCCTGATTCCCGCCGATGGCGGCTCGATCCTGCTCGACGATCGCGATCTGACGCCGCTCAGCATCGATCAGCGCGCCCGCTTAGGGCTGGGGTATCTGCCCCAGGAAGCCTCGGTGTTCCGCAAACTCTCGGTAGCCGACAACATCATGGCGATCCTGGAACTGCGCGATGAGCTGGACCGCGCCGGGCGTGAGCTGCGCCTGGAGGAACTGCTCGAGGAGCTGCGCATCGGTCACGTGCGCAATACCCGCGGTTTGTCGCTGTCCGGAGGCGAGCGCCGCCGGGTCGAGATGGCGCGCGCGCTGGCGGCGGAACCGCGCTTCATTCTGCTCGACGAACCCTTCGCCGGTGTCGATCCGCTGTCGGTACTCGATATCCAGCGCATTATTCGTGAGCTGGCCGGTCGCGGCATCGGCGTTCTGGTGACCGACCATAACGTACGGGAAACCCTCGGGGTTTGCGGCCGCGCCTACATCGTCGATCGCGGCATGGTGATCGCTGCCGGCACTGCCGAGCAAGTCCTTGCCAACCCACAAGTCCGTGAGGTGTACTTGGGCCAGGCATTCCGCATGTGATGGATTGGAGCGGCCCTGATAGTCTTTATATTTCAGCTACTTACGAGATATCTGGGGCCGGCGGTGTGCGGCGCGAGCACGTTTTATGCTTAAGCCCTCGCTGCAACTCAAGCTCGGTCAGCAACTGACGATGACACCGCAGTTGCAGCAGGCCATCCGGCTGCTGCAATTGCCGACCATCGAGCTGCAGGCCCACATCCGCGAACTGCTCGAATCGAACGTCATGCTCGAGCAGGATGAGGACACCGAGAGCGGCACCTACGAGAGCCTGTCGAGCGCCGAGACCGCTCCGGAAACCGCCGCTCCGGCCGAAGAGCCGCCGGTTGAAGTGATCGACGATGGCTGGTCCGACCAGTCGGTAGGGGCGGCGGAAAATCCCTGGAGCGGCGGCGGCAGCGGCGACGAGGACCGGCAGCAGGAGTTCGCCGACTCGACCGGCCAGACGCTGCGCGAGCACCTGTTGTGGCAGCTGGAACTGGCACGGCTCAACACGCGCGACGTCGCCATCGGCCGCGCGGTGGTCGATGCGATCAACGATGACGGCTACCTGAGCGAGCCGCTCGATGCAATCGGAGCCAGCCTCAAGCCCGAACTCGATCCCAGCGTCGAGGAGGTCGAGCGCGTGCTGGCCATCGTGCAGATGTTCGATCCGCCGGGCATTGGTGCCCGTTCGGTCAGCGAGTGTCTGCTGCTGCAGCTCGAGCAGCTGGAGCCGACCACGCCCGGGCTCGCCAGCGCCAAGGCGATCGCGCGCCATCACCTGGAGCTGCTGGCGGAACGCGAGCTGACAGCACTGCGGCGCGAATTGCGTACTTCGGATGAAGAACTGGAAACCGCGGTGGCGCTGGTACGCGCCTGTCATCCGCGTCCGGGCTCGATCGTCAGCGGCAGCTCGCCCGAGTACGTGGTGCCGGATGTGTTCGTGCGCCGCACTCCGCGCGGCTGGTCGGTCGAGATCAATGCCGCGACGCTGCCCCGGGTCAGGCTGAACCAGTCCTACGCCAGCCTGGTCGGCCGCAGCACCAGCCACGCCAGCATGCGCGCGCAACTGCAGGAGGCGCGCTGGCTGCTCAAGAGCCTGGAGATCCGCAACGACACCCTCACCAAGGTGGCGCGCTCGATCGTCGAGCGCCAGAGCGAATTCCTCGACCAGGGCGAGGAGTACATGCGGCCGATGATCCTGCGCGATATCGCCGAAGCCATCGCCATGCATGAATCCACGGTATCGCGCGTCACCTCCGGCAAGTACATGCACACCCCACGCGGAGTATTCGAGCTGCGCTATTTCTTCTCCAGCCAGGTCGAGGGCAGCGACGGCTCAGGCACTTCCTCGACCGCAATCCGCGCCAAGATCCGCAAGCTCATTCGCGATGAGGATCCGGCTGCGCCGCTCAGCGACAGCCGGATCGCGGAAATTTTATCCGGCGAAGGCATCCCGGTCGCGCGCCGGACCGTGGCGAAATACCGGGAAACGATGGGACTGTCCCCATCGAATGAACGCAGGCGAGTCAACGGCAAGTGAAATCCACAAGGAGATCGAGCCATGCAATTGAACGTCACCGGCCATCACGTCGAGATCACCCTAGCGCTGCGCGGCTACGTCGAGAAAAAACTCGGGCGCATCATGCGCCACTTCGATCAGCTGATTGACAATCACTTCGTCCTGACGGTCGAGAAGCTGCAGCACCGGGCGGAAGCGACGTTACGCGTACGCCGCGAGACGATTCATGCATTGGCGATCGACGGTGACATGTATGCGGCGATCGACGCCCTGGCCGACAAACTCGAGCGCCGGGTGCGCAAGCACAAGGAAAAGCTCACCGACCACCATGCCCAGGAAGCGCAGAAAAGCGCCCGACCCTAGCGGCACCGGCGCGCCGGGTGCGCACCCGGACCGCGCCCGGCCGGCCGCTGCCGCGGCCGCCGCGGTAACTGCGTGCATCAACTGCCGCAGTGCAACCTGACGATGCGCCTGATCTTCTTAAGCGGCCTGTCCGGCTCCGGCAAGAGCGTCGCGCTGCACATGCTGGAGGATCTGGATTTCTACTGCGTCGACAACATCCCGGCGGCGCTGCTCAAACCGTTCATCTCGCATACCGTGCGCAGCAGCTCGACGGTCTACCAGCGTACCGCTGTGGGCATCGACGCGCGCAACCCCGGGGATGAGATCGCCACAGTGCCGATGCTGCTGGATGAGCTCAAGCGCAGCGGCATTCAGTGCGAGCTGGTATTCCTGGTGGCCAGCGACGAGGAGTTGTTGCGTCGGTTCGCGGAAACGCGCCGCAAGCATCCGCTCAGCCGGCATGGAGAAAACCTGCACGAAGCCATCGCGATCGAACGCGGGCTGCTCGAGCCGCTGGTGAATGCGGCTGACCTGGTGGTGGACACCTCGCGCATGGGAGTGCACGACCTGCGCGAACTGATCAACCGCCGCGTGGGCCAGCGGCCGCGCGATCGCATGTCGGTACTGATCGAATCGTTCGGCTTCAAGCACGGCATTCCGGGGGACGCCGATTTCGTATTCGATGCGCGCTCGCTGCCCAATCCGTACTGGGAGCCGGCATTGCGGCCGTTGACCGGTCGCGATGAACCGGTGGCGCATTTTCTCGAGGCGCAGCCGGCGGTCGGCGCGTTCATCGACGATGTCGCCCGCTTCATCGAGCGACGCATACCCGAACATCAGGCCTCCAACCGGCGCTACCTGACGGTCGCCATCGGCTGCACCGGCGGCCAGCACCGATCGGTCTACATCGTCGAGCAACTCGCGACGCGCATCGCGGCCTTGTGGCCGCAGGTCGCGATCCGCCACTCCGGACTGCCGGAACCGGCCAGGAGCGAGCGCGCCAGCGCGACGGCCGACTAACCGCCGGAGCGTTTGGCGGCAAATCCGCGGCGTACCAGTTCCGCGACCAGCGTGTCGCGATGCTCGCCCTGGATTTCGATGGCACCGTCCTTGACCGTGCCACCGCTGCCGCAATGCCGCTTGAGTTCACTCGCCAGCAGCGTAAGTTCGGCCGCCGCCAGCGGCACCCCGGTGATCACGGTCACCGCTTTGCCGGCGCGGCTTTGAGTCTGCCGGCTCACGCGCACCGTGCCGGCATCGGCCCGCAGCGCCTGCCCTTTGGCCGTTTTGCAGGCGCACTGTGCTATCGGGCGGCGGCAGCCGGGGCAGATGCGGCCCAAGCCGGTGCGGTAGACGATGCTCATCGGACTGAGAACATACCGCAGATCAGCGCGTCGACAGCACAAATATGTGCCCCGATGCGAGCGCGCGGCGATGAATAGTGGTCGGCTGAAAGATGGCACGCGCTCGCGACGGCTGTGCGACAATTTTCGTCGTGCCGATCGAACTCAGATTTCATCACGGTGGCGTCAGCGTCCCGGACCTCGAGGCCTCGATACGCTGGTACCGCGAGGTGCTGGGGTTCGAGGTCGAGCATCGGTTCGAAATTCCCAAGGCGCGCGCCAAGGTGGCGATGATCAGGCGCGGCGCGCTGCGCATGGAGCTGTTCGAGGTTGAGGACGGCAAGCTCCTACCCGAGGATCGGCGAGTTCCCGACCGCGATCTGCAGACTCACGGCAACAAGCACGTCTGCTTTGGCGTCCAGAGCGTGGATGCAGCCGAGCAAGAACTGCGCGCCAAGGGCGTCGATATCGTGTTCGTTGGCCGCGCCATGCAGCCACCCAACATATTCATGCGCGACAACAGCGGCAACCTGATCGAGTTCATCGAGCAGCCGGATCTGTGGTAGCGGGGCGCTAACCGGCCTCGACCCGGGCCTCATCGGCCGTCACCAGCTTGAGCGCGGGCAGCACGGTGGTGGCGGCCAGCGGCGCTCCGATCAGAAACGCGATCACATCGTCACGCTGCTGCATCGCATCCTTGTAGCCGAGCGCAATCAGCTCGCGCGTGAAGCTCGATTCAAACATCAGGTAACTGGCGAGCTGCGCTCCGGCCGAACCGCGCGCACCCATCACCCGCAGCAGGGCGCGCAGGCCGCGCGGCAGGCTGCGCATGTGCTGGGTCGCGATGACGCGCATGTCGGCGCTGGGCGCGATCACCAGCGTCGCTACCTTGCGCATGCCAGGCACCGCGGCCGGCGCGATCTCCACCACGCTGTTGAGGCGCTGCATGTGCTCGACGTTGGCGTAGATCTGATCCATGAACAGGGTATCGAGCATGTAGCCGAACAGCTGCCCCGGGGTCGGCGGCTGTACCACGGTGCGCGGCCGCGCATTGACGCCGGCACCATGCTCGGCACGCACGCCGATCACCAGCAGGCGGTCGGCACCCAGGTGGATCGCCGGACTGAGCGGCCACAGCTGCCGCTGCGCACCATCGCCGTAATACTCGTCCCCGAGCTGCACCGGCGCAAACAGGAACGGCACGCCCAGGCTCGCCATCACGTGATCGAGCCGCAGTTCGGTACGCCGGCCGACGCGCTGCTGGCGCGCCCACTCGTGGGTCTCGCCGCTGCCCTGAAAAAACGCCACCGACGAGGCCGAGCTGTAGCTGGTCGCGCACAGCGCCAGCGACTTCAGGCGGCCGGCATCGATGTTGGGCTGCAGGCCGCTCCAGTCGAGGTGACGATCCAGCAGCGCGCGCAGCGGCGAGTTGTCGAATAGCGCCAGCGGCGGCGGCAGCAGCAAGCCGCCGGAGATTAGCGACAGCAGCCAGTGCAGGCCGGACCGCAGCATGCTGCCGGCGTCTACCCGGAACACCTGCTCGACGTGAAAGTGCGCCCACACGTGCTCCAGCCCCGCAACCGCGCGCTGCCAGCGACCGGCCTCGGTGCCGAGCACGGCGGCCGATACCGCACCGGCTGAGGTGCCGACGATGATCGGGAACGGATTGGGAGCGTGCGGTAGCATGTCCGCGATCGCCTTGAGCACGCCGACCTGGTAGGCGGCGCGTGCCCCGCCGCCGGGCAATACCAGTCCGACCGTCGGACCGATCGGTGCGCGGCCTTTGGGTAAGGCTTCGGCGGCCATGGATCCAAGCATAGCGGAGCGCAGATGAATGCCACATGTACGGCAGTCTCGTTCTGCCAAGCGCGTCTCGCTCTGGCAACGGAAATCGGCTAGACCGTGGCTTTCGGGCAACGCTCGATTAATTAACGCTCGATTAATTAACGTGTGGTAACGCGCAGGATCTGCATCGAGTTGGTACCCCCGGAGACCCCCGACAGCTCGCCCTTGGTGAGAATCACCAGGTCATTGACCTCCACCAGCCCCAGTTCCAGCAGACGGTCGAATATCGAGTTGTACAGGGTCGCGGTGTCGGAATGAGCAATGTCGAACGGCACCGCGTATACGCCCCGATACAGCGTCACCCGCCGGCGCGTGGCCTCATGACGGGTGAAGGCATACACCGGGATATCCGAGCGGATGCGCGACATCCACAGCGGCGTCATGCCGGATTCGGTGAGGGCCACGATGGCACGCACCCGCATGTGATTGGCCGTGTAGATCACGGCCATCGCGATCGCCTCCTCGGTGTTGCCGAACTCCTCATCGGCGCGGCCCCAGGCGCGCGGCGAACCGAGCTGATATTTCTCGGCGCCGCGGATCACGTCCGCCATCGCCTGCACCGCCTTGACCGGAAACTTGCCAGCCGCGGTTTCGGCCGACAGCATCACCGCATCGGTGCCGTCGAGCACCGCGTTGGCGACGTCGCTGACCTCGGCGCGCGTCGGAATGGGATTCTGGATCATCGATTCCATCATCTGGGTGGCGGTGATCACCACCCGATTGCCGGCCAGCGACTGGCGGATGATGGTCTTCTGCAGACCGGTGAGTTCGGCGTAGCCCATCTCCACGCCCAGATCGCCGCGCGCGACCATGACCGCGTCGGTCACCGCCAGGATCCCGGCCAGGTTGTCCAGCGCCTCGTGGCGCTCGATCTTCGCCACCACGCGTGCATCGCCCTTCCACTTGCGCAGTTCCGACTGCGCTCGTCGAATGTCATCGGCATCGCGCGCGAACGACACGGCCAGATAGTCGATGCCGATCTCGGCCGCGAAGCGCACGTCGTCCAGGTCCTTCTCGGTCACCGCGGGCGCCGAGATACCACCGCCCTGGCGATTCACGCCCTTGCGGTTCGACAGCTCGCCGCCCGAGCGCACCACGCCGGAGATGCGGGTGCCGACCACCTTTTCCACCTCCACCACGATCTGGCCGTCCGCCAGCAGCAGCGTATCGCCGGCTCGCACGTCGGCCGTCAGATTCTTGTAGGCGACGCCGACCTCGGTGTCGGTACCAGCCTCCGGATCGAGTGCCGTGTCGAGTGCGAACGGCGCGCCCTCAACCAGCTGCACCCTGCCCTGACGGAAACTCTCGATGCGGATCTTGGGTCCGGCCAGGTCCGCCAGCAGGCCGATGTAGCGCCCCGCCTCGCGCGCCGCCTGGCGCACCAGCTCGATGCGTCGGATCTGCGATTCGCGCGTACCGTGCGAGAAGTTGATGCGCGCAACGTCCAGGCCGGCCCGCACCATGCCGGCCACGACCTGCGGATCGTCGGTGGCCGGTCCCATCGTGGCCACAATCTTGGTTCTGCGCATCGTATCCATAGTCGCCTTTACTCAATCCACCGTTCAGGCCGCAGGACACGGGCGCGGATCGGCGGCTCGCTGTTCCAGCATCGCGACCGCCGGCAGAGTCTTGCCTTCGACGAATTCAAGAAACGCGCCGCCGCCGGTGGAAATGTACGAGATGCCGTCCTCGATGCCGTACTTCTCGATCGCCGCCAGCGTGTCGCCGCCGCCGGCGAGGGAAAATGCCTTGCTGCGGGCGATCGCCTGTGCGATCGCGCGCGTGCCTTCGCCAAACTGATCGATTTCGAATACGCCCACCGGGCCGTTCCAGATGATGGTACCGGCGGATTTCAGCACCTCGCTCAGCAGCTCCGCGGTGTCGGGCCCGATGTCGAGAATCATCTCGTCGTCCCCGACCTGGTCCACCGGCCGCACATCCGCGTGCGCCGTGGCGGCAGACTCACGCGCCACGACCACGTCCACCGGCAACGGAATCTCCGCGCCGCGTTGCCGCGCCTGCTGCAGCAGTCTGCTGGCTATAGCCAGCATGTCCTTCTCGTACAGCGATCGGCCGATCTTGACGCCGGTGGCGGCAAGAAACGTATTGGCGATGCCGCCGCCGACGATCAGCTTGTCCACCTTGGTGAGCAGGCTCTCCAAAATGGTGAGCTTGGTTGACACCTTCGAGCCCGCCACGATCGCCACCAGCGGCCGCGCCGGCTTCGCCAATGCGCGCTCGAGCGCTTCCAGCTCCATCACCAGCAGCGGCCCGGCACAGGCCGTGGGTGCGAACTTGGCGACGCCGTGGGTGCTGGCTTCAGCCCGATGCGCGGTACCGAAGGCGTCCATCACGAACACATCGCACAGCGCCGCCATCTGCCGCGCCAGCCCCTCGTTGTCCTTCTTCTCGCCCTTGTTGAAGCGCACGTTCTCGCACAGCACCACCGTGCCCGCCTTGACCGCAACGCCGCCGAGCCAGTCGGCCACCAGCGGCACCGGCTTGCCGAGCAGCTCCGACAGCTTCGCGGCTACCGGAGCGAGGGAGAATTCGGCCTCGAACTTGCCCTCTTCCGGCCGACCTAAGTGCGACAGCAGCACCACGCGCGCACCCTTTTCCAGTGCCAGCCGCACGGTCGGCAGCGCGGCGCGAATGCGAGCATCGCTGGTCACCACCCCGTTCTGCACCGGCACATTCAGGTCCTCGCGGATCAGGACGCGCTTGTCCTTCAGATCCAGGTCCGCCATGCGCAGCAGTTTCATCGGCAGCAGCCTTAGGCGGCGCGCGACCAGGCCAGTGTCGTGTCGAGCATGCGGTTCGAGAATCCCCACTCGTTGTCGTACCAGGAGCACACCTTGACCAGCGTGCCGCCGATCACCTTGGTCATCGTGGCATCGTAGATCGACGAGTGCGCGTCGTGGTTATAGTCCACCGACACCAGCGGTGCATCGGTATAGGCGAGGATGCCCTGCAGCGGACCGCTGGCGGCAGCGGCTTTCATCAGCCCATCGATTTCCTCGATGCTGGTGGCTCGCTTGGCGATGAAGCTCAGGTCGACCAGCGAGACGTTGATGGTCGGCACCCGGATCGAGAAACCGTCGAGCTTACCCTTGAGTTCGGGCATCACCAGTCCGACCGACGCGGCGGCGCCGGTCTTGGCCGGAATCATCGAATGCGTGGCCGAGCGCGCGCGTCGCAGATCGGTGTGATAGACGTCGGTCAGCACCTGATCGTTGGTGTAGGAGTGAATCGTGGTCATGACTCCGGAGACCAGCCCGACGCTGTCATTTAGAACCTTCACCACCGGCACCAGGCAGTTGGTGGTGCAGGAGGCGTTGGAGATGACGGTGTAGCTCGCCTTGAGCACGCCGTGATTGACGCCGAACACGATGGTCGCATCGACGTCATCGCCGCCCGGTGCCGAGATGACGACCCTCTTTGCGCCGCCCTCCAGGTGCTTGCCGGCCTTGGCCTTGCTGGTGAACAGTCCAGTGCACTCGAACACCGTGTCCACGCCCAGGCTGCCCCAGGGCAATTTGGCGGGATCGCGCTCCGACAGCACCTTGATGCGATCGCCGTTGACCAGCATCGCATCGCCGTCAACTTTTACTTCGCCGGCGAAGCGTCCGTGGACCGTGTCGTGACGCGTCAGGTGCGCATTGATCTTGGCATCGCCCAGGTCGTTGATCGCCACCACCTGGATCTGCGAGCGCTTGCCGCTCTCGTACAGCGCCCGCAGCACGTTGCGCCCGATGCGGCCATAGCCATTGATCCCGACTTTCAGTGTCATCGCTCACTCCCCTGCATCGATTCGTGTATCGCCCGCTCCACGTTATCCGCCGTGAAGCCAAATTTCTTCATCACCTCTGCTCCCTTGCCCGACGCGCCATAATGATCGATGCCGATGACGCGCCCGCCGGTGCCGACATAACGCCACCACAGTCCGGTGGTGCCGGCCTCCACCGCCACCCGCGCCGTCACGGCCGCCGGCAGCACCGACTCGCGGTAGGCCGCATCCTGGGCATCGAAAAACTCTGTGCACGGCATCGACACCAGCCGCACGCGCTTGCCGGCCGCCTGCACGCGCTGCACCGCCTCGCGCGCGATCGACACTTCCGAGCCGGTCGCGATCACAATGCATTGCGGGACCCCCTGGCAGTCGGCCAGCACGTAGCCACCGCGGCTGACGGCGGCCAGCGCCGCCGCGTCGCGCGCCTGCTGCGGCACTCCCTGGCGGGTCAGCACCACCAGAGTCGGACCGGTGTCGTGTTCGATGGCCGCGCGCCAGGCCACCGCCGTTTCCGTCGCATCGGCCGGCCGCCACAGGGTCAGGTTCGGTATCAGCCGCAGGCTGTTCAACTGCTCGATCGGCTGGTGCGTCGGGCCGTCCTCGCCCAGGCCGATCGAATCATGGGTGTACACCAGGATGACGCGCTGGTGCATCAGCGACGCCATGCGCAGCGCATTGCGCGCGTAGTCGGAGAAGGTCAGAAACGTACCACCGTACGGAATGAAGCCGCCGTGCAGTGCGATCCCGGTCATGGCGGCACTCATGCCGAATTCGCGCACACCGTAATGAAGATAATCGCCCTCGACGTCCTGCGGGGTGACCACGCGCGCGCCCTTGAACAGCGTGTTGTTGGATGGAGTCAGGTCGGCCGAGCCGCCGAACAGCTCGGGCAGCGCCGGGCCAATCAGATTGAGCATCGCCTGCGAAGACTGGCGCGTCGCCTGGCTGGCGGTCACCGCCTGTCCGGCCGCGAGCGCCGCGCGCGCGGTGTCGGGCCAGTTGGCCGGCAGTTCGGCGCGCATGCGCCGCTCGAATTCCGTCGCCAACGCCGGATGCGCATTGCGATAGCGGCCAAACAGTTGCTGCCAGCGCGCCTCGGCGGCGCGTCCGGCTTTCTCATGGTTCCAGGCGGCGCGCAGCTCGCTCGGAACCTCGAACGGCGGCGCGGTCCAGCCCAGCTTCTTGCGCGCGCCGGCGACCTCTTCGACCCCGAGCGCCTCGCCGTGTGTGGCGGCGGTGCCGGCCTTAGTCGGCGCGCCCCAGCCGATGATGGTCTTGCAATTGATCAGCGACGGCCGCTCGCCCTCGGCCTGCGCGGCGCGAATGGCGCGCGCGATCGCCGCATCGTCCAGCCCGTCGATGGTCTGCACGTGCCAGCCATAGGCCTCGAAGCGTTTGGGCGTGTCATCGGCAAACCAGCCCCGTACTTCGCCGTCGATCGAGATGCCGTTGTCGTCATAAAACATGATCAGCTTGCCGAGCTTGAGCGTTCCGGCGAGCGAGCAGGCCTCGTGCGAGATGCCTTCCATCAGGCAGCCGTCGCCGCAGAACACCCAGGTATGGTGATCGACGATCGGCATCTCAGGTTGGTTGAACTGCGCCGCGAGCAGTTTCTCCGCCAGCGCAAAACCGACGCCGTTGGCCACGCCCTGGCCGAGCGGGCCGGTGGTGGTTTCGATGCCGATGCTCAGGTCGTGTTCCGGGTGCCCCGCGCAGCGGCTGCCGAGCTGGCGGAAATTGCGGATCTCATCCATGCCGAGCGGGTAGCCGGTCAGATTCAGCAGCCCGTACAGCAGCATCGAGGCGTGTCCATTGGACAGGATGAAGCGGTCGCGGTCCCACCAGCGCGGATTGGCCGGATTGTGCTTCAGGAAATCGTGCCACAGCACCTCGGCAATATCGGCCATGCCCATGGGCGCACCCGGGTGCCCGGAATTGGCCTGCTGGACCGCGTCCATGGCGAGTACCCGCAGGACGTTGGCTAGTTCTCTTCGCGTGGGCATAGGCGGCGGGTATCCGTACACGGGGCGGTTGGGGGCGCGCATTGTCTACCAGCGGGCCGCCGCCCGGCAATGCGCGTGCGAGCGGGACCGGGACTGACTTGTGTCACAAAGCCGGCAAATTACCCGGTTTGGCAGCGACTTTGCCCGCTGTGGCGCCGGCCCGGCGCTGCGGACCGGGGTAGCCCTTCTGCTATACTCCAACGCCTTCTATCAGCGTCGAACACACCCATGTCCAACGGTTATATGTTTACTTCCGAGTCGGTTTCGGAAGGGCATCCGGATAAAATTGCCGACCAGATCTCCGATGCCGTGCTCGACGCGATCATGCGCGAAGATCCCACCGGTCGGGTGGCCTGCGAGACCATGGTCAAGACCGGCGTGGTCATCGTCGCCGGCGAGGTCACGACCTCGGCCTGGATCGACCTGGAGAAGCTGGTTCGCCGCACGGTGCTCGACATCGGTTACAACCACTCCGACATGGGCTTCGACGGCGCCAGCTGCGCGGTGATCAACATCATCGGCAAGCAGTCGCCGGACATCGCCATGGGCGTGGATCGCGGCGACAAGCGCAAACAGGGCGCCGGCGACCAGGGCCTGATGTTCGGCTTCGCCACCAACGAGACCGATGTGCTGATGCCGGCACCGATCACGCTGGCGCATCGCCTGGTCAAGCGCCAGTCCGAGGTGCGCCGCAAAGGCAAGCTGTCCTGGCTGCGCCCGGACGCCAAGAGCCAGGTGACTTTGCGCTATGAAGATGACAAACCGGTCGGCATCGACGCCGTGGTGCTGTCGACGCAGCACAGCGACGATGTCTCCACGGCGCGCCTGCGCGAAGCGGTCATGGAGGAGATCATCAAGCCGGTGCTGCCGAAGAAATGGCTCGACCGGCGCACGCGCTATCACATCAATCCCACCGGCCGCTTCGTGACCGGCGGTCCGGTCGGCGACTGCGGCGTCACCGGACGCAAGATCATCGTCGACANNCGCTCGGCGGCCTACGCCGCGCGCTACGTCGCCAAGAATATCGTCGCCGCCGGCCTGGCCGAGCGCTGCGAAGTGCAGGTCTCCTATGCCATCGGCGTCGCCGAACCCACGTCGATCATGGTCGACAGCTTCGGCACCGGCGACTTGTCGCGCGAGGAGCTGACCGCGCTGGTGCGGCGGCACTTCGACCTGACGCCTTATGGGCTGCGGGAAATGCTCGATCTGGCGCGGCCGATCTACCAGAAAACCGCCGCCTACGGCCATTTCGGCCGCAAGGAGCCGGAGTTCACCTGGGAACGCACCGACAAGGCCGAGCTGCTGGCCGCGGATGCGGGCCGTCGCGGCCGTGGCCGCGTTCGCGTAGCCTGATCGACGAGACTGATTTTTTGACGTTGCCGCCTGCGGCAACCCGGTGCCTGAGGAGCGCTGCGACAGGGGAGAAGGCCCGATGCTTCTCAAGACCTGCCAGGCTCAGGCGACCGGTACGAAGTCAACGGCGCTCGACAACCTTACGATGAAAGGTGGAGCTACCATGACTGCTACAGCACGTTCAATCACCCCCGACGCTTCCAACAAGGATTTTCGCGTCGCCGATCTGTCCCTGGCCGACTGGGGTCGCAAGGAAATAGCGATCGCCGAGACCGAGATGCCCGGGCTGATGGCGATCCGCGAGGAATTCGTACCGACCCAGCCGCTGCGCGGTGCCCGCATCGCCGGCTCGCTGCACATGACGATCCAGACCGCAGTGCTGATCGAGACGCTGCAGGCCCTGGGAGCGCAGGTGCGCTGGGCTTCCTGCAACATATTCTCGACCCAGGATCATGCCGCCGCCGCCATCGCCGCCAGCGGCACCGGTGTGTTTGCCTACAAGGGTGAGACGCTGGCCGAGTACTGGGAATTCTCGCACCGCATCTTCGAATGGCCGGACGACGCGCACGCCAACATGATCCTGGATGACGGCGGCGATGCCACGCTGCTGCTGCATCTGGGCGCGCGCGCCGAACGCGACACCGCGCTCATCTCCAAGCCCTCGAGCGAAGAGGAAGTCGCGCTGTTCGACAGCATCCGCGACACACTCAAGCGCGATCCGAAGTGGTACTCGAAGCGCCTGGCGGCCATCCGCGGCGTGTCCGAGGAAACCACCACCGGCGTCAAGCGGCTCTACCAGATGGCGCGCGACGGCCAGCTCGCCTTCCCGGCCATCAACGTCAACGACTCGGTCACCAAGTCGAAATTCGACAATCTGTACGGCTGCCGCGAATCGCTGGTGGATGGCATCAAGCGTGCGACCGACGTGATGATCGCGGGCAAGATCGGCGTGGTGTGTGGCTACGGCGATGTCGGCAAGGGCTGCGCACAGGCGCTGCGCGCGCTCTCGGCCCAGGTGTGGGTCACCGAGATCGACCCGATCTGCGCGCTGCAGGCGGCGATGGAGGGCTATCGCGTCGTGACCATGGAGTACGCCGCCGACAAGGCCGACATCTTCGTGTCGGCAACCGGCAATTTCCACGTGATCACGCACGATCACATGCGGCGCATGAAAAATCAGGCCATCGTGTGCAACATCGGCCACTTCGACAACGAGATCGACGTCGCCTCGCTGCGCCAGTACCGCTGGGAGAGCATCAAGCCGCAGGTCGATCACATCATCTACCCGGACGGCAAGCGCATTATCCTCCTGGCCGAGGGTCGGCTGGTCAACCTCGGCTGCGGCACCGGACATCCGAGCTATGTCATGTCTTCGTCGTTTGCCAACCAGGTGCTGGCGCAGATCGAGCTGTGGAGTAACCACGCCCAATATGCGATCGGGGTTCACATCCTGCCCAAGCACCTCGACGAAAAGGTGGCGCGCCTGCAGCTCGCCAAACTCAATGCCGAGCTCACGGTGCTGACCGATCAGCAGGCCCGATACATCGATGTGGCGCTCACCGGCCCGTACAAGAGCGAGCACTACCGCTACTAAGTCCTCATGCCGCCCGGCACTGTCGGTGATTTCCGACAGTGCCGGGCGGTGCGGTGCGGTGCAACGCCACGGCCGCGCTGCGAACTTTCAGCGCTGCAACGCGTCCAATATCCAGCCGTTTGACATCTGACCGCGCTCGCGCGGTCGATTTGAGTGCTGCGTCACTTCGGTTGCCGCCATGAATTTTTCCGACGCTTGAAGTGCATCACTCGCGCGTTCAGCCCAGCGAGTAACATTGGCAAATGAACGCCGCCGTACGCCTGCTGCAGTTTTCCGACCCGCACCTGTTCGCCAGCCCGCACGGCACTCTGCGTGGGGTCGCGACGCTGGCGTCGATGCAGCGCGTGCTGGCGCACGCCGGCGGCCGCCGGCTCAATATCGACGCGCTGGTGTGCAGCGGCGACATCGTCAACGATGAACCCGAGGGCTACACGCACTTTGCGCGCGTGCTGGGCGAGTTCGGCAAACCGGTGTACTGCATCCCGGGCAATCATGACGATCCGGCGCGGCTGCGCAGCGCACTGTCGCGGCCGCCGTTCCAGGTTGGCGGCCATGTCGATCTGGGGGCCTGGCGCGTGGTGCTGGTGGACAGCTGCAAGCCCGGCCAGGTGCGCGGCTACGTCGGTGCGGCCGAGCTGGCGGCGCTGGATGCGGCCCTGGGCAGCGCACCACATTACGCTATCGTGTTCGTACATCATCACCCGGTCTCCATGGCCAGCCGCTGGCTCGATGCCATCGGCATCGAGAACGCCGACGAATTCCTGCGCGTGCTCGATGCGCATCCGCAGGTGCGCGCCATCAGCTGGGGGCATGTGCACCAGAGCTTCGATGCCCGCCGCCACGGCGTGCGGCTGCTGGCTACGCCCTCGACCTGCGCCCAGTTCCTGCCGTTGTCGGACGACTTTGCCGTCGACTCCCAGCCCCCCGCCTATCGGCGCCTGACGCTGCAGCCCGACGGCGCGCTGGAAACCGAAGTGGTGTGGGTGGACGCGGCCAGTGAAGCGCTCGACAGCGCGTCGGGCGCGTCCGCTTAAGGTCGCCCGGTCTCGATCAGCGGCGCCAGCAGGCCCAGTCGCTCATTGGGATCGTCGATCTCCAGCAGGCGCTGCTGCCACGGCGGATCCAGCGGCAGCAGCTCGGCCAGCCGGTGACTCACCCAGTCAGCATCCTCGTAGTTCGGCTCGATGAAACGGCCGATGCTCGCCATGCGCGTCATGACCTTGCGCAGTATCTCCACCAGCGGGGCGAACTGGCGGTCCAGCGGCGTGAGCGGCGTCTCCGGCAGCCAGTGGACCGTGGCGCGATTGAGTCCATCGCCCTGCTGGCGGCGCTCTTCGATGCGGAAGCGCCGTTCGCCGCGGCACAACAGCCCCAGCAAGCCGTCGGCCTGCGTCTGAAAATCCACGATGCGCGCCGAAGTGCCGACCGCGGCGATGTCCACCGCGCTGCTGGTCTCGTTGCCGTCGACGATCAACACCACCCCAAAGGTGACCCCCTGGCGCATGCAGCCGCCGACCATGTCGACGTAGCGGGTCTCGAAGATGCGCAGCGGCAGCAGTCCGCCCGGAAACAGCACCGTGTTGAGCGGAAACAGCGCGATGTCTTCCATGCCGCGCCGCTAGCCGTCACTGCGGGCCGCGCGCCGCCAGCGCCTCGAGCAGCCGTGCATGCACGCCGCCGAAACCGCCGTTGCTCATGATCAACGCGTGATCGCCGGCCACGAGCGTGCGAGCTAGCGCGCTCACCAGCGCGTCCAGGTCCTGCGTCACGTGGGCGCGCTGGCCGAGCGGGGCCACCGCCTCGGCGACGTTCCAGCCCAGACTGGGCGGTGCGTACAACCACACCTCATCGGCTGCCGCCAGTGCCACCGGCAACGCCGCCTGGTGCACGCCCAAACGCATGGTCTGCGAGCGCGGCTCGAGCACCGCCACGATCCGCTCACGCCCGACGCTGCGCCGCAGGCCATCGAGGGTGGTGGCGATCGCGGTCGGGTGATGCGCAAAGTCGTCGTACACCTTTACCCCGGCCGCCTCGCCGCGCAGCTGCATGCGACGCGCGACGCCGCTGAAACTGTTCAAGGCGTCGATGCCGCGCTCGACCGGTACCCCGGCGTGACGCGCGGCCGCCAACGCCGCCAGCGCATTGTCCACGTTGTGGGCGCCGATCAGGTTCCAGTGCACCGCGCCGCAGCCGCGTCCCTGGTAGAGCACCTCGAAGCGCGTGAAGTCGCCGTCGGGCTGCGCCTGCGCGCTCCACTGCACTTGCTCGCCGCCGGCGCGCGCGAAGCGTTCCACGCCACTCCAGCAGCCTGCGGCCAGCACCTGTGCCAGTGCCGCATCGGCGCCGTTGCACAGGATGCGCCCGCTGCCCGGCACGGTGCGCAGCAGATGCTGGAACTGGCGTTCGATCGCGGCCAGGTCCGGATAGATGTCGGCGTGATCGTATTCGAGGTTGTTCAGCACCAGCGTGCGCGGCCGGTAGTGCACGAACTTCGCACGCTTGTCGAAGAAAGCAGTGTCGTACTCATCGGCTTCGATGACGAAGAACGGCGCCTCGCCCAGGCGCGCGCTCAGGCCGAAATTCCCCGGTATGCCGCCGATCAGGAATCCGGGCGACAGGCCCGCATCCTCGAGGATCCAGGCGAGCATGCTGCTGGTGGTGGTCTTGCCGTGCGTGCCGGCCACCGCCAGCACCCAGCGCTCGCGCAGCACCGCGCTCGCGAGCCACTCCGGCCCCGAGGTATATGCCATGCCGCGATCGAGCATGGCCTCGATCACCGGCATGCCGCGCGTCATGACGTTGCCCACGACGATCATCTGCGGCTCGGGCGTAAGCTGCGCGGCGTCGTAGCCTTCGATCAGCTCGATGCCCAGCGCGCGCAGCTGCGTGCTCATGGGCGGATAGACATTGCGGTCGGAACCGGTGACGCGGAAACCCGCGGCACGGGCGATCGCGGCGATGCCGCCCATGAAAGTGCCGCAGATTCCAAGAATGTGTATGTGCATGGCGCTACTGTCCGGGGCCGAATATGCGGAGGAACAGCAGTTCCTCCACCAGCATCTGCAGCAGCGCCAGCACCAGGCACAGTGCCAGCGGGCGCTCCAGTGCCGCGCGCAGGATGTGTCCGATTGCCACCAGCGTCCAGATCGCAAGCGCCAGCGCCGCGATGTACACCGGCGCCCGCAGGCTGGCTTGCTGTTCGACTCGCTGCATCAGCCAGATCGTGGTCATACTCGGCGCCGCGAGTACCGTCTGCAAGCCGAACAGCGCGGTGGCGGTCTGCAGATAGCGTTCGCGCCGGTGCGCACTCGCCAGCAGCAGCCAGTACCAGGCGGCCATGAACAGCGCATCGGCGGCCACCTGCAACAGCCAACCCGGATGCAGCGACGGCAACAGCGCACCCACCACTGCACTCAGCAGAACGTAAGCGGCGATCGTCAAAGGCAGTAAAATGCCGACCGCGGGCAGGTCCTGCGGTCCGCGCCGCCAGATCGCGATCGCGAAATAAAGCCGCGCCAGGGCTACCAGGTCGGCGCTAGTGCGAGGCCGGAACTGGGGCATCGGGCCGTCCGGGCCGTGGCAGATGGGGGATCAGTTCGAGCATGTCGGCGATTATCAGCGACCAGAACGCTTTCGCGCAGTTGTGCCGCGAGCTCGCACAGCACAGCGCCTTTGGCCTGGACACCGAGTTCATGCGCGAGCGCACCTATTTCGCGCAGCTGTGCCTGCTGCAGTTGAGTTTCGGCGACCAGGCGGTGTGCATCGATACCCTGGCGCTGACGGACTTGAGCCCGCTGCGCCCGGCCATGGCCGCCCCGGCGATCGGCAAAGTGCTGCACGCCGCGCGCCAGGATCTGGAAGTACTCGCGCCGGCGACCGGGCCGCTGGTGGGGCTGTTCGACACCCAGGTGGCGGCGGCACTGATCGGACTGTCGGCGCAGGTCGGCTACGGGGAACTGGTGAAACAGCTGCTGGGTGCCAGCCTGCACAAGGCCGAGACGCGCACCGACTGGTCGCGTCGCCCGCTGTCGGCCGCACAGATCGCCTACGCACTCGACGACGTGCGCTACTTGCAGCCGCTGCGCGACCGACTGACCGAGCGGCTGCAACAGCTCGGCCGCTGGAGCTGGTTTGAGGAGGAAATGGCGCAGCTCGACGCCGCTGGATCGTTCACCGTCGATCCCGACGAGTCCTGGCGCCGCCTGAAGGGCATCGCGGAGCTGGACCCGGCCCGCCAGGGGCTGGCACGCGCGCTCTCGGCATGGCGCGAACGGCGCGCGATCAGTTCCGATCGGCCGCGCAGCTGGATCCTGCCGGATGCCGCCCTGCGCGACATGGTGCTGCGCGTACCGCGCAACATGACCGAGCTGGCGCTGACCGCGGAACTGGCCGATGGCATCCGCGTCAACAGCGGTGCGGAGATGCTGGCGGTGATCGAGGCGGCGCGGCTGCCGCGAACACTGCCGCCGCTGCCGCGGCGAGCGCGCCCGGAGGCGGCCGAAACCGAGCTGCTGCGCAAGCTATCGCAACTGACCCAGCAGACCGGGCGCGAGCTGGGTATTGCGCCGGAGATCCTGGCGACGCGACGCGACATGCAGCGCCTGGTCAACGGTGCGCGCGACGGCGGTCCGCTGACCGGTTGGCGCCGCGCCGTCATCGGCGAGCGCCTGCTGCAGGCCCTGTAGGAACGTAACTAGGACGCGTTACGCAGCGGCCGCTGAGCCGGCAGTGACTCCAGCAGCGTAATCAGCCGCCGCGTGACCTCGTCCACGCTGGCATTGGCGTCGATGGTACGCAGCAGTCCCTGGGCGGCGTAATAGTCCGCCAGCGGACGCGTCTGCTGCTCGTAGACCTCGAGCCGGCGCCGTACCGTGGCCTCCTCGTCGTCGGCCCGCTGCACCAGCAAAGGTTTGTCGTCGCACACGTCACAGTGCGGGGCTGTACCCGCCGGCGCGGTGTGGATATTGAACACCCGGCCGCATTTCTGGCAGCTGCGGCGGCCGGAGATGCGCTTGACGATTTCGGCGTAGTCGACCTCGAACAGCACCACCGCATCGAGCGGCTTGCCAATGCCGGTCAGCAGCGTGGTGAGCGCCCCGGCCTGGGCGAAGTTGCGCGGGAAGCCGTCGAGAATGAAGCCGCGCTCGGTATCGCGCTCGGCCAGGCGCTCGCGGAATATGCCGAGCACGATCTCGTCGACCACCAGGTGGCCTGCGTCCATGGCGGCTTTGGCCCGCACACCAAACTCGGTGCCGCGCGCCACTGCGCTGCGCAACAGATCACCGGTAGATATCTGCGGGATGCCAAAACGCTCGACCAGGCGTTGTGACTGGGTGCCCTTGCCCGACCCCGGGGCCCCCATAAGCACTATTCGCATGCCAGAAACACTACCGGGCGGCGCCGTGCAGGTCAAACCAGGCCCGGTTCCCATCGCGCCGCCGGGGGTGCGCCGCGTGACCGTTACCATGGCCGCCGCACAGCCTTCTACCGACGTTTGGCGGCGAGACGCAAGCGCGCACGCACGGTATGCTCGCGCCGCTCGATACTAATCAATGCCCTGCCCTTCTATGGCCGCGAATGAAAAATAAGCCCGCCCCGCGCAATGCGCTCTATGCCCAGTCCGGCGGTGTCTCAGCCGTGATCAATGCCTCGGCCTGCGGCGTCATCCAGGCCGCACTCAAGGCCCGGCGCCACATCGGCCGTATCTATGCCGGCCGCGACGGCATCGTCGGCGTGCTGACCGAAGACCTGATCGATCTGACGCGCGAGAGCCCAGCCACCATCCGCGGCCTGCGCTATACGCCGGCCGGCGCCTTCGGCTCCGCGCGCTACAAGCTCAAGGGCCTTACGGAAAATCGCGCGCAGTACCAGCGCCTGATCGAGGTGTTTCGCGCGCATGACATCGGTTATTTCTTCTATAACGGCGGCAACGATTCCATGGACACGGCGCTGAAGATCTCGCAGCTCGGCGCCGCGATGAATTATCCGATCGCCTGCATCGGCGTGCCCAAGACGGTGGACAACGACCTGCCGCACACCGACTGCTGCCCCGGGTTCGGCTCGGTAGCCAAGTACATCGCGGTGTCGACGCTCGAAGGCGCGCTCGATGTGGCTTCGATGGCGCGCACCTCCACCAAGGTGTTCGTGCTGGAGGTGATGGGGCGCCACGCGGGCTGGATCGCGGCCGCCGGCGGGCTGGCCGGCCGCAAACCCGGCGAGGCGCCACACATCATTCTGTTCCCGGAGATTGCGCTCGACCAGGTGCGCTTTCTCGCGCGCGTGAGGCAATGCGTCATCGACTACGGGTATTGCGTCATCGTGGTGTCGGAGGGCGTCAAGACAGCGGATGGCAAGTTCCTGGCCGATGCCGGCACCAAGGATGCCTTCGGCCACACGCAGCTCGGCGGCGTCGCGCCGGTGGTGGCCAGCATGGTGCAGCAGGCGCACGGCTACAAATATCACTGGGCGGTCGCCGACTACCTGCAGCGCGCCGCCCGCCACGTGGCGTCGAAGGTCGACGTCGAGCAGGCCTACGCGGTCGGCAAGGCGGCGGTGCAGTACGCGATCTCCGGCATGAACGCGGTGATGCCGGCCATCAAGCGCCGCTCCTCGCGCCCCTATCGATGGCAGATCGTGCCGGTGCCGCTGGCCGATGTGGCGAACGTCGAAAAGAAAGTGCCGCGGGAGTTCGTCACCGCCGACGGCTTCGGCATCACCGCCGCCTGCCGCCGATATCTGGAACCGCTGATCGCGGGCGAGGACTACCCGCCCTACCGCGACGGCCTGCCGGCGTACGTGCGCATCAAGGGCGCCGCGGTCAAACGCAAGCTGACTACCGAATTCAAACTGTGAGGCTGCAGGCAGCCGTGCCGCTGCGGCAACACCGTATGGTATATTTCGCGCCCCTTTTGGCGGACCGTCCACGCCGTTGCGGCGCGAAGTATCTGACGACATTCGCATCGCCGTTCATAAGGAGTCTGAATGCAAGCCGTTAACTGGCTGTGGGTGGCAATCGCCGCCGGCCTGGTCGCCGTGCTCTACGGCGTGATCTCGGTAGTCTCGATCCTGGCGCTGCCGGCAGGCAATGCGCGCATGCAGGAGATCGCCGCCGCCATCCAGGCGGGCGCCAAGGCGTATCTCAACCGCCAGTACAAGACCATTGCCGTGGTCGGCGTGATTCTGTTCGTGGTGCTGGGCCTGGCGCTCAACTGGGCCACCGCCGGGGGCTTCGCGGTCGGCTCGCTGCTGTCGGGGCTGGCGGGCTACATCGGCATGAACATCTCGGTGCGTGCCAACGTGCGCACCGCTGAAGCGGCGCGCAACGGCCTGAACGCGGCGCTGAGCGTGGCCTTTCGCGGCGGCGCCATCACCGGCATGCTGGTGGTGGGTCTGGGCCTGCTGGGCGTGACCGGCTACTTCGCACTGCTGCGCGGCCCGCTCGGCGATGACGGCGCGCTGCACGCGCTGGTCGGCCTGGCCTTCGGCGGTTCGCTGATCTCGATTTTTGCGCGTCTGGGCGGCGGCATATTCACCAAGGGTGCCGATGTCGGCGCCGACCTGGTCGGCAAGGTCGAGGCCGGCATTCCCGAGGACGATCCGCGCAACCCGGCGGTGATCGCCGATAACGTCGGCGACAACGTCGGCGACTGCGCCGGCATGGCCGCGGACCTGTTCGAGACCTATGCGGTCACCATCGTGGCGACCATGCTGCTCGGCGGCCTGCTGCTCAAGGACCAGGGCCCCTCGGCGCTGGTGTATCCGCTGGCACTGGGCGCCGCATCGATCATCTCCTCGATCATCGGCACCTTCTTCGTCAAAGTCGGCGCCGCCGGCAAGATCATGAACGCGCTGTACAAGGGCGTGATCGTCTCCGGCCTGATCTCCGCCGTGCTGTTCTGGTTCATCACCCAGTCGCTGTTGCCCGAGCAGTTCAATGCGCTGTTCGGCTGCACGCTGATCGGCCTGGCGCTCACCGCGGCGATGATCATCATCACCGAGTACTACACCGCGACCGAATACGGCCCGGTGCGCGGCGTGGCGGCGGCCTCGCAGACCGGACATGCCACCAACATCATCGCTGGCCTCGGCGTGAGCATGAAATCCACTGCATTGCCGGTGATTGCGGTGTGTCTGGCGATCTGGGGCGCGTCGGATCTGGCCGGCATCTACGGCATCGCCGTGGCCGCCACGGCCATGCTGTCCATGACCGGCATGGTGGTGGCGCTGGATGCCTATGGCCCGATCACCGACAACGCCGGCGGNNGTCGGCAACACCACCAAGGCGGTCACCAAGGGCTACGCGATCGGCTCCGCGGGTCTGGCGGCGCTGGTGCTGTTCGCCGATTACACGCACAACCTGGAAGGACGCCTGGCGGCGACCGGGCGCGAGATGGTCGGCTTCTCGCTGTCCGATCCGGCGGTGATCATCGGCCTGTTCCTCGGCGGCCTGGTGCCGTATCTGTTCGGTGCCATGGCGATGGAAGCCGTGGGGCGTGCCGCGGCTTCCGTGGTCACCGAAGTGCGGCGGCAGTTTCGCGAGATCGCCGGCATCATGGAGGGCACCGCCAAGCCTGACTATTCCCGGGCGGTCGATCTGCTGACGCGCGCCGCCATCAAGGAGATGGTGATTCCATCGCTGCTGCCGATCCTGGTGCCGGTGATCGTCGCCTTCGGCATGAACGCGCTGATGGGCCCCGGCGCCGGCATCCGGGCGCTGGGGGGCCTGCTGATCGGCACTATCGTGACCGGGCTGTTCGTCGCGATCTCGATGTGCACCGGCGGTGGCGCCTGGGATAACGCCAAGAAATACATCGAAGAGGGCCACTACGGCGGCAAGGGTTCCGACGCCCACAAGGCCGCGGTGACCGGCGATACGGTCGGCGACCCGTACAAGGACACCGCCGGACCCGCGATCAACCCGCTGATAAAAATCATCAATATCGTCGCGCTGCTGCTGGTACCGCTGCTCTAGGCGGTTCAAGCGCCCAGCCGCAATGCCGCTCGCGTCACATGCGCCGGGCACATTTGCGGTTCTGATCGCGCTGCTGGTGCCGATCGGCGCGGCCAGCGCCGCGCGCGCGCAGGCGCCACCGACAGCACTCGCAGCAGCTGCAGCACCGACGCTGATGATCGCACCCGGACCGCAGGACCGGCTGCTGGTGGTCGCGCCGCATCCTGATGATGAGAGCCTGTGCTGTGCCGGCATCCTGCAGCGCGCCCGCGCCAACGGCGCCGCGACCGCCGTGGTGTGGATCACGGCCGGCGACGGCTTCGAGTTCGACGCCATGCTGGTCGAACACACGCTCTGGCCGCGGCAAGCGGATCTGCGGCAACTCGGTGCACAGCGCCTGAGCGAGGCCAGCGCGGCGGCGACCGAGCTCGGCGTGCCGCCGGCACAGCAGTATTTCCTCGGCTACCCGGACCGCGGCGTGACGGCGTTGATGGGTGACTACTACCAGCGCCCGTATCGCTCGAGCCAGACCGGCCTGGCTGCGGTGGCGTATCCGCAGGCACTGAGCCCGTCTGCCGCCTACACCGGCAGCAACCTGGCGCGCGATCTTGCGCGCGTGATCGATGAGTTCGCCCCGACGCTGGTGCTGGCCGCGGCACCCGAGGACCGCCATCCGGACCACAACGCCAGCGGCGCACTCACGCGCCGCCTGCTGCAGCAGCGCGGGCAACTCAACCGGCTGCGCTACTGGATCGTGCACGCGCCGCACTGGCCGCTGCCGCGCGCCTATGAGCCGCAGCTGCCGCTGTCGCCACCGGCCGTGGCGGCGACGCTGCAGTGGGAAAGCCTGCCGCTCAGTGCCGGGGAGCGGGCGCACAAGCTCGCCGCACTGGAGGATCATCGCTCGCAGATGCAGGTGATGGGCTCGTTCATGCAGTCGTTCGTGCGCGCGAACGAACTGTTCGCCCGGCCGGGCAACTAGGCCGCCATCGCGAGCTTCTCGGGCCGTCCGATCGCATAGCCCTGCAGGTAGTCCACCCCGATGCGCCGTGCCGCATCCAGTGCGCTGGCGTCCTCGACCTGCTCGGCGATCACCTTGAAATTCAGGCTGCGCGCCAGGCGGATCATTGCCGTCACCATGGCCTGATTGACCGTGTCGCGCGCCAGGTTCTTGAAGAACGAACCGTCGATCTTCAGATAATCGATCGCCAGGGTCTTGAGGTTGGCGAATGAACCCAGGCCGCTGCCGAAATCGTCGAGCGCAAACCGGCAGCCCATGCCGTGCAGCACGCCGACAAAGCGGCGCGCCTGCTCCAAGTTGCCGACCACCGCGTTCTCGGCGATCTCGAAGCACACCTGGGCCGGATTGGCGCCGGTGGAATCGAAGCACTCGACCACGAACTCGAGAAATTGCGCATCCTGCAGCGTCTGCCCGGAGATGTTGATCGCCACGCTGCGCTTGGGCGCCAGCGCAATGGCGCCACGCCCCATCGCCGTGAGCGTGGTCTGCACCACCCAGCGATCCACCAGCACCATGAGCCGATAGCGCTCGGCGGCGCGCACGAATTCGATCGGTGACAGGTGCTGGCCCGAGTCGTCGCGCAGCCGCACCAGTACCTCCATCGCCGGCCCCTCATCGTTGGCGGCGAAGGCGGCGACGATCGGCTGGCAGTAGAGCTCGAAGCGGCTGTCGCGCAGCGCCGCCTGCAGCGTCTGCAGCCACTGGATCTCGCCATTCTGGCGCGCATAGACCTCGTCGCGCGCCGAATACACGGACACGTGGCCGCCCTGGCGCTTGGCGACATAGCAGGCGGAATCGGCCGCGGCCAGCGCCTCCTCCATGGTGCCGCTGTCACGCGCGATCTCGACCAGCCCGATGCTCACGCCAACATTGAATATCTTGTCCTTCCAGACAAAGCGGAATTCATTCACCGCCCGACACACGTCGTCGGCGATCTGGCGTGCTTTCTCCAGCGGGCAGCCCACCAGCAGCATACCGAATTCATCGCCACCGACCCGCGCCACGGTGTCGGAGTCGCGCACCGCGTCGCGCAGGATCTTGGCGCTCTCGCGCAGCATCGCATCGCCGGCGATATGGCCGCTGGTGTCGTTGATGGCCTTGAATCGATCCAGGTCCAGGTAGCACAGCACGTGGGCGCCGTCGCCGCGGTGCGCGGTGTCAACCGCTTCCTGCAGCCGGCGCTCGAATTCGCGTCGGTTGACCAGGCCGGTCAGGGCATCGTGCGTGGCCTGATAGGACATCTGCCGCGCCATGCCGCGCATCTCGGTCACATCGTGCAACAGCACCACCGCGCCAATGGTCTCGCCGGTCTCCATGTGTATCGGCGCCGCCGACAGCTCCACCAGATGCTCTGCGCCGCCCGGTGGTCGTATCATCAGCGCCCGTCGGCCCAGATTCAACGGCGTACCGGCGGCCAGTGCCTGGCGCACCGGCTCGGCCAGCAGCTTGCGGTCGCCTTCTTCCGCGTTCACCGCCAGGTCTTCCAGCATGCTGCCCGTGGCCTCGTCGGCCACCACCCCCATGAGGCGCGCGGCGGCCGGATTGATGTAATCCACGCGGCCGTCGACATCGGTGGTGATCAGGGCCTCGGACATCGACTCCAGCGCGCGGCGCGAGCGCGAGCGGCCGCCCGCGTCCTGCAGCGCCTGCAGCGTCTGCGTGGGCAGAACCTCGACGCCGACGATCAGCAGCGCGCGTTCGCCTTCGAATTCGACGGTCCAGCTCGACAGCTCCAGCCGCGCGCTCTGCCCGGTGCGGCCAACCAGATCGATTTCGTAGCGCTCGGCCGCCGGTTCCCCGGCCAGTCGCCGGCGCATGTTGTCGCCTACCAGTTCCCTGTGATCCGTCGGCACCAGATCCTCCAGCCGCCGGCCGATCAGCTCCTCGGCACTGCAACCCAGCAGATTGGCGAATTGCGGATTGGCGTAACGAATCACCTCGCCCTGGATCAGCACCGCTTCGTGCACCCGATCGCCCAGCGAGCCAATCGGTGCGGTGGCGCGCGCGGCCTTGTCCGCCTGCGCGGCGAAGCGCCCGATTAGTCGATTCACGGCGGCCACCATGCCGGCGAGTTCGGGTTGGTCGGTGTGCAGCTCGATGCGGTCGTTGTGCGCATCACCGGGCGCGACCCGCTGCACCTGTTGCGAAATCAGTTCAAGCGCGTTGAGCTGGCGNNAATGCCGTTTTTTCAAGCGATGCTTTTTCCTTGGTGACAGGACCAAGCTCTGCCATCGCCCGCTTCAGCAGCATAGCGGAGTATCGTCACCGGCCCATGGCATTTCACCATATCGTGACGGCCAGCTGCAGGCCGCTCGCGCGCCCGACGGCATTCAGGCACTTGCGTACGCCGCAGCAGCGTCCGGCCTTGGCAGATCAGGCAAAAACCCTTAACGTCCGCTCTCCCCGCCAGGCGCCGGATTAAGTCCAATGCTGATGGAAGCAGCCCGCGAGCAAATGGTCGAGCAGCAGGTGCGCGCATGGGATGTGCTCGACGAGCGGATTCTCAACACCTTGCGGGCGATTCCTCGAGAGCGCTTTGTGCCGCACGCCTGGCGCGCACTGGCCTTCGCCGACTGCGAAATCGCCTTGGCCTGCGGCAAACGCATGCTACGGCCGATGCTGGTGGGGCGCATCCTGCAGGCGCTGGCGCTGCAGGGCGGCGAGGAGGTGCTGGAGATCGGCACCGGCTCGGGTTATCTGTCCGCCTGCCTGGCCCATCTCGGCGGGGTGGTGCGCAGCATCGAACTGCATCAGCAGCTCGCCGACTACGCGCGCGCCAACCTGCGCACGTCGGCAGCCGACCTGCCGATCGAGGTGCTGGTCGCCGACGCGATGCAGCTGGCCGAGGAGTCGCGCTACGATGCCATCGTGCTGACCGCGTCGCTGCCGATCTATCAGGCGCGGTTCGAACAGGCATTGCGCCCCGGAGGGCGCATGTTCGTGGTGGTCGGCACCACGACGCTGCAGGAGGCCAGCCTGGTGCGCCGTGTCGGCGCCGCAGGTTGCAGCAGCGAGTCGCTGTTCGAGACCTGCATCGAGCCGCTGGAACATGCCCCGCGGCCACCCGCTTTCGGCTTCTAGCCATGGCTGTGCCGGAACTTGCGCCGCTACAGGTCAAGCGCCAGCTCGATGCCGGCAAGCCGCTGCGGATCCTGGACGTGCGCGAACCCTGGGAGCGTGCGATCGTCAGCCTGCCCGGCAGCCTCAATATACCGATGGGCGAGATTCCCGCACGCTGGCGCGAGCTCGACGCCGACGCGCAGATCGTCGTGCTGTGCAAGGCCGGAAGCCGCAGCCGCCGCGTGGCGCAGTTTTTATCTGCCCAGGGCTTGGCTCAGGTGGCCAATCTGTCGGGCGGCATCGATGCCTGGACGCGCGACATCGACCCGAGCCTGGCGTCGTACTGAATGCGTCGAACTGAATGAGGCGCGGCTGGTTATTCGCTGTGCTTTGTGCCGGCGGCCTGGGCAGCGCCACTGCGGCCGACCTGCTCGCGGTCTACCAGCGCTCCCTTGATACCGATCCGCTGTGGCGTCAGGCCACGGCTACCCGGCTGGCCATACACGAGACCAAGACGCAGGCGGTACTGGGCCTGTTGCCGCTGGATATCTCCGCCAACAAGAACTTTATCGGCATCGGCAGCGTGCAGGTCAAGACGCCCGCGTATCTTGCGGCGGGCCTGACGGTCAACCTGTTTAACTGGGACAGTTGGGTGGCGCTGAAGGCTGCCGACGCCACGGTCGCGCAGTCCGAGGCCAACTACCAGGCGGCGGCGCAGAGCCTGATCCAGCGGGTATCGCAGCAGTATTTTGCCGTACTGGCGGCCCAGGACACGCTCACCGCCCAGCAGAGCGCCTATGAATCGGTGCAGACCCAGCTCGATCGGGCCGAGGTGCGCTACCAGATTGGACAGATCGCGATCACCGACGTGGCGGTGGCACGCGCCTCGCGCGACAGCACAGCGGCGGCCGTGATCGCAGCCAAGCGCGCGCTGGCGACGCAGGAAGACCTGTTGCGGGCCATCACCAATGAAAACTACGCCAGCCTCGCCGGTCCGCGCGACGACATGCCGCTGCTGAACCCGGAGCCGGCGAGCGAGGACAGCTGGGTGAACACCGCCATGGCCCAGAACGCCAGCCTGATCGCCAGCCGCATGGCCTCGGACATCGCGCACGACGGCCTGTTGACCGCATATGGCGGCCACCTGCCGACCATCAACATCAACGTATCGCGCAACTGGGCGCTCGAACACGGTAACTTCAGCACTGCCACCGGCGCTGGCCCGATCGGCGAGGCGGCGCTGATAGGCTCGGTCAACGGCCTGCCTACCGTGCTCGATACCAGCGATCTGTTCTGGTCGGTGGGCATCTCGGTGCCGCTGTTCACCGCTGGCCTGACCGAATCGAAGGTGCGCCAGGCGCGCTACACCTGGGATGCCGCCAAGGCGGGGCTCGACTTCAGCTCGCGCCAGACCGAGGAGCAGACCCGCGATGCCTACCAGGGCGTGATCAGCCAGATCGCGCAGGTGCGGGCACTGAAGCAGGCGGTGGAATCCGACCGCATTGCGCTGCAGGCCACCGAGGCCGGCTACCAGGTCGGCACCAAAACCGTGGTCGACGTGCTGACCACACGCGCCGCGCTGCTGCAGGACGACACCAACTACGCCCAGGCCAAGTACGGCTATCTGAATAATATCGTCTCGCTGCGACTGGCCGCCGGCAATCTGGATCGCAGCACGCTCGAGCTGATCAATGGCTGGCTGATTGAGCCGCGAGCGCCGCTGCCGGCGGTGCCGAGCACTCCAAACGCGCCCGCGACCACGCCCGTCATGCCGCTGGACGCCGCGCCGGATGCATCGCCACTGCCTCCGCTACCGCGCGACCCGGTGCCGCGCTAGGCCGCGCTTCACACGAACACGAATGCGCGCTTGGGCGGCAAGCGATCGAACACATCCAGCACGCGCTCGAGCGCACCGCGATTGGCAGCGATCGCGGCACATCCCGCGGCTCCCTGGGTCGCACGTGCCGCCGGATCCGCCAGCAGTCTCGCCAGCGCCGCCGCCAGATCGTCCGCGTCGTGCACGATGGTCAGCGCACCCTGCTCGCTCAGCACCCGAGCCAGTTCCGGACTGTTGAATTGCTCGGGCCCCGACAGCACCGGTATGCCGAGCGCAGCCGGTTCGAGCAGGTTGTGGCCGCCCACCGGGACCAGGCTGCCGCCCACGAAGGCCACATCGCCCGCGGCATAGAACTCCGGCAGCTCGCCCACGGTATCGAGCAGCAATACCTGATAGTCACGATCGGCATCATCAGGGGCGGCACCGATCGAACGGCGGATGCAGGACAGGCCCTGTGCCGCCACCGACGCCGCGGCGGCATCGAAACGCTGCGGGTGGCGCGGCGCCAGGATCAGCAGCGCAGCGGGCAGGTGCTGGAACACCCGCGAATGCGCGTCGAGCACGATCTGCTCCTCCCCGGCATGCGTGCTGCCTGCCACCCAGACCGGACGTCCGGCGGCGTAGCGCGCCCGCAGCAGCGCGCCACGATGCGAGGTCTCGGGCGCCAGCAGGCGGTCGAATTTGATGTTGCCGGCCACCGTCAGGCGCGCGGCCGGTACCCCGAGCGCGGCGAAGCGCAGCGCATCGGCCTCGGTCTGCGCTGCCACCCAGACGCCACCCGCAAGCGTTGCGCGCAGCAGCCCCGGCAGGCGCCGGTAGATGCCGGCGCTGCGGGGCGACACCCTGGCGCTGGCGATCAGGATCGGCAGGCCGGCCTCCTGCGCCCCGTGCAGCAGGTTCGGCCACAGCTCAGTCTCCAGTACGATCAGCAGGCGCGGCCGCAGAGCGCGCAGGCAGCGCCGCACACTGCCCGGCAGATCATAGGGCGCATAGCGCACGTCCACGCCGGGCAGCAATGCGCGCCCGCGCGCGCGCGCGGTCGGGGTAGCACAGGTCAGTGTGATCTCGGTTTGCGGCCGGCGCTCACGCAGCGCCTCGATCAGCACCGCGGCTGCCTGTACTTCGCCAACCGACACCGCGTGCACCCAGATGCCGTTGCCGGAGCGACGCGGCCCGAAACCAAAACGCTGGCGCCAGCCGCGCCAATATTCGCGTTCCCTGAAGCCACGAACTGCGACGACCAGCGACACCACGGGCAGCGCCAGATACAGCAGCAGCGTATACAGGTGGCGCACCGCGCGCCTTAAGCAGCCGCGGACGGCCGCGGCGCAACCGCGAAATAGCCGCTGAGCAGCGCTGCCCAATCGGCTTCGGAAAAGCGCTCGGGTGGCAGCGTATCGGTGATCTTCTCGATCGAGCGGCGCAGGCGCACCAGATTGCTGTCGCACCACAGGCCGGGTCGGCGCAGACGTCCGCGATCGAAGTCCACCAGCCACACTTCCTGCGCCTCGTTCAGCAGCACGTTGTGGGCGTTGAGATCGGCGTGACAGACGCCGTCGCGGTGAAAGCGGCGCAGGCAGCGGCCGATGGCGATCCAGCTGCCCAGCGGCAACGGCGCGCCGGCCAGGCGCGAGGCCAGCGAGCTGACGTCCGCGATGCGCTCGGTCAGCAGATCGGCGCTGTAGCTGTAGCGTCCGGTGCGCCGGTAACAGGCGGCCACCGGTTTCGGTACCGGCAGGCCCGCGCGCTGCATCAGGTACAGCAGGTGCCACTCGATGAACGAGCGCGTCAGCGATGCCGCCCGCCACAGGTAGCGGTCGGTCCACCAGCGGGCGATCCAACCGCCGCGCCGGTAGTGGCGCAGCACCAGCCGCCGTCCATCGGCGTCGATGAACAGCACGCCACCGCGGCCTTCGGGGCTGGCGCGCACCTCGCCGCGGCGCGACCACCACCGCTCGTCGAACCACGAGGCCGCCGCATTGCCCGCCCTGGAGGCGTCATATAGCATCGCGCCGCCGCGCATCGGTATTTGCCGGACCTCCGCACCGGTCGGCCAGACCAAAGACTTCCGCATGCTGAATCTCATTGAGGGACCCAAGAGCCTGTGCATTCTGCGGCTCTCGGCCATCGGCGATAGCTGCCACGTCGTGCCCATCGTGCGCACGCTGCAGCGCGTATGGCCGACAACACAGCTGACCTGGGTCATCGGCCGCCTCGAGGCACGGCTGATGAGCCTGCTGCCCGGGGTCGAGTTTATCACCATCGACAAGCGTGCCGGGCTGGCGACGGCGCGCGACCTGCGTACGGCGCTGCGCGGCCGGCGCTTCGACGTGCTGCTGCACATGCAGCTGTCGCTGCGCGCCAGCCTGACGTCGACGCTGATCGCTGCCCGCATGCGCCTGGGTTTCGACCGCGCGCGGGCGCGTGAGCTGCAGTGGTTGTTCACCAACGCGCAGATCGCAGCGCGCAGCCGGCAGCACGTGCTCGACAGCTTCCAGGGCTTTCTCGAGCCGCTCGGCATCGAGCCGGGTCATCTGGAATGGAATCTGCCGCTGCCGCAAGCCGCGCAGCAGTACGCGGCAGCGCTGGTTGCGGATGCACGGCCGACGTTGATCATCAGTCCCTGCTCGGCGCACCCGGCCCGCAACTGGCGCCCCGAGCGCTACGCGGCGATCGCCGACCACGCGGTCGAGGCGCACGGCATGCGCGTGATTCTGTGCGGCTCGCCGTCGGCGCCGGAGCGCGCCATGGGCGCGAGCATCGCGCGCCTGGTGCGGGTGCCGATCGTCAACCAGATCGGCGGCGATACCTTGCCGCAGCTGCTGGCGCTGCTGGCGCGCGCCACTGTGCTCGTGTGCCCGGATTCCGGGCCGGCGCACATGGCGACCATGGTCGGCACGCCGGTGATCGGTCTGTACGCGGCCACGCGCGTGCAGCGCACCGGCCCCTACCTGTCGCGCCAATGGTGCGTGGATCGCTATGACGCGGCGGCGCGCCGCTACCGCCATCGCAGCGCCGAGCAGCTGCCATGGCACGAGAAAATCGAACAGCCCGGCGTGATGGACCTGATCGAGGTGATCGACGTGCAGCAGCGCCTGGATGCGCTGCTGCACGCGCGCGCCGGCGCCTGAGCGTGCCGCGGTGCTCACGGCTCATTCTGCTACGATGGAAGCCATGGACGGAATTCTGGTGGCGCTGTCGCCGGGCGAATTGCTCGACAAGATTACAATCCTGCGCATCAAGGCGCAGCGTATCGAGGATGCGGGCAAGCTCGCCAACGTTCGCCGGGAACTGGCGCTGCTGGAGCAGTACTGGAGCCAGGCGGTCGCAGCCCCGAACGAGCTGGCGGCGGATGAGGCGGCGTTGGCGCGCGTCAATTCCGAGCTGTGGGATATCGAAGATCGCATCCGCGAGCATGAAGCGCAGCGGCGCTTCGATGCCGGCTTCATCGAACTGGCGCGCGCGGTGTACCTGCGAAACGACGAGCGCGCCGCCATCAAGCAGCGCGTCAACCTGAAGCTCAAGTCGGCGATCGTCGAAGAGAAGTCGTACCAGCCGTATCGCTGAGCTGCCGGGTTCGCTCTCCCACCGGAGACGAAGCCTTGAGATTCGGGGCGGCCAGACATCACTTGGGAGGTATCGAACCATATCAGGCAATTTTGTTATTAAAATTGCCTGATATGGTTCGATACCTCCCAGGGGTTGCCAGGACTCACCGGTCTCATGATCTTTAAGTCCGGGGTCAGAGCGAACCCGGCAGCTCAGCGCTCGAGCGTGTACTCGGCTCCGCAGTACGGACACTTGGCGAAGCCGGTGGCTTCAATCGGCAGATACACTCGCGGATGCGAATTCCACAGGCTCATGTCCGGCATCGGACACGATAGCGGCAGGTCCTTGACCGTCACGGTGTACTGATTCTGGGCATTTGGCTCTAGAAGTGCCGCGGGTGAGGTCATGCTCAATATTATATCCGCCCGCGGATCATGCGCCCATGACCTCGTCCCAGATGGCAACCACGGCGGCGCGCTCGGCCACGAATTCGCCCGCCGCCACGATAGCGCCGGCGCCATCGAGCGCTCGATGGTGCAGGCGGCCGCGGTAGTTCAGGTACGCGCTGCTGAGGGTGTCGATGCGGCTCTGGGGCACCAGGTCCGCCGATGCCACCGATTCCAGCTGGCGAATGGTATCGGAGTACATGGCGACCGGCGGGTACTCGCCGGCCCAGGTGAGCGCCCAGTATTGCGCCAGAAACTCGATGTCCGCGATCCCGCCCGGGTCCTGCTTCAGATCGAACTCGCCCGGTTTGGCGCGCGACAATTCGCTGCGCATGCGGTTGCGCATGTGGCGCACGTCGGCCCGCAGGGTATCGCGCCGCACGTGCCGCGCCAGCACCTCGATGCGTATCGACTCGAAGCGCTCTCGCAGTAGCGCGGCGCCGGCGACGCTGCGCGCATGCAGTAATGCCTGGTGCTCCCAGGTCCAGGCCTCGCGCCGCTGATACTCGGTGAACGCTTCGATGCTGGTGATCAGCATGCCGCCGTTGCCGCTGGGTCGCAGCCGCATGTCGACCTCGTACAGGCGCCCGGCCGGGGAATGCACCGTCAGCAGGTGGACCAAGCGCTGCGCGAAGCGCAGGAAAAACACCTGGTTGTCGATCGTGCGCGCCCCTTCCGTTTCCTGCTGCGCGCCACTGGAGTCGTGCAGGAACACCAGATCGAGATCGGAGCTGTAGCCCAGTTCCATGCCGCCGAGCTTGCCGTAGCCGATGGCGCACAGTTGCACCGGCCGGCGGCCGCCGGCATCGGTGCACATCGGGATGCCGAGCTGCGGCGTGAGCTGCTGCCAGGCGAGCCCCAGCACCCGCTCGACGATCAACTCGGCGACATCGGTCAGGCGATCGCTGACCCGCATCACCGGCAGCCGTGCCAGCAGGTCGGCCACTCCCAGGCGGAACAAGGCCGCGCGTTGGAACTGCCGCAGCCGCTCCACCAGCCGCTCGCCGTCATCCTGGTCGGCCCCGGCCATGCGCTGCTCGAGCTCGGCCGCGAGCGCCGGCCGATCGGGCGGGGAGTCGAAGATGCGCTCGTCGATCAGCTCGTCGAGCAGCAGCGGATGCGAGGCGATCTGGTCGGTCAGGAAGTCGCCGTGCGAAGCCAGCTCCACCAGGCGCAGTCGTGCGCGCGCGTTGTGCAGCAGCAGCGCCAGGTAAGCCGAGCGGGCACCGATGGCTTCCAGCACCCGCAGCAGGCGGCGCAGCGCCGGCAGCGGCTCACGTGTGGCCGCCGCCGCTGCCACCAGCACCGGCAGCAGTGCATTCAGGCGCCGACTGCCGAGGGCGTCGAGCCGTTGCACGAACGGCAGCTGACGAAAATCCAGCAGCAGCTGGGCGGCAGCGGTGCTGTCGGCAAATCCGGCGCGTTCCAGGCGGGCGGCCAGCGTGGGCCGGTCGGCATCGTCCAGCTGCGGCAGGTCCTGCGGCACGCCATCGGCCGGCGCGCCGGAGCTGGCGCCAAACACGATGGCGCGAAAACTGGCCGCTACGCGGTGGCGATGACGATCGATCTCGGCCCGCAGCTCGGTCCAGCCCGCAAGATTCATGGCCAACGCCAGCAGTTCGCGCTCCGCCGCGGCATCGGGCAGCTGGTGCACCTGCAGATCGGCACGCATCTGCAGCCGGTTTTCCAGCCGTCGCAGGAAAATATAGGCCGCGTCGAGTTCGGCCACGGCTTCGACCGGAAGCAGCTTGGCGCCCACCAGCAGCACCAGCGCCTGCTGCAATGACGTGGTCTGCAGCCGCCGATCCTGGCCGCCCCGGAGCAGCTGAAACGACTGCACGATGAACTCGATCTCGCGGATGCCGCCATCACCGAGTTTGATGTGGTCCGCCAGCTCGCGCCGCTGCACTTCGCGTTCGATCATGGCCTTCATGTCGCGCAGCGAATCGAATACGCCGAAGTCGAGGTAGCGGCGATAGACGAACGGCTGGATCGCGCTGCGAAACAGTTCCGCATAGCCGTCCTGGTTGGTGACGGCGCGCGCCTTGACCCAGGCATAGCGCTCCCAGTCGCGCCCATGCAGCTGCAGGTAGTCCTCCAGCGACGCCGCATTCGACACCACCGGACCGCTGCCGCCATTGGGGCGCAGGCGCAGGTCGACGCGAAACACGAAACCGTCGGCGGTCGGTTGCTCCAGCAGTCGTATCAGCGCCTGGCCCAGGCGCGTGAAGAACTCCTGGTTGCTGATCGAATTGGCGCCGTCGGTATCCCCGCCTTGGGGATACAGCAGCACCAGATCGATATCGGAGGAGAAGTTCAGTTCGCCGCCGCCGAGCTTGCCCATCGCCACGATGATGAGCTGCTGCGCGACCTGTGCCTCGGAGCGCGGCTGCCCATAGCGCGCCGTGAGGGCGCGCAGTGCGAACTCGTGCGCCAGGCACAGCGCCTGATCCGCGGCGCGCGACAGATCCGCCAGGGTTTCCGTAAGGCTGGCCCACCCGGCCAGGTCGCGCCAGGCGATGCGGACGAATTCGGCGCGCCGCCAACGGCGCAGCGCCGCCATGAACTGCGCCTCCGCTTCGGCGGCGCCCACCGGCAGCGGGGGCGACAGCGGCGGCAGTGCCGGCAACGCCATTGGTGCTCCCTCGAAGCGCTGCTCGGCGCGCCGCAGCAGCGCCGCAACCAGCTCCGGATCGCGGCACAGTGCATCGAGCAGGAAATCGCTCGTGGCCAGCACATCCGGCAGCGAGGCGGCGACGTCCGGCGGCAGCTGCGAGAGCGCGGCGGCGGCGGACGGGGCGCGCTCCGCCAGCACCGACAATGCGTGGGTCCGCGCCGCCTCGATCGACTTCATAGGCGAACTCTAAGGCCGACCGGCGTCCCTGTCTGCCGGCAGGTGCTGCATAATCGGCCATGCGCGACCGATGGGGGAAGCATGAGTTACGTTGACAGCAGTCTCATTCAGGATGAGCAGGTGGTGTTCAGGACGCGGCTGCACCTGATCATCTTCTTTATACCGATCGTGCTGCTCGCGATCAGCGTCTGCCTGTTCGTCTATACCGTGCCGGTGGCAGCGGAGAGCGTGCTGGCCGCGGCGGTACTGTGGTTCCTGGTGAAGTATGTGGATTACGCCAGCTCCGAGTTCGCGGTGACCAACAAGCGCGTCATCATCAAGGTCGGAGTGCTGCGTCGGCGCACGGTGGAAATGCTCAACACCAAGGTCGAAGCGGTCTCCGTCAATCAGGGCATACTCGGCCGCATCCTCGGTTACGGCAACATCGTGGTGACCGGCACCGGCGGCACCAACGAGCCGTTCAACGGCATCAGCTCGCCGCTCGAGTTCCGGCGCGCGGTGCAGGCGCATAGCTCCTAGGGCGCACGGCTCCTCAGGCGGGGTCCTGGATACGGCGCACCGCGACCCGTACCCGCAGCCGGTGTGACCCGCCGCCCAGGATAACGCCTCGCAGCGGCGAGACGTCGCCGAAGTCGCGGCCCCAGGCCAAAGCCACGTGATCCTGGCCGGCGAGGACGTTGTTGGTCGGATCGAAGCCGATCCAGCCGAACGGCGGTGCGAACGCCGCCACCCAGGCGTGCGACGCATCCGCACCGCGCAGCGGCGGCACGATACCGTCACGATCCGTGGCGGCGGCGGCCGCGGTGTCACCGCTGCGCTCCTGGTCGTCATCGTCATCGTCATCGTCGGCATCGTCGTCGTCGTCATCACGGTCTTTGTCGGCAGCGGTGGCGGCCGCAGGCGCCGGCCCGTGAGTACGCAGGTAGCCGCTCACGTAGCGTGCCGACAGGCCGACGCTGCGCAGGCAGGCGATCATCAGATGGGAGAAGTCCTGGCACACGCCGGTGCGGTTCGCCAGCACCTGCAGCAGCGGGGTCGCGATCTCGGTGCTGCCGGGAGCGTAGGTGAAATCGTGCCGTATTTTGGCCATCAGCGCCGTGCACACGGTGGCTACGCTGGCCCCGGGACGCAGGCAATCGCGCGCATACTCGCCCAGCAGGCCCTTGATGCGCACGTAAGGCGACTCGCCGCGAAAGCGCATCGCCTCGAGCCACTCCGGGTCGCGACCCTGGGCGTTGTAACACAGCTGCTCGCGCACCCGTTCCCAGCTCTCGGCCTGCTCGAAGTCCCAGTCCGGCAGTGCATCCAGGCGCACGTCCATCTCGGCCACCACCTGCAGCCGGTTATGCGGCCGATCGAGCTCGACCCGCGTGACCCAGTTGCCGAACGCGTCCACGTACTCGGCCGATACCGCCGGCTGCGGCGTGATGTCGATACGGTGCAGCACGCAGTGCTGACGTTCCGAATTGCGCGGGGTCAGGTGCAGTTGCTGATGCGCGTGCACCACGTCGCGGCGATAGCGGTACAGCGTCTCGTGACGCACCGCATAGTGCACCGCGCTCATGTAACCACCGCGTGCAGATCGACGTCGACCAGCGAGAAGTGACGCAGCGCGAGGCGATCGGAGTGGCGCCCGGCGGCGGCTGCCAGCGCCATGAGCGCCGCCGACAGCAACGCGCGCCGTTCCGCGCCCGGCTGGCCTTCGTCCTCAACGCCTGCGGTGCCGATCGCGGCCAGCTTTGCCATTGGATCCTCGAGCGGCTCGTCCGCCAGGGTACTGAGCGACTCGGCCAGCGCCGCCAGCGTTTCGCGCAGCACGCGCCACTGGAATGCGAGCGCACGCGGGCTGGATGGTTCGAAGATCAACAGCTGCAGCACCGGGGCCAGCTGCGGCGTCGCCACGTAGCGCGTGCGGTAGGTGATGCTCAGGCCCCCCACATCCAGCAGCCACTCGAGCTCGCCCTGCGGCAACGGCTCGCCGGCGTCCAGCCGCGCGGCGATCAGGCCGGCGAGAAACTGGATGCGCTCCAGTCGCCGGCCGAGCATCAGCAGTCGCCAGCCATCGTCCTGCGTCATGTCATCGAGCGCGAAACCGCTCAGCGCGGTCAGCGACACCAGCAGCCGATCCAGGCTGTCCAGCGGGTCGGCCAGCGTCGCCCCGGCCTCGTGAAAGTGCCGCTGCATGACACTGATCGAGCGCCAGTGCTCGGCCGACAAGCGGCTGCGCGATTGTGTCGCACACCAGCCGAGCCGGCCCAGATCCGAGGTCAGTCCAAATTCCAGCGTGTCGTCGTACACGCCCTCGACCGGATCGCCGTCGGCCGTCAGCACGCCGTAGCGCACGCATTGCGCGCGCGCGTTGCGCCAGATGGCGGCATTGGTGCGCATTGCCAGCGTCGCGCGCAGCAACCGCACCTTGTCCTCGCAGCGCTCGGAATAGCGGCCGAGCCAGTACAGGTTCTCCACCAGCTGCGAAGGCAGGTCGTCGTGGCGCAGATAGCGCTGCGGCGCGGCTGCGGCGGGCTTGACCTGTGGCGCTGCCGGATCAGTCAGCACCCAGACATCCTTGCTGCCGCCGCCGCGCTGGCTGGACACGATGTCGACCACCCCTTCGGCGGCGATGCGCGCCAGCCCACCGGGCATCACCTCGTAGCCGCCCGGCGTCGCCACCGCATACACGCGCATGGTCAGCGTGCGCGGCGCGAGGCGCACGTTGGCGCCGGCGCGCCAGGTCGGCGCCTGCGACAATGACACTCGCTCCTGCGCCACATAGGCGTACGGCCGGCTGCGCAGGCGCACGATCAGCGCCGCAATGTCCTCTTCGCCCAGATCGCGGCCGAAGCGCGGCTCGAACTTCTGATTGGGGAACGTCGGCTTCACCACCAGCCGGTCCAGATGCGCGATCGCGTACTCGAGTGCCGGTTTCTCACCGCACCACCACGTGGCCACCGACGGCAGCCGCAGCGACTCGCCGAGCAGCACGCGCGCGGCTCCGGGCAGGAAGCCGAGCCAGGCGGCCGACTCCAGTACGCCGCTGCCCAGGGCGTTGGCGATCACTACGCGCTTGGCGCGCACTGCACCCAGCAATCCGGGAACCCCGAGCGCCGAGCCGGCGCGCAGCTCGAGCGGGTCGCAGAAATCATCGTCCAGCCGGCGCAGGATCGCATGCACGCGCCGCAGGCCGGACAGCGTCTTCAGGAACACGCTGTCGTCGCGCACCGTCAGATCCTGCCCCAGCACCAGCGGCAGTCCCAGTTGCCGCGCCAGGTAGGCATGCTCGAAGTAGGTTTCATTGAACGGGCCCGGGGTCAGGACCACCACCAGCGGTGGGCTGCCGTCGTCCGCCATCCGGGTCAGGCTCTGGCGCAGCGTGTGAAAAAATCCGCTCAGCGGCCGCGTGCCCAGCTGATTGACCAGTCCGGGCAACACGCGCCCGATGATGGCGCGATTCTCCAGCGCATAGCCCGGTCCCGATGGCGTCTGCGTGCGATCGTTCAGCACCCACCAGCGCCCGTCCGGCGCGCGCGCCAGGTCCGCGGCGTACAGGTGCAGCCAGGTATCGCCTGGTGGCCGAATACCGTGCGCGGCCCAGAGAAAGTTCGGGTGGCCGAACGCCAGCTCGGCCGGTACCACGCCCTCCGCAATCAGCTTCTGCGGACCGTACAGGTCGACCAGCAGCGCGTTGAGCACCTGCGCACGCTGCCTGATGCCAGCCTCCAGATCGCGCCACTCGCGGTGATCGATCAGCAGCGGCAGCGGATCGAGCTGCCATGGCCGGTCGCGGCCCTGTGGGTCGGCGTAGACGTTGTAGGTGACGCCGTTCTCGATGATCAGCCGTCGCGTCATGTCGACGCAGCGGCGTACCGTCTCCGCCCCGCCGCTCGACAGGTGCTCGATCAGCGGTCGCCAGTGGGCGCGGATCGAACCGTCGCGCTCGAGCAGCTCGTCATAGCGTTGCGCACTACCCGGGTAGAGAAAAGGGTTGGTTTCCGCCATCGTAAGAGCTGACATGTGCGGGTGAGGCAGCTAACCTGCGCGACGCAGATCGAGTGTGAACGGGAATTCGGGATTCACCGGCTCGGGCGCTGCGAATTTCGCGCCGGCAGCGGCCACGACGCTCGCAGGTGTGTACCCGATACGAAAAAATCTGCCCAGGCGCCGGCTCTCGGCTTCGAACGAGTTGACCGGGAAGCTGTGATAGCTGCGGCCACCCGGATGTGTGACGTGATACTGGCAGCCGCCGAGCGAGCGCTGCATCCAGGTGTCGAACAGATCAAACGTCAAAGGCGAGTTGACTCCGAGGCGCGGGTGCAGGGCCGATGATGGCTGCCACGCACGATAGCGCACCGCGGCGACGAATTCTCCTACCGTGCCGGTCGGCCGCAGCGGCACCCGCCGGCCATTGCAGGCGATGGCGTAGCGATCGGGCGCCATGCCCGTGACCTTGACCTGTACCCGCTCCACCGAGGAGTCGACATAACGCACCGCGCCGCCGGCCGTGCCCTCCTCGCCCATCACATGCCACGGCTCGAGCGCCTGGCGCAGTTCCAGTTCCAGCCCCAGGACCGCAACGTCGCCGTACTTGGGAAAGCGGAATTCAAAATGCGGCGCGAACCATTCCGGTTCGAGCCGGTAGCCGGCCGCGCGCTGCTCCGAGAGCACATCGCGAAAATCCTGCTCGACGAAGTGCGGCAGCATGAATCGATCGTGCAGTTCCGTGCCCCAGCGCGCCAGGCGCGCCGGCCGATAGGGCGTTTGCCAGAAGCGCGCCACCAGCGAGCGCAGCAGCAGCTGCTGCGTGAGGCTCATGCGATGATGTGGCGGCATTTCGAACGCGCGCAGTTCCAGCAGCCCCAGGCGGCCGGTGGGCCCGTCGGGCGAATACAGCTTGTCGATGCAGAACTCAGTGCGGTGGGTATTGCCGGTCACGTCGATCAAGAGGTTGCGCAGCAGGCGATCGGTGAGCCACGGGGGCACCTCGACACCGGGCCCCGGCAGCTGCTGGAACGCCAGCTCGAGTTCGTACAGCGAGTCGTTGCGCGCCTCATCCACGCGCGGCGCCTGCGACGTCGGTCCGACGAACAAGCCCGAAAACAGGTACGACAGCGACGGATGGTTGTGCCAGTAGGCCAGAAGGCTTGCCAGCAGGTCCGGCCGGCGCAGGAACGGCGAATCCGCGGCGCTCGCGCCGCCGAGCACGAAGTGATTGCCGCCGCCGGTGCCGGTGTGGCGGCCGTCGAGCATGAATTTCTCGGTGCCCAGCCGCAGCTCGCGTGCCGCCTGGTACAGGAACGTGGTGCGCTCGACCAGTTCGGCCCAGTCGCGCGCCGGATGGATATTGGCTTCGATCACTCCCGGGTCGGGGGTGATGCGAAAGCTCTCGAGCCGCGGATCGCGCGGCGGCTCGTAGCCTTCCAGCATCACCGGCTGGCCGAGCTCTCCCGCGGTGGCCTCTACCGCGGCCACCAGCTGCAGGTAGTCTTCGGCGCGTTCGGTTGGCGGCATGAACACATACAGCACCCCGTCGCGCGGCTCGGCGCACATCGCGGTGCGCGTGATCCAGGCGGCCGACTCATGCGCCGTCGGTGCGCGATCGGCAACGACTACGGTGGAAGCGCCCGGGTGCGGCTGCACGCGCGGTGTTGCGACGGGCGGCAGCGGCGGGAAGCCCTGCATCGGGTCGGGCGCGTGCACGTACGGGTATTCACTGTGCTTCACCCAGGGCTGCGAATCGAGCGGCAGCCGGTAGCCCATGGGCGAGTCGCCGGGAATCAGGTAGCAGCGCTCGTCACGCATGAACCACGGACTGCTCTGCCAGCGCGTACCGGCCGCATCGCGCCCGATCGGCACTGCATGGCCGGCGATGCGATCCAGCCCCTGCGAGAATACGCGCCGCAGCCGCGAGCGCTCCTGCGCATCGTCGAGCCGCGAGTCGAACGGATCGACGTTGATCGGCAGCCGCCGCTCGCGCCACAGGTAATAGAACACGTCCTCGAAACCTGGGAACACATAGCGTGGATCGAGCCCCAGCCGCTCGGCCAGTGCCTGCAGAAATTTCTGCGCTGTCTCCGCGCTCACGCCGTAGTCGTGGTTTTCGTCGGCGATCAGCCCCGGATCGCGCCATACCGGTTCGCCATCGCGCCGCCAGATGCAGTTGAGCGACCAGCGCGGCAGCTGCTCGCCCGGATACCACTTGCCCTGGCCGAAATGCACCAGGCTGTGGGGCGCGTAGTGATCGCGCAGCCGCTGATAGAGCTGCGCGGCGAGGCGGCGCTTGTTCGGACCCATCGCCTCGGTGTTCCATTCGGCGCCGTCCGGATCATCGAGCGAGACGAAGGTCGGCTCCCCGCCCATCGTCAGGCGCACGTCGGCCCGGGTAAGCTCGTCATCGATCAGGCCGCCGAGGCGCTCGATCGCCGCCCACTGCGCCTCGCTGTACGGCTTGGTCACGCGCGGGGCTTCCCACACACGCGCCACCGACATGCTGTGCTCGAACTGCACCTCGGACTCATCCACCGCGCCGCTGATCGGCGCCGCCGATGACGGCTCGGGCGTACAGGCGAGCGGAATGTGCCCCTCCCCGGCCAGAAGCCCCGAGGTCGGATCCAGCCCGATCCAGCCCGCGCCGGGCAGATAGACCTCGCACCAGGCATGCAGGTCGGTGAAGTCCGCGCTAGGTCCCGACGGCCCGTCCAGTGCCTTGAGGTCGCTCTTGAGCTGGATCAGGTAGCCCGACACGAAGCGCGCTGCGAGACCCAGGTGACGCAGCAGCTGCACCAGCAGCCAGCTCGAGTCGCGGCAGGAGCCGGCCGCACGCGCCAGCGTCTGCTCCGGCGCCTGCACTCCCGGCTCCATGCGAATCAGGTAGCGGATGTCGCCGGCCAGGCGCTGGTTCAGCGCCACCAGGAAATCGATCGTGCGCGTCTTAGTGCGCGAAATGCGCGAGAGATATTCGGCAAATAAAGGCATCGCCTCCAGCGGCAGCAGATACGGCGCCAGCTCCGACAGTTCCGTGGCCTCGTACTGGAACGGGATCGCCTCGGCGTACGGCTCCAGAAAGAAGTCGAACGGATTGAGCACCGCCATCTCGGCGACCAGGTCGACCTCGACGCGAAACTCGCGCGTGCGTTCCGGGAACACCAGGCGCGCCAGGTAGTTGGCCTGCGGATCCTGCTGCCAGTTGATGAAGTGCTGCGCCGGCTCGACCCGCATCGAATACGACAGGATGCGGGTGCGACAGTGCGGCGCCGGCCGCAGGCGCACCAGCTGCGCGCCCAGGTTGACCGGGCGGTCGTAGCGGTAATGGCTGAGGTGATTCAGCGCGACGTGGATCGACACGGGCTTTTCGGCTTCGCCTTTAGGGCTCCCGGAGCAGCAGCACTCAATGATGCCGCAATAATGGGGCGCACCGCACGAATGCCCATCACAGGTGCAGCCGGCGGGCCGCTGCCCGCAAACGGCGCAATCCCGACCTGGAATCGCCTGCCGTGCAGGCAAAAAGGCGTTGAAACCCCCAGAATAGGGGGAAATTCTGCCGTTTACCGGAGTCAGCGTCGATGAGGATTTCAATGTTTGGGATCACCGCGGGTTGCGCGCTGATCTCAGCGACCGCCCTGGCACAGTGGCGCTACCCGGCGCCGCCGACCTCTGACGCCTCGGATGTGTGGTACGGCACGCGCTATCAGGATCCTTATCGGCCGCTCGAGAATCTGAAGGACCCGAAGATCGCCGCCTGGTTCAAGGCCGAGGCGCGGCTCACCGATAGCACGATTGCGAAGATCCCGGGGCGCGACGCGCTGGTGCGCGAGTGGCTGTCGATGGACAAACGTACGCCGCCCCGCTATCAGGGGTTCAGGTTCGAAGGTGGCCGCCTGTTCTACCGCAAGACGCTCGGCGGGGAAAATGTCGGCAAACTGTACGTGCGCGAGGGCTGGGCAGGCAGCGAGCGATTGCTGTTCGATCCCACAACCTACAAGAAGGGCGCCTCCACCACCGTATCGCTGTTCGAACCGTCTTTCGATGGCCAATACGTAGTGCTCGGACTTGCGGCGCACGGCGGGGAGTGGTCCGAGCTTCGCGTCCTCAAGGTCGAGGACGGACAGCTGCTGCCGGATTCGATTTACCCGGCTGCCTGGTGGGGCGTGCACTGGCTGCCCAACAGCCGGGCGTTCTTCTACAACGGCAGCGACGTTACCGACATCAAGAGCCTGGACATCGAGACCAACCGCGAAGCCCGGCTGCACACGCTCGCGACGCCGGTCACTCAGGATCGCGACCTGCTCAGCACCGCCTCGACTCCCGAGCTTGGCATCGAGGCCAAGGAAATCCCATCGGCGATAGTCGCGGAGTCCGCGCCCGAACGCCTCATCGGCTCGCTCGAGACGGTGCAACGGGAAAACCGATTACTCATTGCCTCGGTATCCGATGTGGACCAGGGGCATATCCACTGGAAACCGCTTGCGCAGCGCGCCGACAAACTCGTGCGCGGCTTCGCGATCACGCCTGAATGGCTCTATTCGATCACCTCGGCCGATGCGCCGCATTACAAGATCGTGCGTTCGCGACTCGACTCCCCGGACTGGGCGCAGGCTGAGACTGCAATTCCGGAGGCGGCGGATTCGGTCGATTCGATGACCCAAAGCAAGGACTACCTGCTCGTGGCATATACCGACGGCATCAATGGCCGGCTGGTCCGCCACGCTTTGGCCACGGGCACCAGCTCGGAGGTGACCTTGCCGCTCAAGGGCACTGTCAGGGCGACCTGCCCGGATGCCCATAGCAATCGCTGCCTGGTCATGATCAGCAGCTGGCTGCAGCCACTGACGGTGTACGAGGTTGATGCCGCGACCGGCGAGGTTCGTAACAGCGTGTTCACTACCGAGGTCCGCTACCCTGAGATCGCGGACCTCGTGGTCGAGGAGGTCGAGGTACCGGGCTACGACGGCACGATGATTCCGTTGTCGATCATCCACCGCAAGGACATCAAGCTCGACGGCTCCAGTCCCTGCATTATGGAGGGCTATGGTGCCTACGGCAGCAGCTGGAACCCTGCGTTCAGCCCGCTCTATTCGGTCGCCAGCCGCGGAGTGGTGGTCGCGTACGCTCATGTGCGCGGTGGCAGTGAGAAGGGCGAAGCCTGGTATCGCGCAGGCTACAAGACCACAAAACCCAATACCTGGAAGGACTTCATCTCGGCCGCCGAATACCTGATCGCCAGGGGCTACACCAGTTCCGAACGTATGACGGGGCGCGGTACCAGCGCCGGCGGTATTCTCATCACTCGCGCGGTGACCGAGCGGCCGGATCTGTTCGCGGCCGCCGTTGTCAATGTTGGGGTTGGCAACGCGATGCGGGTCGAGTTCTCGCCCAACGGCCCGGTCAACACGCCCGAGTTCGGAACGGTAAAGGATCCCACGGAAGCGCACGCCCTGTATGAGATGGACGGCCTTCAGCATGTCATGCCCGGGGTCCGCTACCCGGCCGTCCTCGGCGTTGGCGGATGGAACGACCCGCGCGTGCCGCCCTGGGAGCCGGGCAAGTTCGTCGCGGCCATCCAGCAGGCGTCCACGTCCGGTCGCCCTGCGCTCATGCTGGTGAACTACGACAACGGGCATTTCACCGAGGAGAAGTCCGTGACGTATCGCAACTTCGCCAACCAGTTCGCTTTCGCGCTCTGGCAAGCCGGAGTGAAGGACTATCAGCCCAAGCCCGACCAGGGCACCAGGAAAAAGTCCTGAGGCATCACTGGGCCGCGGCCAGCGAACGCCAAAAAAAAGCCCCGCATAGCGGGGCCTTGAGGTATTGCGCGAAACGGGGGGGGTCTTGTTTCGCGACTTTGCGGGCTTGATGGACTGGCGTCCACCTCACCCTGAAAACCACTATACTCCGGAATTTTCGTTTGTAAAGTGAACCATTCGTTACATATACATTACCCGAAAATCATCTGGTTACAGCCCAGGTTCAGCGCCGGTTCAGCTCCCAACGCCGTGGAAGGCCCTCGAAGGGGGCGCCGCCGTCGGCTCACCCGCCGTCGCCCGCCCTGGCCGGCCGCAAGTGCGCGCCGCCAAACGAAAAGGCCGGAAGTCTCCTTCCGGCCTTTTCCGGTCGTTCCGACCGTCGAAGATGAACTAACGGTAACGCGGTCGCGTTACATGTCCATCCCGCCCATGCCGCCCATGCCGCCGCCGGGCCCATGGCTGTGCTCAGCCTCATCCTTCGGAGCTTCTGCGATCATGACTTCGGTGGTCAGCAGCAGCCCGGCCACGGAGGCCGCATTCTGCAGCGCCAGACGGGTCACCTTGGTGGGATCCAGAATGCCGGCCTCGATCAGGTCGCCGAACACTCCAGTCGCAGCGTTGTAGCCGTAGCTGCCCTTGCCGTCCTTGACCTTATTGAGGATCACGGCGGCATCTTCACCGGCGTTCTCAACGATCTGACGCAGCGGCTCCTCGATCGAACGCCGCAGGATGGCGATACCGATCGTCTGGTCCTCGTTCGCGCCCTCGAGCTTATCGAGCGCCTTCTGGGCACGGATCAGCGCCACGCCGCCGCCCGGCACCACGCCTTCCTCGACCGCGGCACGGGTGGCGTGCAGCGCATCCTCGACGCGCGCCTTCTTCTCTTTCATCTCGATCTCGGTGGCAGCGCCAACCTTGATCAGCGCCACGCCGCCGGACAGTTTGGCGACACGCTCCTGCAGCTTTTCCTTGTCGTAGTCGGAGGTGGCTTCCTCGATCTGCTGGCGGATCGACTCGACGCGCGCCTTGATGTCGCTCGCCTTGCCGTGGCCATCGATAATGGTGGTGTTCTCTTTCTCCACCAGGATCTTCTTCGCCTCACCCAGGTCGTTCAGCGACACTTTCTCGAGTGACAAGCCGACCTCGTCGGAAATCACGGTACCGCCGGTGAGGACGCCGATATCGGCCAGCATCGCCTTGCGACGATCGCCGAAGCCCGGTGCCTTCACCGCCGCGACCTTGAGGATGCCGCGGATGTTGTTCACTACCAGGGTCGCGAGCGCCTCGCCCTCGACGTCCTCGGCGACTACCAGCAGCGGACGACCCGCCTTGGCGACGCCCTCGAGCACCGGCAGCAGCTCGCGGATATTGCTGATCTTCTTGTCGACCAGCAGTACGTACGGCTTTTCCAGCTCGGTGGACTGATTGGCCTGGTTGTTGATGAAATACGGCGACAGATAGCCGCGGTCGAACTGCATGCCTTCGACCACCTCGAGCTCATTATCAAGGCCCGAGCCTTCCTCGACCGTGATCACGCCTTCCTTGCCGACCTTCTCCATCGCATCCGCAATCGTCTTGCCGATGCTCTCATCGGAGTTGGCGGAAATGGTGCCGACCTGCGCAATCGCCTTGCTGTCCTTGCACGGCTTGCTGAGCTTCCTGAGCTCTTCGATCGCCGCCGTCACGGCCTTGTCGATGCCGCGCTTGACGTCCATCGGGTTGCGGCCCGAGGCCACGGCCTTGAGGCCTTCGCGGATGATCGCCTGCGCCAGCACGGTCGCAGTCGTGGTGCCATCGCCGGCTTCATCGGAGGTATTGGACGCGACTTCCTTGACCATCTGCGCGCCCATGTTCTCGAACTTGTCCTTGAGCTCGATCTCTTTCGCGACCGAGACGCCGTCCTTGGTGACGGTCGGAGCGCCGAAACTCTTCTCGAGCACGGCGTTGCGGCCCTTGGGGCCGAGCGTCGCCTTTACGGCGTTTGCCAGGATGTTGACGCCCCGGAACATGCGTTGCCGGGCATCGTCACTAAATCGAACTTCTTTCGCTGCCATTGTCGTAGTCCTCGGATGAATTACTTGCCTTCGATGATGGCCATGACGTCTTCTTCACGCATGACCACGAGGTCTTCGCCCTCGACTTTCACCTCAGTGCCGCTGTATTTGCCGAACAGGATCTTGTCGCCGACCTTGACGTCGAGCGGACGCACCTGCCCGTCTTCCAATATCTTTCCCTTGCCGACGGCGACGATCTTGCCCTGGACGGGCTTCTCAGCCGCAGTGTCCGGAATTACGATGCCGCCTGGTGATGTGCGCTCTTCCTCGAGACGCTTGACGATCACGCGGTCATGAAGAGGACGGATCTTCATGGTTTCCTCCATTAATTAAGTTAAATCGAGCTGGTTGACGCGCTGGCGGCCTACCCGGCCGCCGGCACCGGTCGAGTGTTAGCACTCTCCCTGGTTGAGTGCTAATCATAGCGCCAAACATTGGAGTTTCAACCCCCAAGGCGTAAAGATTGGCCTGTCCGGACGGCTGCGCGCGGCGCGCCGGGTGCCAAGTGCTTGATCGGTAAGGCCGCCGCTGCCACGCTTAGCTTGCGCGGACTGTGCCTCACCGCACCTCCCCGCCGCCCTGCGGTCTGAGACAATTGCATGCTTTGCCATCAATGCGGGAACTGGTTATGAAGCGGGTCGAGACAGGCGCCGGGCGCGCCACCACTTTCGCATTGGTGAGCCTCGCGGCCATGAGCACCCTGCTGCTTGTGGCCCACGACGGTCGCGCGGCGAGCAGCGCCGATGTCGATGCGGTCGTGAGCCAGACTCACGCGGCGAAGTCCGGTGATGATTTCCTGCCACCCGAGCAGGCCTTTATCTTCAGTGCCAGCGCCGACAGTCCCGAGCGCGTGCGCCTGGACTGGGTCATCGCCCCCGGCTACTACCTGTACCGCGACCGCATCAAGGTGAGCGGCGAGGCCGCGACGCTGAGCGTCGGCGCGCCAGAGTTTCCGCAAGGCCAGGTCAAAAACGACGAGTATTTCGGCAAGCAGGTGGTCTATCACAATGAGCTCGTCGTCGCGCTGCCGCTGAAACGCAGTGCTGGCGGCGGCCCACTGAGCCTGCCGTTGACGGTCACCTATCAGGGCTGCGCCGAGGCCGGTCTTTGCTACCCACCTGTCACTCATACCGTGTCGGTCCTGCTGCCGTCGACTTCCGGCCCCAGCGCCGGCACTGGTCCGGGCGCGACCGCGGCGCCCGCCGCGAACGCGGCGAGCGGCGCGCACGCCGGGGCTTACGTCTCCGAGCAGGATCGGCTGGCGGCGCTGCTTCGATCGGGCAGCCTGGCGGCGGTATTGCTGCAATTCTTCGTCGGCGGACTGCTGCTGGCATTCACGCCGTGCGTGCTGCCGATGGTGCCGATTCTCTCCGGCCTGATCGTCGGTCAGGGCAAGAGCGTCACTACCGCGCGCGCATTTTCGCTGTCACTGACCTACGTGCTCGGCATGGCGGTCACCTACACCATCACCGGTGCGCTGTTCGCCGCCGCCGGCAAGCAGGTGCAGGCGGTGTTCCAGCAGCCGTGGATCATCATGCTGTTCGCAGCGCTGTTCGTCGCCATGGCGCTGTCGATGTTCGGCCTGTTTACACTGCAGATGCCCGGCTTCATTCAGACCCGGGTCGCCCAGTTGAGCAACCGCCAGCGTGGCGGCAGCTTCGGCGGCGTGGCGGTCATGGGCATGCTGTCGGCGTTGATCGTCACCACCTGCGTCGGACCGGTGCTGGTTGCGGCGCTGATCGTCATCGGCCAGACCGGCGATGTGCTGCGCGGCGCCGCGGCGCTGTTCGCGATGAGTCTTGGCATGGGGGTACCGCTGCTGATCGTCGGCAGTTCGGCCGGGCGCTGGATGCCGCGCGCCGGCGCCTGGATGGACAGCGTCAAGCGGCTGTTCGGTGCGCTGATGCTGGCACTGGCGGCATGGATGCTCGGGCGCATCGTACCGGCGCGCTGGACGCTGCTGCTGTTTGCCGTGCCGGCCATCGCCGCCGCCATCGTGTTGTGGGGTTTCGTGCCGATCGCGCATGCGCGCCGCGCCATCCGGGACGGCGGCGACCGCACCGCAAGTCAGCGTGCGCCCGGCGCCAGTCCGGCGCTGTGGGCGGCGCGCAGCGCGGCGCTGCTGGTGGCGGTGTACGCGCTGGCACTGCTGCTGGGAGCGGCGCGCGGCGGCGAGGACCTGCTGCATCCGCTGGCGAGCCGGTCCGCGCCAGTGGACGAACCGGCGTTCACCAGCATCAGTTCCGTGGCCGACCTGCAACGGGAAGTGCGGGCCGCGACCGCCGCGCATCAGGCGGTGATGCTGGATTTCTATGCCGACTGGTGCACCTCCTGCAAGGAGATGCAGCGCTACACCTTCACCGATCCGGGGGTGCGCGATGCGCTCAAGTCGGTGCGGCTGCTGCGCGCCGATGTGACGGCCAACAGCGCCGACGATCAGGCGCTGCTGCATCAGTTCCAGATTTATGGCCCACCGACCATCGCCATCTACGATGCACTCGGACACGAGCACCAGGAGTACCGCGTGGTCGGCTATATGAAGGCTCCGGAGTTTGCCGCGCTGCTGCACCTGGCCCTGGCGAGCGGCTGACGCCGCTGCGTCCGCCGCGTTCGAGCCGGAACCTTGATGCCGCCAGCCTCGCGCATACTGGTGATGGTGCTGGTCGCCCTGGCCGGCGTCCTGGCCGGGTTCCTGTCGTATCGAAACGCGCGAGCGCCAGCCTCGATCGTCGCCCTCGCACCGCCCGCGGCGCGCGCGGTGCCCGCAGCGCCGGCGACCGCTGACAACCCCTCAGGCCTTGCGGGTACCGACGGCAGCACGGCGCCGCCACCTCAGGGCCCCCCGGCCCGACCGATTCCGGACACGGTACCGGACGTGAAAATGCCGGACCTCAGCGGGCAGCAAAAGTCGCTGCGGGATTTCCTCGGCCATCCTCTGATCATCAATTTCTGGGCCACCTGGTGTGCGCCCTGCCGGCGCGAGATTCCGCTGCTGCAGCAGCTGCGCCGTGCTTACCAGGGCGACGGCCTTACAGTGGTCGGCATCGCGGTCGACTTTCGTACCGCAGTGGCCGACTACGTGCGCCGCCAGGCGATCGACTATCCGCTGCTGATCGGCGAGGACTCGGGCCTGGCCGCGGCCGAGCAATTCGGCATGCAGACGGTGCTGCCGTTCTCCGTGTTCGCCGATGCCCAGGGTCACATCGTGGCGCTCAAGATTGGCGAGCTGCATCGGGATGAGGCCGACTATATTCTCGGCACCATGCGCTCACTGGCTGCCGGAACCCTGACCCTGCAGGAAGCGCACGCGGGCATTGCCCAGCGGCTTCGAGAGCTGGCCGCCGAACGCGCCAGAGCCGGCGTGAAGGAATCCTAGTTCCGGCACGATCCCTGCATGATCGCGTTAATTTTGGCAAAGATTAGGCAAATTGCCCGAAATTAGGTAGATTCTCGCGCCACCGGGGGAGTTGTGCGCGCCGGGGGGTTGCGCACGCCGGGGGCGACGCGCGGCGACGTCTACAGGATCGGGAGCTCATCGATGGATATACGAAAAATTAAAAAAATGATCGAGCTGCTCGAGGAGTCGGGCATCGCCGAGATCGAGATCAAAGAAGGTGAGGAAACGCTGCGCATCGCGCGCGTGCTGCCCGGCCAACCGACCACGACCTACATGGCCGCGCCGGTGCAGCAGCAGCCGTTGATTGCCGCCGCGCCGCCGCCGCCAGCCGCGGTTGAGGCAGCAGCACCGGCCGAGGCGCCGGCCAAGTCCGGCGGTCCGTTGCGGGCCGGGGTCGGCGAGCACATCGTTACCGCGCCCATGGTCGGCACCTATTATTCGGCCCCGACACCGGGCGCCAAGCTGTTCGTCGAGCTCGGCGATGTGGTCGAGGTGGGCCAGGTGCTGTGCATCATCGAGGCCATGAAGATGATGAACCAGATCGAGTCGGAGAAGGCCGGCAAGGTCAAGGCCATCATGGTCAAGAATGGCGAGCCGGTCGAGTTCGGTCAGCCGCTGTTCATCATCCAGTAAGCACAATGCGCTGACGAGCCCCCGCCGAAGAACAACCACGCCGATGCTGGAAAAAATCGTCATTGCCAATCGCGGCGAGATCGCGCTGCGCATCCTGCGCGCCTGTCGCGAGCTCGGCATCAAGACCGTGGCCGCGCACTCCACCGCGGACGCGAATCTCAAGCACGTGCTGCTGGCGGATGAATCGGTGTGCATCGGACCGCCGCCCTCGGCGCTGAGTTACCTGAACATGCCGGCCCTCATCAGCGCCGCGGAGGTCACCGATTCGGTCGCGATCCATCCGGGCTACGGGTTCCTGTCCGAGAACGCCGACTTTGCCGAGCGCGTGGAGAAGAGCGGCTTCATATTCATCGGCCCGAAGGCCGAGACCATCCGCCTGATGGGCGACAAGGTGTCGGCGATCGGTGTCATGCGCAGCCACAACGTGCCCTGCGTGCCCGGCTCCGGCAGCGCGCTGACCGATGATACGGACGAGAACCTGCGCGTCGCGCGCGATATCGGTTACCCGATCATCATCAAGGCCTCGGGCGGGGGCGGTGGGCGCGGCATGCGGGTGGTGCATTCCGAAGGCGCACTATTGAGCTCGATCGCCGTCACTAAAGCGGAGGCGCTGGCCGCATTCGGCAATGACTCGGTCTATATGGAGAAATTTCTCGAGCGGCCGCGCCACATCGAGTTCCAGATCCTCGCCGATCATCACGGCAACGTGATCAGCCTGGGTGAGCGTGACTGCTCGATGCAGCGGCGGCACCAGAAAGTGATCGAGGAGGCCCCGGCCCCCGGCATCACGCCCAAGCAGCGCCGGCTGATGGGCGAGCGCTGCGTCGAGGCCTGCCGCGCGGTCGGCTATCGCAGCGCCGGCACGCTCGAGTTTCTCTACCAGGACGGCGAGTTCTACTTCATAGAAATGAATACCCGGATCCAGGTCGAGCATCCGGTCACCGAGCTGGTCACCGACATCGATCTGGTCAAGGCCCAGCTGACCATCGCCGCCGGCGAGCCGCTGCAGTACGAGCAGGCCGACGTGCAGATCCGCGGCCATGCGATCGAATGCCGCATCAATGCCGAGGACGCCCGCACCTTCATGCCCTCTCCCGGCCCGATCAGGCTGTGGCATCCGCCCGGCGGTCCGGGCATCCGCGTCGACAGCCATGTCTATTCCGGCTACAGCGTACCGCCGTATTACGATTCCCTGATCGGCAAGCTGATCGCGCACGGCGATACGCGCGAAACCGCCATCGCGCGCATGCGCAACGCGCTGTCCGAGCTGGTGGTCGAGGGCATCAAGACCAACACCGCCCTGCACCAGGAAATCCTGGCGCATGCTGCATTCCACACCGGCGGCCTCGACATTCATTACCTGGAGCGGCGCCTGGGACTGAAGTGACGCGATGTCCTATCTCGAGCTGAGCTTCGAGCTCGACGATCTCGACCCGCAGGCCGCCGAGAACGCCTGCATGCAGAGCGGCGCACTGTGCGTGACCTTTTCCGATGCCCACGATGAGCCGGTGCTCGAGCCGCGGCCGGGGGAGATGCGGCTGTGGCGCCAGACCCGGTTGCAGGCGCTGTACGATGCGCAGCGTGCCGACGCGGTATTGATCGTCGCGCTCGCGGCCGCACTTGGTATCGATTCGCAGCAACTCAAGGCGCGCGCGGTCGCCGACCGGGCCTGGGAGCGGGAATGGCTGCGCGACTTTCACGCCATGCGCTTCGGCAAGCGGCTATGGATCTGCCCGCGGCATGAATCGGTGTCCGACACGGAAGCGGTGGTGGTCAGGCTCGACCCCGGCCTCGCCTTCGGTACCGGCACCCACCCATCCACCGCCATGTGCCTGCAGTGGCTCGATGGCACGCCACTGTCGGGCAGCACGGTAGTGGATTACGGCTGCGGTGCCGGCGCGCTGGCAATCGCGGCCCTGAAGCTTGGCGCGCGCCGCGCCTATGCATTCGATATCGACCCGCAGGCGCTGCTCGCCGCGCGCGAGAACGCGGTCGATAACGCCGTGGTCGACCGGTTGCAGCTGTGCGAGCGCGCGGCGGATATTGCGAGCGGTTGCGACGTGCTGCTCGCCAATATCCTGGCCGAAGTGTTGATATCGCTGAATCAGCAGTTCGCGCAGCTGTTGCCGTCGGGTGCGCGCGTGCTGCTGGCCGGGATCCTCGCCGATCAGGAATCAGAAGTGGCGGCTGCGTTCCTGAAGTGGTTTGATATGGAACGCTACGCCAGCCGCGATGGCTGGGTGGCGCTGGCCGGTACACGCCATTGAGCACACGCCATTGAATTAACTTGGGATTTTAGCACTGGGTGCTTGCGCCCCATCGGCTTAGCTTCAGTTCCCCAGCGCCGCCACAATGTTTATCAACCCTTCATCTTCAGTCACTGCAGCGAGCCATAGCGTTCCGTAGTCGTTCCATGTTTACCGTCTGCCCCAAGTGCACCCTGACGCTCGCCGTCACCGCGGCCGATCTGCGCACCGGTCAGGGCTACGTGCGCTGCGGGCGTTGCCTGAACGTCTTCAACGCGCTGCTGGCGCTCAGCGAGGAACCGGCCGACCGCAGCGCGCCGACGCCGGCGTATTCGCAGGCCGATCCGGCATCCTCCTCGCAGATCACGGCCGCGCTCACTTCCTCCGCCAACGATGCTGAAGAGTTCGATGAAGTCCACCCGGCCCGGGTTCACGTGGTCGGCGACGTCGCGCCTCGAAATCATCTGACCACTGAGCGCTCGAGCGATGGGGCGATCGAGAATGAATCCAGCCTTGCCGACGGCACCGGGAGCTTCGAGACCATCGTGCTCGAGGGCGACGCGATCACGCAGACCGAGGAGTTCGTACCCGAAGAGTCGATCGATAATGAGATCGCTGCGCTGACGCAGCGCCTGAGCGTGGCCGCGCATCAATCGGAACAGGAGTTGGAGGGCTTCGGTCATCTGTATAACGAGAGCGCGCCAGCCGACGATGAAGCAACCACCGGCGAGCACGGCCCGGAAGGGCAAGCGGAAGAGCAACCGGAAGAGCGGCAGGATGCGGCACCGGACCCGGATGCCGATGGCGGCGACATTGCCGTCGCGCGCCCGCCGCGCCGGGCCCGCTGGGTTGCCGGTTGCATCGTGCTGGCGCTGCTGCTTACCGTTCAGGGCATCAATCACTGGCGCGATGCGCTCGCCTCCTCACCTGCCCTGGGTGCACCGATGGGCCGGCTGTATGCGACCTTCGGAGTGCCGCTCGACCCGCATTGGAATCTGGCCGCGTACGACGTTCGCCAGCAAGGCGCCGCGACCGACCCCGCCGACAGCCATGTGATCCGCGTGCGCGTGAGTGTGGCGAATCATGCGCCCCGCGCCCAACCGCTGCCGTTGCTGCGCCTGACGCTGCTGGATCGCTACGGCAAGCCGATCGCAGCGCGAGATCTGACGCCGGCGGAATACTGGCCCGCGGGCCACGCGGCGCGCGCCTTGCTCGCGCACGACGAGCGCATCGACAGCGAAATCGCGGTCCGCGACCCGGGCGCCGACAGCGCCAGCTTTGAGCTCGACGTGTGCCTGAAGAGTGCCCACGGCGTCGTGCGTTGCGCCGGCGACACGACCAGCGCCGCGGCCCCGATACCGTGAGTCTTCAGATCGCGCACTACCAGCTCGCCGGCCGGGCGCTGCTGGCGCCGATGGCCGGTGTGACCGATCGGCCCTTCCGGCAGCTCTGTCGTCGTTTCGGCGCGACGCTGGCGCCGGCGGAAATGCTCAGCGCCGACCAGCGACTCTGGAGCAGCAGCAAGTCGCAGCGCCGCATGGACCACGAGGGGGAACCCACGCCACGCGTGGTGCAACTGGCCGGCAGCGAACCGGCGGAGCTGGCGGCCGCGGCGCGCGTCAACGTCGACCTGGGCGCGCAGATCATCGACATCAACATGGGCTGCCCGGCGAAGAAAGTGTGCAACCGCCACTGCGGCTCGGCGCTGCTGGCCGACGAAGCGCTGGTGGAACGCATACTGCACGCCGTGGTGCGCGCCGTGGCGGCGCCGGTCACCCTGAAAATCCGTACCGGCACCGACCCGACGCAGCGCAATGCGGCGCGTATCGCGGCGCTGGCGCAAGCATGCGGCATAGCGGCAGTCGCCATCCATGGCCGCACGCGCTCCGATATGTTTCGCGGCGCCGCAGAATACGACACGATGCGGCAGGTACGCGGGCAGATCGACATACCGCTGATTGCCAACGGCGATATCGATTCGCCACAGCGCGCACGCGCGGTACTTGATTTCACCGGCGCAGAAGGAGTAATGATCGGTCGGGCGGCGCAAGGTGCACCATGGATTTTTCGCGATGTCAATGCGTATGTCGACACCAACGATTTCGCTGCGCCACTCTTGCGTAGCTCGAAGACTGAGATCATCCTTCAGCACCTCGCATCCCTGTATCAGTTCTATGGTGAACACACGGGGCTGCGAATGGCACGTAAGCATCTTGGCTGGTACTGCCGGCAACTTTCCGAAGCGAGCGAACTGCAGCAACGACTGATGGCGGCAGAGGACTCGGCTTTACAGTTTTCGGTGGCCAAGCAGGGCTTCGAGCACTGGGCAGAACTGCAGGCGGCCTGAAAGACGCGGCGGTCGCACTGGCTGAAAGGGAAGCGCGAGCATGTTGAAGAAGAAAACTCGCAGATCAGGCGCAGAGCCTATCTTCAGATCCAATAGCGTGAGACTTGCCGGCAAGGAACTGCCGCTGCGCAGCCACACCGAGCACGCACTCAACGATTACTTTTCCAGTCTGAATGGTCATCGTCCGGCGCGCGTGTACCACATGGTGCTGCGCGAGGTGGAGGAGCCGCTGTTCCGCGCGGTGCTGGATTACGCCGCCGGCAACCAGAGCCGCGCCGCCGTCATCCTCGGCATCAATCGCGGCACGCTGCGCAAGAAACTGCGAGAGCTGGGCCTATCCGAGTGAGCACGCGGCCGATCTGATGTCCGCGGCCATCCGGCTGGCGCTGCTTTCGGTCTCCGACAAGCGCGGACTGACGGAGTTTGCCGCCGGCCTGCACCGGCACGGCATCGAACTGCTGGCTACCGGCGGCACCGCCAGGCTCCTGCTCGATGCCGGCTTGCCGGTGCGCGAAGTATCGACCTACACCGGATCCCCCGAGCTGATGGACGGGCGTCTCAAGACGCTGCATCCGCGCGTGCACGGCGGCCTGCTCGGCCGGCGCGGCACCGACGATGAGGCCATGCGCGCGCACGGCATCGAGCCGATCGACCTGCTGGTGGTCAATCTCTATCCGTTCGCGACCACCATCGCGCGGCCGGATTGCAGCTACGCCGAGGCGATCGAGAACATCGACGTCGGCGGACCGGCGATGCTGCGCGCCGCGGCCAAGAATCATGCCGTCGTCACCGCGCTGGTCGACCCTGCGGACTATGCGGCGGTGCTGGCCGAGATCGACGATTCCGGGGGGACTTCGATCGATACGCGCTCGCGCCTCGCGGCCAAGGCCTTCGCGCACACCGCGCGCTACGACACCACGGTCGCAAGCTACCTGCAGCAACGTCTGGGCTTCGAGGACGACGGCTTCGACGAGCTGCTGACGCTGTATTTCGACAAACAGCAGGACCTGCGCTATGGCGAAAACCCGCATCAGCGGGCCGCGTTCTACCGCAATCCCGGGGCTCGTGGCGGTTCGGTCACCACCGCCCGGGTGCTGCAGGGCAAGGATCTGTCCTACAACAACGTCGCTGACTGCGATGCGGCCATCGAGTGCGTGCGCCAGTTTGCGCAGTGCGCCTGCGTCATCGTCAAGCACGCCAATCCCTGCGGCGTGGCGCTCGGCGCCGGTCCGCTCGAGGCCTACACCGGCGCCTATCGCACCGATCCGACGTCCGCCTTCGGCGGCATCATCGCCTTCAATCGCGAGCTCGACGCCGGTACCGCCCGCGCCATCATCGAGCGTCAGTTCGCCGAGGTCATCGCCGCACCGGGCATGAGCGCCGGCGCACTCGCGGCGCTGGCCGTGAAGCCGAATCTGCGCCTGCTCGAGACCGGCGCGCTGCTCAGCGACATCGGCGATGAACTGGAATTTCGCTCGGTCACCGGCGGACTGCTGCAGCAGCAGCGCGACAGCGGGCGGGTCGACGCCGCGGATCTGAAGGTGGTGAGCCGCCGCCGGCCCGAGACGCGCGAGTTCGCCGACCTGATGTTCGCCTGGCAGGTGGCCAAATTCGTGAAGTCCAACGCCATCGTGCTGGCGCACGGCGGTGCCACGCTGGGCGTGGGCGCCGGCCAGACGAGCCGCGTGTACTCCACGCGCATCGCGGCATTGAAGGCAGCCGATGAAAAGCTGGAACTACGCGGCGCGGCCATGGCATCGGACGCATTCTTCCCGTTTCGCGACGGTATCGATGTCGCCGCCTCCTACGGCATCGCCGCGGTAATCCAACCGGGTGGCTCGATGCGCGACCAGGAGGTGATCGCTGCCGCGGACGAGCACGGCATGGCGATGGTATTCACCGGCATGCGTCACTTCCGGCATTAGCGCGGTTTAAGGCGGCGCTGGCATGAAGGTACTGATCGTCGGCGGCGGGGGCCGCGAGCATGCGCTGGCCTGGAAGTGCGCGCAGTCGCCGCGCGTGAGCCAAGTGCTGGTGGCGCCCGGCAATGCCGGCACCGAGGCCGAGCCGCGGGTGCGCAACGTGGACATTGCCGCTACCGATATCCCGCGACTGGTGCAACTGGCGCACCGCGAGGCGATCGAGCTGACGATCATCGGTCCGGAAGCACCGCTGGTGGCCGGAATCGTGGATGCCTTCCAGGACGCCGGCCTGCGCTGCTTCGGACCTAAGCGGCTGGCAGCGCGGCTCGAGGGCTCGAAGGCCTTCACCAAGGATTTCCTGCAGCGCCACCGCATTCCCACCGCGGCTTATCGCGTGTTCACGCGCGCCAACTACGATCCCGCGTGGCTGCGGGCGCAGCGCGCGCCGATCGTCGTCAAGGCGAGCGGCCTGGCGTCGGGCAAGGGCGTCGTGATCGCGCAAAGCCTGGATGAGGCCGAGGCCGCGGTCAGCGGCATGTTTGGCGGCCGCTTCGGCGACGCCGGCGCCGAGATCGTGATCGAACAGTTCCTGGCCGGCGAGGAAGCGAGCTTCATCGTCATGGCGGACGGCGAGCATGTGCTGCCGCTGGCCACCTCGCAGGACCACAAGCGGCTGGCCGATGGTGACGCCGGTCCCAACACCGGCGGCATGGGCGCTTATTCGCCGGCCCCGGTGGTCAGCAGCACGGTCCACGAACGGGTGATGCGCGAGATCATCGCGCCGACGGTGCGCGGACTGGCCCAGGACGGCACCCCGTACAGCGGGTTTTTGTATGCCGGATTGATGATCGGGCCCGATGGCGCAGCGGCAGTGGTGGAATTCAATTGCCGCCTGGGCGATCCGGAAACGCAGCCGATGCTGACGCGGCTGCAAAGCGACCTGACCACACTGTGCGATGCGGCGCTCGATCGCAGCCTGCATCGCATCGAGGCGCAGTGGGACCCGCGTGCCGCTCTTGGCGTGGTACTCGCCGCGCACGGCTACCCGGAAGCGGTACGCAGCGGCGACGCCATCAGCGGACTTGAGCGCGCCGCGGCGCTGCCCGGCAAGGTGTTCCACGCCGGGACCGAGCGCACCGCCGGCCGGGTCGTGACCAGCGGCGGGCGTGTGCTGTGCGCCGTGGGTCTGGGCGAGCGGGTCGGCGACGCGCAGCGCGAGGCCTACGCGCTGGTCGACTGCATCCACTACGACGGCATGCAGTTCCGGCGCGACATCGGCTATCAGGCGATTGCGCGCGAGCGTGCAGGCCGCGGCCGCGATGGCTGAGGACGGCGCGCCCGCGCGCAACATTCCCGGACTGACGCCGGCGCGCCAGCGGCGCATCCGCAGCGTGTTCCGGCTGCTGTCGGCGCTCAGTCCGGCGCTGTCGGCACGGTTCGCGGAGCGGCTGTTCATCACGCCACGCACGCGCCGCGTCAGCCACCAGGATGCGGGCTTCCTGGCGACCGCCGCCGGTCGGCGGCTCCAGACGCCGCACGGCGACGTACAGATATATGAGTGGCCGGGCGCCGGACCGGCGGTGCTGGTGCTGCACGGCTGGATCTCCTACGCCGGCCAGCTCAGGTCGATCATCGAGGGCTTGCTGGCCCATGGCCTACGCGTGGTCGCGTTCGATGCTCCGGCCCACGGCCGCTCGGGCGGCCGGCAGGCGGACCTGGCCAGCTTTCGCGACGCGCTGGCGGCGGTCAGCAGTGCCTGTGCGCCGGCCGGTGCCATCCTGGCGCATTCCTTTGGCGCCATCACCGCCGCCAGCTGGCTGGCGGAGGACCCGGCCGCCGCACAGCTGCGTGCCGCGGTGCTGGTCGGGCTGCCGCGCGACATCGGCTACCTGTTCGAGTCGTTCACCATGGCGATGGCGTTGCGCGCCGACGTCGTGCAGCGCCTGCGGGCGCTGTTCCGGGCCCGCTACGGCGGCGATCCGGAAGACTATGCGGCGCCGGCGCTGGCACGGCGCATCCACATACCGGTGCTGCTGGTGCACGGCGAGGCCGACGAATACATACCGGCCTCGCATGCCGAGGAAGTCGCGCTGCAGCTGCGCGACGGGCACATCCAGGTGATCGCCGGCCTGAATCACAGCGCGCCGCTGCGCGATCCGGACACCGTCGAGCTGATGGCGCGATTCATCAGCGAGCGGCTCTCGGCTTGAGGTCCGGCGACATCGGGTGGTCTGGCATACTGTGCGCATGACGAACGATGTCGCCCCCGCGGAGCGGGCCCCGGCCCGCGCTCCGGTCGCGAAACATGTGTCCTTCGCCGCGCTTCAGCACCGCAGTTTCCGCTATTTTTTCATCGGCAATGCGACCGCGATGATGGCCGACAACTGCGAACACGTCATCAGCTACTGGGTGATGTTCCAGAAATTTCACTCCCCCGAGCTCGGCGGCTTCGCGGTGATTTCCCACTGGGTACCGTACCTGCTGCTGTCGGGCTATGCCGGCGCGCTCGCCAGCCGCATGGACGTGCGCCGCATGATCCAGCTCGGCATGCTGCTGTTCATGGCGGTCTCGATCGGCTGGGGCGTGCTGATCGCGACCGGCACGCTCAAGGTCTGGGAGGCGATGGTGCTGCTGTGCATCCACGGCCTGGCAGGGGTCATGTGGACCACGCCCGCGCAGCTCCTGATCCACGACATCGTCGGGCAGGAGCAGCTGCCGAGCGCGGTGCGGCTGGGCGCCACCTCGCGCTACGTGGGCACGCTGCTCGGCCCTGCGATCGGCAACGGCCTGATGCTGCTGCTGGGACCGGCGCTCGGCATTTTTTGCAATGCGCTGATCTACCTGCCGATGTTCATCTGGCTGTGGAGGGCGCCGCATCGTCCACGCGCAGAGCGCGGTGCGGCCGGCCCTGGTGTTGCGGTACGCGGCCTGGGCGATGCCATCGCCACGCTGCGCAGCGTGCGCGGCAACCACATCATCCTCACCATGACTATCCTGGCGGGCGCAGCGTCATTCTTCATCGGCACCGCCTACCAGGCCCAGATGCCGAACTTCGCGACCGATCTGGGCCATGGCAACGCCGGACTGTCGTATGCCGCGCTGGCCGCGGCCGACGCCGCCGGCGCGTTGTTCGGCGCGGTGATCCTCGAAAGTCGCGGTCTGCTGTTGCCGCGCGTGCCCACGGCGCTGCTGCTGTGCATGTTCTGGTGCGGCGCCTTGAGCGTATTCGCCCTCACTCACTCCTACGCGCTGTCGCTCGCGGCGTTGTTCTGCGCCGGCTTTTTCGAGCTGTCGTTCGGTGCCATGGCGCAGGCGCTGGTGCAGCTGAACGCCCCGGCCGCGCGGCGCGGCCACGTCATCGGCGTATTCGTGATGGCGGCGCTGGGGCTACGCTTCGTCAGCGGCTTCACGGTCGGGGTGCTGGGCGCGGTGATCGGCGTGCATGCATCGCTGGCACTGTCGGCGGCGGCGCTGTTCGTAGTCATCGCCGCGCTGTTCGCCTGGCAGGCGATGCGCCCTGGCGCCGCAAGGTCACTCCAGCCGCAGCCGGGGCACTAGAAGCTCAGACGGCCGAACAGCTCCGGGCCGCTGAAGGTCAGCCGCAGTACACCCGACGGGTTGTTGTTGCGTACATCGAGCTCCGCCTCCTGGCGCTCGTAGCCCAAGCCGAAGGCGACGTTACGCTTCCAGCGATACTGGAAGTCGGCGTGATAGTCGCCCAGCATGCCGCTGACCGAGCCGATGGTGACTTTCAGGTACTGGCCGCGGGCATTGAAGGACCAGTGTTTGGCGATGAGCCAGGTGCCATCGAGCGCCAGCGTGGCAAACGGGCCGGCGCCGTTGTAATCCGCGTACTGCGGCGTGCGCGGAATCTCCGCGATGGCTTCGGCCTGCAGCAGATGTACACCCATACCGGCCCCGAGTTCGAAGCGGTCGTTGCGCAGAAAGGAATAGGTATAGGTGATATCCATCTCCCGCCAGTCGAATTCCGAGTGCACCGGGTTGTCGATCAGGAAGGTCTGATCACCGTACTGCAGCGTGCGGTTGATGAACTTGTCGGCCTGGCGGCGCGAATCGAGAAAATCCACCCGCAGCCGGCTGCGCTGTTCGAGGCGGAACATGATCTCGATGCGTGCGTCATGCTCCTTGTTGGACAATCCAAGATCGCGCTCCGCGGTGAACGGGGTGCCCTGGACGCCGCTTGCGGAATCAAAGCGCCCGAAGGTATCGATCGAACCCCAGAACAAATCGACGGTGAGCGCGAAGTGATCGGTGATCGGGCTTGCCACCGGCAGCGGCGGCGGCGGCAGATAGCTTTCGGGACTGGTATCGGGATGAGGATCGGCATGAGCCCTCGCAGCCAGTGCAAGCAGTACCGGACCGAGCCGCCATGAACGCATGTCTACATGATCCCTCGGTTGACTGCCGCGGCGCCACAGTCGCCGCGCAACGACGCCCATCGATCAGCAATGGTGGGGGATTTGAGCCGCCGGCGCGCGACGGCGCTGTGACGCGCCACTCACTTTGCGCTGCCGGGCGTGCTGCGTCCAAGACAGCCGCCCAGCCAGGGCCAGGTCGCTCAACGCTTCATGGCCTCGAAGAATTCCGAGTTCGACTTCGTGTCCTTCATCTTGTCGAGCAGGAACTCGATCGCCGCCAGCTCGTCCATCGGATGCAGCAGCTTGCGCAGGATCCACATCTTGGCCAGTTCGCTCGGATCGGTGATCAGCTCTTCCTTGCGGGTGCCGGAGCGGTTGATGTTGACCGCCGGGAACACACGCTTCTCGGAGATACGGCGGTCCAGATGGATCTCGCTGTTGCCGGTGCCCTTGAATTCCTCGTAGATAACGTCGTCCATCTTCGAGCCGGTATCGATCAGTGCGGTGGCGAGAATGGTCAGGCTGCCGCCCTCCTCGATGTTGCGCGCGGCGCCGAAGA
>PKWJ01000045.1:68927-152480 GCA_003132025.1 Gammaproteobacteria bacterium
GCTTGGCCTTTTCGATCACCATTTCGGCCACCTGCACGTGACGCGCGGCCGGCTCATCGAAGGTGCTGGAGACCACCTCGCCGTTCACGGTGCGCTGCATCTCGGTGACCTCCTCGGGCCGCTCGTCGATCAGCAGCACGATCAGGTACACCTCCGGATGATTGGCGGTGATCGAGGTCGCGATGTTCTGCAGCAGCATGGTCTTGCCGGCCTTGGGCGGCGAGACGATCAGTCCGCGCTGGCCGCGCCCGATCGGCGCCACCAGGTCGATGGTGCGCGCCGTCAGGTCCTCGGTGCTGCCGTTGCCGCGTTCGAGCTTGAGGCGCCGGGTCGGGTGAAACGGCGTCAGGTTCTCGAACAGCACCTTGTTGCGCGAGCTGTCGGGGGAATCGAAGTTGATCTCGCCGACCTTGAGCAGCGCAAAGTAGCGCTCGCCATCCTTTGGCGGGCGGATCAGGCCGGAAACGGTATCGCCGGTGCGAAGGTTGAATCGGCGAATCTGGCTGGGGCTGATGTAGATGTCGTCGGGTCCGGCCAGGTACGATCCGTCCGAGGAGCGCAGGAAGCCGAAGCCATCCTGCAGGATCTCGAGCACACCGTCGCCGTAGATGTCCTCGCCGTTGCGCGCGTGCGCCTTGAGGATCGAGAAGATGATGTCCTGCTTGCGCGAGCGCGCAAGGTTTTCCAGCCCCATCGACTCGGCCATCTTCACCAGCTCATGAATCGGCTTGGCCTTGAGCTCGGTCAGATTCATCGAGCTGCGTGAGCGCTCGAGTTCGGCGGGACTGATGATTTCGGCGTCGTCTTCGGCGAGCGGCTCCAGATCCGGCATCAGCTGGTCGTCGGGACGACCGTTGCCGCGATTGCCGTCGCGATTGCCATGACGCGGGCCTTTATTGTTGGGCCGGTTGCGGCCCTGATTGCCGAGGTAGCCTCTCACAGGTGCTGATCCAGGAAAGTCGCCAGTTGTGATTTGGACAAAGCGCCGACCTTTTGCGCTTCGACCGTGCCGTTCTTGAACAGGATCAGCGTCGGAATGCCGCGGATGCCGTACTTCGGCGGTGTGTGGGGGTTCTCGTCGATGTTGAGCTTGGCGATCCGCAGCCGATCCTTGTACTCGGTCGCGATCTCGTCCAGGATCGGCGCGATCATCTTGCATGGACCGCACCATTCCGCCCAGAAATCCAGCAACACCGGCTTGTCAGCCTTCAGGACGTCCTGATCGAAGTTGCCATCCGATGTATGCACTATGTGCTCGTTACTCACGCAGTTGAGCCTCCGTTGAGGGGGATAACCTTTGATATTGGGAACAAAAACGAATTTACGAGATGGACTCTTGGCAAATAACCGAACAGATTTTTCGCGGCGGGGGTGGTATCGCGCCCCGGGAAGCCGTCTAACGGTTACACTTAGCTTACGGGTTGGCCCTGGATTGCTTGCGTCTGGATGGCTTGGCAGGTGCGGACAGAACAGCCGCCGGTTGCGCTTATTTTTAGTCCTTTCGGGGTCGCTTTGCAAGTCTTGAGTTCAGGCCCCGCACCACAACGCCCCTTATGAACGGTTCCAATGAGTGATGAACATCTCAGTTCGATGACCTTCGGCTCCCTGCCCCTGGCCGCTGCGCTGGCGCAGGGGATCGTGGATGCCGGCTTTATCTATTGCACGCCGATACAGGCGCAGACGCTGCCGATAGCGCTGCAGGGCCGCGATGTCGCCGGCCAGGCACAGACCGGTACCGGCAAGACGGCCGCCTTTCTGGTGGCGCTGTATCAGTCGCTGCTCACCAAGCCGGCGGCACCCAACCGCAGCCGCACCTCGATCCGCGCGCTGATCGTCGCGCCGACGCGCGAGCTCGCGGTGCAGATTCACAAGGACGCGGCGGTGCTGGGCAAGCACACCGGCCTCAAGCTCGCGGTGGTGTTCGGTGGTACCGACTACGACCAGCAGCGGCGCACGCTGGCCGAGGGCGTCGACGTGCTGGTCGGCACCCCCGGACGGCTGATTGATTACTTCAAGCAACAGGTGTACGACCTGCGCCACGTGCAGGTGCTGGTGCTTGATGAGGCCGACCGCATGTTCGACCTCGGCTTCATCGCTGATATCCGCTACATCCTGCGCCGCCTGCCGCGCCCGGAGCACCGCCAGTCGATGCTGTTCTCGGCCACCCTGTCACACCGCGTGCTCGAGCTTGCATACGAGCACATGAACAACCCCGAGCTGGTGCGCATCGAGCCCGACAAGGTCACCATCGATCGCATCCGCCAGGTGATCTACTTCCCCTCGATGGAGGAGAAGCTGCCGCTGCTGATCGGCCTGCTGCGCGAGACCGAAGCCCATCGCACCATGGTATTCGTCAATACCAGACGCACCGCCGAGAAGCTGGAGACGGCGCTGCGCGCCAACGGCTTCAACGCCCAGGCGCTGTCGGGCGATGTGCCACAGCCGAAACGATTGAAGTTTCTACGCCAGTTTCACGAGGGCGAGCTGGCGGTGCTGATCGCTACCGACGTGGCGTCGCGCGGGCTGCACATCCCGGACGTGAGCCATATCTTCAACTACGACCTGCCGCAGGATGCCCCGGACTACGTGCATCGCATCGGCCGCACGGCCCGCGCCGGAGCCGAAGGCGATGCCATCAGCTTCGGCTGCGAGGAATATGCGGTCGGACTGCCTGACATCGAGCACTTTCTCGGTCGCAAGATCCCGGTGGCCCCGGTCGCGCTGCACCTGCTGGCCAAGCTCGACCCCGCCACCCACGTGCCGCGTCCGATGACGCACGCACCGCCGCTGCGGCGCGGCGGCGGTCCCCGTCCGGGCGCCGGTCGCAGCCATCGACCCGGCGGTCCGCAACGCCGGCGCCAGGGACGCTGAAGTTTCGCGGACCGCTCCTAGAGCAGCTCCGCGACTGCGTCCACCGCCGGGAATTCCACCTGCAAGCGCGCCGGTGCGCTGCTGTCGGGCCGCTGCACGGCGTAGATCAGGCCGATGCCGGCGGCACGCGCCGCACGTAGTACCGGCAGGCTGTCGTCGACGAACAGGCTGCGGGCCGGATCAAAATGCAGCACCTTGGCGAGCTCGACCCAGAACCGCGCCTGCTCCTTGGGAGCGCCGAAGCTGTGGGAACTGAAACCGGCATCGAAGTGACTGATTACTTGGGTATGCGCGTCCTTGATTTCAAGCGTGGTCGGGTGCGCATTGGTCAGCAGCACCAGGCGCTTGCCCAGGGCGCGCACCCGGCCCAGGAACTCTCGCGCTCCCGGCAGCCAGCGGATGTGATGCGCATCGCCAAGCTTGAGCGCGGCGATATCCAGTTCCAGTTCGCGGCTCCAGTAGTCGATGCAATACCAGTCGAGCGTGCCTTCACGCGCGCGAAAACGCGGCTGCAGCTCGGCCTGCGCCTGTTCCGGGCTCAGCGAGCGCGAGCGCGCCCAGGCTTCCGGCACCCGCGTGCGCCAGAAGAAATTGTCGAACGCAAGATCGAGCAGCGTGCCGTCCAGATCGAGCAGCACGGTCTCGATCCCGGCCCAGTCGGACGCCGTGAGCACCGGGGCGTTCGCCGGGCCATTGGCAGTGGCATTCATGCGCTCCGATATCATAGTCCCTATGATCGGCGATCCTATGGTGGAATCGAACGCATGAGCCTCGGCCCGGAACAGCTGTCGGCATGGCTGCCCGCGGTGATGGATATTGCCGATGCGGCCGGGCGCGAGATCATGCGCATCTACCATGCCGGTTTCAGTGTAACGCTCAAGGACGACCGCTCGCCGCGCACCGAGGCCGATCTTGCGGCGCAACGGGTGATCGACGCCGGGTTGAAGAGCCTGACGCCTCAATGGCCGATGCTCGGCGAGGAATCGCTGCCGGACGTATTCGCGCAGCGCCGATCGTGGAACACCTTGTGGCTGGTCGACCCGCTCGATGGCACGCGCGAATTCGTCAAGCGCAATGGCGAGTTCAGCGTCAACATCGCGCTGGTGCAGGACGGCGAGCCGGTGCTGGGCGTGGTGTCGGGGCCGGCCCGATCGGTCATGTACGCGGCGGCGCGCGGTGGTGGCGCGTTCCGCCGCGGCGCCGACGGCGCGTGCGCGCGCATCTACGTGCAGCGCGAGCCGGTGCAGCCGTTGCGCGTGCTGGGCAGCCGTTCCTTTGGCGACGCGAAGCTGGACCGCAAACTCGAGGTCCTGGGGCCGCAGCTGCGCATCAGCCTCGGCAGCGCGCTCAAGTTCGGTCTGCTGGCCGAGGGCAGCGCCGACCTGTACGTGCGGCGCGGCCCGACGTCGGAGTGGGATACGGCGGCCGGACATGCCGTGGTACTGGAAGCCGGCGGCAGCGTGGTGGACCTGGGCGGGCAGCCGCTGCGCTACAACGTGCGCGACGACGTCACCAATCCGTCATTTATCGCCTTTGGCGACCGCAGCCGCGACTGGGTAGCGCTGCTCGCCGGCCTGTAGATCGCTCGCACCTATGGACCCGCGCATCGACCTGCACACCCACAGCAGCCGCTCCGACGGCCTGCTGGCACCGGCGGCGCTGGTCGATCTTGCCGCGCAACGCCAGGTGCAGCTGCTGGCGCTGACCGACCACGATACGACATCCGGGTGTGATGAGGCCCAGAGCGCCTGCGATCGGCACGGTATCCGGTTCGTGCCGGGTGTGGAGCTGACCTCGCTGTGGCGCGATCGGGAGATTCACGTGGTCGGCCTCGGCATAGCGCGCGACCATGCGCCATTCATCGCCCACTGCGCGGGCGTGCTCGAGCTGCGCCGCGAGCGGATCAGGGCCATGGGGCAGCGCCTGACCGCGGCCGGCCTGCCGGGGGCCGAACTGGCTGCCGAGGCGCTGTCGGCGCCCGCCCCAACCCGCGCGCATCTGGCGCGCGCGCTGTGCTCGCGGGGATTGGTGGCGACGGTGCAAGCCGCATTTGACCGCTGGCTCAAGCGCGGCCGACCCGGATATGTCGCTACGCAATGGCCGGATCTGGCCGGTGCGGTGCAGTGCATTAGTGCGGCCGCCGGCGTGGCGGTGCTGGCTCATCCGCACCGCTACCAGGTATCCAACGGCGTGCTGCGCACGCTGGTGGAACAGTTCAAGGCCGCCGGCGGCGTCGGCCTGGAGGTCAGCCTCGCCGGCATGGGTCCGGGCGATGCCGATCGCGCCGCGACACTCGCGCGCCGTTTCGAGCTTGCCGGCTCGATCGGTTCGGACTTCCATGAGCCCGGGTTGCCATGGCGTCCGCTGGGTCGCTTCGCTAAGCTACCGGACCGGATAATGCCAATCACGGCCCGCTTAGGGGTATAGCGCAGATCGCAGCGCGATGGCCTCGGCAGCGGAGCCAAGCGGCCGACGGTCACAGGGCGGTCAAAGGAATGAGCGATCAGGAAGACAACGTCGACCGCGACCTGTTCCGCAACGTCGAAAAACTGCGGCAGCTGCGCATCGAACATCGCGATCTGGATGAGGTCATCTCACGCCTGTCGATGGATATCCATATCGATGAGCTGCAGCTCAAACGTCTCAAGAAGCGCAAGCTGGTGCTCAAGGACCTGATCATGAAGCTCGAGAGCCAGCTGATACCCGATCTCAATGCCTGAAGCAGCATTGCCGTGACGACACCCGGTGATGACGCCCCGTGACGAGTTGCCGTGAGCAGCGCTGACGGCGGCATCATCCAGTCGTTTCTCGCCACGGCCACCACCGGCGAGGTGCTGCTGCAACTCGGCGTGATCGCCATGAGTTTCCTGGCCGCGCTGAGCGCCGCCGGCATGGTGCGCCGCTGGCGCGCGCGTCATCTGGCGCTGCTGGGTCTGCGCGGCGCGCGGGCGCGCCTGATCGAAATCGTCCTGATCGAAACTCCGGTGGTAGTGGCGCTGGCGACGCTGCTGGTCGCCCGCACCGTGATCGCAGCGCTGGGCTCGGCAGCGACGCTGCTCGATGTCGCCATGCAGCTGGCGACGGCGCTGATTCTGGTGCGGCTGGCGATGTATCTGCTGCGGCTGGCGCTTGGCCCGCGCTCCTGGCTGCGCACCTGGGAGACGCGCCTGACGCTGCTGGTTTGGCTGGCGATATCGTTCCAGCTGGTGGGCTGGTTCGACGCCATCCAGAACACGCTGGACGCCATCAATCTGCTGCCCGGCAAGGGCCGCTTCACGCTCTGGGCACTGCTCAAGGGGCTGGTGATCATCACCGTGTTCGTGCTGGTCACCAGCGTGGTGGCACGCGCGCTCGAGCGGCGCGTCATGCACGTCGAGTCGATCGCGCTATCGACGCGGATCGGCATCACCAAGTTCACCTACTTCTTCCTGGTCGGCCTGGGCGTGCTGCTTGGCATCAATGCCGCCGGCGTCGACCTGACGGCGCTCACGGTGCTGACGGGAGCCGTGGGAATCGGGCTGGGGTTCGGACTGCAGTCCATCGCCAGCAATTTCGTCAGCGGATTCGTGCTGCTGATGGACAAGTCGATCAAACCGGGCGATGTCATCAGCTTTACCGGCATGCCGGGCACCAGCACCGAGAGCTTCGGCTGGGTGCAGGCGCTGCGCGGCCGTTACGTCGTGGTGCGCGACCGCGACGGAGTCGAGACGCTGGTGCCCAATCAGCAGCTCATCACCAATCCGGTGATCAACTGGAGCTATTCCGACCGCAAGGTGCGCCTGAAGCTGCCGGTGCGCGTCAGCTATCGCGACGATCCGGAACTGGCGCTGGCGGTGCTGATGCACGCGACCGAGAATAATCCGCGCATTCTGCGCGATCCGCCGCCAGTATCGCGCCTGATGCAGTTCGCCGATTACGGCATGGACCTGGAGCTGCGCTTCTGGATCGCCGATCCGGAGGCCGGCGTCAACAACGTCCGCTCCGACGTCAATCGCGCCATCTGGCGGCTGTTTCGCGATGCCGGCATCACCATCCCGGTCGCGCAGCGGGAGATATACGTCCGCCATGGCGAGCCGCCGCTGTGAAGCACATCGCGAGCATCCCGGAACAGGATCTGCAGTTCCAATTCGTCCGCGGCTCGGGACCGGGCGGCCAGAACGTCAACAAGGTCGCAACCGCGGCCCAGCTGCGCTTTGACCTGGCCGGCACGCGCTCGCTAAGCTCCGCGGTCAAGGCACGGTTGCGGGTTATGGCAGGCAGCCGCCTGAACGCCGACGGCACGCTGCTGATCATGGCCCGCAATCACCGCACCCAGGAGGGCAACCGGCGTGAAGCCCTGTCGCGCCTGGAGGAGCTGATCGCACGCGCCAGTGTGGTGCCGAAAAAGCGCCACGCGACGCGTCCGACCCTGGGCTCGCGCCAGCGGCGCCTGGATCACAAACGCGAACGCAAGCAGGTCAAGCGCCTGCGTGGCCGCGTCGCCGACGATTGAGCGTGTGCGCCGCATGCCGTCCGCGCGCGTCCATAGCTTTCCGGCGGTGATCGGCGCCGGCACCAGGATCCTGATCCTGGGCAGCATGCCCGGAGTGGCCTCACTCGCCGCACAGCAGTACTACGCGCATCCACGCAACCAGTTCTGGAGCATCATGGGGGTGGTGTGCGGCGCCGGCCCCGAGCTGCCGTACGCGCGGCGCCTGCAGCTGCTGCAGGATCGGGGGCTGGGCCTGTGGGACGTGCTGCAATCGTGCGTGCGTCGCGGCAGCCTCGACACCGCGATCGAGCTTGATTCGGTGATCGCCAATGAGCTGCTGCCGCTGCTGCGGCAGGGCAACGTCATGCGATTGTGCTGCAATGGCGGCACCGCCCATGCGGCTCTGCAACGCCATCTCGGCCAGTCCCTGGCGCGCGAATTCCCGCGGCTCGACATCCGCCGCCTGCCTTCCACCAGCCCGGCCAACGCCAGCTGGAGCTATCAGCGCAAGCTGCGAGCCTGGAGGCGGGCGCTGCGCGAGCCACCCACGCCTAGCGCCGGCGCGACCGGCCTTCAGTGACAATCGCCCAGAGAGATTGAGGTTCAGGCGCNNGCGCCTGAACCTCAATCTCTCTCAGCGGCTGCCGCGGAAAGCAGGCGGATGTGCCGGCGCTAGCCGTGGGTGACCTGCAGGATGCTGTGACGAATCTGCTCCGACAGCACCAGTTGCGCGTCAGCCGCCACCCGGATCAATACCTCGTCGAACAGCAGCCGCCCAGAATCGTCGGTACGCACCACGCCGCGGCCGCGCAGCAGGTCGATGAAATTTTCGAACAGGCTGGGATCGAAGAACTCGGGTGAGTTGAAACCGTACAGCATGGTCATGCGCTGGGCCATGAGCTGGCAGCGCTCTTCCAGTTGTTTCTGCGTCATCGCACCGCTGCCAGCCTGGACCAGCAAGGCGATCGCCAGGTAGTAGCGCTCGATGGTCTGGATCGTGGATTGCGCCAGCAGTGATAGCTGCATCGCAGCCTCGGACGTCGGCGGCGGCCGCCGCCACAGCGCAGCGGCGCTGCCTTCCAGCAGCCCCAGCGCGGCGAGCGATACCAGTGCGCGCTCGACGATGTCGGGCAACTCATCCTCGTTCCAGCGCATGAACAGTTCCGCCGCCACGTACGGATAGATGCGGGCCGCGAGTCGCTGCACGTCTTCGGTGCGCAGCACTGCGTTGGCGAGAAAGCAGCAGGCGATCAGCGACGGCATCGCGAACAGGTGCAGCACGTTGTTGCGGTAGTAGGTCGCGAGCACCGCGTGCTCCGGGCTCATGCGCACGATATCGCCCGCCGGGTGCCGCTCGCGGGTGATGATCTTCAGCATCACGCCGTAGTTAACCACCTCGGTTGGGCTCTGGCGGGTCACGGTCACCCGATCGCCATAGGGAATGACCTTCAGCACCGACACCATGGTCTGGATCTGCCGCAGCAGGTCGGCCTCGAGCATCGACTGGCGCTGCGTCGCCAGCAGCACCAACGCCAGCAGATTGACCGGGGTCACCGCGGCCGCGGAGTTGATGTGGCGCATGATGGTCGGTGCCAGTTCATCCACCAGCGCGCCGACCCACGGCGGGCGGTTCTGGTCGTCGAACACGGTGCTGCGCCAGTCGGGAGCGTAGCGGTCCAGCAGCTGGTTGAGATAGATGGGTTCGCCAAAATTGACATGCACGTTGCCGAAGCGCTGGCGCAGCCTGCCCGCGGTGCGCAGCAGCCCCAGGATCGACTCCTTTTCCTTCGGCCGACCCGACAGCTCGCCGATGTAGGTCGGACCCTCGACGATGCGCTCGTAACCGAAGTAGACCGGCACGAATACGACCGGACGGCGCGGCTCGCGCAGGTAGCTGCGCACCGTCATCGACAGCATGCCGGTCATCGGCGGCCGCAGCCGGCCGGTGCGACTGCGCCCGCCTTCGATGAAATATTCGAGCGAATGCCCGCGCGCCATCATCGCCGCCAGGTATTTCGTGAACACGACCGTGTAGAGCGTGTTGCCGCGGAAACTGCGCCGGATGAAGAACGCCCCGCCCTTGCGCAGGAAGCGGCCGACGATCGGCAGGTTCAGGTTCAGTCCGGCCGCGATGTGCGGCACCGCATAACCGCGCTGGTAGATGGCATAGGACAGCAGCAGATAGTCCATATGGCTGCGATGACAGGGCACATAGACGATCTCATTGCCCTCGGCCACCTGCTGCAGGGTATCGACATGCTGGAACTCGATGCCGTCATACAGTCGGGTCCACAGGCTGCGCAGCGCCAGCGACATGAAGGTGATGAACACCGGCGAATAGTTGGCGGCGATCTCGTTCGCGTAGCGGCGCGCCTCGAGCAACGTGGTGCGCCGCTTGCGCGGGTCCTGCTCGCGCGCCTCCTGCGCCACCACCGCTCGCACTGCCCTGGTGCGCAGCACCGCGGCGACGATGGTGCGCCGGTGCGACAGATCCGGCCCGAGGCGGGCGGTACGCAAGCGGGCAAATTGATTGCGCAACTGGCGCGTGACACGCCGACCGTTCAGCGCGCTGTCGGCGTCGGCTTCCAGCAGGCCGCGCAGCGATATCGGTTCGCCCAGCTGCACCGTGGTGCTGCGCCCATTGAACAGCACCGTGAAGAAACGGCGCACGCGGCTGCCGATGACCCAGTCCTCGGACAGCAGCAGGCGTATCAGCGAGCGCTCCTTGGACGGTGCGCGACCCCAGTAGACCGCGGCCGGTACCAGGCTGACATCCAGGCTCGGGTCGCGCCGCAGCGCTTCGATCAGCGCCAGCAGCTGCTCCGGCGGCCGTCGATCCATGCGCGTGCGCCACAGGCCGACGCTTTTCGTCAGCGCGAACCAGGAGCGCAGGTTGCGCAGCTGCTGCGCCAGGAGCCTGCGGCCCGGTCGCGGCAGGCGCTCGCGCAGGCACACGTTCTGCAGTACCGCCAGGTCACTGGGGCTGCGCCGCTCGAGCACATAGCAGATCGGTACCGTGCGCCCGGCCAGGCGACCCAGCGCGTCCTCCGGATGCAGCGTGGCGCGCACCCACAGGGCGAGCACTCTGCGCAGTAGACCCTGCATGACTTTAATTGGACCCGCGCTCGGGCGGCAGATCCAGGGCTATGAGGAAATATTCGAACAGATACTTGATGAAGCGCAGCTGTTCATGCAGCTGATGGTCGGCATCGAGCAGATGCACCGAGGCGCCGTATTCGCGCCCGAAGCGGATGCTGTGCTCGATCGGCACCACCTGATCGCGCCACCCGTGCACGATGGCCGCCGGACAGTCGAGCACCCGTTCGCGCAGCGGCGGCAGTCCTTCCACGTACAGCGCCGGTGCCATCAGAAACGCGCCGCGGGCGTGCAGCAGCGAAGCAGCCGCTACCGTCACATAGCCGCCGAGACTCGAGCCGACCAGCACCAGATCGCCCGACAGCGTCTTGCAGACTTCGATCAGCTTGTCAATGCAGCCGCGAGGAGTTTCTATACCACGATAGTCGACTGACTCGACCTCGTAGCCCTCGCCGCGCGCGACATCGGCCAACGCCGTGATTTTTCTGCCCCACGGAACGCTGTCCTTGCCATGCGAGAACACGACGTAGCGATTCGCCATCCTTAAGTTTTCCTTCTACTCGATCCGTCCCGCGTCAGATCGCCGCCGCGGATCATACTCCTGGACCCTTGAGGCGCGATTACAACTCTAATAAAGTCCTGTTAATTCAGTCCTACATCGTCCGGCCCCTATCGCCGGTGTCACCCGTCGATCGGAGGTCACATTAGCAGCATCGAATCGCGTGCCGCACGCCCGCAGCTTGATTGGTTAACCCTGGCGCACAGTGCGCCGCCAAGTCAGGCGCTACGCCGGTACGAACGTGCGCAGCGCTCGGTGCTGGGACGGTGGCTGTTCGCACGCGCGGCGCGCACACGCACGCCGCTGCTGGCGGCGCTGCAGGCGCACATCGGCGAGTTGCGCGTCGGGCTATGCCGGACCGCGATGCAGGCGCATCGACGCGTGCGTGCGGCCGGTGGTGCCGTCGATCCCATGGCCATAAGTGCGCTGGCGCAGCTGGCGGCCACCATGCTGATCGAGGTGAGCGTGCCAGCGGGATTGTCTTGGACCGCGCGCGGCCTGACGCTCGAGCATCTGCGCCGGGTCGACTCCGCGGTGAGTGCGCTGGCGCGCCTGGACAAGACCGATTGGGCCGCGACCGGGCTGGTGGGCGTTCCGGTGACGATCACCGATGCCGCCGGGACCGAGATCGCGCGCGCCGTAGTCAGCTTTGCGGTGGCAACGCGTAGCGATTGACGCTGGCCGCACGCACGCTGCTGGCGCTGGGCTCGTGCGTCACGAGCCAGGTCTGGAACTCGCCCGGGCGTGAGGCGGCGAAGCCGAACAGCAGCTGGAATCGTCCGACCGCCACGTGCTCGGCGTCGTTCAGTCGCGCATCGCAGATCACGAAGTAATTCTCTTCGGCGCTGCGCCCGACGAACGCACCCTCCTGCTCCAGCGCCTGGAAAAACGCCATCACCTGCGAGCGCACGCGGCCCCATAGCGCCGGCCCCGGCTCCTGGTGCATTGCCCAGCGCGTGCCACGCTCGACGCTGGCCATGATGAACAGCGCCAGGCGGCGGATGCCGAGCTCGCGCCAGTCGCTCTTTGCAGTGGCTTCCGGTACCAGGGTGCGCAGGCTGATGTGCGGCGGCGGCACCGCGCGCGACGCGACGCGCGCCGATTGCAGCAGGTTCACGCCGCCGTGCGCCAGCCGGATGTGGTCCAGGTCGGTGGCGCTGGCGGCGGCCCGCAGCGCCGGCCGCAGCAGCGCCTCCTCCTTCTTGCACTCCGTCCACACCGGCCCGGTACGGTCCAGGCGCGCCAGCAGTCCGGCCGCGGCGGCCGCCGAACCGAACACCTCCTGCCGGCCACGCAGCCGGTCGAAGGCCAGTACGCGCGGATAGAACATGAGCGCGTCCTCGCTGAACAACGGCCAGTTGCGCAGGCCGTCGATCGCCGCTGCCGCATCGCTCCAGGCCGCCGGTGGATCGAGCAGCAGCATCGCGTGACGCTGGCGGCACATCCGCAGCGCCACCAGCAGCGCCGGCACCCCGACTTCAACTTCGCGCGACAACGGCGGTACACACAGGAAACTGAACTGCTCGGTGCCGTGCAGCGCGAACAGCCCGCGGCCGCTCTTGGCGTCACCGATGATGTCGTAGTTGGTCAGCTCATCGCCGTCATCGCCGTCGCCGTTCGACATCACATAGCCCACGGCGGCCGCGGGCTGCAGGCCGGCAGTACAGTCGGGGCGCTGCCGCGGCAACACTCCGCGTGCGCGCACCAGGCGCGAACCGGTGAGCATGCCGGCGACGCTGCGCTCGGCACCCGGCACAATCGACAGGCGGCGGAATATCTCCTGGTCTTCGATGAATTCGGACCCCGGCGCACGCAGGCGCTGGATCACGAGATTGAAGCGATCGGTCTCGCCGGCGGCGATACCGTCATAGTCCACCGAGGCGCGCAGAAATTCGCGCGTTCCGGGCCACAAGCCGACCAGCGTCAGGTGGGCTGCCCCGGCGAGAAGACGCAGCGTGGGAGCATGTCCGCCGTTGCAGACGCGAACTACGATGGCTTCGCGGCCGCCATTCTGGAAATACTGCTCGAGCGCATACGACAGCGTCGAATGCTGCCACAGGCCGCCGAACACGCGCTGGTAATCATTGAAGCTGGAGATTGCGACCGGCAGGTTGACCGGACCCTTGAGCGCCCGGCCGATGAAGGCGGTGACTGCTGTCGCGGCGCGTTTGATCGATGCCTGCGGCCGCAACTGTTGTGCGGTGTCCGCGGCGGAAAACACCAGCTCGGCCAAGCCCTACCCTCGAAGCCAAACGCAAATGTAGCACAGCGGCGACAATGCCGCGCACACTACGCAGCAGCGATGCGCTTGGGCGTAGAGGCTGCGGCGTCGGGCGCAGGCGGGGTTGCCGCTGCGGGCGTGCTCTCGCGCCGCTGTTGTTCCTCGGCCGAGCGCAGCGCTTCCTCCTGCTTGCGGCCGATTTCCGCCAGCATGATCTGCAGCCATTCGCTCAGCTGCGCCATGGTGTTTCAGGTTCCCGGCGCGCGCGGCGCTGGCGCCTGAGCCGTCGTCGGCTCGCGCTCGAGCAGCAGTTGCTTGGCGCTCTGCGCATCGCTGCCGGTATCGTCGGTGCCGTCCCAGTTGGCGCCTTCCGGGATGCGGTTCTCGACCTTGGGCGCCGCCGCCAGCACCGACTCGATGTTGCTGTCCGCGCCGGTAACCGGCACCGGTATCCCGCGCGGCGCGTGCGTAACGGCGGCCACGCTCTGCCAGTCGATCTGGCCGCCCGAGGCCTTGAGCGTCTGCTGCAGGCGCACCGACAGCGCACGCGTCAGCAGTTTCTTCTGCGCATGTTCCCAGTCGCGCGGGTCATCCGCGAGCACGCTATAGGCCTGCAGATACAGCTGCTGGTCGTGGATGCCGAACAGGAACGGCTGATTGACCACCCGCACCGGCGTGCCGTTGGTCACCATCGCATAGATGCGCTCGATGTCCTCCGGGTACAGCCGGACGCAGCCATGGCTCGAGCGCAGGCCCACGCCGTAGGGCTTGTTGGTGCCGTGGATCAGGTAGCTGCGCCAGCCGAGCGTGAGTTCGAACTTGCCGAGCGGATTGTCAGGGCCCGGCTTGACCACCGCCGGCAGGTCCTCGCCGTTGTCGTTGAAGTGATCCTTGCGCAACGCCGCCGAGGGTCGCCAGATCGGGTCCTTCACGTGGCTGACGACAGTGGTAACCCCCTGCGGAGTCGACCAGCCGACTTTACCAATGCCGATCGGATGCGTGTAGACGATCTGCGGCTCGCCTTTCTTGTGTGGCGGAAAGTAATACAGGCGCAGCGCGGCGACATTGATCACGATGCCCTGGCGCGGCGCGTCGGGCAGCACGAAGCGCGACGGCACCACCACGCTGCGGCCCTCGCCTGGAATCCAGGGATCGACGCCGGGATTGGCGCGCACGATCTCCTCGTAGCCGACATTGAAGCGCCGGGCGATGTCCGGCAGCGTGTCCTCTTTCGAGGCGACCGTGATCTGCACCGCCCCGACCACGTCGTCGTCGGGACTGGTGAGTTCGAACTTGTGTGTGTCCACCGGGTCGGCCAAGCGGGGCGCGGGCGGCGGCGGCGGCGCTTCGATTTCCGGGGCGGGTTTGGGCACCGGATGCGAGCCGATCAGGGCGCAGCTTGCGAGCGCACTCCAGCCCGCGGCCAGGGCCACGAGCGACGCACTTCGACCCGCCGATGCAAGCGGCCTTTTGCTATCCGTTTCGCGGCTCACGCGATCGATTCTAGAGGAGTATCGGCTGATTGGGCAGTTCGTTCTCCCCCGAGCCGCCGGGCGGAAAATGCTGCCCCAAAAGCCGCGCAACGCCGGCCACCGCAGCGCAAGAACCCTCCGCATAGCGCCCGGCGCGGTAGTGGGCTTCGACCTCGCGACACACCGCCTGCCACTCGGCCTCGCTCACCCGGGCACTGATACCCCGGTCGGCGAGGATCTCCACCGCGCGATCGGCGCGCAGCACGTAGATCAGCACGCCATTGTTGTGGTGCGTGTCCCAGATGCGCAGATGCGCGAACACCTGCACCGCCCGCGCGCGCGGCGTCAGGTTGTGCCACAGCGCCGCCGGATGCAGTGCAGTTTCGACCACGAAACGGATTTCGCCCGAGTGCTGCGCTTCGGCGGCGCCGATCGCCGCTTCGATCTGCGCCAGCACGGCGTGGGAAAACAGCACCCGGGTGCGCGCCGTGCTGCTGAAAAGATGCCGCAGCATGCGTCTGAACTTGCCCATCACCAGCTACCCGAAGCCCCGCCGCCGCCAAAGCCGCCGCCACCGCCGCTGAAGNNCGCCGCCACCGCCGCCAAAGCCACCACCGCCGAAGCCGCCTCCCAGGCCGCCGAGACCGCCAAAGCCGCCGCCCGAGCTCCAACCACCGCCGGACGCGCCAAACAGCAGCGCCAGCAGCGCCGAGACGATGGCGGCACCGATGGCCAGCCCGAGCACCGAGGTCACGAGGAACACCAGCACTCCGATCACCCCGCCGCTCAGCACCGCGCCGCCGGCGCGGCCGAAGATGGAGCGCAGAATGCTCGAACCGAACAGCACTGCGACCAGCACGAAGGGTAGAAAATTCAGGTTACGCGAGCTGTGGTGCTGCCAGGTGCGGTCGGGCGGCGGCAACTGCTCGCCATCGATCAGGGCCATCATCTGATCGACTCCGGCACCGATGGCCGCGTAGTACTGACCCTGGCGCAGCAGCGGCACCATGGTGTCTTCGATGATGCGATTGGACGCCGCGTCGGTGAGCACGCCCTCCAGACCGTAGCCGTTCTCGATGCGCAGCTTGTGATCGTCCTTGGCGAGGATCAGCAATGCACCGTCATCGACCTTCTTGCGTCCGAGCTTCCAGGCGTCGGTCACGCGAATCGAATACTGCTCGATCTCCTCGGGTTGAGTGGTCGGCACCAGCAGCACCGCGATCTGCGCGCCCTTGCGCGCTTCGAAATCCGCCAGTTTCTGCTCCAGCTCGGCCTGTTGGGCGGCGGTCAGGGTTCCGGTCACGTCGGTGACCCGCGACTCGAGCTTCGGAATCGGCTGCAGCGTTTGCGCGGCGGCGACGCCGAACGCGGCGCTCAACGCGGCGCTGACCACCAGCGCCGTCGCAGCCATCAACAGGCGCATGGCGGATTTCCTGGCGACCTGAAGGCGATGGCGGCTGCCGCGGCGCGCGACGCGCTCGCGCCCTATTGCGCCGGTGCGCCCGCGGGGGCTGGAGCGCTGGCCGGGCTGCTGGCGTTACCGAAGTCCACCGTCGGCGGCCGTGAGATCTCGGCCTCGTTCTGCACCGTGAAGTTCGGCTTCACCGAATACTTGAATATCATCGCGGTGAGATTGGTGGGGAATGAGCGCAGCGTTACGTTGTACTCCCGCACCGCCTGGATGTAGCGATTGCGCGCCACGGTGATACGGTTTTCGGTACCTTCAAGCTGCGCCTGCAGATCGCGGAAATTCTGATCTGATTTCAGCTGCGGGTAGTTTTCACTCACCGCGATCAGGCTTTTCAATGCCTGCGACAGCTGACCCTGCGCGGCCTCGAATTTCTGGAATGCCGCTGGATCGTTGACCAGCTCCGGTGTTGCCTGGATGGTGCCGACCTTGGCGCGCGCCTCGGTGACGCCGATCAGCACTTTCTGCTCCTGGGCCGCGAACCCCTTGACCGTGTTGACCAGGTTCGGCACCAGATCGGCCCGGCGCTGATACTGGTTGATAACCTCCGACCACGCCGCCTTGACCGCCTCATCCTGCTGCTGAATGCGGTTGTAGCCGCAACCACTCGCCAGCAATGCGCCGGCCACTATCAAACAGACCTTGAGCATGCGCATCGAAATCAAGCCTCCGCGGGTGACAGTGCCGCATACAATGGCGGCGCGGTTAGAGTTTTCAACAGCTGTCGCGGAATCTTCACACGTTCTGCGGGCGCAGGATACCGGTGAAAAAAACGCCCCGGCGTCTAGCCAGGGCGAGTCAAGCGGGCAGACCTGCTCTTTAAAAAGGTGCAGCCCGCCCAGGGGATATCGCAGAGGAGCGTAGGCCGCCGGCCGGCGGGCCGCTGTGAGCTGCTGCTCAGTTCCTCAGCGACGACGGCAATTGGGGAACAACGTTAGGTATTTCAAGAGCTTGTATCATGGGTCGCTATCGCGCTCCGCAGCAGCCAGGATCGAAATACATCACCGCCGCCGGTGCCGCGCGGCTGCGCGCCGAGCTCGATGAGCTGTGGCGCCGTGAACGACCGCTGGTGACCGCTGCGGTCGCCGCCGCCGCGGCCCAGGGCGATCGTTCCGAAAACGCCGAATACACCTACGGTAAGCGCCGCCTGCGTGAGATCGACCGCCGGGTTCGATTCCTGCGCTCGCGTCTGGAGGGCATGGTGGTGGTTGATCAGCCGCCGAGCGATCGCCGGCGCGTGTTCTTCGGCGCCCGCATCACGCTCGAGACCGAGCTTGGCCAGCGCCTGCACTATCGGCTGGTCGGCCCGGACGAACTCGACATGGCCAGCGACTACATCAGCATGGACGCGCCGCTGGGGCGCAGTCTCCTGGGCCGGCGACTGGACGAAGAAGTCGCGCTGGAACTTGCCACCGGCACCCAGCGCTACACCATCGTGGAGATCGACTACAGCGACATCGGCTAGCCCGGCGCGCTCAGCTGACGCGCACGTTCTTGAACTGCCAGGGGTCGGTCTGATCGAGGTCCTCGGGGAACAGCCGTTCGCGATCCGTCAGCGGCGTCCAGTCGGTGTACTGCCCGATCACCGGCCCCAGGTACGGCATGGCGATCGTCAGGTTGCGCCGAAAATCCATGTCCTCGGGTTCGGTGATGCCGTTATTTGGATTCTCCATCGCCCACACCATGCCCGACAGCACGGCGCTGGTGACCTGCAGGCTGGTGGCGTTGTTGTACGGGGCAAGCGTGCGCGCCTCCTCGACCGAGAGCTGCGAGCCATACCAGTAGGCATTTTTCTTATGGCCGGCCAGCAGCACGCCGAGCTCATCGATGCCCTTGGTGATGTCGTCCATCATGATCCGGCGCCGATCCTGGATCTGGTAGTTGCGACCGCAGAATTCATGCACCGACAGCACGGCGGCGTCCGAGGGGTGATAGGCATAGTGCACCGTCGGCCGGTACAGCACCTGCGTGTCCTTGCGCACCGCAAAGTAGTCGGCGATCGATATCGCCTCGGAATGGGTAATCAGGAATCCGTGGTACGGCCCGGTGAGCGGGGTCCAGCTGCGCACCCGCGTCGCCACTCCCGGCTGCCCGAGGTAAATCGCCGCGCCAGCGCCGAAATCATAGCGGCGACCGTCGCGCGGAAAATTGCGTTCGTGCGTGCCCCAACCCAGCTCCGCCGGTTGCGAGCCTTCCGACACGAAGCCGTCGACCGACCAGGTATTGACGAATTCGTTCGCCTCCTTCGGTATGCTCGACAGCTGCGTGTCGCGTTCGGCGATGTGAATCACCTTCACCCCGACGCGCTGGGCGAGCTCCGCCCATTCGCCGCGGGTGCTGGGCTCCGCATCGCGCAGTCCGAGGTCGTAGGCGATATTCAGCAACGCCTGTTTCACCAGGTGCGACACCATCCCGGGATTGGCGCCGTGCGTGAGCACCGCGGTTGGCGCGCGTGCATTGCCGGCGCGCAGCGCCAGCGCCTCCTCGCGCAGCGCGTAGTTGGTACGCTTGGCCACCGGTATGGTCGGATCGGTATAGCCGCCGGGCCAGGGCTCGATGCAGGTGTCGAGATACATCGCGCCTTTGTCCCAGCAGTAGCGGATCAGAGCGATGCTCGAGACGTCGACCGAAACGTTGAGCAAGAAGTCGCCGCGACCGACCAGCGGATCGAGCGTACGGCGGAAATTCTCGCGCGTCAGGCGTTGCTTGACGAACTTGACGCCAAAACGCGCCGCTTCCTCGTGCCCGACGTCGTCGGCACTGACGATGCTGACGCGCTCGGCGCTCAGGCCCAGATGCCGCAGGATCAGCGGCAGCACACCCTGGCCGATGCTGCCGAATCCGACCAGGACGATGCGCCCGGGAAAATCGACGTGTATTTCGTGCTGACTCATTATTATTCCGCCGTAAGGATCGGCGAAGGGTAGCAATCGGCACGCCGCGTCGCCAGCGTCGGCCGATGGCTACACCGGCGGCTTGACATTGCAACGGTGTGCGCTGTCGCTCGCGCCGTCAGCGCCAGTGCGGCGGCCAGGTGCGATCGTGCCCGGGTAGTGCCGCCACGCGATCGAGCCAGCGCCCGATGGCGGGATAGTTGATCTCCATCGGCAGGAAGCGCGCCGCCAGCTCGTGTGCTTCCGGCAGCCGCAGGGCGCGCAGCAGGCGCCGGATATCCGGGTAGATCATCATGTCGGCGGCCGAAAAACTCTCCCCCACCACCCAATCCGAGTGCGCCAGGCGCTGTTCGATGGTCCGCGCCTCGCCCGCCACCCGATGCATGGCCTCGGCCAACCCGTCATCGACCTGACGCTGCCGCGACCCGGCGACGATCTGCTTCAGCGGCGGCTCGGCGTAGGACTGGTACTCGCAGATCACGCGCATGATCACGCCGGCCTCCTCGGCATTGCGGCCGAAGATCGGCGGATCGCGGTACTTCTGGTCGAGGTAATAAAGTATCGCCAGCGACTCGAACACCACGTAGTCGTTATCGCGCAGCACCGGCAGCCTGCCGCGGAAGTTCATCGCCAGCATCTGCGGCGCCTTGTGCTCCTGCAGGTCGAAATGCAGCAGATGGCTGTTGTACCTGAGGCGCTTGAACTCGAGCGCGAGTGCCACGCGCCAGCACGGCGCGCTCCCGCTACCCCAGTAGAAATCAATGGCCATCGGCGCGGATTGTAGCGACTGGCGGCGGCTTTTACCCGCCGCGCATTTACTTGTCGCCCCAGTTTGCTATGGTGCGCGCCTACGTTTCTAAAGCAGCGCGCGAGGCTGGAAAGACACCGTGGGGCAACCGCAAGCGACGCGCAGCGCGCCGAGCAGCCAGAGCTGGTCGGTGGAGGACGCGCTGGAGCTGTATAACGTGCCCGCGTGGAGCTCGGGCTACTTCTCGATCAACGCCGCCGGCCACGTGGTGGTACGCCCGGACACCACCGTCGCGCACGAGATCGATCTGCTGGAAGTGGTGCAGGGCCTGCAGGAGCGCGACCTGACGGCCCCGGTGGTGATCCGCTTTTCCGACATCCTGGCGCATCGCCTGCGCCATCTGCACGCGGCGTTCGCACGGGCGATCGCGGAAAACGACTATCGCAACCGCTACACCGCGGTCTATCCAATCAAGGTCAACCAGCAGCGCCTGGTGGTCGAGGAAGTGTTCCGTTACGGCAAGGAGTTCGGCTTCGGCCTGGAAGCCGGCTCCAAACCCGAGCTGCTGGCCGTCATGGCGATGACCGAGGGCGCGGACGACCGGCCCATCATCTGCAACGGCTTCAAGGACTCGAGCTACATCGAGGCCGTGATCCTGGCGACCAAGCTCGGGCGCACCATCATCCCGGTGATCGAGAACTTCTCCGAGCTCGAACTGGTGCTCAGCTACGCCGACATCTACGGCGTGCGGCCCAAGCTCGGGGTGCGGGTGAAACTGGCCACCGAAGGCTCCGGACGCTGGCGCGATTCGGCCGGGGACAAGTCCAAATTCGGACTGTTCATCACCGAGATCCTGGAGATGGTCGCCATCCTTAGGGGCCGCGACATGCTCGACTGTCTGAAGCTGGTGCACTGTCACCCCGGCAGCCAGCTGCAGGACATCCGCCGCGTCAAGGACGCGATCAATGAGCTGGCCCATGTGTACGCGGAACTCAAGCTCATGGGCGCCGGCCTGGAGTACATCGACGTTGGCGGTGGCCTGGGGATCGACTACGACGGCAGCGCCACCAACTACCCCTCCTCGATGAACTACACCCTCAACGAGTACGCCAGCGACGTGGTGTATCGCGTGGGCAGCGTCTGCAACGCCCGCAATATCCCGCATCCGCTGATCATCAGCGAGTCCGGGCGCGCGATCGCTGCGCACCACAGCGTGCTGATCTTCAACGTGCTGGGCCGCTCGGCGCTGGATCGCTTTCGCGTCGACGGCCGCGATGCCGAGGAATTTGGCGGCGAGAAGGCGCTGCCACAGCCGGTCCGCGACCTGCTCGACGCATACCGCAATATCGACGAGCGCCGGCTGGTCGAGTGCTATCACGACGCCCTCACGGCGCGCGATCAGGCGCTGCAGATGTTCAACCTCGGCCTGCTGTCACTGGAATTTCGGGGCCTGACCGAGCGGCTCTACTGGGCGAGCTGTGCCCGCATCCGCGACGTGTGCCGGCGGCTCGGCCGTTTTCCCGAGGAGCTCGAGGATCTGGAGAACGTGCTGTCCGACACCTATTTCTGCAATTTCTCGATCTTCCAGTCACTGCCCGACAGCTGGGCGATCGACCAGCTGTTCCCGATCATGCCGATCCACCGGCTGTGCGAGCTGCCATCGCGCAAGGCGGTGCTGGCAGACATCACCTGCGACTCCGACGGCAAGGTGGACCGGTTCGTCGGTCCGCGCGACGTCAAGCGCACGCTGGAACTGCATGAGCCGATCGCGGGCGAGGATTACTACCTGGGCGCGTTTCTGGTCGGCGCCTACCAGGAGACGCTGGGGGATCTGCACAACCTGTTCGGCGACACCAACGTGGTGCACATCAAGCTGCACGAGGAAGGCGGCTGGTGGATCGAGGAGATCGTCAAGGGCGACACCGCCAACCGCGTGCTCGAATACATGGAGTACGACGTCGCGGAACTATCCCCGGCGCTGACCCGCGATTGCGAACGCGCGGTGCGCGAGGGCCGGCTGACGGTCGCGGAAAGCCAGGCGCTGAAGCGCTTCTACGAGAACGAGCTCAACGGCTACGCCTACCTCGAGCCTTAAGTCCGGTTCACGCCGCCAGCTCGACCCGATTGCGTCCGCCGACTTTGGCCCGGTACAAGGCAGCGTCCGCGCGGGCAAGCATGGTTTCCGCGGTGTCGCCATCCCGGTAGTGCGACACGCCAAAACTGCAGCTCAACGTCCCTACTCGCCCGAACACGGCCTGTTGCATCGCAATCCGCAGCCGCTCGGCGGCCTGGTACGCCATCGGTCCATCCGAACCCGGGGCCAGGATGATGAATTCCTCTCCACCCCAGCGCGCCAGCAGATCGGAGGGCCGGATGCGCTGCAGCACCCACTGGGAAACCTCGATCAGCACCGCATCCCCGACCTGATGGCCGTGGCTGTCGTTGATGGCCTTGAAATGATCGACGTCGTACAGCATCAGGCTGAGCGGCGTCCGGTGGCGCTGCGAGCGCGCCAGCTCGCTGCCGAGCGCTTCATTGAGTTTCAGCCGGTTGAACAGCCCGGTGAGCGGATCGGTGGTCGCCTGCAACTGAAGATTGCGGGCGACGTCGACCAGATTCAGACGGCTCTCCAGTTCGACGCGATCGCGGAGCAGTCGCTCCCTTCCGTACAGGTAGATCATCATCATGATCGACACCAGCAGCGTGACGATGATTCCCAGGAAGCGAGTGGCGTAGACGCGCGAATCCGGCATCAACAGTATCAGCGACCAGCGGCTGTGGTCGGCAAATCGCCGGCGCACGTAGTGGCGCTGCCCGTCCACGAAGATCCAGGTCGCATCCGTGATCTCCCGCTGCGCCATCGGTGGCCGCGCCGATGCGGTGTTTTGCCCGGCCGGCGCGCTGCCGGCAGCACCGGGCCACAGCGGTCGAAGCGACAGTTCCTGGCGGTTGGTCGCCATGACCATGCCGTCGCCGTCCACCAGAAAGTAGGAACGGTTGAAGCCGCTGAGGTCGGCCTTGAACGCGTCAACGACGACTTTCGGCGGTCCGCCGCGCAGGCTGTCCGGCTCGCCGGCAGCGGCGGCCGTGCGGCCCAGCGCGGCGGTCTCGCGATCGAGCAACCGGGCGAGCAATTGGATGTCGCCGGTTGACTCTTCCTCGACGCTGCGCTGGTAGATGCCGCCGAGAAACTGCGTCAGCGTCCAGCCCAGCACGATGATGCTAGCGGTGGCAACCAGCGTCCAGACCAGTATGCGTTGCTGGGCCAGCGTATAGCGCGCCGAATCAACGTCGACCGCCACCATGCGTTTCCAGAGCAACCACAGCGAGATCGCGATCCAGCCGGCCAGCAGTCCGCGAATCAGCTGGATCGGGATTCCTGTGGCAGCCGTGAACGATGCGGCATTGGCGGTATTGGCCGGCCAGAAATGCGCCGCCGGGACGATCAGGCCGGCGGCAACGCCATACAGTCCGAACCCGGCGGCAGCGAACATCCACAGGCCGCGTGTGTCGGGTGACTCGCGGCCGGCACGCCGCATGAACACCCAGGCCGTAGCGAACGTACTGACTACCCCAAAGGTGTAGCGCGCCATCGCATTGGCCGCGTCTACACCACCTATGACGCCGGTCACCACGACCGGCAGTGCCAGGGCGACGTATAACCACGGGCCGGGCGGTTCGAGTTGCAGCTGACGTGCCTGCCGCCGCGCAAACTCCAGCAGCAGTGCGAACGATGTGGCCATCAGCAGTGTACGCACCAGGGCGAATGCCGGCGTATCGCCGACCAGTAACGCGATCAAGTCCAGCCATTCGGAGCAGCCGTGAACCAGCGCAAACGACCCAAGCACGCCGAAACAAGTGGTGCGGCCCGGCAGGCCGGTAATCGCGAAGCAGACTGCGGCCAGCAGGATGAACGCCAGCCCATACAGGAAAAATATGAAGTCCAGCTGGGCGTTGAGGAACAGACTCATGTTGCAGCACACCCGCCTTCATCCAGGTCGTTTGCTGCAGGACACTCCCGCGGTCGATGCGACGGCGCGCGCAGCGGCACCACGGGATCACCGTGGACGTGGCGATAGCCACCCATTACACCGGATTGTGGTCGCGCCCTGGATGCTGCGTCTGTGCGCTGGCGAACATCAGCGGGCGAACATCACCACATGTCTTTCAGGCGCGCCGAGACATCGAGGGTGGATGCCCGCCCGTCACCCAGCGGGGCGGCCTCGCCGAGCTGGGCGCCATGGAAGGCGGTCTGTTCCATGGTCTTGAGCACCTTGTCGCTGATGAACCGGCTGCGGCCGCCGTACACGTGCCCGTCGCCGGTCCTGGGCTGCTGCGTCAGCGGAAATTTCAGCGGCACGCACAGCTGCAGCTCGTTGCGGGCGCGAGTCATGGCGACATACAGCAGGCGCCGCTCCTCATCGATCAGTTCCGTGCGCCCAGTGGCGAACTCCGACGGGAAACTGCCGTCCACGATGTTCAACACGTAGACCGTGTCCCATTCCATGCCCTTGGCGGAGTGCACCGTGGACAGCACCAGGTAATCCTCATCCAGGGTCGGCGTGCCAGCCAGATCGCTGGTCGCGTGCGGCGGGTCGAGCGTAAGCTCGGTGATGAAGCGCTCGCGCGACGGATACTGACCCGAGAGCTGCTCGAGCTGGTCGAGATCACCCACACGGGTGTGGATGTGCTCGTAGATGCGCTCCAGGTGCGGCTGGTACCAGTCGCGCGCCTGGCGCACCTGACCGGGCCACGGCCGCTGCGGCTCGGTCAGCGCCTGCAACAGCGCCTGCAGCTTGGCAAACGCCGCTGCCATCGGCTGCGGTGGCGCAAAGCCCTTGAGTGCGCTCACCGCGCCGTCCTGCGCCTGCAACAGCTCGACGCACTTTCGCGCGTTGACCGGACCCATGCCCGGCAGCAGCTGCAGTACGCGAAACGCCGCCAGGGAGTTGCGCGGATTGTCCGCCCAGCGCAGTACCGCCAGCATGTCCTTGATGTGCGCCGCCTCGAGGAATTTCAGGCCGCCGTACTTCACGAATGGAATCCGGCGCCGTGCCAGCTCCACCTCGAGCACATCGCTGGCGCTGCTATTACGGAACAGCACCGCCTGGCGCCTGAGCGCCACGCCGGCCTCGCGCCGCTTGAGAATCTGGCCGCACACGTACTCGGCCTGCCCGGCAAGATCGTCCAAGGTCGCGTACAGGGTCCTGCCGCCGGCGCCGCGCGTCGACAGCAGGTGCTTGCGATGCTGGCGCGGTGCCTCGGCCATCAGTGCGTTCGAGGCATCCAGCAATCCCTGGGTCGAACGGTAGTTCTGCGCCAGCGTGATGGTTTCCGCCCGCGGCTGGTAGCGCTCCGGGAACTTCAGGATGTTTTCGACCGCCGCGGCGCGAAACGAATAGATCGCCTGCGCGTCATCGCCCACCACCGTCACGCCGCTGCCGTCCGGTTTCAGGGCATACAGGATCTCGGCCTGCAGCCGGTTGGTGTCCTGGTACTCATCGACCAGCACGTGATCGAAGTTGGCGCCCACGTGCTGCGCCAGACGTGGCTCACCCATCATCATGTGCCAATAGAGCAGCAGGTCGTCGTAGTCCAGCAGCGCATGGCGCTGCTTGCGCTCGACGTAGCCGCGAAACAAGCGCGTGAGATCCGACTCCCAGTCCTTGCACCAGGGGAACTGCTGTTCGAGCGTATCGTGCAGGCTCTTCTGAGTATTGACGCGCCAGGAATAGATCGCAAGACAGGTGTCCTTGCGGGGGAATCGCTGCTCCTTGGAGGCCAGCCCGAGCTCGGTACGCAGCTCGTCCAGCAGATCGGCCGAATCGCCGCGATCCACCACGGTGAACGACGGGTCAAGCTTCAGCTGCCGTGCATAGTGGCGCAGCAGGCGATTGCCGATGGAATGAAACGTCCCGGCCCACACCAGCCGCTGCAGCATCGCCTGCGCCTTGTTGCCCAGCGTGTCTTGCAACGCCTCACGCACGATATCGTGCGCGCGCCGGCGCATCTCGCTCGCCGCGCGGCGCGTGAAGGTCAGCAGCAGCAGCCGCGCCGGGTCGACGCCGTGCACCACCAGTTGCGCGACGCGGTGGGCGATGGTGCTGGTCTTTCCGGTCCCGGCACCGGCGATGACCAGCAACGGGCCGGCGCGCCAGCCCTTGTCGCCGGTCGGTTCACCGAACGTGACGGCCTTCCTTTGCGCCGCATTGAGGATATCGAGGTGCGAAACGGCTGGCATCGGCCCGGAATATAATGCACGCCGGGTATCGTGGCGCGTCAAACTTGGCATCGCGGCCCCGGCAGCGCGATGGGGTGAGTGCACCGGGCGGGCAGAGTGGGCGGCAAAACGTTAGGCTCTCGTCATGAGCGTCGACAACGTGCGCACCGTGTATCGCGGCCGAGTCATTACCGTCAATGTCGAGACGGTGCGCTTGCCCAATGGGCATGTCGCCGAACTGGAAATCATCCACCATCCGGGCGGTGCGGCGATCGTTGCGATCGACGCCGCGCGACGGGTGTGCCTGATTCGCCAATTCCGGCATGCGGCGGGCGGCTGGGTATGGGAGCTGCCGGCCGGCAAGCTCGAGCCGCAGGAACCGCCGCTGGAAACCGCGCAGCGCGAACTGCGGGAGGAAGCCGGAACCAATGCCCAAAACTGGCATTCGCTGGGCGTTTATGTCAGTTCGCCAGGGGTTTTTACCGAAATCGTGCACTTGTACCTCGCCCGGGAGCTGGATTCCGTCAAAATGGCGCACGAGGCGGCCGAGCTTATCGAGGTACACTGGGTCAAATTGGAGGACGCATGTACCCGCGTGCTGCACGGAGATATCAATGACGGCAAGACAGCTCTTGGGCTGCTGCGCGCCCGATCGGTACTGGAATCATTGCAAGCCGGGGCTTCCTAGGCCGGCCCTGGCAGCTGCACCGGCGACACTGTGAGCAAGCGCGATCCCCAGCCGGACGCCCCGCCCCCGGCGGATGGAGAGGCGGACGAAGAGCCGAATCTTTCGCTGGAAGACACGATCGCGCAAAAAATGCGCGGCGTGCCGGTGAAGTCGCGCACTGGCGTGGTCGGCTACAACCCCTATGACGCGGCGGCCGCCAAAGCCAAGTCCGACGCCGCAGCGCTGAAAAACAAACCGACCGACCTGCGTAAGCTATCCGAGTGGATCCGCCTGACGCGCCAGGTGGCGGAACTCAACCAGGAAAAGCCCAAGGATAAAACCTAAAGGCGCAGCGCCAGCGCGGGCGCGCACTTTGCGCTCAGCCGTTCCTTTGGATGTGCGTCATCTTGCGCTCGCGGCTCAAGCGATAGAAACGCCGCAGCTCGGCCAGTACCTCGCGACCGGTGGGAGCCTCGCGGTCGGACAGCTGGCGCTCGAGCCGCCGGCAGAAACGCGCCGCATATTGATTGGCTTCCCGATAAAGCTCGCAGCGCTCACCGGCCAGCCGCACGTCCACCCGACTGCGCTCGAACAGCAGCCGATGCAACTCGGCCGGATAGCGCGCCGGGTCCTGCTCACGCAGCAGCAGCCAGCTGCTCACGTACTTGTCGATCTCCGCCTGCAGCTCCAGCTCCAGCAGCGACACGCCGCGGTCGTGCCCGGCATTCCAGGCCAGGTAGATGAAGTGACTGACGCCCTCGAGCGCGGTCCAGTAGTCGGCCAGATTGCCGGCGTGCAGCGCCTCGAGTGGATTGGCCAGCGCCAGGCGCTCGAGCAGCTGCGGATCGAGAAACAATCCCACCGCGGCCGCTCCACCCTCATCGAGCACCAGCAGCTGCTCGTCGGTGTTCGACTCGCGCAGCGTCTGCGGCAGGCGCTCGCGCTCGGTGAACAGGAAATCGTAGACGCGGTGCTGCATCGGCAGGTCGTAGATGCCCGCCAGCAGGTCCTGCAGTTGCTGTAGCACCATGCTCGGATTGCCGCGGCGTCAGTTCTGCGCGATCGCGACCGGCGTGGCTTCGACACCGAGCTGGCGCAGCAGGCCGTGGGCGCGCGGACTGCCGGTCTTGAGCCAGATCTCGTATAGCCGCAGGATGTCGGCCTGGGTGTAGCGCCGGGCCGCATCGCTGATCTCGCCCAGCGCATCCACCAGCGGCAGGAACTTGGCCGCAAGTTCGGCAAATACCCGGCCCATCACCTGCCTGCGCCCGCGCGCCAGTCCGCACGCCAGCGTGCCATAGGCGCGCCCGCCCATCGCAATGTGATAGTTGATGTCGATCAACTTGCGCGCAAAGCTGTGGGCAAAGAAGCCGGCGATGAACAGCGACACGTCGCCCAGGCGCTGCAGACCGCGCTCACGTTCCACTGCGGTCGGCGCCTCCAGCGCTTCCGACAGCATCTGCACCAGCGGCCGCAGCCGCACGCCGTCGGCGGTGCGCTCATACAGGTGCTCCGAGCGCGCGAACAGCGTGAGCAGGTTGACCACATATTGCTCAGTCTGGTCCTCCACTGCCACACGCTGGTGCGCCAGCGCGCCCTGCAGAGCATCGTGAAAGTACTCGCGCAGACTCGCTACCGCCAGGACACCATCGTTGTGTTCGGACTGCTGCATGACTTCGTCCTCAAGGAAATCCGCTTCAATCGCCGAGGCTTTCGATCGTCGACGCTTTGAGTTGAACATGAAAGGCGGCTAGCCTTAGATAACTTCATCACGATTCCTACAGTGCAAGAACTCTGCCTGCCTGGCAGCAACACCCCGCGACTGCTAATACAGGGTAAAAACATGTCGGATTTCACACTTGTCATCGGCAACAAGAACTACTCGTCCTGGTCGCTGCGTCCGTGGATGCTGCTGCGCCACCTGGGACTGGCGTTCGACGAGGTGCAGATTGCGCTGTCGCAGCCCGATACGCGGACCCATATTGCCCAATACAGCCCGGCCGGTCGCGTGCCGGTGCTCAGGCACGGAGCGCTCACCATCTGGGAATCGATCGCGATCGGCGAGTACCTGTGTGAACTGACCGGCCGCGGCTGGCCGCGCGATCGCGCCGCACGCGCGCACGCGCGCGTGGTGAGCGCCGAGATGCATGGCGGCTTTCAGGCACTTCGTGACCAGTGGCCGATGAGCGCGCGCGCCGTCGGCCGGCGCACCCCGATGACGGACGAGCTGGCGGCCGACATCGAGCGCATCGACGCGCTGTGGAGCGATTGCCGGCAGCGCTTTGGGGCCAACGGGCCGTGGCTGTGTGGTGACTACTCGCTGGCCGATGCGATGTATGCGCCGGTCGCGCTGCGCTTTCGCAGCTACGGCGCGACGCTGTCGGCCGCGGCTGGCTCCTACCTGGACACGGTGCTGCAGGATGCCCCGCTGCAGCAATGGTTGGCCGACGCCGCGCTTGAGAGCTGGACCATCGCCTACTCTGAAGGCGGCCTGCCGGGTGGCTAACCTGACGGGTCGCTAACCTGACGGATGGCTAGCGCCTGGATTCGCTCTTGCCGGTCAGGCCGATACGCAGGGCCACGGTGGCGACGAATACTTCGCGCAGGAACATCAGCAGGCCGCCGATGAAGCTGAGCATCGCAACGATGAACAGCGTTGCGATGATCAGCGACACGTGAAAGCTCACGAAGGCGCCCAGAAACAGCGTCACCACCACCATCGACACCAGCAGCGCGCAGATCGTGCACAGCGCAATCGCGCGTCCGAGCAGCCGCGCACGTTGCTCGAGCGTGCGCAGCGCGCCGCCGAGCACATGCATGTCGTTAAGATGCGTGTCGCGCTCTTTCTGCTCCAGCACCCGCGCCCGATCCACCACCCGCGCCAGGCGGCTGGTCAGCATGGTGAGCGTGACCCCCACGCCCGACAGCAGGAATACCGGTGCCACGGCGGTGCGAACCACCTCGCCGATTTCCTGGATCTGCCCGCCGACGCTCGCCGCATCCATCGGCTCGCTACTCCCTCTGCGACGGGCCGGAGCGACGCTCGAATCGATACGAGGATGCCGAGTCGGCCGTGCCTTCGAAACTGCCGTCGGGTCCGGACAGCTGCTCGTTAACCAGCAGATCGGTGCCACGCACTTCAGCGCTCTGCCAGATCAGCATGCCTTCGGCGCCGGCCGACGCCTTGCAGGCCAGCGCATTGGTGGTGGCTGCAAAGCCGTAGTCGCTCTTGCTCCAGACCAGCTTGCAACCCGACAGCGGCGACAGATCGTCCGGCATCACCGACTGCAGCACGTACGGATCATCCGCCGCGTGCAGCCAGCGCAGTGGTTCCTTGAACACATACACCGTCTGCACCAGGTGTTCACCCTTCTTGTCCAGCTCGAAGGTCCAGATGTGCTGCGCCAGGATCCGTCGCGGATCATCGGCGGCGGTTTCGCGCTCGAACATCACGGCCTTGCCCAGCGCCAGGGAGTTCACCGGGTTAATCAGCACGGCCACGGCGGCGTGTGCGCCGCTGGCATCGTTTTTGGCCTGCGTCCGGTTGTCGTATTGACCCGGCAGGGCTTGCATAAATTTGTCGAATTCCTGCTCGCGCTTATTGGACGCGCTGGCCCAACCCGCCAGCAGCACGAGCCCCAGCCACGCGGCCGGAGGGATGGTCGTCGGGCGTCGATTGTCAGGCATTGAAGTCGCGCCATTCCACGCGGTAATTGCGTCCCAGGGTCATGATGCGCTCGAGCAGCTCTCTATATCCCACGCCGGCAGCCTGGGCGGATTCGGCGAAGTCCTCTTCGCGCGCCAGGTTCGGATTGGGATTAGCCTCGAGCATAAACACACTGCCGTCGCTGCGCACGCGAAAATCGATGCGCGCACAGCCCGACAGGTGCAGCGCGCGATAGATGCGGCGCGACAGCCGGTCGAGCTGGTACAACACTGCCGGCGGCAGATCATCCGCGGCGCGGGTGGTGATCTCGTAGCGTTTTTGATAAGCCCGGTCCCACTTGACCTTGCGAGTCGCGATCGCCGGCAGCGACTCGGGCAACGAGCCAAAGCGCATCTCCCACACCGGCATGCGCGTCAGTCGCTCGTTGCCGAGCATGCCGACGTACAACTCGCGGCCCTCGATGTACTCCTCCACCAGGGCATCGGAACCGATCTGCTCGTGCATGAATTGCACACGCTCGCGCAGCTTGCCGATGTCGTCCACCACCGAAGCCTGGGCGATGCCGAGCGAGGCATCCTCGGTGGTCGATTTCACGAACAGCGGTGGCCGCAGCCGCCGCGGCACGGTCACGCGCTGGCCGCGGCGAAACACCGCAAACTGCGGCGTCGGGATGCGATGAAACGCCAGCAACTGCTTGCACAGCACCTTGTCGCGCGACAGCAGCAGGCCGCGTGGGTTGCAGCCGGTATAAGGTGCGCGCATCAGCTCCAGGAAAGCGACCACGTGCTGATCGTAGGTGACGATGCCATTGAACTCTTCGAGCAGATTGAACACCAGCTCCGGCTTGGTCTCCAACAGCGCGGTACGCAGCTCGGTCAGGGAGTCGAGTACCCCGAGCGTCTGCACCTGGTGTCCGGCCGCGCGCAGCGTCGAGATCACATCGTATTCGGTACGCCACTCGTCGATCTGTTTCTCCGAGAAACCCGTAAGGCTGTCGGGCGGCACCAGGCTCGAGTGCACCACCACCAGCGTGCGCAGCTTTTTCATGCGCGCAGACGCAGTCCCTGGCTGCGCATGTACAGCCGTACCAGCCGACGCAGCATGGTACGGGTGGCGCGCAGCGAGGCGCGCTGCGAGCCGCGCACGAACAGCTGCAGGCGCTCGGCGCGATCGATAGTGGTACGCAGCACCTGGTGCGCCGCGTAGCGGTCGACGCCGCTGGCGCGGATGAGTGACGCCAGCAGCTGCGGCTTGTTCGAGCGCAGCAGCGTCGCAGCGGTGAGGCCGCGCGCTCCCGCATCGGTCGCGAACACGCGTTGCAGCAGCCGGTCGGCCAGCATGCCGCGGCGGGTGCGCGCCCGTGCCAGCTTGCTGCGGTAATGCTGCGCCAGCGTGCGCTGATTGAGATCCAGTGGTTCAATCCGATCGCGGCAGCGTACCAGCGGACGATGGGCGCCGAATTCACCGGCCATCTGCTGCACGAACCGCAGCTTGCGCAGCGCCGGCCAGGACGCGTAGCGGCGCTGCCAGCCCGAGCGCGGCGCCAGCCAGACGGCGAACGTCTCGGCGAAATCCTCGGTGGGGTGGCTCTGCGCGTACCAATCGCCGAGGTGCTGTACATGATGGCGGCTCGCGGGACGTGCCCGGTAGCCGGAGCGATACGGCTCGGATGCCGGCCCGAACAACGCGCGCCAGTGCGCCCGGCGGCGCAGCCGATAGGCGGAGTCGATCGCGTGGCCGGCCTCATGGCGCAGGATGCGCATCAGCCAGTTGACGTTGCTGCCCTCGACCTCGCGTGTCATCTTGCGCTCCAGGCGCATCAGTCGCGGGTGGGCCAGATAGAACGGCACGGCGATTCCGGGCACGCCGTCCGGTGAAAACCACTCCTCCGACAGCCACACGTGCGGCCGGAATCGAATCCCGCGGCCGTCGAGTTCACTGTACAGGCGCCGGACATAGCGCTGCAGCGGGGAACGCCGCAGGTCCAGGCGCAGATCGCAGATCCGCAGCTGCAGCAGCTCCTGGTCGCTCAGGCGCGTCCAATCGAGCCGGCGCGCCCGAGCGCCCTGCAGACGGCGTGCAGAAGTTGTGGTGACCGGGGAGACCATGGTTGCGCAAACTCTAACCAATCGGCGGCGCGCTGTCCGCTGGCACCGATGCGCGCCGGCCGCTGGGCGGATACGGGGGACGATCGGGAACGGCCCGGGGGCGAACGGCTCCGATCGCGCCGGCATCTCCGGCAAAACGGCGCGGCTAAGCGAGCGCGATGGGCGCCAGGCAGCCGCCCCGCGGCGCCTCGGTCGCGATCGCCTGTTCCTCGGCATCGCTCATGAACGCGTCGGCGACCGGGATCGCGGCCGTCAGGCCGGCAAAATCGAACTGGCGCGGATCGGCAAGCGTACCGGGCTCCACGTGCTGCAGGGCCGAGAATATCGACTGCACGCGTCCGGGATGCTCACGCTCCCAGGCGGCCAGCATGCCCTTGATGGCATTGCGCTGCAGGTTGGGCTGCGAACCGCACAACCAGCACGGGATCAGCGGAAAGCGCATGCCACGCGCGTAACGCGCGATGTCGCGCTCGGCGATGTAGGCCAGCGGACGGATCACGATGTGCCGGCCATCGTCGGAGCGCAGCTTGGGCGCCATCGCCTTGAGCCGGCCGGCATTGAACAGATTCAGGAACAGCGTCTCGACGATGTCGTCGCGGTGATGGCCGAGGGCGATCTTGCTGATGCCATTCTCGGCGGCGTAGCGGTACAGCGCGCCGCGTCGCAGGCGCGAGCACAGCGAACACATGGTCCGGCCTTCCGGGATCACGCGCTTGACGACGCTGTAGGTGTCCTGCTCGATGACGTGGTGCGAGACTCCGAGCGAGCGCAGGTAGTCGGGCAGCACCTGTTTTGGAAAGCCGGGCTGCTTCTGATCGAGGTTGACCGCGATCAGCTCGAACTGCAGCGGCGCACTGCGCTGCAGGGAGCGCAGCAGATCCAGCATCGTATAGGAGTCCTTGCCCCCGGACAGGCACACCATCACCCGATCGCCCGCTTCGATCATGCGGTAGTCGTGGATGGCCTTGCCGGCCAGACCCCGCAGCCGCGCCGCCAGCCGGCGCATGGTGGCCGAGGTCTCGCTCACGAAGGTTCCTCGAGGTACTTGGAGTCCAGGTAGCGCAGCAGCGCCGTGGCCGACGGCGGCTGGCCGGTCGCATCCTTCATCAACTCCTTTACCGTGACCTTGGCGCCGAGCCCATGCACGTGCTCGCGCAACCAGCCGAACAGGCCGCTGAATTCGCCGCGTCCGATCTGCTGCTCGATATCCGGCAGGTGAGTGCGCAGGCTCTCCCACAACTGCGCGGCGATCACGGCGCCGAGCGCGTACGAAGGGAAGTAGCCAAACGAGCCGAGCGCCCAGTGGATGTCCTGCAGGCACCCGTCGGCGGCGCCGGTTGGACGAACCTCCAGTCGCTGTTCCATGCCGCTATTCCACGCCTCCGGCAACTCGCGCACCGCGAGCTCGCCCGACAGTAGTTTCTTCTCCAGCTCGTAGCGCAGCAGGATGTGCAGCGGATAGGTCACTTCGTCGGCATCCATGCGAATCAGGCTGCGCTGCACGTTGTTCAGCCGCCGGTAGATATTCTCCGGTTCCCACTCCGGGCCACTGACCGCAAAATGCTTCTCCAGCAGCGGCCGCAGGTAGGTGACGAAGGCGCGGCTGCGCCCCACGATCATCTCCAGCAACAGCGATTGGCTTTCCTCGAGTGCCATGCCGCGATCACGCCCTACCGGCTGGTCGCGCCATGCCTGCGGCAGGCCGAGGTCGTACATCGCGTGTCCGGTTTCGTGCATCGCGCCGAGCAGGCCCGAAAACGGATCGGCGCTGTCGAAGCGCGTCGTGACGCGGATGTCGCCCGGCACCCCCTCGGTGAATGGGTGCTCGCTCTCGTCGATGCGGCCGCGATCGAATGGAAATCCGATCGCCCGCATCACCTCGACCACGAGCGTGCGTTGCTTACCGGGCGCAAACTTGCCGCTGAACGGCAGCGACGGCCGCTGCGCCTGCAGCGTCAGCGTCTCGCGAATCAGGCTCGGCAGCCGCCGCGACAGCGCCTTGAAAATCGTGTCGATGTCGGCGGCGGAGATACCGGGCGAAAACTCGTCCACCAGCGCGTCGTACGGCGGCAGGCCCAGCGCCTGTCCCAGCAGCGCCGCCTTGTCGCGCACCAGGTGCACTACCTCCTCCAGATGCGGCGCGAACAGATCGAAATTATTCTGCCGCCGGGCCTCGGCCCAATGCACCTCGGCGCGCGAAGTGGCCCGTGCCAGGCGCGAGATCAGCGACACCGGAGTAGCGATGGCGTAGTCGCGCTGGCGGCGCATTTCGTGCAGATTGGCCAGCTGCCAGTCCTCCAGCCCCTGCGAGTTCGCCTGCGCCCGATCCAGCAGCCGGGTAATTTTGGGCGTGGTCAGCAACGCATGGTATTCGGTCTCCAGTGCCGCCAGCTGCTCACCGCGCACATCGGCGCTGCCCCGGGGCATCATCACGGCCGCGTCCCATCGCAGCAGCGACAGCGCACCATGGAAAGCGTGCAGCCGCCGCCATTCCTGCTCCAGTTGCACGTACGGGGTAGTGGACATCAGTGGCTCGGCGGCCAGTTGGCCGCGCACCAGTGCGCCCATCGGCACCAGCGCGGCCAGTCCGACGCAATAACTCCGACCGCGATCGATACCGCGAGCAGGACCAGGAGCGTCAGATAAACCGCCAGCGAGCGCATGACACCATGATAATGGCTTCACCAACGGCCGTCTCGCACTGCGGTAAGATCCTGCAATGCCATTGAAAATCTGTTTTGCGTCGGCCGAAGTGACCCCGTTCGCCAAGGCCGGCGGCCTCGCCGATGTGTCCGGAGCGCTGCTCAAATACCTGCACGCCGACGGTCACGACATTCGCCTGTTCATGCCGGGGTACTCCAGCATCCAGCGCGCGGGCCTGGAAATCTATCCGGTCGACTTCCTGCGCAACGTGTCGGTGACGCTCGGCAGCCATCGTTACGAGTTCTCGGTGTCGACCGCACAGCTGCCAGACTCCAGCGCCTTCGTCTACCTGGTGGATTGTCCGGCCGCCTTCCACCGCGGCTCGATCTACACCGCCGATGCCGACGAGTACCGGCGCTTCCTGCTGCTCACGCACGCCGCCTTCATCTGCTGCCAGCGCATGGCATTCGCACCGCAGATCATGCATTTCAACGACTGGCACACCGCGGTGGGAACCCTGCTGATGCGCGCGACCTACGGCTGGGACCGGCTGTTCCAGGGCGCGCGCAGCGTGCTGACGGTGCACAACATCGGCTACCAGGGCATCGTCAGCGGCACGGTACACGCGGAAGTGCTGCCCGGAGGGCCGGTGTCGATGTTCGATCAGGCCGATTATGCCGCCGGACGCATCAATCTGCTGCGCACCGGCCTGGCCTATGCGGATCGCATTACCACCGTCAGCCCCACCTACGCGCGCGAACTTCGCACCGCCGAGTACGGCATGGGAATGGAAACGCTGTTGCGCAAGCGCGCCGATGCCATCGTCGGCATCCTCAATGGCGTGGACTACGACGAGTGGGATCCGCGCCGCGACCGCTATGTATCGCAGCACTACGGCGCCAATCAGCTCGGGGTGAAAGCCGAGCTCAAGGACCAGTTCCTGCAACGCATAAAACTCACCGGCGGACCGCGCACGGCGCTGATCGGCATCGTCAGCCGGCTCGCGACGCAGAAGGGATTCGATCTGCTGTTCGACTGCATGCCGGCGCTGCTGCGCGCGCGTGAGTTCAATCTGGTCGTGCTCGGCACCGGCGAGCCACGTTATGAGGAATTCTTCACCGATCTGCAGCTGCGCTTTCCCGACCGCGTGCACTTTCAACGTGGCTACAGTGACGAGCTCGCGCATTGGATCGAAGCGGCCAGCGACATGTTCCTGATGCCCTCGCGCTATGAACCCTGCGGCCTCAATCAGATGTACAGCATGCGCTACGGCACGGTGCCGATCGTGCGGCGCACCGGCGGGCTGGCCGATTCGGTACAGCATTTCGATCCCGCCACCGGCGCCGGCACCGGAATCGTTTTCAATGACTACAACGCCGAGGGCGTCACCTGGGCGCTCAACACGGCGCTGGATCTATACCAGAACAAGGGATCGTGGCGCCGCCTGATGCAGAACGGCATGGCGCAGGATTATTCGTGGAGTCGTCAGGTGCGCGGCTACGTCGAGCTCTACGAAAGCATGGTCGTGCACACCTGAGAGCGGCCCAAAGCTTACAGCCGTACACGGCCTTTCTGGTCGAACGGGATGGTGCGCACCATGCCGCCCTGCAGGTGCACCTGGCCGTAGACACGATAGTCCACCGTGTGGTGACCGAAACCGCTGGCGAGCGCCGCCAGCACCGAATTGACGTTGGCGGTCACGTTCAGATCGAAGTCGGTCTCGCCCAGGGCGGGCAAAGTGAACGCGGCATCGGTCGAGCCCTGCGCAAATGCCGCGCCCTCGAGTTCCAGGTTGCATTCGATGCTGCGGATCGGGATCGCGCGGTCGTTCGGGTTGACGGCATGAAACGTGAGCCTGATCTGCTGCTGCTGCATGTTGCCCGCGCCAATGACCACTCCGGTGACCGCGAGGGTCGGCGGTTGCAGCTTGGGCAGCATACTCGCGCAGCCGGCAAGCGCGGCCGCCAGCAGCCCCGCCAGTGCTGTCATCCGCCATCGTGACGTTCTCATGTCTGTACCCCGCTGACCCGCCCGAACACATGGTTCAGCGGCGCGAACTGCTGCGCCTGCGCCGCCGTCAGACTGCCGGCAGTGAGGCGCCAGCTCCAGTTGCCGCTTACCGTGCCGGGAGTATTCAGGCGCGCCTGCGAGCCCAGTTGCAACAGGTCCTGCGCCGGAATGATCGCCAGCTGGGCCACCGAGCCCAGCACGGCGCGCGCCATGCTCTCGGCCAGACGCGCCGGCGCGGTGCCCAGATAAAACTCCACCCGCTCCGCGTCCGAGCGCTGCAGACTGCGATACCAGCCCACGGTGGTGTCGTTGTCGTGGGTACCGGTATAGGCCACGACATCGTGCTGATAATTGTGCGGCAGGTGCGGATTGTCGGGCGAACCGTCAAAGCCAAACTGCAACACGCGCATGCCGGGCAGGCCGAAGGCGATGCGCAGCTGTTCGACGTCCGGGGTGATGACACCCAGATCCTCGGCCACCAGCGGCAGATCGGGAAAATCGGCGGCCAGCGCCTGAAACAGCGCGCGCCCGGGCGCCGGACACCAGCGACCCTCGCGCGCCGTCGCGGCACCCGCCGGTACCGCCCAGTAGGCGGCCAGACCGCGAAAGTGATCGATGCGCACCAGGTCGAAGCGCTGCAGCTGGCGGGCGAGCCGCGTGCGCCAGAAGCTGAACTTGTCGCGCTCAGCCTGTTCCCAGTTGTAGAGCGGATTGCCCCACAGTTGGCCGTCGGCGGAAAAATAATCGGGCGGCACACCGGCCAGCAGCGTCGGCTTGCCGTCGGCGTTGAGCTGGAACTGCGCCCGTGCCGACCAGGTCGCGACCGAGTCCGGGGCCACATAGATCGGCAGATCACCGAACAGGTACACGCCGCGCGCCGCCGCGTAGCTGCGCAGCGCTCGCCATTGCCAGTCGAACTGCCACTGTTCGATGCGGCGGCGTTCCAGCTGGTCGCGGGTCTCGCGCGCGAAGCGGTACATGGCCGCGGGTTCGCGCGCGCGGTACGGTTCCGGCCAGTCCCACCAGGGGCTCTTGAAGCGATCGGCCAGGGCCTCGAACAGCACGTAGTCCTCGAGCCAATCCAGCTGTGCCGCCCGGAACACCTCGAAATCGGAACGCTGGCTGTTGAGGTCGGGCAACTCGTCGCGATCGATCATCGAGGGCTGGCCGGCGAAGTCCGAGCGCGCCCAGTAGGGTGATCCGCCACCGCCCGGGGGCCCTAGAGGCAGCACCTGCCAGATCGAAAAACCCGCCTGCGCCAGCCAGTCGACGAAGCCGCGCGCCGCCGCGCCCAGCGCACCGCGCTCTGCCGCGCCGTCGCCACTGATCAACGAGGTTGGATGCAGCAGCACGCCCGAGCGTCGCCGCTCCAGCGGCCGCGCGGCGACGCTCATGCGTTGCTGACGACGAGCTTTGCCAGCATGTCGGGCGTCACCAGCACCACGCCATGGTCGGTGACGTGAAACCTGGCGGCGTCGGCCGCCCGATCGGCCCCGATCGTCATGCCATCCGGGATCTCGCAATTCTCATCGAGAATCGCGTTACGCACCTTGCAGCCGGCGCCTATCTTGACGTTCGGCAGCACCACCGAGCGCGAGATGCTCGAGCGCTCCTCGACCCGCACGTTGGAGAACATCAGCGACTGGTCAACGATCGCGCCCGAGATGATGCAGCCGCCGGACACCATGGAATTGACCGCGCTGCCACGCCGGCCGACTTCGTCGAGCACGAACTTGGCCGGTGGCTGATGCAGCTGATAGGTCCAGATCGGCCACTCTTCGTCGTACAGATTGAGCTCGGGTGCGACGTGCACCAGCTCGATATTGGCATCGTAGAAGGCGTCCACGGTGCCGACGTCGCGCCAGTAGTTCTGGGCGCGCGTCTTGACGTCGGTAAACGGGTAGGCGACCACGTGCAGCAGGTCGATCGCCGCGGGAATGACGTTCTTGCCGAAATCGTGCGCCGATTTGTCGTCGGTCGCGTCGGCGATCAGCAGCTTCTCCAGCAGGCGGGCGTTGAACACGTAGATGCCCATCGAGGCGAGCGCCACGTCCGGGCGCGAGGGAATGGTCTCCGGCCGCTTCGGCTTCTCGGTGAATTTGGTGACGCGGTTCCAGTCGGTGACCGATAGCACGCCGAACTCACCGGCGCGTTCCGGCGGCACTTCGACCACCCCGACGGTAATATCGGCGCCCTTCTCGACGTGGTAGGCAATCATCGGGCCGTAATCCATCTTGTAGATGTGATCTCCAGCCAGTACCAGCACATGCTTGGGGCGCAACGCCCGGATCAGATCGAGGTTCTGATAGACACAATCGGCGGTGCCGCGGTACCAGTGCAGGCCGACCTGCTGCTGCGCCGGCACCACGTCGATGAACTCGCCGAATTCGCCGCGCAGATAGCTCCAGCCGCGCTNNATGATGCGGAACTTGCCGCCGAACGGCGTCGCCGGTTTGCATCGATGCAGCGTCAGGTCCTTGAGCCGCTCGCCGCGGCCCCCGGCCATGACGACGGCCAGCGCGCCGCTGGTCAGACGGCTGACGTAGCGTCCAGAGGAAGCTCGCGACTGCTGCTTGGCCATAGGTTCGAGTGGTGACGGGACGCCATCAGTATAGTACGGGGAACAGCGCTCGCGGCTGCATGTTCAGGGGATTATTGGCCGCACATTCCCCATCCGCCAGCGCACGGGCGCTGACTGGGCTGTAGGAGCATCCTTCAGTCGGAGCGCGACTTACAGGCGCCGCAGCAGGCCCATCTCCAGCGGATGCGCCAGCATGTCGTGCCAAGGGAAGATCCGGATCTCGAAGGCGAACTGCCCGCAATTCGGCGGCGCGGCCTGCAGCTCATAGACGGCCGAGCCATCGCTGTCGATCTCGCCGTTCGGGCGCAGCAGCGCGCGCCAGGCGTCGTCGTGGCTGTCGGTGCGGAACGAGGACAGCGGCGGCGGTTCCGATCGCGAGCGCGGCAGCACGCGCCGCGCCACGAATTCCACACGCACGTCGTCCGGCTTGAGACCGTTGAGCGCCGCGGCGACGCGCACGTTCAGCATGCCGGCGCGCGGCAATTCACGCGGCGTGTCGGTGAGGCGGCGCAGTGCCACGCCGGGCCATCTCTCACGCACCCGCTGCTTCCAGCCGCTGAACTGCCTAGCGGCCGGCGCCCCGCCGCGCATCAGGCGCTCGTGGTGTTGTGCCGCCGGGTAGTACACACCGCGCGCGTAGTCCTGCACCACGCGGCCCATATTGAAGTGCGGGATCACCGTCATCATGGCGCGCTTGCAGCGCCGCACCCACTCCGGCGAGTAGCCGTCCTGGTTGCGGGTGTAATACAGCGGCACCACTTCCTCTTCTATGGCGTCGAGCATCGCAGCGGCATCGAGCGCATCGCGCCGGTCGGCATCCTGCGCGTCGGCGGCCGGAATGCCCCAGCCGTTGTTATGGTCGAAGCCTTCGGCCCACCAGCCGTCGAGAATGCTGACGTTGAGCCGGCCGTTGACCGCGGCCTTGATGCCGGAGGTGCCGCTGGCTTCGAGCGGTGCCACCGGATTGTTGAGCCAGACGTCGACCCCTGTCACCAGCCAGCGCGCCAGCTGCATGTCGTAGTCCTCGAGGAACACCACGCTGCCGGCGAACTCGGGCGTCAGCATCAGCTGCTTGATCTCGCGCAGCACCTGCTGACCGGGGTGGTCGGCGGGATGCGCCTTGCCGGCGAACAGAAACAGCACCGGACGCTCTTCCGAGCTGATCAGCCGCAGCAGGCGCGCGCGATCGCGCAGCATCAGCGAGGCACGCTTGTAGGTGGCGAAGCGTCGCGCAAAGCCGAGCGTCAGTACATTGGGCTGTTCGGGATCGAGCAGGCGCGTAATACGGCGCAGCTGCGCAGGATTCAGGTCCTTGGCGCGGTACTCGCGCCGCAGGCGCGCCCGCACGCCGTCGAGCATGCGTGCCTTGACCTGCTGCGCCGTCTCCCAGAAATCGTAGTCCGGTACCTTGGTGAGCGAGTGCCAGAAATCGCGGTCCGACAGGCGCTCGCGCCACTCGGGACCGAGCACGCCGTCGAAAAAGCGGCTCCAGGTCTGCGCCAGGAAGGTCGGCACGTGTACGCCGTTGGTGACGTAGCCGACCGGATTCTGCTCCGGCGGTATTTCCGGCCAGTGATCGGCGCACAGGCGCGACGACACCGCACCGTGAATGCGGCTCACGCCGTTCATGCGCCGCGCACCGTTGAGCGCCAGGTTGGTCATATTGAAGACGTGGGCACGCGGCGCCCGGCCTAAGTCGAACAGCCGTTCCGCCGACACCCCGAGCTCGGTGTGCAGGTCCTGGAAACAATGCGTGAACAGCCCGACATCGAAGGCATCGTGGCCGGCGGCCACCGGCGTGTGCGTGGTGAACACGCACTGCGTGGCCGCCGATTCGAGCGCGGCGGCGAAATCCAGCCCGGCGGCGACACCCTCGCGTACCAGCTCCAGGATCAGAAATGCGGCGTGACCCTCGTTCATATGCCACACCGCCGGCGCCATGCCCAGTGCCCGCAGCGCCCGCACGCCGCCGAGCCCCAGGATCATCTCCTGGCGAATGCGTACCGCCGCGTCACCGCCGTACAGGCGGTGAGTGATCTCGCGGTCCTCGCTGGCGTTCTCCTTGCAGTTGGTGTCGAGCAGATAGACCGACACGCGACCGACGAGCGCCTTCCAGATGCGCGCCACGACGTTGCGACCGGCGATGCGCACCGTCACCTGCATCCAGCTACCGTCGGCATTACGCACTGCCTCCACCGGCAGATCGCGTGGATCGGTTTCTATGTTGCTGGCGTGCTGGACGCCATCACTGTCCACCGACTGTATGAAATACCCCTGGGTATAGAGCAGCCCGACAGCGACAAAATTAAGCCGCTCATCGCTGGCGGCCTNNCCAGGCCGCCGGAATAGATCGGGAAACTCTCGTGAAATCCGTACTCGGCGCAAAAATATGCGACCAGCGGCTCATCGGCCCGACGCGGCGCCGACAGATAAGCATCGAACGACTCGATCACCTGCCGGTAGCGCTCCAGATAGATGCGATCCGCGGCCGCGCGGTCGAGATTTTCCTGATTGATGCAACGCAACATCAGCAGCAGATTGCCGCCAACCTGCTGCCAGAGCTCCGGTTCCAGATCTTCGAACAGCGCCCGGGTCGGGCGGTGCCAGCTGAAGAACAGATTGCGCGCCAGCTCCGGCAATCTTGCCAGGGGCTCGGGAATCGTCGGATAGATTTCAATGAGTTGGTCAGGCATGGCTGCCCTGCGACGGTTCATCATATGCGAAAAGTCTATCAGCAAGGGCACCGGCTGCCCGTGCGCTGCATCGCACTAGGCGGCAACCTGCACGCGATGGCGATCAACGCTGCGCGATGCTGGGTGCTGGCCAATCGATCGGCTGTCGATGCGACCTGGAAACAGCAGTAATTATTTTGAGATTCTCAAAACCGATGCGATCAGCGGCGCAAAGCAGGACGTTGTCACCAGCTGTTGCAGCATGACAACGGCATTTGCGGCGTGGAAACGCTGTCGTCTATGCTCGCCGCAACTGTCCGGAGAACAGCTACAGCCCGGTCGTGCTGACGATCGGCTGCAGGATAGGGAAATCCATGGGCGATGCCACACGACTCGCCCCACATGACTCGCCAGAAAATATAGGGCGAGGCGGAGTTCGGTCACGTATCTGGTTTTTTTTAGGGGAGATGTGCATGCAAAGCTCGCCCGGCCCGTGGTTGCCGCAACACCGTCCTTGGCACCGCACCGGCGCTCAAGGCGCAGTTCGAAGCGCCTGCCTCGCCAGCGCTATCGCCACGACGATCCTCGCCAGTGCGCTAACGCATGCGGACGACAGCGCTAGCGATCAGGGGCCGGTGTTGCAGCAGGTCATCGTCACCGGCTCTCGCATCGAGCGCAGCGACACCGACACCCCCGCGCCGGTGCAGGTCATTACCTCGGAACAGATTGCCAACAGCGGCTACACCTCGACCGCCGACGTGTTACACGCGCTGACCGCCAACGGCCAGGGCAATCTGAACCAGAGCTTCAACGGCTCATTTGCCGCCGGCGCCTCCGGTGTGTCGCTGCGCGGCCTGACCGTGGATGCCACGCTGGTGCTGATCGACGGCCACCGCATGGCTAACTTCCCGACTTCCGATGATGGCGAGCGTTCCTTCGTCGATGTGTCCAACTTGCCGGAAGCGGTGATCGATCGGATCGAAGTACTCAAGGACGGCGCCTCGGCTGTCTATGGATCCGATGCCATCGCCGGTGTGGTCAATATCATCCTGAAGAAAACCTTCGTCGGCACCGACGTCACCGCCGATGCGGGCACCAGCTACAAGGGCGACGGCACGACCGAGCATTTTTCCGCGACCTATGGCTTCGGGGATCTAGCCGCAGATGGGCAAAACACCTACGTCAATGTCGAGTTCCGCCATCAGCAGGCGATCGGCCTGGATTCCCGACCGCAGTACTCCAGCTTCGATTACTACGATAAATACGGCCCGTCCGCGCCAACGGCGTTCGGTGTGGTGCAACCCGGAGCGGCCTTTCCGATCAACAATACCCAGCAAGGCATGGTCGGCCAATACGATCCGACCAACCCGGGAGTGCCGATCAGCTATCAGCTGCTCTCGGCGTGTTCCAATCCTGCTGCGGGCAGCGCCAATGTCCTCGGGGGCTGCGAGTACAACCAGGCGGCGTACGACCAGGTACAACCGCAGACCACCAACATCAACCTGTTGCTGCGCCATTCGATGGACTTTGGTGCGGGCTGGCGCGGCGTCGTGACCGCATCGATATTCCAGTCCAAGGCTGAACAGCTCGAGGCACCTTCCACTACCTACAACTTCTGGCCCGCGCTCACCGGCGGCACCAATACCGAGGACCCCACGGCACAGCCGATCCTGATTCCAGTCGGCAACATCAACAATCCCTATCCGGCCAATCCGGCCTGGCTCGCCTACAGCTTCGGCGACGTCGGCCCGACCCTGACCTTCGCCAACACCCGGATGTACCGCCTGGTCGCTGACCTGACCGGCTCGGTGGCAGGCTGGGAGCTGGATTCCAGCATTGGCGTGATGCGTGGGTTGACTCGGTATACCTACGACAACTGGGTCACACTCAGCGGCCTGAACGCGGTGCTGGCCAACAACAGCTACCATCTGGGAGCAAGCGCTTATCTGAACTCGCCCTCGGTGTATTCGACTCTGGCACCGACGACCTTCCAGGTGGCCGGTTCGGACCTGCAGTACCTCGAGTTCACGGCCACACGAACGCTGATGAGCCTGCCGGGCGGACCGCTCGGTTTCGCGATCGGCGCCGGCGCACGCCACGATGGCCAGGATGTCCCCGGCCAGCCGGGATCGATCGAGGGCAACGTGCTCGATACCGGCACCACCTTCATCCACGGAAGCGACAACAACGAGAATTTCTATCTGGAATTGAATGCGCCGTTACTCAAGTCGCTGGAACTGGACCTCGCCGGACGCATCGATAACTATGCCGGAGTCGGTAGCGATACCACGCCCAAGCTGGGCCTGAAGTGGCGACCGATCGAGCAGGTCATGTTCCGCGGTACCTATTCGCAGGGCTTTCGTGCCCCCGGTCCCGGCGAGCGCGGCAACTCCGGCGTGACCTTCTTTTCCACCGCGCCAACCGATCCACTGCGCTGCCCGTACACCAACCTGCCCGACGACTGCGGCAGCGGCTCGGCGTCCTCGCTGACGCTCGCCAACCCGGACCTCAAGCCCGAGAAATCGAAGAATTACACCTTCGGCGTGGTCCTGCAGCCGCTGCGACAGGTGCAGCTCTCGGTGGACTGGTGGGAAATACGCCGCAGCGGTGAGATCGAATCGGACTTCGCCGACGGGATCAACATCCGCGGCCCGGTGCAGGCCGCCTATCCCACCCTGCCGGGACCGATCATTGCCATTACCGCGCCCTATGAGAACGTTGGACTTGATGAGCCCAAAGGGCTGGATTACGAGCTACGCAGCCAGTTCGATCTGGGCAAAGCCGGCTCGCTGGAACTGGATGCCGATTACTCGCATCTGATCAGCCAGGAGTTCTGTCAGTTCGGTCCCTCCACCTGCGTAGAGTTGGCCGGCTCGCACGGGCCGACCGGCATCAGCGGCGATACCGGTACGCCGAGGAATCGCATCCAGGCGACGCTGAGCGATACCCTCGGTCCGGCGGAGCTCGGAGTGACCATGAACTACGTCAGCGGCATGGTCGATGTCGATCCGACGCTGGGCCCTACCTGTCTTGACCCCTGGTTCCTCGCCTGCCATACCGCCTCGTTCACGGAATTCGACCTGTTCGGGCACTACCAGATCAGCAAGCAGTTGCTGCTCAGTCTGCATGTGCTGAACCTGTTCAACATGGCGGCACCGTTCGATCCGCAGGCTGCGTACAACCAGTCGAATTACAACAATGCGTTTGCACAGCAGGGCGCGATCGGCCGCTACTTCGAATTGGGCCTGAAATATTCGCGCTAAGGTGATCGGGATGCGGCTTTCTGGCGCTGCCGGGGTCGTGCGCTGCCTGTTGTACGTCGCGGCTATCTGCAGCGGCGCGTGCAGCCGGCAGAGCGCGCCGCTCAGTGCGAGCGCGACTGGCGTCGACCCTGCAGCACCGCCAAGTGTGGCGACAACCACGACCGTCGCACCGATGGCAAGCGTCGTCGCACCGACCGCGGACGCCGCGCCGACGAGCGGCAGCGCGAGCGCCGCTGCGGCGCCCAACTGTTTGCCCGCGCATGATGGCTTTCTGCGCCTGCGGATGCGCGGCGATCGCAATATGGACATTGATTGGCACGACGCGGACATGCTGTGCGATGGCGGCCCGCGACCCAGTCAGCAGGGCATCCGGTTGACCTTCGCCGGACCTGGGCGGCACGGCGAGCATAGCCTGCGCATCGTGTTCGGCATCGCCGCCGCGCCTGGGGTGCGCGCCGCGCATAACGTGCCGACCAATGTCACCGTGATCTTCGAAGGCGAGAAGAAACTGTATTCCACGGCGGGTGACGGCAAGTGCACCATCGATGAGTTGAGCGCGCAGCCGGTGGCCACGCATGGCAGTACACCCTTGCAGCGCATCAGTGCACGCGGGTTCTGCACTGGACCCGCAACGGCCATCGCGGGCAAGTCCGGGTTGCTGGTGACCCGGTTTGATTTCGTCGGCCGCGCCGTGGGGGAGGATGCCGCTGACGCGCCCTTGGACGTCAAGCCTTGAGCGGACCAGGCGCCTGGAAGCCTCGAATCCTGTTGTTGCTATAGGGCAACGCCTATTTTAGCGGCTCGAGATCTACATTATCCTACGTACAACGCTCGTACGTTCGCTGTTAGGGGCCCACGTACGGGCCCGCGCTCGAGCAGTGAGCGGCCGGCCGAACAATTGAATCCGCTTTTAGGGAGAACAAAATCATGATTCGTGCCTCACACGACCGCATCTGCATCGTCCGCGCGCTTCGCCGCGCATTGCTGATCAGCGCCGGCGTCACGCTGGCGCTGACCACTGCAACGGTACAGGCCCAGGAGTCCACCGACACCGAACCCACCTTGCAGGAAGTCATCGTCACGGGTTCCTATATTCCGCGCACCGACTCGGAAACGCCCAGCGCGGTACAGGTGATGAGCGCGCAGCAGATCCAGCAATCGGGTTATACGAATATCTCCGAGGTTCTGCGCAACATTTCGGCTAATGGCGCCAATACGTTGAGCCAATCCTTCGGACAGGCGTTTGCCGCCGGCGCTTCCGGCGTGTCGCTGCGGGGCTTGACGGTCGGTGACACGCTGGTACTGATCGACGGGCATCGAACCGTGGACTATCCGCTGGCCGATGACAACCAGCGCAGTTTCGTCGACATCAGCGCGATTCCATTCAACGCCATTGAGCGCATCGAAGTGCTCAAGGACGGCGCATCGGCCGTGTACGGTGCGGACGCCATCGGCGGTGTCGTCAACGTCATCTTGAGGAAGACCTACACCGGGGCCGAGTTCACCGCCGAAGCGGGCACCTCGGAAAAAAATGACGGCACCGTGGTGCACCTGGCCGGAATCGGCGGCTTCGGCGATCTCGCGTCGGATGGCTACAACGCCTACCTCGCCGTCGACTTTCACCATACCGATGAGATTCTGGCTTCCAATCGGCACGGACAATTCACTACGCTCGACTGGACTCCCTACGGTGGCGTCAATACCACGCTGGGCGCCTCGAATGATCCGAATGTAGCCTACCCGTCCAGCATCACCGGCTACCTGATCAATCCGAATACGACCACGGGCACCCCATACGCCTACCTGCCGGGCTGTAGCGCCGCGCTCGCCGCGGCCAACCACTGCACCTATACGCTACCCCAGATGCAGCTGCAGCCACCGACGGAGCAGGTCAACATACTCGGCAAATTCACCAAAGCGCTGCCCAACGATTGGAAAGCCGTCGTCCAGGGCTCAGTCTTCACCAGCGACTCAGAGCAGATCAACTCGAACTATTCGCCCAACACCTTCAACGGCGGCAACACCTACCCCACCGGCCTCTATAACCCGACCTTCTCGCCTTCGCAGCCGGCGCCGGTGCTGGTGCCGTTCCCGCCGGCGGTCATCACGGTACCGGCCAACTATCCGGGCAACCCCTTCGGTGTCGCTGCACCGCTGGTCTATCAGTTCCACGAACTGGGGCAGCCCCAGGTCGATACCGAGACCACCACGTACCGGCTGGTCGTCGATGTGTCCGGTAAGGCGGCCGGTTGGGATCTCGCCGCATCGGGCGGCCTGATGTACTCGCGAATGATCTACAAGCTCTACGGCAACCTCGAATACGCCCAGCTGCAGGACGCCCTGAACAACGGCTACCTCGTCGGCGAGAACCCCAGCGGCGGCGCCGCCTCGTTATTCGCGCCCCCGCAGGAAACCGAGCCCACCAGTTCGCTGAGCTACCTCGAACTTCACGGCTCGCGTCCGCTGTTCCAGCTGCCGGGCGGCCCGTTGTCGCTGGCTGTCGGCGCGCAGTACTTCCACAAGGTGCAGAATGAAACGGCACCTCCGGATGCGATCTCCGGCGTTCAGGCCGAGGCCGGTGGCCCGATCTTCGTGGTCGGGTCGCAGGAGGACGCCGCGGCGTTCGCGGAAGTCGATGCCGCCGTGCTCAAACAGCTCGAACTCAACGCCGCGGTGCGCTACGACCATTACGACACCTACGGTTCATCAACGACGCCAAAATTTGGTGTCAAATTCCAGCCGATCGACCAGCTGGCGTTGCGCGGCACGTGGGGCAAGGGCTTTCGCGCACCCTCCCCGGCCGAAGGCCAGCAGTCCGGAGAGACTTTTGGCGCCGGCGGCTATGCCGATCCGATACTGTGCCCGAATCCGAACGGTCCCAATGGTGCGCAGTCGCCCGGCAACTATCCCAGCCAATGCGCGCAATTCGTTACCGGCTATCAGGTCTCTAATCCCCATTTGAAGGCGGTCACCTCCACCGAGTACACCTTCGGCGCCATCGTGGAGCCGATCAAATCGTTCAACATGTCGGTGGACTACTACAACATCAAACTGACCAACGACATCATTTCCGCGTTTGAGGCCGGCGGTTTGGGCAACTACACCGCCCTGTTTCGCGGCTCGCCGCTCACGCTGCCCTACGTCACTCCGGCCGGAGTGACCGTCAATCAGTTGACGCCGGTGGGCGAAATCCTGCTGGCGAGTTATCCGTACGAGAACGCCGGCTCGACGCAGACCAGCGGTATCGACGTCGACCTGCGTAGCTTTGTGGACTTCGCCGCAGTCGGGCGGTTCACCGGCACCCTCAGCTACACGCACGAAATCACCTACGCCGAGACCTTCGGGGGCGTGACCTACGAGCTGGCCGGCACCCATGGTCCAAGTGGTATCTCGGGCGATACCGGCAATCCCAAGGATCGCGCGGTGTTCACGCTCGGCTGGGATCGTGGACCGATCGACATCACAGCGACTGTCAATTTCACCGGCAGCTTCAGCATTACCGATCCGTCCGCCGGCCAGCCCACCTGTCTCGACGCGTTGAATCTCAACGGCACGACGGCGTACGGCTCGCGCTTCTCGCTGGCCTCGGTACCGAATCAGAGTTTCTGTTCCGTTCACAGCTTTACCGACGTCGACCTCTATGGCCGCTATGCGCTGACGCAGCATTTTGCGGTGCATGCCTCGATCCTGAATCTGTTCAATCGCCAGCCGCCAATCGATCTGGCGACCTATGGCGGCGGCGGCGAGTTGGCCTACGATCCGGCGTTTGCGCAGATCGGCGCGGTGGGCCGCTTCTTCACCATCGGCGCGACCTATAAGCTCTGAGGGGACCTCAGGCCGCAGCGCGGAGAGAAAAACCCGCGCCGCGGCGACTTCAGCGATGAGCCTTCCGCTGCCAGACACTGAGCAATACGCGCCGCCCCGGTGGCGGGTGCGAGGTTTGTTCGTCCTGGTCTTGGTGCTCAGAGCCGCGTGCGCTCCAGCCGCGCTCGCGCTCGAAAGCCTGAGTTCCTTCCCGCACTCGCAACTTTCGATCCAGACCCAGGCCGGCACGCAGCACTTCGACATCTGGGTCGCCGATACACCGCAGCGCTCGGAGCAGGGGCTGATGTTCGTGCGCTCGCTGCCAGCCGCCAGCGGCATGCTGTTCCCGCTCGAGCGGCCCGGCGTGATGCGCATGTGGATGAAGAACACTCTGATCCCGCTGGATATGCTGTTCATCGACGCACACGGCGAAATCATCTATATCCAACACAATGCGACGCCCAAATCCGAGACGATCATCACCACGCCGGCCATGGTGGTGACGCCGGTGAAGGCGGTGCTGGAACTCGCCGGCGGCGAATGCGATCGACGCCACATCCAGCAGGGCGACTGGGTGATTCACTTTCTGTTCGGCAGGGATACCAGGTGAAGAGGCGGCGGCGGCCGGGCGTCAAAAGAGCGTCAAATTTGGTGTGGGGAATAACAAACGGCGGCAGTCGACGATGAATATATGCCCGGTTGCACGCCTTTGGCGTCCGAATGCTGGAATGCGAATCGCCTATCGCGCCCACATCCGCGGCACCCGGGTGCGGCCCAGGCAACGCAAGCCTGGTACGCGAATGAGCCATTGTAATAATTAGTAAAAATTGCCGACCATCCGGCCAGGGCGAACGCCCGGCGCGGCGCATGGGTCGGACCTGACGCATGGCCACCGAAGCTTATGCACAGGATTTGTTCTGTGCGCATAGCTGTTGCCCCAATACGACACGTGATTGCATCGCGTGGTTTATTCGGATTATTCTCGCACCACTGTCAAGGGGCAGCCCCGTCTCGTTCTTTTTGGCTCTCGTGTTTGGCTCGCACAGAACGGGTTGGTCGGCTGAACTGTTATACAAGTTGCGATCGGTACTTTGACTCCCCTCAGCTCTCGGCTGCGGGCCGGTGAGTTTTAGGGGACATGCCGAAGACGTATTGCGCTGACATTAATGTCAATAAGCCAAATTAATTAGGGAGCGATTTTATGTATGGACCCATGAGGCGAATTCCCTTCGCGTTGATTGTCGCGGCGGCGCTAACCGCAGGTTGGCAGGTCGCGCTCGCGCAGCAGACGGCGGCCGCAACGGCCAGCACAGCCGACAGCACTCCCGAATTGCAGGAAGTCGTCGTCACCGGCTCCCTCATCGCGAGGCCCAACGCCGAAACGGCGGAAGCCATTTCAATTGTCTCGGCCGACGACCTCAGAAACCAGGGTGTCACAACGGTGGAGCAGGCGCTGGCGTTGGTCAGCGCAAATCAAACCAGCGCATATCAGACTCTCTCCGCCGTCACGACCTTCGAGGGCGGCGGCTCATTCGCGAGTCTGCGTGGCCTGGGTGCCAACAAGACCCTGGTGCTGCTGGATGGCCAGCGCCTTGCGGCCAACGTGGTCACCGGCGCCGGCATCGATATGGATACCGTCCCATTCGCGGCCATCGACCACATCGAGGTACTGCGCGAAGGCGCCTCGTCACTGTACGGGACCGACGCCATTGCCGGCGTCATCAACTTCATCACCAAGAAGAACTACGACAAGGGTGAACTCGATATCACTGGAACGAAAGCGCAGGATGGCGGCGGCGGTGGAACCGGTGCGAACCTCACCTTTGGACACGGCAATGTTCAGACTGACGGCTATAACTTGCTGGTCGCGGCAAATTACAGCTATGGCGCGGAATTGAGGGCAACTCAAAGGCCGTTTTCCAGCACGGGATTCAATCCGGCGCTAGGACTGGCAAACACCAATAACCCTGGAACAACCCCAGGCAGTTATTTCGACAACAATGGCAACGAGTGGCAGGTCGGCTACCCGGCCTGCAAAGGCAATCCATTTCTGACGCGCTATTACGGCGATTGCGCTTACGAGTACTCCGCCGCCGTGGACTTGATTCCGAAGACAACCCAAGCGTCGGGACTGGTCGAGTTCACTAAGGCACTGCCGGCAAATAACACCCTGCAGTTCCAGTATTTCTATGCCCGCTCCCAGGTCACCACCTGGGGCGGTCCTTATACGTATGAAGCCGGTGTGAACCCCGCAAGTCCCTATTTCCCCACGGCAGCCAACTCAACCTGCGTCGGAACCTGCAGCGGCCCGCCCGATCTTACCGACCCGATCCTGGCTGTCTGGACCGACGCGTACAACAGTCGCGACTTTCAGTACACCAATGCGGAAGACAGGTTTCTGCTCACGTTTGAGGGCAAGAACAACGGCTGGGACTACTCGACATCCTTCAACTTCAGCCGCAACCATAATCGCTCCGATGCGGAAACCGGTTGGCCCGATCTTGCGGTCAGCCTCCCCAATGGCGTAATCAATCCCCTGATCAACCCGTTTGGTCCGCAGTCGGCGGCCGGCCAAGCCGTGATCGAAAGCTCCTATCTGAGCGGCGAGGTTGCGGTCGGGACGTACCGACAGTGGAGCTTCAACGGTCACGCCAGTCACGAACTGGGTGACGCCTTTGGCGCTGGTCGAGCGGCAGCGTTTGCCGTCGGCTTCGATATTCGAGGCGAGCATATTGGCTACACGACAACGCCGCTGGCGGTGCCGCTGGCCAACACCACTGGTTTCTTGCCCACGTACACCCTGGGAGCTCGCACGGAGCAGGCGGCCTATGCCGAATTGAATGTTCCCGTGACCAAGGATTTCGACTTCACGATATCGGATCGTCAGGACAGGTATAGCGATTTCGGTAACACGAACAACGGAAAGATCTCCTTCCGCTGGCAGCCATTCGAGATACTGACCTTCCGAGCGGCAGCGTCCACCGGCTTCAGGGCACCAACACTGTTCGAGTTGTACCGGCCCCCAACCTTCGGCGCGACCGGCGAAATGAACTCCTACCCGGGGTGCGCAACGGGGAATTACACGGCGATATTTACCCAATCGAACTGTACCGCGCAGGGCTTGGCGTTGTTTGGCGGCAACCCCAATCTGAAGCCGGAGCTATCGGACAATTTCGATGTCGGTTTTATCGTCGAACCGATCCAAAACCTCGGCATTACGGTTGATTGGTACCGAATCACTCTCAAGAACGAGATTCAAACGATTCCGGGTACTGCGATCTATGGAAATCCCACTACGTTCGCAAACTACTACGTGTTGAACAATGCCGGATCGCTGACCCAGTCGCCGGCACTCGGCATCGATTGCAACCCTTACACCTCGGCTACCTGCGGATACATTCTGCAGAACAGTCAGAACACGGGTGGCATCCAAACCAGCGGGTTTGATCTGAGTGCGCAATATCTCCTTCGGACGCCCATCGGCAAATTCAGAGCCTCTTTGGACGGCACATTGGTCACAAGATTCCTTTTGCAGCAGTATCTGGATGGCCCCGAGCTCAATCTGGTTGGACAATTCAATCAGGGGAATCAACCGATCATTCGCTGGTCGCATAACCTGAACATCGACTGGATGAACGGGCCGTTTGGCGCCGGTATCAACAACCACTTCCTATCGTCGTATGGCGACTATGCGCTGGAAGCGAATGGTCAGGTTCATACCGTCGGCGACTATGACATTTGGGGTATCTACATGTCCTGGAAGCCGTTTGAGGCTCTGACAACGCTGGTCGGAGTGTCGAATCTTTTCAATACCGATCCTCCGTTCTCTAACCAGGGCGGCGGCAGCCTCACGAACTGGCAGGCCGGCTTCAACCCGCTGTTTTCGGATCCGACCGGTCGGGCCTTTTATGTCAGGTTGAAGTACATATTCTGATTCTCTGTTAGCTGATCAACCTCTTAAGATCGGCCCCTTCGGGGGCCGATTTTTTCACGGCAGGCGGGGAGGCTGGGCATCAAAAAAACATTAAATTCAATGTGGTGAATAACAAACGATGGGGGTCGACAATGGTTATTTGTCCGATTGCACCGTTTCAGAGCGCGAATCGCCTTGCGCGCATCTGGCACCGGCGGCCAAGTGCGATCCGGGCACCGCAAGCGCCGCGGACATGTTACTTGTTGTCATGTCTGGGGGTACTGGCTGAGAATCCGCTCGCGGCGAACACCGGGCGGTGCCCGCGGACCGAGTCCGCTCCGGGGGCCGCAGGGGCCTATGCACCGGATTTGTTCAGCACGCATATCTGTTGCCCCAATACGACACATGATTGCATCGTGTGGTTTATTCAGATTATTCTCCCACCACTACTAAGGGGACAGCTTCGATCCCGTTGTTTTTGGGTCTCGTCTTTCGCTTGCACATAACGGGTTCGTCAGCTGCGCTGTTACACAATTGTGATCGGTAGTTTGCCTGCTTCAGCTCTCCGCGGCGGCGCGGTGAGTCCAAGAGGACATACCGAAGACGTAATTTAGGGAGCAATTCAATGTTTCGACCCATGAGGCGAATTCCTTTCGCGTTGATTGCCGCGGCGGTGCTAACCGCAGGTTGGCAGGTCGCGCTCGCACAGCAGACGGCGGCCGCAACGGCCAGCGCATCGGACAACACTCCTGAATTGCAGGAAGTCGTCGTCACGGGCTCCCTCATCGCGAGGCCCAACGCCGAAACGGCGGAAGCCATTTCGATTGTCTCGACCGACGACCTCAAAAACGAGGGCGTCACGACCGTAGAGCAGGCGTTGCAGCTGATCAGCGCAAATCAAACCAGCGCATATCAGACTGCCTCCGCCGTGACGACCTTCGAGGGCGGCGGCTCGTATGCGAGCCTGCGTGGCCTGGGTGCCAACAAGACCCTGGTGCTGCTTGATGGCCAGCGCCTTGCAGCCAACGTGGTCACCGGCACCGGCATCGATCTGGATACCATCCCGTTCGCGGCCATCGATCACATTGAGGTGCTGCGCGAAGGCGCCTCGTCACTGTACGGCACCGACGCCATTGCCGGTGTCATCAACTTCATCACCAAGAAGAACTACGACAAGGGCGAAGTCGATATCACGGGAACGAAACCGCAGGACGGCGGCGGCGGCGGGACCGATGCGGACCTCACCTTTGGGCATGGAAACATTCAGAGCGACGGCTATAACCTGCTGGTCACGGCAAATTACAACTATGGCGCGGAACTGAGGGCAACTCAAAGGCCGTTCTCCAGCACCGGATTTAATCCGGCCCTAGGGCTGGCAAACACCAATAACCCCGGAACAACGCCGGGCAGCTATTTCGACGCCAATGGCAACGAGTTTCAGGTCGGCTACCCGGCCTGCAAAGGCAATCCGTATCTGACCCGCTATTACGGCGATTGCGCTTACGAGTACTCCGCCGCGGTGGACTTGATTCCGAAGACAACCAAAGAGTCGGGACTGGTCGAGTTTACGAAAGCATTGCCGGCAAACAACACCGTGCAACTCCAATATTTCTATGCCCGCTCCCAGGTAACCCTTTGGGATGGTCCTGAGGAGTATGCAGGCAATGTGAATCCCGGAAATCCCTATTACCCGACGGCGGCCAACTCAACCTGTGTAGGGACCTGCAGCGGCCCACCCGATCTCACCGCCCCGATCACGGCTATCTGGACCGACCCGTACAACAGTCGCGAGTTGCAGTACACGAACGTGGAAACAAGGATGCTGCTCACGTTTGAGGGTAAGAACGCGGGTTGGGACTACTCGACAGCCTTCAATTTCAGCCAGAACCACAATCGGACTGACGCGGATAGTGGGTTCCCCCAACTTGGGATCCTTGAGCCTGGTGGTGTGGTCAACCCTCTGTACAACCCGTTTGGTTCGCAGTCGGCGGCCGGAGAAGCCTTGGTCCAAAGCGCTTATACGAACGGCGAACTCGCAGTCGGGAGCTACAGACAGTGGACCTTCAACGGTCACGCTGGTCACGAACTGGGTGACGCCTTTGGCGCCGGTCGAGCGGCAGCGTTTGCCGTCGGCTTCGATGTCCGGGGCGAGCATATTGGCTACGTCACAACGCCGCTGGCGGTGCCGCTGGCCACGTCGACTTACTTTACGCCCACCCACACCTTCGGAGCTCGAACTGAGCAGGCGGCCTATGCCGAATTGAACGTTCCGGTGACCAAGGATTTCGACTTTACGATATCGGACCGCCAGGACAGGTATAGCGATTTCGGTAACACGAACAATGGAAAGATCTCTTTCCGCTGGCAACCATTCGAGATACTGACCTTCCGGGCAGCTGCGTCCACCGGCTTCAGGGCACCGACGCTGTTTGAGTTGTATCGACCCAATCTCTTCGGCGCGACTGGCGAAATGAGCGCCTATCCGGGCTGCGCAACCGGGAATTACACGGCGATATTCACCCAATCGAACTGTACCGCACAGGGCCTGGCGTTGGATGGCGGAAACCCCAATCTGAAGCCCGAGCAATCGGACAATTTTGATGTCGGTTTTATCATCGAACCGATCCAGAACCTCGGCATTACGGTTGACTGGTACCGAATCACGATCAAGAACGAGATTCAAGCGATTCCGAATACCGCGATCTATGGCAATCCCACGGTATTTTCTAACTACTACGTGCTGAACAATGCCGGGTCGCTGACCAATGCGCCGTCGCTGGCCCTCGACTGTGTCCCTTACACAGCACCCACCTGTGGATACATTCTGCAGACCAATCAGAATACGGGTGGGGAGCAGACCAGCGGCTTTGATTTGAGTGCCCAATATCTCCTGCGGACGGCCATCGGCAAATTCAGAGCCTCTTTGGAAGGCACATTGGTTACAAAATTCCTGTTGCAGCAGTATCTGGATGGTCCCCAGCTCAATCTGGACGGACAATTCAATCAGGGCGAGCAACCGATCATTCGCTGGTCGCATCAGCTGAACATCGATTGGACCAACGGGCCGTTTGGTGCCGGTATCAACAACCACTTCCTATCTTCGTATGGGGACTATGCGCTGCTAGCGAATGGTCAAGTGCATACCGTCGGCGACTATGACATTTGGGGTCTCTACCTGTCCTGGCAGCCGACTGCTGCTTTTACAACGCTGGTCGGGGTCTCGAATCTTTTCGATACCAATCCGCCGTTCTCGAATCAGGGCGCCGGCCTACTCACGAACTGGCAGGCCGGGTACAACCCGCTGTTTTCGGATCCGACCGGTCGGGCCTTTTACCTGAGGCTGAAATTCGTATTCTGATTCTCCGGATCACAAAGCGGCTTATTGAGCGTTTCAGATCGGCCCCTTCGGGGGCCGATTTTTTTTAGCAGGTCAGCAAGCGGAAGCATGCCTTCCTTCGCTCAATCCCGACATAGACCGAGTCGCAGCGAACAAGCCGGTGAGCACATGCTTTTACGGCAGCCGGGGACCGCCGGGACTTGCAGCTGCGAATGCCGGCGTCTCGAGCGTCGGCAGATACCGCGGAGAGGACAGCGGATCTGCGTGCAGGCTGAAGGCGTAGCCGCAGGCGAGCAGCAGCTGCTCGGACCACGCCGGACCGATGAACGACAGCCCGACCGGCAGCTCCGCTACCTGCCCCATCGGCACCGACAGATGCGGATAGCCGGCGACCGCAGCCAGGGTGGTGAATGCATCGCCGCCGCGATCGCCGAGCACCTGATCGACGCGCCACGCCGCGCTGGTGGTGGGTGCCACCAGCAGATCGAGCCGATCCTGTTGCAGCATCTGGTCCAGGCCCTGCGCACCCGCGAGCCGCTTTGAGGTCGCAAGGGCGTCCCGATACCCGGCATCCTCCAGCCCGGCGGTCTTCTGGGCGCTGAGGAAAATATCCTGGCCGAAGTACTGCAGTTCGTAGGGCGAGTCGCGGTTGTAGTCGATCAGCTGCGCCAGGTCGCGCGTTTTGACCGCCGCGGGCACGCCCGCCAGGTAGCCGTTGATACCGGCCTTGAATTCGCTCATAAGCACCGTGAGTTCGGCCGCCTCGAGCGGCGTGCTGTCGGGCGCGGACACCTCGACCAGCGTGGCACCGGCCGCGCGCAGCCGCCGCAGCGCGCGTTCATAGACGTCGTCCATTTCGGGGTGGCTACCGGGCTTGAAGCGCAGCACGCCGATGCGCTTGTGGCGCAGGCTTTCCGGATCCAGGCCGGCGGCATAGTCGGTCGCATGACACGGGCCGCTCGCCGGCTGGCACTCGCGGGCCCCGTGACTGACCAGCGCGCTCAGCAGGATCGCGACGTCGGCCACTGTGCGCCCCATCGGGCCGGCGGTGTCCTGGCTGTGCGCGATCGGCACAATGCCGCGCTGCGACAGCAGCCCCAGCGTCGGCTTCAGCCCGACGATGCCGGTCATCGACGCCGGGCAGGTGATCGAACCGTCGGTCTCCGAACCGATGCTCGCCGCGGCCATGCCGACAGCCGCCGCGACCGCGCTGCCGGAACTCGATCCGCAGGCCGTGCGGTCGAGCACATACGGGTTTCGGGTCAGCCCGCCGACGGCGCTCCAGCCGCTGGTTGCGTGCGTGGAGCGAAAATTCGCCCACTCGCTCAAGTTGGTCTTGCCGAGGATGATCGCTCCGGCCGCGCGCAGCGCCGCCGCCACGGGCGCATCGGCAATCGCGAAATTATCGACCAGCGCCAGCGAGCCCGCGGTGGTTGGCATCCGGTCCGCCGACTCGATGTTGTCCTTCAGCAGCACGGGAATGCCATGCAGCGGGCCCCGCGCCCCATGCTCGCGCCGCTCCTGGTCCAGGGCGTGCGCTTGCGCCAGCGCATCCGGATTGACCGAAATGACCGCGTGCAGCGCCGGGCCTTGGCTGTTCAGCGCATTGATGCGCTGCAGATAGTGCTGCACCAGGGTTTCGGCCGTGATCTGGCCCGACGCCATCTTGGCCTGCAATTCCGCAATCGAGGGTTCTGGAGTCATGTTTGCCGACCAGACGGGCGGTCCAATGGCGAGCGCGAACGCGACACAAAGTGCACGGTGCATTGGTAACTAATGACATAAGCCCGCGCCGCGGGCGCCGGCGTGGATCATAACCCGACTGGCAAGTTGTCTCGGCACGGCAAAGCGCGCACGATAGCCGAGCCACTTCTGGGCTGCGTGAGGGCATGCCATGTCCGGGGCGGTTCGAACCTGGCTCGCCAAGCTGGTGCCATTGCTACTCATCGGTGGCAGCTGGCCGGTCATATCCCTTTCCGCGCCCACGACCGGGTCGCTCACCGCCGGGATCGATGCCGAGCAGACCGGCCCTCTGTACGCGATACCCACGCTGCCCGACCGGGTCGGCCGCATCGTCGCGGCGGTGATGATCAACGGGCGCGGGCCATTCCGCTTCATGCTCGATACCGGCTGCAATCGCACCGTGCTGGCGCAGTCCGTGCTCACCAAACTGGGCCTGAGCGCCGATACGGACGCCTTGATATCCGTGATCGGCGTCACCGGATCGCAGGTCGCCGCCAGCGTGCATATCGACAACCTGGACGCAGGCGCCATGCATTTTCGCGACGTCGATCTGGCCGTGTTGTCCGGACCGGTGCTGTACGGCCTGGACGGCATTCTCGGCATGGAAGGCTTCGATGGCCTGAAGGTATCGGCGGACTTTGTCGGCAATTTGGTCTCGATTTCCAAGTCGCGCGGTCGACCGGCAGCGGCGCGGTATGCAGCCGTGCCGGTGCAGTTCCTGTCCGACCGCCTGCTGATGATCGATGCTCGTGTCGGCCACCAGCACGTCAAGGCGATCATCGACACCGGTAGCCAGCGCACCCTCGCCAACGGTCCGTTGCTCGCGGCGCTCACCGGCGGCCGGCGCGACGTTTCGTCCACCTCGCCAGCCAACGTGATCGACGCCACGCAGTCTCTGCAGCCCGGGCTGATGGCTCGCGTACCGACCATCCAGCTGGGGGACACGAACATCCAGAATCTCGATGTCACATTCGGCGATTTTCAGATATTCAGGACCTGGGGACTGGACCATGAACCGGCGCTGCTGATCGGCATGGACGCGCTCGGTACGCTGGCGGATCTCGACATCGACTACCAGCGCAAGGAGGTGGACATGCTGTCGCGCACGGCGCCGCGTCCGCTGGTGCAGATCATGGGCCTTTCACCCACCAGCTGGTGATTGCGCAGGAGATTGCAATGTCTACACATCGTATCTTGACGCCTGCGCTGCTGCTCCTGTGCACGCTGACGGCGTGCAGCGCCACGCCGCCGCGCATGGCGACCACCTCCGCGCCGCGCGTCTATGTCACCGGTTCGCTCACTGCCTCACCGGGGCCGAACCCTGCGCTCCAGGTGGTGACCGAGGACGACCTCATGCTTACCGGCCGCATGCAGATGGGCCCCGCAGTGCGCATGCTGGTGCCGAGTATTCAATAGACATCCGGCTGCCGGATTATGTCGCCGCGTACTGCGTCTTGATGCGGCGCTAAAGTCGGCCGCGCTACCGCCGTTAACAGAAGTATCCCTACCGTGCGCGGCAGCCGCGGGCGGGGGCGGAAACTTTTTGCCGGTACTTATGGATGAGGATCGCACCCATGAACCCGAGAGCATTTGTAACGCGGTGTCTCGCGCTGTGCCTGTTCCTGGCCGCCGCCGGCGCCCAGGCTGGTAATGCCACGGCGGACGAAGCCACAGCGATGGTAAAGAAGGGCGTGGCTTTCATTAAGGCGCAAGGCACCGAGAAGGGCTACGCGGAGATCAGCAACAAGCAGGGTCAGTTCATCGACCGCGACCTGTACCTGGTGGTCTACGGGCTCGACGGCACCGTCCTGGCCCATGGCGCCAATGACAAGATGGTCGGCAAGAACCTGATCGACCTGAAGGACATTGACGGTAAGGCGTTCGTCAAGGAGCGGGTCGAGATGGCGCAGACCAAGAGCTCCTTCTGGCAGGACTACAAGTTCACCGACCCGGTGACTAGGAAGATCGAACCCAAGACCACCTATTGCGAGCGACTCGACGCATCGGTGGTCTGCGGCGGCATCTACAAGTAGCGCGCGCCAGACTCGCAGGATCGCCCTGACCCGCCATGAAACTCGGACTAAAGTTGCTGGCCGCGCCGCTATTGACGGCGTGCGTGATGCTTGCCGCCGGTCAGATCGACGCGGTGCTGTCCGCGCGCAATGCCACGGCAGAGCGCGCCGCGGACCAGACCCGGCTGCACGATCTGAAAATCCTTTCGGGCCTGCAGGATGAGCTGAGCCTGGCTCACGCCAGCGTCTATCGCACGCTGACCCTGATCGCGTCACTGGACGATAAAAAGGTCAAGGCCATCCGTGCCGACCTCGGGCGGCAGCTCGAACAGATAAAACGCAGATTCGCCGCGGTAGCTGCCCGCTACGCCCAGGATCCGGCGCTGCAGTCGAGCATCACCCAGATTGGCGGCGACATCGACAGCTACCACCAGCAGACCGATGCTGCGATCGACCTGGCGTCGGTGGATCCCAATACAGGCATCGCCGCCATGCAAAGCGCCGACGGGACTTTCGCCGATCTTGCGCAGCACGCGCGCGATGTTGTAACTCACATCGACGAGGCGAGCGACGCGCAGGCCGCGGCCTCAGCGACCCGGACGACGCGCCAGAATCTGCTGTTTGCCGCCATCGCACTCATCATCGCGACCGCGGCGGTGAGCGTGTCCTGGCTGAAGCAGCGGCAACTGGTGGTCGACCTGGCCGAGGCGGCCCGGATAGCCAATTGCGTGGCGCAGGGCCGACTGGAGGCCGTGCCGGCGAGCCGCCGGCAGGATGAGGTCGGTGACGTACTGCGGGCGCTGTCGAACATGACGGTCGAATTGAACGCTACGCTGCGCACCGTGCGCGACTCGTCGGCGTCGGTCCATACTGCCAGCGTAGAGATCACTCGCGGCAACTACGACCTGTCCTCGCGCACCGAGGAGACGGCCAGTTCCCTGGAGCAGACCGCGGTGGCGATCAAGGAGTTTGGCGACTCGATCATGCATACCGCCGAGTCCGCGCAGCAGGCGCGCGGATACGCCAGCTCGTCGGCCGACGTCGCACGCCGCGGCGGCAGCGTCGTCGCCCAGGTGGTGTCGACCATGGATGAGATCCGGTCCACTTCGCACACCATCGGCGAAATCGTCGGCACCATCGATAGCATCGCATTTCAGACCAATCTGCTGGCCTTGAATGCCGCGGTCGAGGCCGCCCGCGCCGGCGAGCAGGGTCGCGGTTTTGCGGTGGTCGCCAGCGAAGTACGCAGTCTCGCGCAGCGCAGCGCCGACGCAGCCAAACAGATCCGGACCATGATTGGAGCCAGCGTCGATCGGGTCGAGTCGGGTGCCAAGCTCGTGGCCGCCGCGGGCACCACGATGACCGACATCGTCGACAGCGTGCAGCGGGTATCGGACATCATTGCCCGGATCAGCGAGGCGGCGGCCGAGCAGACCCGCGGCATCGGCCAGATCAATGGCGCCGTCGGCGGGCTCGAACAGATGACTCAGGAGAATGCCGCGTTGGTCGAGCAATCGGCCGCGGCTGCCGATATGCTCAAGGATCAGGCGTCACGGCTGGACGCAGTGGTACGGCACTTCACGCTCGCCGACGCCACGGATCCTCCCCGGGCGACCAATCCGGCGTCCGTCGATGCCCGCGCCACGCACGAGGCCACGCTCGTGGACGCTCGCGCTACGGGCGTGGCGGCGGCAACATCCGAGTGGAAGCTGGCCAAGGCCTCGTAGCGCCGCGTCTTTAGCGTTGCTTGCCGTTGGCAATCTTCGGCCCGTGCTCGCCGGCCGCCGCACAGTTGCTGCATCCCGGAGTGGACAGCCGCGCACGGTGGCGCGCCGCCGCGCGCGCCAGTATGCCGCGCGCCGCGAGCGCGTCGAGCAGCCGCTGGCGGCGCGTCATCGTCAGGAACGTCCACACCACATAGCCGGCGGCCGATACCACCAGCAGCGCGATGATGAGCTGTTGCCACATGGCTTTTCTAGGCTCCGGCGCCGAACAGCAGCGCGATGCGGTAAGTGGCGAATGCGGCTGCATAGGCCAGCACGAACAGGTAGCCGGCCATGATCAGCGGGTAGCGCCAGGAATTGGTCTCGCGGCGCACGGTGACCAGCGTCGACAGGCACTGCGGGGCAAACACATACCACGCCAAGAGCGACAGCGCGGTGGCGAGCGTCCAGCTGTGCGCGATCATCGGTCGCAGCGCCGTCTCGACATCGGTGCCGCCCACATTGGACAGCGCGTAGACCGTGCCGAGCGCGCCGACCACGACTTCGCGCGCGGCCAGGCCCGGCACCAGCGCCACGCTGATCTGCCAGTTGAAGCCCAGCGGTGCAAAGAGGTGATCCAGGCCTGCGCCCAGCATGCCGGCAAAGCTGTAGCGGATCGCGGGTCCCGTGGCGCCCGCGGGCGGCGCCGGATAGCTGCCCAGGAACCACATCAGCACCATCAGCGCCAGGATGATGGTACCGACGCGCGACAGGAATATCTGCGCCCGCTCCCACAGCCCGGTCAGCAGATTGCGCACCGTGGGCCAGTGATATTCCGGCAGTTCCATCAGCAGCGGGTGGTAGCTCGAGCGCATTGTCGCGCGCTTCATCACCAGCGCCACCAGCACCGCGCCGGCCACACCGAACACATAGAGCGAGAACAGCACCAGGCCCTGCAGATTGAACGGTCCGACGCTGCGTGCCGGGATGAAGGCGCCGATGATCAGCGCGTACACCGGCAAGCGGGCCGAACAGGTCATGATTGGGGCTAATAAAATCGTCGCCAGCCGGTCCCTGACACTCGGTATGGTGCGCGCGGCCATGATCCCAGGAATGGCGCAGGAGAATGACGACAGCAGCGGTATGAAGGAGCGGCCGGACAGTCCGACGCCGCCCATCAGCCGATCGAGCAGGAATGCGGCGCGCGGCAGGTAGCCGCTGTCCTCCAGCAGCAGGATGAAGAAGAACAGGATCAGGATCTGCGGCAGGAATACCAGCACGCTGCCGGCGCCGGCGATCACGCCGCCGGCGATCAGGCTGCGTAACGGCCCGTCGGCCATCACCTGCTCCACCGTCCGACCCAAGGCCTGCATGCCGGCATTGATCCACGCTACCGGTGCCTGGGCCCAGCTGAACACCGCCTGGAACACCAGGAACATCAGTAGCGCCAGCAGCACCGGGCCTGCGATCGGGTGCATCACGATCGCATCCACCCGTGCCAGCGCACGGTCGCGCAGCGGCTCGACGTAGCCGGCGAGCGTCAGGATGTGGCGCGTGTGCCGCTGGGTCGCTGCGAGCTGCTCATGGCTGTCGGGCGGCAGCGTGAACGGCTCGCGGGCCGGCGCCACTTCGAGCTCGTCGAGCGCGGCGATCAGCGCCGCCTCGCCGCCCGGGCGTACCGCGACGGTGCGCGCCACCGGCACACCCAGTTCGCGCGCCAGTACCTCGCAATCGAGCTTAAAGCCGCGGCGCTCCGCCAGGTCGCTCATGTTGAGTGCGACGATCATGGGTATCGACAGCCGCGTGAGTTCCAGCGCCAGCCGCAGCGACAGCCGCAGATTGGTCGCATCCAGCACGCACACGATCATCTCCGGCGGAGTCTCGCCCTGCAGGCGCCCGGTGACGACATCGCGCGTGATGGCCTCGTCCAGCGTGGTGGGCACCAGGCTGTAGGCGCCCGGCAGATCGATCACGCGGTAAAGAAGATTGCGGCGCACGCCGACGAACGCGCCTTCCTTGCGCTCGACGGTCACGCCGGGATAGTTCGCAACTTTCTGGCGGCTGCCGGTCAGGCGATTAAACAGCGCGGTCTTACCGCAATTCGGGGCTCCCACCAGGGCAACCCGGCGGGTGATGATAGCGGGAGTATCGCGTGTCACCGGGCCTCGCCATCCACCCTGACCATGACCGCCTGGGCTTCGCGCCGGCGCAGCGCGAAGATGGAACAGCCGATGCGCACCGCGATCGGATCGCCGCCGGGTCGCTGTTCCTCGATCACCTCGATGCGCTCGCCGGGGACGAAGCCGAGTTCCATCAGCCGCCGGACGATGGTCGAGCCGGCCACGTCGCCGATAGAGGTTGCTGTGCCGTTGCCACCGGTGCCGTTGCCTTCGGTGATGCCGCTGACCACGCCGCGGGCGCCTTTATGCAGGCGCGCCAGCGAGCAGATGGCCTCTTCATGCCAGGCTCGACACGAATCCATGTCAGCGCACCTCGCGGCTTGCTTAAAGACAAATACGAATCACTCGCAATCGCATCAAAGCATAGCGCAGCACCAGCTTACGTGCCACTTCGGCTGGCTGAAAAGCGCAACGGTACCGCGCGCTTTGACCTAATCCATCAACTTTCTGGGACCCGTCAGCGCCTGATCTATTGTTTCATTATTGGTTCAAGCGATGTGCATAGCCGGTACATTGTAGCTATTTTCTTTTCAGACGGCTTTGAAACCAGCGCTGCAGCAGTTGATCGATCGAAAAGGCGCCCGCGCCGCGGCAGAGCAATACCAGCAGCATCGCCGCCCACTGGATATGGGTCGGCCATGCCTGCGGGTAGACGAACACCTCGATGATGGTGGTCATGCCGAGCAACACCAGCGCCGCCGGACGCGTCAGGAAACCAAGCACCAGCAGCACCGGTGTACTGAGCTCGATCGCCGCGCCTAGATGGGCGGCGATATCCGGCGGCAGCAGCGGCACTTTGTACTCGTCTTCAAACAACTGCAGCGTTGCATCCCAATTCGCAAGCTTGGTGGTGCCGGAATTCCAGAACACGGTCGCGACCGCGAAGCGCAGCGGCAGCGCCAGCAGACTGTAGGGCACTGCCTCGAGCCAGCCGATGACACGCTGCAGCGCACCGACGATGCCGGGGTTGCCGGTGTTGCCGGCGTTACCGCCGGCGATCGCGGAGACAGGGGTGCTCACGAGCGCGTTTCTCCTATGGCCACCGTGGTTCCAGCCGAGGTGCTACACCTGAAATCGATGAAGCGTCCCAAAGCCAGATGCTCAGCCAGCCAGGCGTCGACGTCACCCTCCGAGCCGTCGGCGAGCACTGCAGATAAAGGCCTGCCGGCGCTTAAGCGCGCAGTGAATTCCCACGCCGCCGCGCTCAGACACCGCACCTGCACGCCCGCGGCGTTACGCTCGATCAGCAGGTGCACCGGACCGCTGGACAGATCGATCGCCGCCATCGCGGCATCGCTCTGCTCCAGCACCGCGCGCCAGATCGCGTCGGCAGGGAATTCGAGGCGCAGCAGACTCAGGGCCGGGTGCGCGCAGAAGCTCACGTGCGACAAGGCCGATTCGTCCAACGCCGCCAGCTGGGCAAGATCCAGCCGTGGTACATCGCTCGCATGCAGTGCGCGATTCACCGCCCACTCCAGTTGTGCCACGTCGCCCAGATACGCCAGCGCGGCTGCCGGCGGATAACCGGCCAGAAACCCGGCAAAGTCGGCACCGTAGTCGTTCAGGTAGGCGCTACCGGGCGGATTGCGGCGGATGAATTCGTGCGCCGCGGCTGCAAAGAAATCCGCACCCACCAGCCGCTGCACTGCCGGGAACGACAGACGCAGCGCGTTTACCAATGTGGCAAAGGCGGTATTGCGATAGATCGCCAGGCGCAGCGCGCCGTCGTCGCCTGCCAGCAGCGCCTCGCCGCCGGTAGCGTCGCCGAACAGCTGCTCGCGCAGCGAGCGCTGCAGCTCAAGCAGCGCAGGCATGATTCCCCGCCACAGCGCGCATCAGCGTCGCGGCCTGCGCCGCCTCATCGAGCAGTACCTCGAACGCCGGAATATCGGTGTCCCATTCGATCAGCGTCGGCTTGGCGCCGAAGCGGCGCAGCGCCTGGACGTACAGCGCCCAGACCTCTGCAGCGACGTTCGAGCCGTGATCATCGATACGTACCGTGCGGCCGTTATCCAGCGTTAGCAGCGCGTGGCCGGCCAGGTGAATTTCCCCGACCGCCGCCGTCGGCAGCGCATTCAGATAGCGCTGCGCATCCCAGCCGTGGTTGCTGGCGCTGACGAAGATGTTATTGACGTCGCACAGGATGCCGCAGCCGGTACGCTGCGCAACCGCGCTCATGAATTCCCACTCGGGAATGGTCGAGTGCCGGAACTGCAGATAGGTGGAAGGGTTTTCAATCAGGATGCGACGTTGCAGCGCCGCCTGGGTCTGCTCGACGTGACGGCATACGACGGCGAGCGCCTCTTCGGTCAGCGGCAGCGGCAGCAGATCGGCCAGGTACCGGCCGCCGACCACGCTCCAGGACAGATGCTCCGACACCAGGCCAGGCTCGATGCTGCGCACCAGCTCGGCGATGCGCCGCAGGTGCCGGCCATCGAGCTCCTCGGCGCTGCCCAGCGACAGCCCGACTCCATGCAGCGATAACGGATAGTCGCGGCGCACGCTGGTCAGCACCTGCCGCGCCGCGCCGCCGCCAAAATAATTCTCAGCGTGCACCTCGAACCAGGCAACCTGCGGCCGTCCCTGGGCCACCAGCTCGTGGTGCGGGAAGCGCAACCCGATTCCCGCCGCAGCGGGAATCGGGCTGTGTTCGTTCACGCTGTGGGTGCTGCCCGTCACGTGCTTCTGTTACATCGCCTTGGTGGAACCGCCGGCGATCTTGGCGCAGTCGCCGGCCGGCAGCAGCACAAACGACTTGGTGTCGCGTGCCATGGTCGCCTGTCCGGCGCAGGAATGCGCCCCTGCAGCGCAGTCGTTCTTGCTGGCCGCATTCACGCCGTAACACTTCTCCAGCTTAGCCCCCGAGGCGTCGGATTTGGCGGCCATCGGCGCATCGGCAGCGCTGACCGGCGCCTGCAGCACCAGCGCCAGTCCAACCGCGGCCGACAGGGTCGAAGCGGCCAATAGGTATCGATTCATGGTGATCCCCTCTTTGTGTCTTGCGGCCCCGGAATTGGGGCCACGTGGGTAAGTTCGGTATCCGGAGCAAAAGGTTACACTACGCGCGCGTGCCTACCGACCCGACTCTGCAGGAACGCGACCACGCCTGGTCGCAGCTCATGGCCGCAGCGCAGTCCGGCGATCGCATCGCCTATGAGCGTCTGCTGCGCGAGATCTCACCGCTGGTACGGGCGCTGGTGCGCCGCCATTGCAGCAACCGCGCCGACATCGAGGAGATGGTGCAGGACACGCTGCTGACGCTACACCGGGTACGTCATACCTACGATCCGAGCCGGCCGTTCTGCCCGTGGCTGGCGGCCATCGCCTGGCGCCGTAGCATCGACGCACTGCGCCGTCGCATGCGGGTCGCCAGATATGAGACGCCCGAGCAGGGTGTCTATGAAACCTTTTCGGAGCCTGCAGCGAATAGCGATATGGAGGACGTACGTTCGAGCGAAGAGCTTGCTGACTTATTGCAGCTGCTGCCGGCGCGCCAGCGCGAGGCACTGCAGGCGCTGAAGCTGAAGGAAATGACCCTGGTCGAGGCTTCGGCGGCTTCCGGGCAGTCGGTGGCCGCACTCAAGGTCAACACGCATCGTGCACTCAAGGCGCTGCGGGCGCTGGTTTCCGGGCGCGAGCGTTAGCGGCGGCTGGATGATTTGCGGGAGTATGCGATTTGGCGGCAGTGCAGACCGATAGGCTGATCGAATCACTGGCGGCGCAGCTGCAGCCGGTGCGTCGATTGCATGCCCCGCTGCTGCGCGCGCTGCTGTGGCTGGCGGTGGTTAGCGCCGCGACCGTGCTGCTGATCATGCGTGAAGCCCACCTTGGCATATTCATGCAGCGCATGGCGACGCCGCGCGTAGCGGTGGATTGCATCGCTACCGGACTTACCGCCATCACCGCCGTGATTGCTGCCTTTGAGCTCTCGGTACCCGGACACTCGCCGTTGTGGAGCGCCCTGCCCTTGCCGCCATTTTTGTTATGGCTGGGATCCAGTGGCCTGGGCTGCCTTGCGAACGGCCTGAGCCTGCACGGTCCGAACGGCTTCGCCGGTGAGAGCTACGTCTGCTTCGCCTTCATCGTCGGTGCCAGCGTGCCGCTGGCGGCCGCCCTGTTCTGGATGCTGCGGCGTGCGCGGCCGATCGCGCCGCTGCCGGTGGCCGTGCTGGGAACACTGGGCGTGGCCGCGACCTCGGCATTCATCCTGCAGTTCTTCCATCCGTTCGACATCACAGCGATCGATCTGGCGCTGCACCTGGCCGCGGTCGCGCTGGTGATCCTGGTCGGGACCGCGTGGCGAAGAAAATTGCTGGCGGCGCCCTAAAGCCGGGGGCGGCGTGATCACAACGGCGCCCGCCGCCTATTTACCCGCTCGGCCTTTTTTAGAGGCTCTGTCATCAAAAGGACGACAGGCAGCAAGCGGGCTAGGAGCCGCCACTGTTGGTTCCGAAATGGCCGCCATTTAGCTGTTATTCACGACGCGCGGTAAATTGAGCGTATACACAAGGTCAAACCGCGGATGCTGGAACGTTTCCAAGAATCGCTGCGGTCAATGGTAAAGTGAATTCGTAATAGAACGATTGGATTAGAGGCCGCGGTGAATACTCTCACTCTATGGCTGACGGCTTTCCTGCCGCTTATGACGATGCAAGCGGTCGCAGCGAACCCAGAGCCCGGCGATGTCGCCGCGCTCGCAACTTTGTGTACCGAGGGTGCGCGCACGGGTGCAGCACCGGGCAAGATCGAGGCCGCCTGCACAAGCGCTATCGACGCGAAGGTCTATCAGCCAGGACAGGTCGCGCTGCTGTACCTAGGGCGAGCCAATGTGTACGATTTTATGGGCGAGCAGCCCAAAGCGCTGGCGGACTACAACAAGGCTATCGAACTGGCGCCCAACCTTGCAGCCATCTATTACAACCGCGGCGTCTACTTTGCCGTGCAGAATAATTTCGACGCGGCCGTGAAGGACTACGATGCGGCGCTGCGGATAGACCCGAACCTAATCCCTGCACTGTACAACCGCGCGAGAATAAATGGTGCACGCGGCAATTTTGCCGACGCGTTGATCGACTATTCCCGTGCGATCGAGCACCAGCCAGGTGAGCCGCTGTTGCGGATGGAGCGCGGCTTGCTCTATGTACGTCAGGGCGACTTTCAACGTGCGTTGCAGGACGAGGATGAAGCTATCCGGCTAGCTCCGAAGCTCGCTAAGGCTCACCTTTATCGTGGGATCGCGCTGGGCAAACTGGGCAACAGCGACGCGATGGTAGAAGAAACCAAAATTGCGATCGGCCTGGATCCATCCCTTGCGAAGCAGGTGAAGGTCAATCAAGACAACCGGAGCGCCAAGCCGCCGCCCTGAGCCCGCATTGTGCGGACATCCCCTGTCTTTACGGGAGGATTTGGATTGCCAGACCTACTGTTTTCCGAGCAATTGAGTTCCTCAGGACAGCCAATGCTCAAACTGGGATAAGTTCGCATCTCACTGCTCGAATACCGACACTCGCGACCGACGACTGTGGGTCAACTTGCGTCGTTCAACCGGTTAACGATTAGTTACGGCAGCTCGCGGCTAGTTTGAGACATTCGAGTCGACGAAGGGGCAGCAAGAAAGCGGTCACTGGCCGATTAGGGTAGGCTAACGGGAAAGCAACGAAGAGCCTGTGAATGTCCGACCGCGCCGAACCAGAAAAACCTCCACTTATGCGTGCATGCTAATCCGCTCAGCGGAACCGTTGTTGGCAATGTCTATCGAAGGAGGTTTTCTTGAATCTTGAAGAAATCTTTTTTCTGAGTCAGTCCATCGCATCGGTCGCTGTGGTGGGCTCTCTGATTTACTTAGGTCTGCAGGTTCGTGCCTCGGACCGCGGTCAGCGCTCGATGATGCAGCAAGGCCGCGCAGACCGTGTCAGCAGGGCGGCGCTGAGTCTGGCGACTCCGGAATTGGCCACTGTGTGGCAAAAGGGCATGGATGCCGATCCGACGATGACGCGTACCGAGGTCACGCAATTTCTATTGATGTGTCGGTCTGCGTTTCTAAGTGGTGAGGATTCATACTTGCAGCATAAAGTCGGTGCGCTCGACCAAGCAGCATTTGACAGCTATTGCGCGGGCGTACGTTCATACATGAGTCAGGCGGGCTGTCGAGCTGCCTGGAGGCTGCTCGGCGGGCAGTTCGGCAGGGACTATCGCGAGTTCGTCGACGCGCAGCTTGCTGCGAATCCGATTGGGCAAAGCGTCGACCTGTACGAGCAATGGCAGAAAACAGTTCAGGCAATGAAACTGAAACCCAGTGGCTGAATCCGCTCGTTGTGCGCAGGGAATCAGCACCAGGCTTCCCGAAAGCTGACATCCGTATCGGACCGCAACGGGTCACAAGCGGCGGTAGCCGGGGCGACCGGCTCTACTCGGCTATACCGGTCAGTGGGGGTCACAAAATGCTCGAACCAAAGCGGCCGCTCGAGGGAAATGGTTCCAAACAACATGCCTTAAACAGCGTTGACCTCAGTCCCTGCTCCCGCAACCGCGCCAGCATGCTGTCCGGTCCCGCCAAGTGAGAAGCACGCGGCACCCAACTTCCATTGCGTCCGACCACATTACGGCATAGCCGCTTGCGACGATTTCATTCTATAAACGATTCCATCCTCGTCATGGGTGAGGCGTCATCGCGTTCAGACGAAATCAGTGGTCCAATAACTCGAGATTCTGCGCCCAGTTGCCGCAATCGGTGGAGTTGGGTAGAAAGCGGCGATGCCTCTATCAGGTTGGCAAAGTGACAGCACGCAACGCACTGTTCTCGTCGGGTGCAGTTTTTTCGCTGGTCACTTCCAACCTACCTGTCGCGATCCAGCGCAGTACCGGCCAGAAGAGGAGGGCGCAGGCTGCAAGGCTAACCAAGCCGTCCATGGTGAACGAGCCAGTAACGCCGCCGGCGAGCTTGTAACCGAACCCGTCGAGACCCTGCATATAGGCGTAAGGCACGACATAAGCAGTCGACAAAAGGCCAAACTGGCTGGAGGCGAGCGGGCTCCCTTGTCGGATCGAGCGGAAAATTATGGCGTTCTGCGACACTTGGGCGATGCTCTGGGCGGCATTCTCGCCCAGAACGGCAAGAAGATAGGTGGCGGGGCTGTGTGGCAAGGCGAGCAAGCCCAGGGTGAAGGCAGCGCCCAAGCTACCAATCGCGAGATAGAGGAATGGCGCTGAAACCCGCTTCAGGACAAGGCGAGCCAAAATGGATGCGAAGAGGCCGATGACGACAGCGCCAATCCCGTTCGCAACGCTCACCAGATTGTCGGCCGCATGAAAATCAGGCCCCATGCCGCCAAAGGCGTTCGTGAGGGTGAAGGCGGCACACGGTAGAATGAACATCAGCAACACTCTCAGAACCAGAGGCTGACTCACCAACTGAACCACGTCTCGAGCGAGGTTCCGAAAGCTTTCGTGCACGGCCTTGCGGCCGGCGTCGGTCGCCGGAACCAGCGGCAGGACGGCGAGCGGGATCAGCGTCGCAACGCCGACTGACGCCGCGCCGAACCCGGCCGGAGTGTGTGTGACCAGCCAGTACTGGGTGAGCGCACCTAGGCCAAATCCGCTGGAATTCCCGATCGTGAACCATGTGCCGATCGTCTCATCAGAACTCTTGGGCAGGGCCGCGCCGAGCCATCCCCCTACCGCGGAGTTGTAAAGGCTCAGCACCAAGGCGTCTGCTGCAAGAGCCGCGGCGAGAAAATGGCTGGTCGCTGGCAAAAGCAGGACAAGGGTCGTCAAAGTCGCTCCAACAAGGCCAAGTCCGACGGACCACGCGCGCCTGCTGATCATAGTGTCGAGCACCGGAGCCACAGCGAACACTAAGAGGCTGGCCGAAAGTGCCAGCGTCGTCATTCCTGCAATCACGGGCTCGGCCACACCGTGCGACGCTAAAAGTTGAGGCGCTGTGACGAGGACTGCGGCATAGCCGAATCCGTAGGTAGAATTGGCGAATCCCATCAGCCACACTCTTTGCGCGCGCGAGCCCAACTGCTTGCTCATACCCATTTGCTCGACTGCTTGGTGCGTACCGCTCCGATCTTGTGCGTCAGAGATTACTTAGTCAATTGAGACACCCGGAGGTAAACCATGCCCCAAAGCACATTAACGGCCTCCTGCGATACGCCGACGCCCAACTGGCAGAACAACTTCTGTCTCGCCCTCGCCTATGGAAAGCTCGGGCGCCGCGCCGACGCCGAGGCTCAGCTCGCGCTGTTGCAGAAGAACTATGGCGACGTGGCGGAATATCAGTACGCGCAGATTTTCGCGCAATGGGGCGATATACCGCGAGCGCTCGGTTACCCTGCGCGATAGCGGGCTGGTGATGACCAAGGAAGACCCGCTGGTCGATCCGCTGCGCAACGAGCCGCGCTTCAAGGCGGTGCTTCGACTCTCAGCCAGCGTGTACGTGGCGATTAGACCGCTTTCGTGAGGGTATCGGCCATGCGGGTCTGCCATCCGGGTCCGGTAGCTTTCCAGCGAGCCAGTGTCTCAGGAGGCAGTCGCAGGGATATCGAAGTACGAGCGTGTCCCGTCTTTGGCCTACCGCGGGGCTTGAGCAGGCTCGCTGAGGTTGCAGCAGTGAACAACTCCGGCAGAACATCGCGAGCTTTGCGAGCACGCGCAAAGGTCTTCTTCGTCCAAACCGGATTATCGCGATCCGCTCGCTCTGGCTTACGCTTGCGCTTCATATCTCTTCACCTCGCGGGCGTTTGCTTTCCTAAGGCTAATGACATGCACTTTGTCCTTCCGCGGAGTAAACACCAGCATGTACAGCCGTCCCTCGATTAACCCTAACGCCTGAAAACGGCCCTCGCCGTAATCCTTTCGCAAATCCTGTGCGATCAGTGCGCTGTCCCATTCGAATGCGCTCGCCAGATCGAACGGGATTCCGCGCAATGCAAAGTTCCGTTCACTCTTCGACGCGTCGAAGGTAATAGCGACCTAATTAGTGTATATGCGTATATACGTTATTGCAAGGTGGCCACCGAGACTCATGTGATGCGATTGGCTACTGGCTGTCGGCAAAACGGCAGCAAAGGCGAGCTTGCACTGTTCAATCTGGCCATCGACAGCAAACTTCGCGCGTGCGACCTGGTAAAGCTGCGGGTGCGAGTCGTCTGCCATGGGCAAGTTGTCGCATCGCGGGCAATCGTGCTGCAACAAAAGACTCAGCGGCCGGTGCAGTTTGAAATCACTGAGCCCCACGCGTGAGGCTGTGGGCACGTGGATCAGCTCGGCCGGTCTCTTATCAGAACAAGCTCTATTTCCTAGCCGGCTTCGCGGCTCAACGCATTTGTCGACCCGGCAGTCCGCCCGGATCGTTGGCGGCTGGGTCAGACAGATTGGGCTCAACCAAGCCTGTTACGAAACGCATACACTTCGACGGACTAAGGGCAGGCTGATTTATCGACGTACAAAAACCTCCGTGCCGTGCAGCTACTGCTTGGGCACACTAAACTCGAGAGTACCGTCCGCTACCTTGGGATTGAGGTTGACGATGCGCTTGAAATCGCTGAACAGACGGAGGTGTGACCGTATGACCCGGTCGGCGCCCGGTCGGGCGCTGACCGGCCAACTCCGGCTACTAACAACTTCGAATTAGCCGCCCGGAAGCGGTCGCTCATCCCTTAAGGTAGGCTATCGGCCACTACACGTAATCTCTGAATGCCAGAGACCGAGTGATGCCCTTCATGAGCTCAGTCGCCGCACCTCCGACACTGCCCCCCACAAGGTCGTCCGATCCCGGCATCGCACCGCCGTGGCATACCGCCATCGTGATCTTTGCGCTACTCGGCGTTTCTTTGCTAGGCGCCCATTTCGACTTGCGGTCCACGTTCGGCATGCGCGGCCGTTTGCCCAAATATCTGTTCGTCATCGTTTTTGAATGGGCGACCGTAGCGTTCATCATGTGGGGATTGCATCGCCGGGACATTCGATTATCCGATGTCATCGGCGGACGTTGGACTCGTGGACTGTATGTTCTGCGCGATGTGGGCCTCGGCATCGCGTTCATCCTCATCTTCGGTGGCGCCGTACAAGTGCTTACCCATCTGCTCAACGTCGCTCCTCCGCCGAGCATGCTCGAGATGCTGCCGCAGACTCGGTTCGAATTGATTGCTTGGGTCTTCGTTTCTCTTACCGGAGGCTTCTGCGAGGAAGTGATCTTCCGTGGATATCTACAGCGCCAATTGTCTGCGTTGACCCACTCGGTAGTGATCGGCATTGTGCTCCAGGCCCTCGTCTTCGGCCTGGCCCATGGGTATCAGGGCTGGAAACTGATGTCACTCATCGCCCTGTACGGAGCCTGTTTCGGTGTACTTGCGCGCTGGCGCCGTAGCCTGCGTCCGGGAATCATCGGCCATGCGCTGCAGGACACCGCTGGCGGATTCCTGGCTCGCTTTGCAGGCTAATTGATCTGCCATGCTGCCGCAGGGGCCTCTGGCTCGACTTTCGCAGTCTCTCTTGCCGGAGTATCAAGCGTCGCCTCGTGGTTCGCTTCTCGCAAGCTGCCGCTCGCGACGGGCCGCTCCGGGTCAACATGAGTCAGTCGACCGGGTTTGCCGTCGACGCGGCCGCAGCCGCAGGGCTTCGAACCGCTTCGCAGCCGCGTCGAGCTGGGGCGAGGATCGGCCGTTGAGCCCTGCCTCCGGGGACAAACACAAATTGGTGACAGAGCCTTTTTTAAAAATGCAGCGAAAGCGTATCGAAGGCGGTAAGTCTGGGACCGTAGGCTGACTGGAAGATGCCGATGCCTTCTGCCGGTCGGATCAGGTTCACGCGATCGAACAGGTTGAGCACCGAGATCCGATTGGTCAGCACGCCCACTCCCGGGATTTCAAACGAACGCTCGACACTCAGGTTCACCTGCACCACCTCGGGCAGTCGCTCCAGATCGGCAAAACCAGCGCGCAGTCCGCTGCTGTAGATGCCATCCAGATTCAGTGACCAGGACCGCCAGCGATAGCTGGCACCGGCCGAGGCGCCGTAGCGCGGTTGGTGATCCAGCACCAGGTTGTGGCTGTCGATGTATGCCAGCTCGTCAGGGTCAAAGTTGAACTGCCCGGTGTCGACGCCATGCTGGCTGTTCATGCCGACGGTCAAGTTGCCGTAGGCACTGAAATGACTGGTCCTGTACTTGAGCGCAAGTTCGGTACCCCAGATGCGGCCCCAGCTGTAGTTGAACGGGGCAAAGATCGGGACCACGCCAAACTGTCCGGTATCCAGATAGTGCTGGGTACGTTCGAAGAACGTGTCCACCGACGCGGTGAAGTTCTGGCTGAGCTGACGCGCGACGCCCATGTCCCATTCGTAGTCGTCCTCGGTTTCCGGAGTGGCAATCCCCGGCGGCCCGGCCGCAGTGGTGTTCTGAAACGCCGGCTGCGCCGTCGGCGAGATGCCCTGAAACGACGGCACCTGGAAGTAGCGTGCGAAACCGACATGGAACGTGGTGCTGCTGTCGGCGTCGTAGATGAAATTCAGCGTCGGATCGAGTTGCCCGCGCGCGGTAAAGCCATCCAGATGATCCCACCGCAGGCCGATGTTGCTGCGAAGCTTCGGCGTCAGCTGCCACAGATCGTTGACATAGACACCGAGCACGACGTTACTGGCCTCGCTGTTGTTCACCACGCCGATCGGTACCGTGCTGCTCTGGGTACACGCAGGATCCGAGGCGCACGCTGCGTCGACCGGAAATACCAGCGACGAATCGTTGACGCTGACGCGGTAGTCGGCGATGTAGATGCCGCTGCCCAGGGTGTGTGCACCGTAGGCATAAGTGAGATCGCCCTGGAACGTATGGTCGTGGTCGACATGACTCGCGGTGGATGCCACGCCCTGGTAAATCAGTTCGCCGACGTCATCCGGCCGGAAGCGCTGCGAGATTCCATGTTCAGAGTAGGCCAGCTGGTAACTCAGCTCGGCGCTGGGTGTGCCGACCAGCGACACCACGGCCAGGTAATCGCCGAAGTCGAGATCGGAGTTGATGGCCGACGACGGCGGCGGAGCGACCACTCCCGCCAGGTCGAACTGCGGATCCAGACCCGGGACGTTGGGAAGCTGATTGTTGCTGCTGGCAGCGGACAGCAGCAGCGTCAGCTTGGTCGTGTTGTCGAGCGGATAGGAAAAAAATCCGAACGCCTGTCCCTGTTTGGTCCGGTCGTGGATGGCATCGGTGCCAGGGGTGGCGGAGCTGAATGCGGTGTTGCTTTGATCGTAGAGCACACTGACATAGGAGCTCAGTTGGCCGTTACAGCCGGCGAGTTGCAGGCTCGGCTGGAAGGTACTTCTCTGGCCGGCCAGCACGCTCACGTCACCGCCGGGCTGATCGCAACCATCCTTGGTTCTGATGTCCACCACGCCGCCGGTGGCATAGCTGTAGCGCGCCGGCAGGATTCCATCCAGCAGGTCGAGTTGCTTGACGAACATCGGATTGATCATCGACAGGAACGGCGGGTTGGTGTTGATATCGAGCGGAATCAGCACGCCATTGATCTGGTACTGGAACTGCGGACCCTCGGTGTTGCGGATGTGGATCTGCTGGTTCTGGTCGATGGCGACGCCGGGCATGTGGGTCAGCACATCGGTGATGGCTGTGGTGTCGCCCGCCGGCAGCGCGTTGATGTCCTGCGCCGTGACTGCATAGTCGTTCGCGCCGGTCGGTGAGATCTCCGGTCCCCCGAGGCGCGTCGCCTCGATGACCACGGTCTCGAGCTTGTCGGAGCTTGGTGCCATGGCGGTCTGGGCCTGCAGCCGGCCGCAGCAAACTGACAACAGCAGCAGCAGCGAGACTTGAAATCGTCGTGGCGCGCGTAGCCTTCGAAGCGTCAGGGGCATCGGCAGACCTCAATACGAACGAGAACGAGAATCGTTATTATTAACGATACTAGAAAGGTCTACGGTCGCGGTCAAGCCAGAATGCTGCGCAGCGTTAGTTGCTGCGAATTTGGGGTTCAGTCAGCCGGCAGGCGCCTATCTGCGGCGATCTTCGTCGATATGATGCGATAATTATAGATTTTTACCGACTTAGGGTAATACTGCGCCTATCAGCAAAATGGCTAGACAGCCTCGATGGCGATTGCAGTGGCTTCCCCGCCACCAATGCACAGCGAAGCCACACCGCGCTTGAGCCCCCTCGCCTTCAGTGCGTGCACCAGCGTGGTCATGATCCTGGCGCCGGTGGCGCCGATTGGATGGCCCATCGCGCAGGCCCCGCCGTTGACGTTGACCCGCGCGTGGGCAAGTCCGACATCGCGCATCGCGGCCATCGTCACCACCGCGAACGCTTCGTTGATCTCGTACAGATCCACCGCGGCCGCGGTCCAGCCCGCTTTTTCCAGCACGCGCCGGATCGCGCCCGCCGGCGCGGTGGTGAACCACTCCGGCGCGTGTGCATGACTGGCATAGGCCACCACGCGCGCCAGTGGCGCGGCGCCGGCCGCCCGCGCCGCCGCCTCACTCATCAGCACCAGCGCCGCCGCGCCATCGGCGATCGACGAGGAACTGGCCGCCGTGACGGTGCCGTCCTTGGAAAATGCCGGTTTGAGATTCGCGATCTTGCTGATATCACAGTTGAACGGCGGCTCGTCGCGTTCCACCAGTTGATCGCCCTTGCGGCCCTTGATCGTGACCGCCGCGATTTCGGCGCCAAAGGCGCCGCTGTTGCAGGCCGCCAGCGCGCGTCGCACCGATTCGGCCGCGAACTCATCCTGGTCGGCACGCGAGAACTGATATTTGCTCGCGGTGGCATCCGCGAAATGACCCATCATCTGGCCGTCATACGGATTCTGCAGGCCGTCGTAGAACATGTGATCGAGGATCTCACCGTGACCCATGCGATAACCCTGGCGCGCCTTGGGCAGCAGGTAGGGCGCGTTGGTCATCGACTCGAAGCCGCCGGCCACCACGATGCGCGCGGATCCGGCGCGGATCGCATCGCAGCCGATCATCGCGCTGCGCATGCCCGAACCGCAGACCTTGTTGATGGTGGTCACCGGAACGCTGTGCGGCAGGCCCGCGCCGATGGACGCCTGGCGCGCCGGCGCCTGTCCGAGCCCGGCCGGCAGCACGCAGCCGAGAATGACCTCGTCAATCTGCTCACCGCTCACGCGGCTGTCGCTCACGGCGGCGCGCACGGCAGCGCTTGCCAGTTGCGGTGCGGTCGCGCCGCTGAGGGCGCCCTGGAAAGCACCGATCGGCGTGCGCCGCGCGGCGACGATGAAGATGTCCTCAGTCATGACCAAGCCCCCGGGGGAGATGTCTCCAAAATGCGTGCCCGGTGCCGGTAATTCAAGCCGTCGCTCGCAGCGCCGTTCGGAAGCTGGCGGTGGATTTGGCGCGCACGTCGTCCTCGGTCACACCCGGGGCGAGTTCGATCAGATCAAACGGCGCGTGGCGGTCGGCTCGGTTGAATACCGCCAGGTCGGTGATCAGCATGTCCACCACGCCGGCGCCGGTGAGCGGCAGTTCGCAGGCGGGCTTGAACTTGGGCGAGCCGTCGCGCGCGACGTGTTCCATCAGCACGATCACGCGCTTGACGCCGGCCACCAGGTCCATGGCGCCGCCCATGCCCTTGACCACCTTGCCGGGCACCATCCAGTTGGCAAGATCCCCGCGCTCGGACACTTCCATGCCGCCGAGCACCGACAGGTTGATGTGGCCGCCGCGAATCATGCCGAAGCTGTCGGCCGAGGAGAAATACGAGGAGATCGGCAGCTCGGTGATGGTCTGCTTGCCGGCGTTGATCAGGTCCGGGTCTTCGTCGCCCTCGAACGGGAACGGCCCCATGCCGAGCATGCCGTTCTCCGATTGCAGCACCACCTTCATGCCGGCGGGAATGTAGTTGGCCACCAGCGTCGGGATGCCGATGCCAAGATTGACGTAGAAGCCGTCGCGTAGCTCGCGCGCCGCGCGTTCGGCCAGTTGTTCACGCGACCACGGCATGACTCACTCGCTTGCGCACCGTGCGCTGCTCGATCGGTTTGCGATAGTTGTCGCCCTGCAGGATGCGCTGCACGAAGATGCCCGGCGTGTGGATCTGATCCGGATCGAGCTCGCCGACATCCACCAGATGCTCGACTTCCGCCACGGTGATCCGGCCGGCCGTGGCCATCACCGGATTGAAATTGCGCGCCGTCTTGCGATACACGAGATTGCCCTCGCGATCGCCTTTCCAGGCTTTGACGATGGCCAGATCCGCGGTCAGTCCGGTCTCGAGCACGTAGGTCTCGCCGTCAACCACCCGCGTTTCCTTGCCCTCGGCGACCTTGGTGCCGGCACCGGTACGGGTATAGAAGCCGTAGATGCCCGCGCCGCCGGCGCGGATGCGTTCCGCCAGGGTGCCCTGTGGATTGAATTCGATTTCGATCTCGCCCTGCAGATACTGCCGCTCGAACTCCTTGTTCTCCCCGACGTAGGAGGAAATCATCTTGCGGATCTGGCGCGCCTGGAGCAGCAGCCCCAGCCCGCGGTCATCGATACCGGCATTGTTGGAAATCACAGTCAGCTGCTTTACCCCCAGTTCGGACAACGCCGCAATCAGATGCTCCGCGATGCCGCACAGGCCGAAGCCACCCGACAGGATCGACATGCCGTCGTGCGCGATATCGGCCAGGGCCGCCTTCGCGTTGGGAAACACCTTGCCGCCGGCCGCCGAGCTAGCCATGGTCACCCCCTGCACTAAACCGGAAATGATACTAGAGCCCGGCCGGCCCTTGCACCGCCAGAACGCCGCTGCGGCCCGGCACCGAACCCGACTGCACCCGGCCGGCAGGCAGGCCCGCGACATTGAGTCCCGCAAACAGCGTTCGCATCGATACCAGCTGGTAGCCCTGCCCATGCCAGCCTTGTATCAGCCGCCGGAATACCGGCAGCAGCTTCATGCCTTCGAGCTCGGCATGCAACGTGAATACGTGGCTGGCGCGCTTGGCGCGGGTGCGCTCGAGCAGCGCCTGGTGCACGTTGTCCACCGTTATGCCGTCCACGCCGATCAGTTCATCGAGCGTGGGCAGTGTGGTCGGCAGCTGCGGGCAGGCGCTGCGACGCTGCGGCTGCGGCGCCGGCGGGGACAGCAGCGGCACGAACGGCGCCTCACCGCGGGTGTCCGAGGCGTACAGAAATCCCATCTCCTCTTCCAACTCGAGCGCAGCCTCATTCATCTGCCAGCCGGCGGCACCGTGCACCTGCGGCTTGGTGCCGAAGACTTCGCGAAACCGGTGCACCGCACGCAGCATCTGATCGCGCGTCCAGGCCTCGCCGCGCCGGCCGACGAAGTCCTGCCAGGTGGTGTGATCGAAGCAGTGCACACCGACCTCGTAGCCGGCGTCACGCACGCTGCGCATGAAGTCTCCGGCGCGGCGTCCGATATCCGGCCCCGGCAGCAAGGTGCCGTACAGCAGCGTGCGCAGCCCGTAGTGCTCCAGCACCGAAGTGCGCGACACCTTGTGCGCAAAATCGAACATTCCGCGCCGGAACACGCGCCGCAAGGCGCGACCGGTGTGGTCGGGACCCAGGCTGAACAGGAAGGTGGCATCCGCCTGGGCGCGTTTCAGGGCTTGGACCAGCGCCGGCACGCCCTCGCGTGTGCCGCGCAGCGTGTCGACATCAATTTTAAGCGCAAGCTGCAAGGCACTTGCCTCGATCATCCTTCACAGGGAGGATTCACACTATGAGAGANNTCTCTCATAGTGTGAATCCTCCTTGCGATGGTTATTCAAGAAGCCTTGCAGCTTGCGCTATCTGGTGGCGATACGCATCGAAGATCTGCCGCAGCGCCTGCTGCATCGTGACCCGCGGCGTCCAGTCCAGCTCGCTGCGGGTATTGTCGATCTTTGGCACCCGATTCTCGACATCCTGGTAGCCGGTGCCGTAGTACTCGGTCGCGGTGATATCCACCAGCCGCACCTTGGCGGCATTGGTGCGGTATTCGGCGTACGTGGCTGCGACCCGCAGCATCTCTTCCGCCAGCTCGCGCACCGACAGCGAATTGTCGGGGTTGCCGACGTTGAAGATCTTGCGGCTGGCGCGCCCGTCGGCATTGGCGATCATCTTCATCAGCGCATCGATGCCATCGCTGATGCCGGTGAAGCAGCGGCGCTGGCGGCCGCCATCGACCAGGCGTACGTCCTCGCCACGCATGATGTGCCCCAGAAATTGCGTGATGACGCGCGAGCTGCCCTCCTTGGCCGCATGCATGTTATCCAGCCCCGGGCCGATCCAGTTGAACGGCCGAAATAGCGTGTAGTCGAGCTCATTGCGCATGCCGTAGGCGTGAATCACCCGATCCAGCAGCTGCTTGGAGCAGGCGTAGATCCAGCGCGGCTTGTCTATCGGCCCGTAGATCAGCTCCGAGGCATAGGGGTCGAATTCGCTGTCGTGGCACATGCCGTAGACTTCCGAGGTGGACGGGAACAGCACCCGCTTGCGGTGCTTCACGCACAGCCGCACCACCCACAGATTGGCCTCGAAATCGAGTTCGAACACCCGCAGCGGCTCGCGCACGTAGGTGGCCGGGGTGGCGATGGCCACCAGCGGCAGCACCACATCGCATTTCTTCACGTGGTATTCGATCCACTCGCGGTTGATGGTTATATCGCCTTCGAAGTAATTCAGCCGCGGATTGTCCAGCAGGTGCGCGACACGATCGCTGTACATGTCCATGCCGTACACGCGCCAGTCGGTGGTGTCGAGGATGCGGGTCGACAGGTGATGGCCGATGAAACCATTCACGCCCAGGATCAAGACATTGTTCATCCGCCCGCCTCCGTAGTTCCGCGCAGCGGCAGCGAACGCTCGCCAAAACGCCGATGGAAGCCCTGCGCGCTGCTGATGTCGTCACCCAGCTCGAATTGCAGCAGTTTCAGGGCGCCGTCGTGGCACAGCGCGTAGACGTCGCCGTCGCGCCAGCGCAGCTGCGGCGGCTCGGCGCCGAGGTGTTCAGCCACGGGTACGTGATCGCCATGCGCTGGACCATGGTCATGCCCATCGCCGTGGTGGTCCTGGCCGCGGCCAGCTGCCTGTTGATCAGGAACCAGGCCGCGGGCCAGGACCGCGCCACGGCGGACGGGACCGAGTCCGGTCAGATGGCGGGAACCATCAGCTCACCAGGCTCGTCGGGCCAGAGCCCGGGCAGTTCGTCGGGCGCCGGCTCGTAGGGGAACCGGTCGGTGAACACGGGCTCGAGGTCGGTGAGCCAGGTGGCCGCCGGGTCGAACCTGGCGAAGAACGGCGTCCCGACCAGTTCCGGATCACGCGCCTGGATCATGCGCAGCACGAATACCTTGACGCCTGCCACCTCGGTGATGCCGTCGACGCACACCTTCCCCGGGGTGGCCGACATCGACGGACCGCGTACCGTCCGGCACAGGCCGGAGACGCCCTGGTAGGCCGCGCGGAAGATCTCGTACGCGCGGGCCAGCGGCACGGCGAAGTAGTCCTGCGGGCCGGTGTCCCGCTCCACGAACATGTAGTACGGGATCATGCCCATCCGGACCTGGGTCCGCCACATGCTGCGCCACGCCGCCGGGTCGTCGTTGATCGACCTGATCAGCGGGGCCTGGGTGCGGATGACCGCGCCGGTGCGCCTGATCCGGCCCACCGCCGCCTCGAGCAGCGTCGGCTCGAGCTCGCGCGGATGGGTGAAGTGCGCCATCAGGGCGAGCGTCCGGCCCGAGGCCATCACCTCGCCGAACAGCCGGAGCGTCGCGTCGGCGTCGGGGTCGGTGACGAACCGCTGCGGCCAGTAGGACAGCGACTTGGTGCCGATCCGGATCGACTCGAGGTGGTCAAGGTGGTTCCGCGGGTCGATGAGCGGCTCGATGTACCGGCGCAGCACCGCCTCGCCCATGATCATCGGATCGCCGCCGGTGATCAGCACGCTGGTCACCTCGGGATGCTCACCGACCAGCCCACCGATCCGCGCGAGCAGGGCTGGATCGGCGGCCCCCGGTGGGTAGACCGCGAGAACCTCGGCCGATTCACCGGGCCGGGGCCGCAGGGCCAGGGCGGCCCGGCCGCCGAAAGCGCCAGCGTGCCCTCGGTCATCTTCACCGACCCCGAGGTCGGCAGCGTAGGCCTCACCGAAGCCCAGGCCAAGGCCGCCGGCCTCAACGTCCGGGCGGTCGATTACAAGATGGGCGACGTGTCAGGCGCCCACTTGTACGCCGACAATTACAACGGGCAGGCGCGCCTGGTCGTCGACGA
>PKWJ01000046.1:0-21686 GCA_003132025.1 Gammaproteobacteria bacterium
GGCCGCACCTTGAACGATGCGCGGGATGTCCAGATACAGCATGCTCGCGGGCGGGTCATCACCGGGCTGGGACTGTGCACCTCGGGCTCTTGGCGAGGCACGTATTGGTCCACCGTGTTGACCTATCGGTTGGCCGTGGGGCGTGGGAGTCAGCCCCCGCTTGACCCCGACGGTGAGATAGTGGAACAAAGCATTTGCGGGCATCTCACCCAGCGCCTTGCATTGGCTCAGGTAATGGGACGTGTCGAAATATGCGCCAGGATCGCGGCGCTCGTGGCAGCCCCACTCGAGATAATGCATCAGCGGATCGATGTTGAGGTCGGCGACATCGGGGTAGACGCGTAAATAGTACTCATCGTCGAACAGGCCCGACTTCGCCAGCAGCTCATACTCTCCAAACAGATATGCCACAAATGCGCCTTATCGAAGTCTTTTGGCGATAGTCGTTCGATCAATGTAACCATGCCGTCCACGAATTCGTGAGGTATTTAATACATAACAGCTCCCCCTATAATCAAAATTGAGTGCGCGCTTTACCTGGCGATGAAGCAGAAAACAAAAACGCGGCGTGCAGACATTGCAGCGCCCTGACAATCACAACGTTGTGATATTTGCAATGTTAAGGTGGCCGCCATCGCTTGCGTACCATTTTGGCTTCATTCGCGATCCGGTACGGGACCTCGAAGGATATTTGATGTCATCGGCGGCCGGAAGATTATATCGACAGCACCCAAAGCAGCGCGATACGGCACTCCGAGGAGCTTCGATGACCATATCTCGCCGGCTGGTAGCCGAACTTCAAGCCGCCCTGTATGGATAGCCGAATTAAGGCGCGCCGCCGTCCGCGCAGGGCATCGCACAGGAGAAAAACTAACCAATGCGGCCATCGTGACCTCGGTTCGTCGGTCGTTTCGCCTGATAAATCCTAGGTTGTCGCCGATTAGCGACGGAGAAAATGTGCGGTATTGGAGCGCACGCGGCCCCTTTTTTCTGCAGTTCCGATTGCTATCGGCGTCCACCAGGCCCGGTTCGGGTGAGGTTGAGTCGGAAAGGTGCATTCCACCGTGGGCAGGTATCAATATTGTGCGTCAGCGGCTAGCACGAGGAAAAAAATAAATCCAGGAAATCGCATCTTTTTTTTCAAATTACGTAAAATTGGAATTGTGACCTGGTTGTCACTTTGAGTAACATGCAAGTAACAGACGGGTAATAAGTCTTAGTCCGATGAGCTTTTGGGATGATATGTGTGTCGGTAGAGGATTAGGGCAACCGCTGGCGATATCGAGTGCGGGGACTTTAGGGATATAAAAGTTAAGGGAGAGGTCTCGTGCCAAGCATCAGCATACCCGGCGGCGGCAACTACGATCCAACAGTTTATGGCCCCGCAACCGTTATCGCGGGAAGCGGTAACGATGCGATCGTTATCATAGGCAGCGGAGAAGTCAGCGTCGGCGGCGGCAATGACACTATCACGATAGGCGACCCGCCTTCCAGCATGCTAGGCCGGCAGATTCGCGGCGATTCGGCAGGCAGGGCGATACGGGGCGAGGGCACCCGGGGCGATACTGAGAGTGCAGGCAGGGCCCTACGGGGATCAGGCCTGCAGGCCGAGACGGTCGGCACCCAGACCAGCGGCACGGTCATCGCTGGCTCAGGAAACGACAGCGTCACCCTGTATGGTTCGGGCTACATGACGGTCGGCGGTGGCAACGACACCCTGTCCCTGTACGGCGCCGGCTCAATTGCGCAGCTAGGGCTGTATGGCAATGACACGATCAATCTGGGTACGGGCAAGGACACTATTTTCGAGCAAGGTCATGCCACCGTCTATGGCGCGTTCAGCCAGGGGTCTTTCGGCAGCGCAACAATTGCGGGCGGGGAGCTGGCGGTCACTCATTCAGACGGTGTGACCAAGGAATGGGCAGTCAGCGGGCAGATGACGCTGCTTGGGAGTGCTGCAAGCACGGAGTTCGTTGGCGGCACAGGCAGCACCTTGATGCAAGGTGGCTCCGGGTCCGACACATTCGTTGGCGGCTCCGGTCAGGACACCATGACCGGCGTCGGGAACAACAATCTGTTCGAATTCCTCGCCAGCGAGCAGGGTGGCCAGCACGTCATTAGCAATTTCGCCGCGGGGGATCAGCTGTATATCGAGGGCAATTCGCTCTCCTACATGCAGGCGCAGAACGATATCACCACCAGCGGCGGCAACACCTACATCAGCATCGATGGCGGCAAGACGACGATCGAGCTGAAGGGTTTTACCGGTCTGGATAGCTCCGACATTACCCACAAGCCTTAAGGGTTAACTGAGCCTGAGTCTTGAGCCAGGCTACAGGCTACCGCCGGGTACGGATCGGGCTTGACGCTGACAGAAACGCGGACTGCTAACGACGTGTCGCGGGGCGACACGTCGTTGCGCCTGCAGTTGCGTACCAATCTCTTACAGCTGTTGGCTGATAGTCTGCGTGGCACCGCCAGCGTAGCGGCGGCTCGAAGCCTTCGGCAGGTCCGTGAAGCGCTACGCGCCGATGCACTCGAAACCGCTTTGCGCCATTTGGATCGAGCGTGGCGGTGCCTGCCTGAAGACGCCACAACATTGGCGCCGATCTATGGCCGCCTGCTCGTCCTAGAAGACCGCGACTACGATGCAGCCTTGCGGCTGCTGCAGCGGGCCCTTGACCTTGCGCCCGATCCAGATGCGGCGGCGCTGATCGCGCTGGCACTCCTGCGCCTGCGGCGTCCCGACGATGCCCGCCGGCAGCTGGAGGCAGCACTTGCGCAATACTGCGTCGTATCCGGTGGCGCGCTGTTCCACGTCGCTGGCGAAGTCATGCAGCATCCGCACATTGGAGCGCCCGGCTGGATCGGGCGTGGGCCAGGTCTGGAAATCGTGGGCGAGCTCTTGCCGGACGATCCGTCGAACGTGTTAGATATCAGCTTCGACGGCCAATCGGCGTTTACCCAACTCCTTCCGAACACGCCCCGCAGTGGCCGACGCACGTTCAGCTTTAAGTCCGCGCCGCTAGGCCTTGATGCGACACTTGAAGTGAGCAGCCACGGAGTGCCCCTTCTGGGGAGCGGGTCCCGGATACCCCCCGACTTCGCCCTCGATGGCCGCACGCAGAGCAGCGGCCGTTGCCTCCTCGGCTGGGCGCGCGTGGGTTGGTTGCCTAGCGGTCGGGTGCGCCTGCGGATCGAGGATGAGAGCGGTCATCGTGCAGAGCAGATGACTCGCAGCCCCGCGCAGTCGGGATGGCGCTGGCCATTCAAAATCGATCCGCGCGGGGCGGGACTGCGCGGTAGCCGGATTCAGGTCTCGGCGCAACTTCCCGATGGGCGCTGGCGGCAATTGCCGGATTCCCCGTTATTGCTCGAGCCGGCGGTCCATTTGGCCGGTCGCAAACCGCTGCGATTGCCGGCGTGGAGCACGACCTCGCCAACCTCTCGCCCCAAACCTGTCCTGGTACAGAACGCGCGGCGAACCGACGTGATCATTCCGGTCTATCGCGGCCGAGAGGAAACGCTCGCTTGTATCGACGCCGTGCTTGCTACGGTCGATGCCCAGACGGAGGTCGTGGTCGTGGATGATGCGACCGACGACAGCGCTCTGGCGGCCGCACTCGGTGTACTGGCGACAGACGGGCGCATCGCGTTGCTGCGCAATTTGCAGAACCAGGGCTTCGTCGCGTCGGTGAACCGAGCCTTGACCCTACACCCGACACACGATGCCGTTATATTGAACGCCGATGCGCTGGTCTTCGATGACTGGCTAGCACGGCTACGGGCAGCGGCCTACAGCGGGCCAGCGGTAGGCACCGTCACGCCACTGAGTAATAGCGGATCGATCGCGAGCTACCCGCGCGCGCAGGGCGCCGCAATCGACCCTGAAGACGGGGCCGCCCTACACGCGCTCGCCGCCTCCACTCAGTCTGGCACGCGCGTCGAGATTCCGGTCGGGGTCGGCTTCTGTCTTTTTGTGCGCCGCGACTGCCTAAGTGATGTCGGCAGTCTGGACGCCGGAGTGTTCGATAAGGGCTACGGAGAGGAGACCGACTTCTGCCTGCGCGCCCGCCGCCGCGGTTGGTCGCACCTGCTTGCAGCCGACGTATTCGTCTATCATGCCGGCGGGCTCTCCTTCGGCAACCGCCGCGCGGCACTGCTGGATCGCAGCCAGCGGCTGCTCAATCTACGCCACCCGGGTTTCGACCGCTTTATTGCCGGGTTTCTGGCGCAAGATCCGCTGCATGCATTGCGGCGCCGGCTCGATGAGCGACGGCTATCCGCATTCGATGGACGCTTCGTCCTGCTGACGTCGCTGGCGCTGACTGGGGGCGTGGACCGCTTTGTCACCGAGCGCTGTCGCAGCCTGCGCGCACTGGGCCTATTTCCCCTCGTGCTCAGGCCCGCTGAGGCCGGTGACCCACGCCGCTGCGAGCTGTGGACCGACGCCTTGGAGCTGTCGAATCTGCGCTATGACATCCCGGCGGAGCTCCCTGCCCTCACCGCACTGCTGAGCGCCCTGCGCCTAGAGGCAATCGAGATTCAACATTTTCTGCACCTTGACCCCCGCGTCATCGATGCGGTACGCGCGCTGCCAGTTCCTTACGACGTGTTCATTCACGACTACGCCTGGATTTGTCCGCGCGTGACGCTGATCGACGGCAGCGGCCGCTATTGCGGGGAACCTGCCGTCGCCGTATGCCAGGCCTGTGTACGGCGCAATGGCTCTAATCTCGGCGAAGTCATATCTGTAGCGGCATTGCGAGCACGCAGCGCGGCGTGGCTGCGGGCGGCGCGACACGTAATCGCGCCTTCGGCAGACGCGGCCGCACGGCTGCGCAGGCATTTTACGGATCTGGATGTACAGGTGCAGCCCCACACGGCTCCGGTCGTGCCGACAGCTTTACCATCGCGGCCATCCAAGGACGATGTGGTACGTGTGGCCCTCATCGGTGCCATCGGCGAGCATAAAGGCTATCGGATTCTGCTCCGCTGCGCGCGTGATGCGCGCGTACGCCGGCTGCCGATCGAATTCGTCGTGATCGGCTACACCGAGAACGACGCGCCGCTGCTTGCGACGGGCAAGGTGTTCATCACCGGGCGGTACACGGACACCGAGGCACCGCATCTGCTTCGACGCGAGCGACCGAATATTGCCTGGTTGCCATCCGTCTGGCCGGAGACCTGGTGCTATACGCTCGACTACGCGCTGGGCGCCGGATTGCCGGTAGTGGCCTTCGATCTGGGCGCCATCGCCGAGCGCCTGCGCGCTTCGGAAGGAGGGGTGCTGCTACCGCTCGAGCTCTCACCGCGGCTGATCAACGACCGCCTGCTGCAACTCGCCGCCGGGACGCCGCTTCCGGGTGAAATATTGTCACGTTCTGTCCAAACGCAGCTGTCTCGGGAGCTAGGTGACGCTAAGATGGTGGCGACGCAGTCCGGCGAAAAGCAAATACACATGTCCTCTGATAAGAAGCCCGCACAGGGAGCGCAGGAAGATGCGATGAGCGCCTCAGTCCAGGTGCTGCCGCTGCCTGCTGCCTTGTATCTGTTTTCGGTCAAGGCGGCCGGCCCGTTGCCTGCCAGGACCAACGGCCAACTGTCGCTGCCGGCGGTGCACGTCGGCTTAGGTCCCGGCGTACGTTCGGAGCAGGTGGAATTCATTGCCGGACCTTCGACCCACGGCGCGTGGCTATTCGCGCCTGGTGATCTTCTCGTCACCAAGGTCAATGGTGCCGGCGCAACGCTGATCCTGACCTCGGTGCGCGCACCGGGCGGGGAGGTCCTATCGATCGAGGTGGAACGACTGGACGCGCGAGCCAATGCGGCGTCGGCGCCCGCCGCAAGCGCGACCCCACCTGCACCATTTAAGGTTGTAGACGGGCCCGGGCGGAAGCCGTCCGGGAAAGCGACGGTCAAGGACCAGAATCTGGCAAGGGTGAGTTCCCGGGACAGCATGCTGCCACTGCCGCTTCAGATCGGGGCCCATATCCGCACACGGGGCGACATGAACTTCGCCGATGTACCCTGGGCGGGCCGGGTGGCACCAGGGCTATGGATTGAATCCTTCTCGGTGCGGCCGTTGGAGCGCTTCGGGGTGCAGGACATCGAGTACAAGGGACTGACAGGCAGTGGCTTTGAGACCCCTTGGCTCAGCGACGACAAGATGTGTGGCACCAAGGGCATGTCCGTACCTTTGGTTGGATTTGCGATACGGCTCAAACCAAGTCCAGCAACTGCCGCCTACGACTGCGAGTACAGCGGTTACTTCCAATCCGGAGTGACGGTCGGACCCCAGCGCAATGGCGCGCCCTGTCGCTCCACGGTGGCTAGCGATCCGCTCGAAGGCATTCAGATACGGATTATAAAGCGCACATCCACATCTCTGGCGCGAGACACTGCCGGCCGGAGTGGGACTAGGGCACGCCCCGCCCATAAGTCAAAGCCCGCGGTGAAGGCCTCTGGCTCCGGCAAGCATGTCAAAGGCAATGGTACGCCCGCCGCCCCCTTCCTTAAGCCCAAGACCCGCGTGCTTGCAGCGACGAAGCGCGACGTATTGTCTCCTGATAATCTGAGCCGCAGCGAGCGCTCGACCCCGCGCCTCCCCACACGCCGTCCGTGAGCTCGCCGCAGCGCGAGCACGTGCTCGTCAACGTCGGCTGCGGTCCGCGCAATGGCAACAGCCTGCCGGCCTACTTCGCCAACTGGCAGCAGCTGCGCGTGGATGTCGATCCCTCAGTGCAGCCGGACATCCTCGCCGATCTGACCGATCTGTCGCCGATCCCGACCAGCAGTGCGGACGCTGTGTGGGCCTCGCACTGCGTCGAGCATCTGTATGAGCACCAGGTGGCGCTCGCGCTGGCGGAGTTTCGGCGCGTGCTGCGGGAAGACGGCTTTTTGTGCGTAATCGTGCCTGATTTGCAGACCGTGGCGCAGTACGTAGCCGCCGACCGTCTGCACGAAACTCTGTACCAGTCCCCGGCTGGTCCGGTCACGCCGCACGATATATTCTTTGGCTTCGGCGCCGCGATCGCCAGCGGCCGCACCTCGATGGCGCACCGCTGCGGCTTTACCCCTAGCATGCTGCAGCGTTGCTTCCAGGGGCTGCCTTTCGGCGAAGTACTGCTGCGCCGGCGCAGCGCGCAGCTCGAACTCGTAGCGGTTGCGCGTGCGACTCCGGCGAAGGACGATGTCGAACGCGCCGCCCTGATGAGCGCGCTCGAGCTATGAACTACCTGTTCATTCATCAGAACTTTCCCGCCCAGTACCGACATGTGGTTCGCCACCTGGCGAGCCAGGCGGGCAACCAGATCTATTTCATTACACAGCCCAATGAGAATTCCATGTCAGGGGTCTACAAGGTCATGTACCCCAAGGATCAGCGTGGGCCCATCAACTGCCACGCGTACGCTGTGGAACTTGAGCGCGCAATTCGTACCGGCGCAACGGTCGCCGAGGTCTGCCGCGGCCTGCACGAGCGGGGCTTTCGGCCCGATTTGATCGTAGGACACAGCGGCTGGGGCGAGACGCTGTTCGTCAAGGATGTGTTTCCCGACGTACCATTGCTGGCCAATTTCGAGTTCTACTATCACGCCCATGGCGTGGACGTAGGCTTCGATCCCGAATTCGAGTCGATCTTCCATGACCCCGCGCGCCTGCGGGCGCGCAACGGCATCAACCTGATGGCCTTCCAGGGCGCCGATTGGGGCCATTCCGCCACCAAGTGGCAGCGCAGTCTCCATCCGCCCGAAATGCAGTCTCGGATCAGCGTCCTGCACGAGGGAGTGGATACGGATCTTGCCCGCCCTAAGCCTAGGGTGAGCTTCACGTTGCCCGGATCAGGCCAGGTAGTGACCCGCCGCGATGAGATCGTGACCTACGTGGCACGCAATCTGGAGCCGTATCGCGGCTTCCATGTCTTCATGCGCTCGCTCCCGCAGCTGCTGCGCCGCCGCAAACGCGCGCAGGTCGTCATCGTCGGTGGCGATGGCGTGAGTTATGGCGCGCCACCGCCGCCACGCTCCACCTTCCGGGAGATGCTTCTGCAGGAACTCGGCGGCAAGCTCGATCTCAAGCGCGTGCACTTTGTAGGAATGCTCGACTACCGCGCCTACCTGAATCTGCTGCAGGTCTCCTCCGTGCATGTCTATCTGACCTATCCCTTCGTGCTGTCCTGGTCGCTTATCGAGGCTCTGGCGTGTGGTTGCCTGATCGTGGGCTCCGCGACCGCGCCGGTGCTTGAGGTGCTGCGCGACGGCAGCAACGGCTTGACGGTGGACTTCTTCGCCCACAGGCAGCTGGCGCAGGTCATCGAAGGGGCGCTCGATCAATCTGAGCCGATGCAGGCGCTACGAACGGCGGCGCGCTCCACGGCGCTGACACAGTTCGATATGAAGCGCTTGCTGTTGCCGCGCTGGAACGCGCTATTCGATGATCTGCTGAACGGTCGCCAACCGGCAAGCCCGTCCTGACCGCGTCTGCCAGACCCGACTCTGTGTCGGCCACTGATTAACGCGCATATTCCGGGTTTTTCAGTTCCGCCTCGACGCGCCGTAGAGCGGGCGCGGCTTCCGACTCCCCTGCNNAGCTGCGCCAGCGACATCATCGCCGCAGGATGCCCGGCAGTGGCGGCGAGCCGATACCAATGCGCGGCCTCTTGCCAGTCTGCGTCTCTCGTGGCGCTCTGTGCTTTGAGCGACCCTAGCGCCAGCTGCGCCGAGCGATGGCCCTGCTGCGCAGCGGCGCTGTAGAGCCGCTCGGCCTCTGTGTCATCGCGCGCGGCTCCGAGGCCGCGCCGCAGACATACTCCAAGGTTGTACTGCGCATCGAGATTGCCCTGTGCGGCAGCTCGGCGAAACAGATCCACGGCCTGCGCGTGATCAGACGCCTCGGAGGAGTGCTGCAATAGCAAGCCGCCGAGCAGCACCATCGCCGGAGTGTGCCCCTGCAGCACAGCAGCTGCAAGCCAGCGCCGCGCCTCCTGCACCGAGGGTTCCGTGCCCACACCGCGCAGATACAGGTCGGCGACCATACGCTGCGCACCGGCATCGCCCCGCTGCGCGGCTTTCAGCCAAAGCTGGAACACTCCGGCGAGCTCATCCCCGCCGGCGCTGGCGGTCATGCGCAGGGAGGTCAGAGCTGCGATCGCGCCCGCGTGCCCTTGCAGTGCAGCGCGTTCGTACCAGCTCGCGGCAGCGTCGCGGTCGACCGCCACGCCGCGACCCTGCATCAAAATGTCTCCCAGCCAGGCCTGCGCAAAGGCGTTACCGCCCTGCGCGGCGCGCGTGAACCAGTCCATTGCCTGTTGCTGGTTCTGCGCGACATGGGTGCCATCGAAATACATCAACGCAAGTGTTGCCTGGGCGTCAGCATGGCCCTGCGCGGCGCATATCTTGAGGACCTCGATAACGCGTTCTGCTGTCGGTCCCGCGGGGTCCGCAGGCTCAAGCCGCTGCGCCAATAGACAGGCGGCGGCTGCGCTTCCCAACTGGGCAGCACGCTCCAGCCAAAGCGTCGCTTTTACCTGGTCTACAGACACGTATTCTCCCTCGGAGTACTGACGATAGAGCGCCCAGGCCGCTGGGACGTGTCCGCCATCGGCCGCCTGTTCCAGTAGGCGCAGCGCGCCCGCTGCATCCTGCTCAACACCGAGGCCACGCAGATGTAGGAAGGCCAGGTTGTAAAGGCCTTCCGCGACACCGTGAACTGCGGCCTGTGAATACCAACGGGCGGCGGCGGCGTAGTCCTTGCGCACGTCTTGGCCGCTCGCGTAGAGAATTCCAAGCTGCAGGCAGGCTGCGCCGCTGCCTTGCTTCGCTGCCTGTCGGTACGACGAGCGTGCCGCTTTCGGATCGCGCGGCATGCCAAGGCCGCCGAGCTGCAATGTGCCCAGGTGATAGAGCGCGTTGACATCACCCTGCGCGGCGGCACGAAGAAACCAGTCCGCCGCAGCCTGAAAGTCCTGCGGTAATCCCAAGCCTTCCGCGTACAGCGCGCCGAGCCGATCATAGGCCGCTGTCACATTTCGATCAGCCGCCATTGACAGCCAGCGCGCCGCCTCGGTGGCATCGCGCGGCACGCCCTCGCCGACGAGGTACATCTGCCCGAGCAGATACTGCGCCTCGCCATCCCCAAACTCGGCGCCCTGGCGGCACAGCACGGCCGCAGTGTTCAGATCCGGCTCCGGCCCCGAACGAAACAGGCACGCCAGCGATAACCAGGCCTTTATATATCCGCGCGTGGCAGCGCGACGCAGCCAGGTCTCGGCTTCCGAGGTGCTCTGTGCTACATCTCGGCCGCGCCGATACAGCTCGCCCAGATGGAACATCGCGGCCGGCTGGCCAGCGACAGCTGCCCGTTCCAGCAGCGCTGCGGCACGTGCGGCATCGTGCGGGATGTCGTCGCCCGACAGCAGCAGCATGCCCAAGCACAGTTGAGCGGTGGAATTGCCCTGTGTCGCGCCGCGCTCGAGCCATTCGAGGGCTCGAGCGTGCTCGCCGTACTCACCATAGCCGCCCGCATACAGCATGCCGAGACCCAGCTGCCCAGCGGCGTGGTCCTGCTTCGCGGCGGCTACAAACCAGCGCTCGGCCTCACCGAGGTCCCGGGTCACCCCGAGTCCGCTCGCATATTGATGCCCTAGGCGCGCCTGAGCTGCTGCATCGCCGGCCTGCGCCGCGCGGCTACTCCATTGGGCGGCTTGCTGGGGATCCTGCGCTACCGCGAGGCCTTGCGGATACAGGCGCTTGAGCAGCGAATCTTGCGTTTCCTCCATCCGCAACCGAGCCGCTGGCGTTGCCGTGTCCGGCGCCGCCATGCCGGTCAAATAAATCTCTCCGAGGCGCGCCATTGCGGGCACCGAGCCTTGCTCAGCCGCACCGCGAAACCAGCGCTCCGCCTCGACGAAATTCTGTAGAACCCCCTCGCCGCGCTCGTAGAGCTGTCCCAGGCGCAGCTGCGCCTGCATATCGCCGCGCTCGGCCAAGGCACGAAACAGCACCGCCGCGTCGGCGTGCTGCCCTTGAGCGTACATCTGATCGGCGCGCTCGATTGTGGGCGCTTGCTTGCGCCGGAGGAGCTTGGAAAAGAATGAATGAGTTTTCACGCCAAGTGCCGTCGCCCGGTGAAGCAGGAATAGTCGCTCCAAGGATATACCGGCGACCCTCCTCACAGGTTGCGATTACATATTCTAATGGTTCGGTGCCGAACCACTGCCGGGCGTGCCCCACTTGTGTCGGAGATTCTGATGATTTGACCCAGAACAGTGCCTGTGCTGCCGAAGCCCCCTTAGAGATTCTGATAGTACGGCCCTGAGCCACCCTCGGGCGTGGTCCAGATGATGATGCCGTAGAGATCCTTGAAGTCACAGACTTCGCGATGGACGCAGCTGGCGGCGTTGATGCACATTTTCTTTCCGCCGCAACCGCGGCGAACTTTAGGTGCGCCGGCTGGCTTTTCTCATGCGTGTTGCCGGGTAAAAATACCGACAGTACCCGATGGCCCGGCAGCAGCAGCATACGCTCCGTTGGCGAATCCATCAGAAGCCGCGTATGAAGCACGGATTGTTGTTGCGCACCTGGTGAACGTTGCGGCCACCCTGGCTCGACACGCGAGCCTTCAATGCCGGCCGCGCTGCTCACCGCACGCTTCGGCGCGGCCCAAAGAACCAGTCACTCCCTCTCGCGTCTCTTTACACCCCGCCTGCCTCGCAGACTCGTACCCAATGCAACTGCGACACGACATAACGTAAAACGGGTTTCGCCGGAGCATTTTTCGGCGTAGTCTATCGGCAGAAGATTTTGATTCCCACCATTCAGGGAGCGTTGTACCCGACGTGAAATACTACGACTGCCGCACCGTGCTCGCGCTCGGCGCATTTGGAATAATCGGCGCACTGTTGATGCAGGCGCCCGCTGCCGCGTACCTCGGGGGTGACACCCCCTCGGTCAGCGTCGATCGCGCGGTGCTGCATGCGCAGCTACGCACGACGGCGACGCTGCAGTACAACCAGCACGAGATCAGCATCGCTCCCGGCACGCTCGTACACGAATATGCGACGCCTCAGGGCACGGTATTCGCGGTCACCTGGCAAGGCCCCCTGCCACCGAACTTGCACCAGCTGCTGGGCGGCTACTACGCGCAGTATCAGAGTGCGGTTGCGGCCCAGTCCCGGGCGGGCATGCATCGACAGGTGAACGTCGCACAGACCGACCTGGTTGTGCAGTCAATGGGCCGCATGCGGTCATTTCGCGGCAAGGCGTATGTCCCGAGTCTAGTACCCGCCGGGGTTTCCGTCGGCGATCTTCCATAGCGGGGTCTCTACATGAAGAGCGGTTTCCTTTGGACTGCGATCCTCGGACTGTGCGTTCTCACGGGCTGTGGTGGCGGCGGCTCAAGCAGCAGCACTTCGAGCAGCAGCACTTCGAGCAGCAGCAGTTCGAGCAGTAGTAGTTCTAGTAGCAGCAGTTCGAGCAGCAGCAGTTCGAGCAGCAGTAGTTCGANNGAGCAGCAGTAGTTCGAGCAGCGGTGGCAGTTCGAGTGGCAGCAGCACTTCGAGCAGCGGCGCTAGTTCGGGCGGCCCCAACGTCGTGACGCTCACCGTAAATTCGGGGCCGGCCGCGGCTGACGGCGGCACGTTCAATATCCCGTACGCCAGCGTGACGGTGTGCAGTCCGGGTACCAGCACTTGCGCAACCATTTCCAATGTGCTGGTCGATACCGGCTCCTACGGCCTGCGCATCATGGCGTCGGTCCTGGAGGCCAGCGGCATTTCGCTCACCATTCAGAATGATCCCAGCGTCTCCGGCAACACTCTGGCCGAATGCCAGCCGTTTGCCGATGGCTATACCTGGGGACCGTTGGTGACCGCCGACGTCAAGATCGGCGACGAGGCCGCGTCAAGCGCGTCGGTCCATATCATCGACGATGCGGGTTATTATGCCGCGACGGCGCCGTCGAGCTGTACCGGCATGGGCAGCGAGAATTCACTGAATTCAGTCGTGGCATTTTCCGCCAACGGCATTCTCGGCGTCGGTCCATTTGATCAGGATTGCGGCGCCTCGTGCGCCGATTGCGCCAGCGTCAGTGGCGGCTGCTCGTCCAACAACGACACCTACTACAGCTGCAACACCGGCACCAACACCTGCAACTTCACGCCGGTGGCGCAGGCCGCGCAGGTCCGAAATCCGGTGGCGCAGTTCGCCGTTGATAACAACGGCGTTATCCTGCAATTGCCGTCTGTACCCGCGGCCGGACAGACCGGTGCAAGCGGCTTTCTGATATTCGGCATCGCAACCGAGACCAACAATGGGCTCGGCAGCGCCACGGTGCTCACGGCCGACAGCAACGCCAATTTCACCACCACCTTCAACGGCCAAGTGCTCGACGAGAGCTTCATCGACTCGGGCTCAAACGGTCTGTTCTTCCCGGACGGCAGCATTCCGATCTGCGCAAACACGGTGGCGGATCCGGTTGCCGATGATTTCTACTGCCCCACCTCGACCCTGTCGCTGTCGGCCGTCAATACAGGCCTGAACAATGTCAACAGCACGGTGCATTTCCAGATCACCAACCTGAACAACTTGAACGCGAGTTTCTACGCCAGTCCCACCATCGGCGGCCCTTCGAGCACCAACCCTTCACTGGGGACTTATTTCGACTTCGGCCTGCCGTTCTTCTACGGGAAAACAGTGTACACGGCCATTGACGGCAAGGTCGCTGGCAGCGCCACCGGGCCCTACTACGCCTATTAAAACCGCGGCCGCGTGACTACGCGCAACCGCGGTAGATCGCCTTAGTTCAGGCCGAGGTAGTCGAGGATGCCGCGCGCAGCCTCGCGCCCCTCGAACACTGCGGTCACGACCAGGTCCGAACCGCGCACCATGTCACCGCCGGCGAACACCTTCGGATTGGTGGTCTGGAACGGGCGCGCTGCGGATGCGGTAACGCGCACCCGCCCGCCTGGATACAACCCAATATTGTGCGGTTCGAACCAGTCGGGCGGGCTCGGCTTGAAGCCGAAGGCAAGGATCAGCGCATCGGCCGGAATGATCTGCTCGGTGTTGGGCACAATCTCGGTCAGCCGGCGACCGCGTGGCCCGAGCGGCCCGAGCCGGGTGCTGACCACTTTCACGCCGTCGACGTGATGCTTGCCCAAGAACTCCACCGGCTGGCAGTTGAACAGGAATTCGACCCCCTCTTCCTTGCTGTTCTTGAAGTCGCGCCGCGAGCCGGGCATGTTGAGCTCATCGCGCCGGTAGGTGCAGGTGACTGACTCCGCGCCCTGGCGGATCGCAGTGCGATTGCAATCCATGCCGGTATCGCCGCCCCCGAGGACCACCACGCGCTTGCCCGCGAGATTCACGAAGCGCTCTTCGGCGCCGGGCAGCCCGAGCTCGCGGTTGATATTGGCGATCAGGTACGGTAGCGCGATATGTACACCGGGCAGCTCCTCGCCCGGAAAATCGCCAGTCACCGAGGTATAGGTTCCCATGCCCAGGAACACCGCATCGTATTCGGACAGTAGTGCATCGAACGGCACATCGGTACCGACGTCGACGCCGAGTTGAAATTCCACGCCCATGCCTTCCATGAGCTCGCGCCGCACCTCGACCACCTGCTTCTCGAGCTTGAACGGTGGGATACCGAAGGTCAGAAGGCCGCCGATGCGCTGATAACGATCGAATACCACCGGCTTGACGCCGTTACGCACCAGGATGTCGGCGCACCCCAAGCCCGCCGGACCCGCACCCACGATAGCGACCCGCTTGTCGGTCGGCCGCACGCCCGACATGTCGGGCCGCCAGCCCTGCTTGATCGCCTCATCGGTGATGTATTTCTCGATCGAGCCGATGGTGACGGCACCCAAGCCGTCGTTGAGCGTGCATGCGCCCTCGCACAGCCGGTCCTGCGGACAGATACGGCCGCAGACTTCGGGCAATGAGTTGGTCTTGTGTGACAGTTCCGCGGCCTCGAATAGCTTGCCGGCGCTGATCAGATCCAGCCAGTTCGGAATGTAGTTGTGGACCGGGCATTTCCATTCGCAGAACGGATTGCCGCAGGACAAGCAGCGGCCAGCCTGCTGCGAGGCGCCGTCGGCATCGAACGGCGCGTAGATCTCGTTGTACACCTTGATGCGATCGGAGACCGGAAGCTTCTCCGGCTCGCGGCGCGGGAACTCAAGGAACTGGAGTGTCTTGTCGACCATGGCGTCAGTGCGGGCTCATCAGGCAGCGCGCCGCAGATCCTCGATCAGCGAGTCGATCGATGCCGCTTTCGGTTTCACCAGCCAGAAATGGCAGATGAAAGAGCGCAGGTCGTTCAGGATCTCCTCGCCCCAGACGCTGCCGGTCTCGGTGATGTGCATCTGGATCAGTTCGCGCAGGTGCTGGATGTTGGCGTCCATGCCGTCGTGCGTGAGGCGATGGATGTCGATCAGCTCATGGTTGTAACGATCGACGAAGTCGTGCGCCTGGTCGAGCACGTAGGCGAAGCCGCCGGTGAAGCCGGCGCCGAAGTTCACGCCGGTGCGGCCGAGCACGCACACCACGCCGCCGGTCATGTATTCGCAGCAGTGATCGCCGGTGCCCTCGACCACGGCGGTGGCCCCGGAATTGCGTACCGCGAAGCGCTCGCCGGCCTGACCGGCCGCGAACAGTTGGCCGCCGGTGGCGCCATACAGGCAGGTATTGCCCATGATGATGGTGTCACGCGCCTCGTAGCTCGCGTTCGTCGGCGGCTTCAATACCAGACGTCCGCCGGCCATGCCCTTGCCGACATAGTCGTTGGCGTCGCCTTCCAGGTACATGTGCAGGCCGCCGGCATTCCATACGCCAAAGCTCTGGCCGATCGAGCCGGCCAGGTAGACATTCAGCGGCGCTTCGGCCATGCCGTAGTTGCCCCAGTGGCGCGCGATCTCGCCCGACAGGCGCGCACCGATGGAACGGTTGAAGTTCTTGACATCGTAGTGCCACGTGCCGCCGGACTTCTTCTCGATCGCCGGCAGCATGTCCGCGACCATGTGTTCGGCCAGTTCACCCTTGTCGAACGGCGCGTTCGACGGATCAACACAGAACTGCGGCCGATCCGAGCCCAGCGCCAGATCGGCCAGCAGCGGCGTTAAGTCCAGCTTGCGCTGCTTGGGCGTTTCTCCAGGCAGGATCTCCAGAAACTCGGTGCGGCCGATCAGCTCGGTGATGCTGTGCACGCCGATCGCCGCCATCAGCTCGCGGCACTCGCGCGCCACGAAGCGGAAGTAGTTGATGATCATCTCGGGCTTGCCGATGAAGAACTTCGAGCGCAGCACCGCGTGCTGGGTGGCAACCCCGGTGGCGCAGTTGTTCAGGTGGCAGATCCGCAGGTACTTGCAGCCCAGCGCCACCACCGGCGCGCTTCCAAAGCCAAAGCTCTCGGCGCCAATGATCGCCGCCTTGATGACATCCAGACCGGTCTTCAGGCCGCCATCGGTTTGCACCCGCACGCGATGTCGCATGTCGTTGGCGCGCAGCGTCTGATGCGTCTCGGCCAGTCCCAGCTCCCAGGGCGTACCGGCGTACTTGATCGATGACAGCGGGCTGGCGCCGGTGCCGCCGTCATGACCGGAAATCGTGATCAGATCGGCGTAGGCCTTGGCGACACCGGCGGCCACGGTACCGACGCCGGGCTCAGCCACCAGCTTCACCGACACCAGCGCCGTCGGGTTGACCTGCTTCAAATCGAAGATCAGCTGCGCCAGATCCTCGATCGAGTAGATATCGTGATGCGGCGGTGGCGAGATCAACCCGACCCCGGCGCGCGCAAAGCGCAACCGGGCGATCGTCTCGTTCACCTTGTGGCCGGGGAGCTGCCCGCCCTCGCCCGGCTTGGCGCCCTGCGCGATTTTGATCTGCAGGACTTCGGCATTGATCAGGTATTCCGGCGTGACCCCGAACCGACCCGAGGCCACCTGCTTGATCTTGGAATTCTTCTCGGTGCCGTAGCGCACCGGATCCTCGCCCCCCTCACCGGAGTTGGAGCGGCCGCCGAGCCGGTTCATCGCGATCGCCAGCGCTTCGTGCGCCTCGGGCGAGAGCGCGCCGAGCGACATGCCGGCGCCATCGAAACGTGCCAGCACCGCCTCGAGCGATTCGACTTCCTCGATCGGAATCGGCGGCTTGCTGCTCTTGAGCGACAGGAGGTCACGCAGCGCCGACACCGGCCGCCCGTTCACCAGCTGCGCGTACAGCTTATAGAGTTCGTAATCCCCCGAAACCACCGCCGCCTGCAGCGCGCCGACCACATCCGGGTTGTACATGTGGTATTCGCCGCCATGCACATACTTATATATGCCGCCCTGCTCGACGCCGACGCGCGGATTCCAGGCGCGCATCGCCAGGTAATTGGTGTCGCCTTCCAGGTCCTCGAAATCGGCGCCCTCGATGCGGCTCGTGGTATGTCGGAAACACAGCTCTACCACTTCGCTCGAAAGTCCCACGATCTCGAACAGCTGCGCGCCGCGGTAGCTGGCGATGGTCGAGATGCCCATCTTCGACATGATCTTGTAGAGCCCCTTGCGTACGCCGCGCCGGTAGCTGCGGCCCAGTTCGCGCCGCTCCTGTGAGCCGAGCTTCACCTGTCCCTTGCGCATCATCTCGTACAGCGTCTGATACGCCATGTACGGGTACACGGCCGTGGCGCCGTAGCCGATCAGCGCCGCGAAGTGGTGCGCGTCGCGCACGGTGCCGGTCTCGACCAGCATATTGCACTTGCAGCGCAGGCCGGTCTCCACGAGACGGTGATGCACCGCGCCGGTGGCGAGCAATGCGTGGATCGGCAGCTTGCCCTGCTGCAGATAGCGGTCGGACAGCAGCAGTACCAGCTTGCCGTCGCGCACCGCGGCTTCCGCCTGATCGCAGACGCGCAGGATCGCGGCCTTCAGCCCTTCCGCCGGCTCGTACTGCAGATCGACGAATTCGTTCGCCTCCACCACGTCCTCGGAGGCAAGGATCTGCCGGAGCTTGCGCTGTGACAGCACCGGCGAACTCAGCACGATCTGGCGTGCATGCTCGGGCAGCGGCACGAACACGTTGCACTCGGGGCCGATCTGCGTGGACAGCGACATCACGATCGATTCGCGCAGCGGGTCGATCGGCGGATTGGTGACCTGGGCGAACTGCTGGCGGAAGTAGTCATACAGCGAGCGGATCTTGTGCGACAGCACGGGCATCGGCGTGTCATCGCCCATGGAACCCACGGCTTCGCTCTCGTCCTCGGCCAGCACACGGATGATCTCGTCACGCTCCTCGGCGGTGATGCCGAACATCTTCTGGAAGATCGCCAGCGTCTCGCGATCCATCGGCTCGGCGGCGAGCCGGGGGTCGATCAGATCGGATTCGAGGTAACGCACGCCCTTCTTCAGCCAGGCCTTGTACGGATGGCGCGCCTTGAGGATGGCATCCACGTCACGGGTCTCGAGCAGCGTACCGGTCTGCAGATCCAGCGCCACGATTTCTCCGGGTCCGAGCTTGCCCTTGCGCACCACGTCTTCGGGCTTGTAATCCCAGACGCCGATCTCGGAGGCGATCGTGAGGTGGTGGTTTTTTGTTATGACGAAACGCGCCGGGCGCAGCCCGTTGCGGTCGAGCGTGCAGGCCGCATAACGGCCATCGGTCAGTACCACGCCCGCCGGACCATCCCAGGGCTCCATGTGCGCCGAATAGAACTCGTAGAACGCGCGCAGATCGGCATCCAGCGTGTCGACCGACTGCCAGGCCGGCGGGATCAGCAGGCGCAGCGCGTGCATCATGTCGAGGCCGCCCATCAGCAGCAGTTCGACCATGTTGTCCAGGCTCTGCGAGTCCGAGCCGGTGAGCGACACCAGCGGCATGATGTCGGTCAGGTCCGGCAGCAGCGGGGAGCGCAGCACGGATGCGCGCGCGAGCGCCCACTGCCGGTTGCCTTCGATGGTGTTGATCTCCCCGTTGTGGGCTATGAGCCGGTACGGGTGCGCCAGGCGCCACTGCGGCAGCGTGTTGGTCGAGAAGCGCTGGTGGAACACCGCCACCGAGGCCTCGAGCCTGGGATCGGCCAGGTCGAGGTAAAACTCGGCCAGGTGCTGCGGCATGACCATGCCCTTGTAGACAATGGTGCTGGCCGACAGGCTCGGCACGTAGAACAGCGGATCCGCGGCCAGCTGCTTCTCGGTGCGGCGGCGCGCCAGGAACAGCTTGCGGTTGAAGCTGGCGTCGTCGATGTCTGCGATGCGGCAATTGACGAACACTTGCTCGATGCGCGGCAGGGTCTTCAGGGCCTCGGCGCCGCAGGCTTCAGGGGTCGTCGGGGGCACGCGCCAGCCGGCCAGCGTCAGACCCTCGCGCTCGAGCTGGGTCTTCAATTCGGTGCGGGCGGCCTCCGCCGCTGCCGGCTCCTGGTGCAGGAACACCAGGCCGGACGCGAAGCGCGTGGATAACTTGATCTTCGCGTCCTTGGCCAGCGCGCGCAGGAACTTCTCGGGCTTCTTCAGCAGCAGCCCGCAGCCGTCGCCGGTCTTGCCGTCCGTGGCGATGGCGCCGCGGTGCGTCAGGCGATTCAGCGAGGCGATGGCCGTCTGCACCAGCCAATGGCTCGGTTTGTCTTCCAGACTGGCGATCAGGCCGAAGCCGCAGCCGTCGCGCTCGAATGCCTCGCGGTATAGCCCGCGGTTGCTGTCGTCGGTCATCGTCGTGGCCCTATCTGTCGCCGTCGCCCGTCGAGGGCGAGCCGATCTGAAGCCGCCGGGTCCCAGGCACCTAGGGCTTATCTTGCAAGAACTGTGCGATTCCGGTGGCAGGCCCGGCAGCTTGGGCTGGCCGGCGCTGGGGGCCAGGCGGCCCCCGGTGCCCCGCGGCACCAGATGCCGTCCAAATATACCGATCAGAGGCCGGCGGTCAACGGCGGATTAAAGCGGGGTACGCCACTTCAGGCCGGCAAACCGGGCGTAGTCCCGATCGGTGGTGACCCACTCGCAGCCCGACTCGATCGCCAGAGCTGCATTCCAGGCGTCCTGGACCAGGTTTCCAGTCGCCTTTGATTGCCGGCACAGCGACTCGAACAATGGCCAGTGCCTGTCCCCGGGTATGACAATCGTCGCGTTCGGCTGTGCCATGAGCTGCCCGCAGAATTCGAATACCTCATCGAGGCCACTGGGTCGGGCAAAGATGCGTGCATGCGTGCAGATTCTGGCAACGGATCCGAGTACCTGCGGCGACATTCCGTAGGCTGCCGGACCGTTCACGATGTCTTCAAGCCACGCCTGGTAGCGACTGTGGTCGGCCGAATCCGCCCTGAATGCATAGATCAGGACGTTGACATCCGGCAGAATCAACCGCGTCCGTCCATCCGATCCATCAGGCTCGCGGTGTCGTCGAGATCGACCCCCGGCAGGGTGCCGCCCGTTGCGCGGCTCACAGAAAGTTGCACACGCGTCCGTCGGGCGCCCGATTGCGGCTTTCGAAGCATCAGGCGCAGGCCCTGTTCGAGTAGCGCAGTCAGCGTGGTGCCTCGGCGGCGCGCTTCGCGCTTGGCCTGTTCCAGCAAACCTTCATCCAAGCGTATTGTGGTGCGCATATGTCAGAGCATATTAGTCCGTATGTCTATATGTCAAACTAACGACCGGCATGAGATGCACGCGGTTGGACGGGCCAGGTACAGCGCATTCGATCCTAAATCGCGCCGCGGGCCTCGGACGACCGACATTTATCGCGCCAATGCCCGAATTCCCCACGCCCCAGATTTGTCCACGGCACACCCGGCTTCGGCTATCGTCGAGCCCCAAGTCCACGATTGACGGACCTCCGTGGCACTCAACGCGACCATCCATAGCTTCGAGATCACGCTCAATGACGCCGATCGCGGCGTCTATCAGGCGCTCGCCTTCCGCGCGGCGCGCCACCCGTCCGAAACGCCGGAATTCCTGCTCACGCGCGTGCTGGCCTACTGCCTGGAGTTCTGCGAGGGGCTTACATTTTCCAAGGGCCTGTCGGAGCCTGATGCGCCGGCGCTCTCGATCCGCGACCTGACCGGGGCGCTCAAGAGCTGGATCGACATCGGCACGCCCGACACGGCACGCCTGCACCGGGCGGCCAAAGCCGCCCCCCGGGTTGCGGTGTACTCGCACAAGGATGTCGGCGCGCTGGTCCTAGCGCTGGCCGCCGACGGTGTCCACCGGGCCCAGGAGATCGAAATCTATGCCCTGGATCGCGAGCTGCTGGCTGCTCTGGCGGTCCGCCTGGCCAAGCGCATGAGCTTTGACCTGGCGGTCAGCGAACGCACACTCTACCTGACGTTCGACGATCAGACCCTGACCGGCAATGTGACGCCGTACCGATCGGGCGCGGCGGCCTAAGCATTCAGCCGGGATTCAGTTGCGCCTCATTATTCTTCTACCCAGGCGCCTAGGCGGCTCCGAGACTCCCAGCAGCCCTTGATTGCTGCTCGGATTTGAGCCCCGGCCCGCTTCTGCGCCACGACCCCCAAGGCATCCGGCGGGTGGCGCTGAATCTGGCGCCGCCGCGCCGGCGCCTCTTTAAGTCCACAGCGCGTGTCTTCAACCAAGCGCGTCGGTAGAACCCTACGTCCAACGTTGCAGAATCGAGCACGTAAAAGTGAGAAATCACTCACTGCGGAGCGAAGCGCATTCAGCAACTATTCATCCGTCTCTGATTATTCTT
>PKWJ01000046.1:21767-69952 GCA_003132025.1 Gammaproteobacteria bacterium
GCCCGGTATATTCTTGTGCCCACCGCCTGCACGCCGCCATGAGCCAACCCACCCGCCTGGATCAGATTGAGATCAAGCTGGCGCATCTCGAGCGTGCGTTGACGGAACTCAATGATGTCGTGATCCGCCAGCAGCGTGAAATCGAGCGGCTCACGACGCTCAACCGGCAGCTGAAGCATCAATTGGAGCTACTCGAGGCGGGCGGTGGGGCAAGAGCGGAAGGGTTCGAAAAGCCCCCGCACTATTAACAGAGCTTCTAGACCGGCAGTGTCTGGCGAAGAATCCCGGGCAGGGTGCTGCCCGATCTTTCCTGCAGAATTCCTTGTAAATCCAGGGTGTTAGCGATGGGTGAAAAGGCCTGAACATTGGCTTGACTCTTTTCCTCAGTAGAGACAAGCGGTCACAATATGGTAAATTGACAGCTCCGCACTATCCAGCAGGAAAGGCGGGATTTTTTTGGCGCTGAGGCCTACCGGACATTTACTGGTAGTCCCTGGGGAACGATTCGGTCAGGTCACCGCGTTCGCGGCAGGGACGACATATCTATGCAGATCCGGAAATAGCCATCTTCGCGAGGCTGATCTCAGTGATGAACCGCGTTATGGGGCCATAGTGAGCAACTTCGGTCGGAGAATACTTGCCGGATGAGCGATCAAGGACCTGGATCATCAGGTTAATTCATTCCACTGCCGCGCCGATTGGCGTGAACGGATATCGCGAAATGCCGCCGTCAACCGATGACGCGCTCGCTCGCTGTAGCGCAAGACCACTTCGTCGATAGGACGTGTGACGGGAAACTCTTGGAAGGGAATCAACGAGNNGGCATGCAGCGCCAATATACCGGCACCACCACGCGCGCCGTCGTCTATGCCAACCCGACCACAACCTTGCCGGACAACACCCTGGTCTATTCCTTCACCGAAAATCAGAATGTGCTGCCCGCGGGAAACAACGCGAGCGCGACCTTCGATGTGCACACTGACTACACATACAGCGTGGTCCAGGACCCCGGAGTCGGAACAGTGCCAATCTCCCAGTCCGTCGACACCTATGAGAACCAGCTGTTCGCCGCCAGCTCGCAGATGACGACGACCGTCGCGCAGAACACACTCGTCGCATCGAACGACGAGACGTCAAACGCGCTCGGAGGCGGCCCATATACGGAGACTACAACGTCGAGCTCGACCTACCCGAGCGCTCGCAACAGCTTCAGCTATCCGCTTCAGACCGGCGCGACGATGAATGTGCCGCAGTCCTCGGTGCAGAACATCACTTTCACGGACGTGAACGCAAGCGGCGCCGCACCGCCGAACGGATCGAACCTGGGCTACACCAGAACACGTACCGAGAATGATGACGGCTCCTTCTCGTATCAGACCGCCTACGTCAACGGCAACAGCCTAGATCTGACGCAGAATTCCGACGGCAGCGGAAACTACACCTCGACCTCTGCCACGGCCACCACGACGACCACGCTGAGCCTTCCGGCCGCCGCAAATGGGGTAAGCACTCTCCCCGTCACGCGCAGCACCGTGTCCGCGGCAACGGGTGACACCACGACCACGAGCTACACGGCCGCCGATTGGTATCCGACCAGCGGTGCGCCGGATTCACCGCTGGTCCTGCAGGCGGAGACTGTCCTCGGCCCGGCGTCCAGCCTCCCGGCACAGTGCAACGGCGCGCTACTGCGGCCCAATATTTACGAGATCGACACAACCACAACCAGCCAGGTGACGATCAGCCCGTCGTACTCGGTCACGACAACCCGCTCGTTCAATGCAGATGGCGTTACGGTCTGCTCGTTGTCGCAGGCAACAAGCTATGCCTACGACCTGCTGACGGGCGCACTGACCTCGACGACGACGACGGAGACCGCCGCCTTGCTGAGCGCGATCAATTACTGACATTAACTGTCGACTTCATGCCCAGGCAGGAACCAGTCGCAGGCCACGGGTCCCCGGGGTCGGCGGTGTGAATTTAACGACGCAGCGGCGCAGAAAAAGAAGGAACAAGCGGGCCACGACCACCAACAGACGCTCGACGCTGCGGGCGCCTGCCCAGGCTGACACTCGCGCAGAAGTTGGCCGCATTTGTGATTCGGCACGCCACCGGGGGCGACGTCATAGTCATCCGCCCGGTTGGCGATGAGGTGCTCCAGGGGCACCAGGGAAATCATGGTGCCCTGACCGGCGCGATATAATTTGGATTGATTGCAATCGGGCCGGCCGTGAAATGAAACATGTTTACTTGCTGGTCGTACAATCTCCGCGAAAATTCAATACGCGGACAGGGATTGTGATTGGTTTTCCGATGACTACGGCTTCTTACAATGAAACCAATCCGTTAGTAGTGAAGTTCACCAGACCGAAGGGCGTCGCTAGCTACATACTCAGCCGTCAACCGAAGTCATTCGAGTCGCGAGTCAGCCACGCGAGGCCGCACCGTCTGAAGAGAGCGCCTGATGAATCCTAAGCACGTGCCTGTGAGAGTCTGAATCAAATCATTGAGATCGGGAACTAGCGCGATCAAGGTTTAGGCTTGTGGGCGTCTGGTGCCCGGGTAGGTCGAAAACGAATGGCCGAGTCTTTGGAGGAATGGATTGCTGGCGGGCCGATGGCAACGTCTACCGAATGTCTACCGGTCTACTTATCGCATAGAGATAGCCACGTGATTTCCTTGCAGGAAGACGCTTCAGCGCCGACTATTACCAGTGACAAGGCGTTTAGACCAGCGTTCGTTGCCAGCCTGAGCGCAGCGTATCCGCGCGCTGTAGATACCATTCCACCGTCGTGCGCAGACCCGCTTCCAAAGAGATCTGAGGTCGAAAGCCACAGTCGCGTTCGATTTTCGCGCTGTCGATCGCATAGCGACGATCGTGTCCCGGACGGTCTTTGACATAGCGCACCAGCCGCTCGCTGACTTCGCCCTGTGCCACCGCACAGCCGGGAAAGCTCTGCCGTAATTCAATCGCCGCGCCGATGCACTCATCGACGATCATGCACAACATATGTACCAGACGGATGTTCTCGCATTCCGAGCGACCACCGATGTTGTAGACCTCGCCAGGCCTGCCGAGCGTGAGCACCGCCTCGATTCCACGACAATGGTCCTGCACGTGCAGCCAGTCCCGAATGTTGCGGCCATCGCCGTAGACCGGCAATGACTTGCCGGCCAGGAGCTGCGCGATCATCAAAGGAATCAGCTTTTCAGCAAACTGGTACGGCCCGTAGTTGTTGGAACAGTTGCTGATGCTGGTCTGCAGCCCGTAGGTGTGGTGATAGGCCCGCACCAGGTGGTCCGAGGCAGCTTTGCTCGCCGAATACGGCGAATTGGGCGCATACGGCGTCGATTCCTTAAACGGCGGGTCATCCGGGCCGAGCGAGCCGTAGACCTCATCGGTCGAAACGTGATGGAAACGGTGCGTCGGAACACACTTCTCCTCCAGCCACACGCGGCGAGCGGCTTTGAGCATTGAGTGCGTACCGATGACGTTGGTGTGCACAAACGCGTCTGGGCCTTCGATCGATCGATCGACATGCGATTCGGCGGCGAAATGCACGATGGTGTCGAGCCGCTCCTCGCGCAACAGCTGCTCCACCAGCGCCGTGTCACAGATGTCGCCGCGTACGAAGCGATACTCGGCGCGGGCCTGGACGGCCTTCAGGTTGACAGTATTACCGGCATAGGTCAGGGCATCGAGCACCACCAGCCGATCACGTGAATGCTCCGCCAGCCAGTAATGGACGAAATTTGCGCCGATGAATCCGGCCCCGCCTGTAACCAGTAGTCGCGCCATGCCTAGTCCGCTGATTTTTTGCGTCCCGCTCTATCGGGGAGGATCAGTATAGGTAAGTCGCCAGTTCGGCGCCGCTGTCGCGTCAATTGCGCGGTAAATCCGCCAAAGTGGCGCGCAGATTATGTCGCCAATGATCCGGTGTTATGCCGATCTGTGCGGCGCTCGTGCCTGTCTCCAGGGCGCTATTTGCCGGCCTATGGGCCGCGGTCGGATAGTCTGCAGTCGAAATTGGTGTGACCTCAATCGGTCGCGACAACAGTCCTGCCTCCAACGCGTCATCCGCAATCGCGCGGGCGAACTCGTACCAGCTCGCGACCCCGGCATCGGTCCAGTGCAGCACCCCACGCACGCGCGGCAATCCCGCGATCCTCCAAAGTGCGCGCGCAATCGAGAATGCAGCCGTGGGTGAACCTTTTTGATCGGCCACGACGCGCACCGTACCGCGCTCGCGCATCAGCCGCAGCATCGTCAGCAGGAAATTCCTGCCCTGCGGCGCGTACACCCAGGCGGTGCGCAACACTACGGCACGATTGCCGAGTACCTCAAGCACGGCCTGCTCCCCGGCAAGCTTAGTGCGTCCGTAGACGCTGAGCGGATGAGGAGCATCGGCCGGTCGGTACGGCTCGGACCCGCGGCCATCGAATACGTAGTCGGTCGACAGCTGGATCAGGCGGCAACCGTCGAGCGTGTGCGCGGCTTCCGCCAGATGCTGTGGCGCCTGCGCATTGATCGCATCCGTCAGGAACGGTTCGGATTCCGCTTTGTCCACGGCCGTGTAAGCGGCCGCGTTGATGATGAGCTCGGGCTCAAAAGTCGTCACTGTCTCATGCAGCGCGCGCGCATCCCCGATATCGAGTTGCTCCCGGGTAGGCGCGTGCGATTCGATCCCCGGCGGGAGGCTGCGAAGCAGCGCACCGCCCACCTGGCCCGAGGCGCCTGTGATTAGCACCCTCACGGAAAGGTCTCGGCGTCCTTGAATTGTGGCGCGACCGCGTCCTTCGCTGACAGCGTCGGCGAGGTGCCCACCGGCAAAGGCCACTGCACCCCGATCTCTCCATCGTCCCAGCGGATCGCGCGCTCATGCTGCGGGGCGTAGAAGTCGGTGCACTTGTAGAGAAAATCGACCTCATCGCTCAGCGCGACGTAACCGTGCGCGAATCCCGGCGGTACCCAGAGCATGTGATGATTCTCCGCGCTGAGCAGAGCGCCAACCCACTGGCCGAAGCGCGGGGAACTGCGGCGGATGTCCACCGCCACGTCAAACACCTCGCCACGTACCACGTGGACCAGTTTGCCCTGCGGCTGTTGGATCTGAAAATGCAGCCCGCGCAGCGTATTGCGCACGGAATGGCTGTGATTGTCCTGGACGAAGTGCGCATCGATCCCGGCGTCCGTGAATTTTCCCTCGTGCCAGCTCTCGAAAAAGAATCCGCGCGCATCGCCAAACACCCGAGGCTTGATCAACACCACCTCAGGCAGATGGGTCGGTTCGAACTGCACTAGGCCCGCTCCGACAGAATGCCGATCAGGTATTGCCCGTAGTCGCTCTTCAACAGGGGTCGGGCAAGCCTTTCGAGCTGAGTGGCATCGATGAATTCAGCGCGAAATGCGATCTCTTCGGGGCAGCAGATCTTCAAGCCCTGACGGTTTTGGATCGTCTCGATGAAATTAGCGGCTTGCATGAGCGACTCATGAGTACCGGTATCGAACCACGCGGTGCCACGGCCGAAGATTTCCACTTGCAGCGCGCCACGCTCCAGATACTGGCGGTTGACGTCCGTGATCTCTAGCTCTCCGCGGGGTGAAGGGCGAAGATTCGCCGCGACGTCGAGTACCTCGTTGTCATAAAAGTACAGCCCGGTCACCGCGTAGTTCGACTTCGGATTTGGCGGCTTCTCCTCGATATCAAGCGCGAGCCCCGCCGCGTCGAACTGCACCACCCCGTAACGCTGCGGGTCCCTGACGCGATAGGCGAACACGGTGGCGCCGTTGACGCGAGCATCTGCTTTCTTGAGCTGATCGGGCAGGCCGTGGCCGTAGAACAGGTTATCGCCAAGTACCAGCGCCGACAGATCACTGCCGACAAACCGGCGCCCGATAATGAACGCTTGTGCCAAGCCCTGAGGGTTGGGCTGCTCAGCGTAGGTGAAGGATAGGCCCCATTGACTGCCGTCGCCGAGCAGGCGCTGAAACGCCGGCAGATCGACCGGGGTCGAAATAAGCAGAATGTCACGAATGCCAGCTAACATCAGCGATGACAGCGGGTAATACACCATCGGCTTGTCATACACCGGCAGCAACTGCTTGCTGACCGCGTATGTCACTGGGTGCAGCCGGGTGCCAGCGCCGCCGGCGAGGATGATGCCCTTTCTCATTTTGACCTGCTCACAGATTCTGATAATTCGGCCCGGAACCGCCCTCAGGCGTGGTCCAGGTGATGATGCCATAGGGATCCTTGATGTCGCAGGCCTTGCAGTGCACGCAGTTGGCAGCGTTGATGCGCAGCATCCTGCCGCCGGCAGGATTATCGACCATCTCGTAGACGTTCGCCGGGCAGAAGCGCTCGCAAGGATTGCCGAACTCCTGCACGCAGCGGGTGGCACAGATCGAGGTGTCGGCGACCTTCAGGTGCGCCGGCTGCGCCTCCTCGTGTGTGTTGCCGGCGAAAAATACCGACGACAGACGATCGCGCGGCGGTAGCGTGCGCGTCACCCAGTGCCGATCGGGCGAGACGTAGGCATCCAGGCGCTTCATCTGCGCGCCATCGTCGACGCGATTGATCAGCGTCCACGGCGTGTGACCGGCCGTGAGCGTTTCCAGCGCCCCGTTGGCGAATCCCCACCAGAAGCCGCGCTTGAAGCCGGGCTTGATGTTGCGCACTTTGTGCAGTTCGCGTCCGCCGGGGCTGGCACGCCAGCGCGCGTCGAAGCCCGCGGGTACTCCGGTCTCGGCGAGCTGCTCGGCGGCACAGACGCCCGATCGTATCGCCTGGTGAATGCCCTTGATCTTGGGCACATTGAGCGTGCCGCCGGCATCCCCGATCAGTAGCGCGCCCGGCATGTCGAGCCTGGGCAGCGACTGCCAGCCGCCGGCGGCGATGGTGCGCGCGCCCGCCGCCAGAATCTCACCACCCTCGAGCAGCGGTTTGACCGACGGATGATGCTTGAATTGCTGGAACGCTTCGAACGGCTGCAGGCGCGGGTCCTTGTAATCCAGGCCAACCACGAACCCGACGTACACCCGGTCATGATCCAGGTGGTAGAGAAAACTGCCGCCGTAGGTATCGCCATCGAGCGGCCAGCCGGCGCTGTGCCGGATCAGGCCGGCCTGTACGCGTCCCGGCGGCAGCTGCCACAGCTCCTTGAAGCCCAGCCCAAACGTCGGCGCCGCTTTGCCGGCATCGAGCTGGAACTGCTTGATCAGCTGTTTGCTGATCGAACCGCGGCAACCTTCCGCCAGGATCGTGGTGCCGGCGAGTATCTCGATGCCAGGGGTGTAATTCGGGCCCTGCCCGCCGTCTTTGGTCAGGCCCATGTCGCCGATCTGCACGCCGGTGACTGCGCCCTCGGGACTATATAAGGCAGCCGCAGCGGCAAATCCCGGAAACACGTCGATACCGCTGGCTTCCGCCCGCTGCGCCAGCCACGCCGTGAGCTGCGACAGCGAGACGATGACATTGCCGTGATTGCTCATCGTCGGCGGCAGCGGCAGCCGGATTGCCTTGGTCGGTGTCAGGAAATGAAACTCATCGTGCTGCGCCGGCACCGCCATGCCGCTATAGCTCGCGCGCCAGTCGGGCAGCAGGGCCTCGAGCGGTCCGGGTTCGAGCACGGCGCCCGACAGCGAGTGCGCACCGACCGTGGATCCCTTTTCGAGCACGCAGATCGACGCCGCGGGTTTCAGTTGCTTCAGGCGCAGCGCGCACGCCAGCCCCGCGGGCCCGGCGCCGACCACGACGAAGTCATATTGCATCTGCTCGCGCTCGCTCATGGCGTGGCTTGATTCGCGGCGTATGTCATGGTTTGCGCATCTCCCCTTAAATTTGATTGTAGTAGCCGGCGACGCCGAGCGTCCACGTAGAGCGCCCGGTTGTGCGGTTAATTCCTACAGCGCCCTTCAGGAATTAAGACGCGCTTTCGCTCTGTTGTGGAGACTGCCCGCGGCAGGCCCTGATCCTAAGATGCCCGTGTGGTACCACAGGAGAAATGCAATGCCAGCTTCCGACCCTGATCGCCCCTGGCGGCCGCGCAAGCACGACGACCCGGACCGGCTTCTCAATCCCTTCGAGCGCACCACCGAGCCGCATTCGAGCTTCGACGACGAGCAGCGCGCGCTCGGGCAGATCGATGAGCTGGAGGATCCCGAAGATCCGCCCGATCCGTCCGAGGCCAGCGACCCTGAGACCGTTGCGAACGCCAACGCCTCGAAGTGAGGCGCTGGCGGCAGGACAGGCGCCCAGCTCGCCGCTGAGTCGAGCTGGCTCACAGACGCCGAAAATCTCTGTTGCATCGCCGGTCGATGTGTCTTAACGTGCGCGCGCCTGACGATCGGCGATCCACGGAGGTGTGACAACACTACAATGAAGAAACGCAAAGCGTCCGCGAACAGCGAACCTGGGCCTCGTCTTCACCGCGTTAACCTGTATCTCGAGAAGAATTTCCCCGATTTCTTTGCCGAAGCGCGCTTTCACGTCGGCAACGACGATTACTTCCTGTACAGCCGTTTCGGCCAGTACCTCGCCCGCTCCATCGAAAGCAACCGGGCACCCCGTGACAAGATCCACCGAGGATTCACCGTCCTCAACAAGATGGCCCGCATGTCCGCCAAGGACCCGGCAGTGCGCTGCATGCTGGTCACAGGTCCCTTGGAACACCTGGTGGACAATCCCAAGGCCAGAGCGCTGGCGCGCAAGCACCTGTCTACGGTTGCCCAGAGCTATCTGGAAAGCCTGTGCGAATGAGCCATGATCGGCCAGCCCAGCGCCCAAGATCTTCTGCTGTTCTGGTTCGGGCCGCGGCCTTACACCGCGCCACAGGTGCAGCAGCACACTCGCCTGTGGTTCGGCGAGTCCAATGCGCCCGAGGTCACGCCGCAGACCGATGAGCTGATCCGCGAGCGCTATGGCGAGGTGACGCTGGCCGCCGAACAGGGCCGACTGACCCACTGGGCATCCAGCCCACGCCGCCGCCTGGCATTGATCCTGCTGTTTGACCAGTTCTCGCGCAATATCTACCGCGGCAGCGCGCGCGCGTATGCGCAGGATCTTGACGCGCTGTCACTCACCGTCTCGGGCATGCAGATCGGCGCCGACGCCACGTTGGATCCGGTCGAGCGACTGTTTTTCTATATGCCACTGATGCACGCCGAAAGCCTCGACGTGCAAGAGGAGTCGGTGGCCGCTTTCCGCCGGCTGGTGGAGGAAGCCCCCGCCGATCTGCGCCGCACCTTCCAGGGCAGCCTGGACTCGGCGATCCAGCACCGCGACATCATCGCGCGCTTCGGCCGCTTTCCCCATCGCAACCGCGTGCTCGGCCGGGAAAGCACGCCGGAGGAAATCGAGTGGCTGGCCAGCGAGGGCAGCGACTTCAACCAATAGAGATGATAATGGCGGCATGCGCGCCTTTTGGCTCAATTGCGTCGACAGTAAGCCTTCGTGATAGCACTCGCTGGCGCATGCCTCATTCTGCTGGCGTTGTGCGGCTGGATCGTGCTGCGCAGCCGAACCCCGCCCAGCGCGGCGAGCCGTCGAGCAATCGCCGGCGCAGCCAACGCTGCGCCGGCCCTGGTTGAGGAGGCGGCGGGCGAAACCCAGCCCGCGACCCCTTCGAGCGAGCTGGCGCGCGTGCAGAGTGCCAGCGCACTGCTCAGCGAGCGCTTGTGGAGACTGGCCTTCGGCGCGGCGCGGGGCCAGGAAGTGACGCCGGAACACGGACGCGTTCGCGACGCGGTGCTGGCGGTGCTGCAGGCTCCGCAGCTCGATGAAAAGTACTTTCCGCGCCGCCCGACACTCATGCCGCAGCTGCTGCGAGCGATGAAGGATCCCGCCGTGGGGGCCGGAGCGCTCGCTGCCATCATCGCCCAGGATCCGGTGTTGACCGGCGACACTTTGCGACTCGCAAACGCCAGCTACTACCGCACGACATCAAAGCCGATCGAGACCATCCAGCGAGCGGTCGTGATCTGCGGGACGGATGGACTGCAATCGCTGGTGGCCACCGCCCTCATGCGACCGGTATTTCGCGCCACCGAAGGCAACTTCCCGCGCTTCACCACCCTGCTCTGGGAGCGAACTGCGCGCGCCTCGCGAGCCGCGGAACTGTATGCGGCCAAGGCGCGCCGGGAGGATCGCTTCGAGGCGCAGCTGCTCACGCTGCTCAACGCGCTCGGGCCGCTGGTGGTGTACCGAGCCACGCTCGACACCTACGCGCGCGAATCAACCTTAAGCCCAAGCGCCGGGCTATGCGTGGAGCTGATCGCCTCGCTCGGTCAGAAGATATCGCAGCAGATCGCCCGCCAATGGCAGAGCTCGGAGCGGCTGATCGCAGCGCTCGATCCTGCGATCGACGAGGCCGAGGGCGCCACCGATCAAGCGTTGCTGCACGCCCTGTACGGCGGTGAGCTGCTCGGCACGCTGTCGCTGCTCGCAACCGAGAACGCGTTGAGCGCCGAGGAGGCGACGCAGCTGGCGCTCGATGCCGGCTTGCCGGAGGCGCTGGTGGCGAGCATCTGGCAGCGCCTGCAGGCAGGCAGCTGACCGCGCGCTCAAGCTTTCAGCTGTCGCCCCAGACCAGCCGCGCCGTCTCCACCACCAGCTGCAGCTTCTTGAGCTGCATCTCCACCGCGACGTCGTTGCCATGCACCGTGCTCGAGAAACCGCACTGCGGCGACAAGCACAGCTGCTCGAGCGGCATGACGCGCGCCGCCTCATCGATCCGCCGCCGCAGCTCCTCGACGGTTTCCAGTCGGTTGAGCTTGGTGGTCACCAGCCCCAGCACCACGCGTTTGCCCTTCGGCACGTGGCGCAGCGGGGCGAAGTCGCCCGAGCGGGCATCGTCGTACTCCAGAAAATAGCCGTCGACCGCCAGCTCATTGAACAGCACCCGTGCCACCGGCTCGTAGCCGCCCTCCGCGGCCCAGGAACTGCGGAAATTACCGCGGCACAGATGGATGCACACCGTCATGCCCACCGGCCGATCCGCAATGGCCGCATTAATCAGCCGCGCATAGGCGAGCGGCAGCTGGTCCGGGTCATCCCCGCGCAAGCGCGCCGACTCGCGCTGCTTGGCATCGCACAGGTAGGCCAGATTGGTGTCGTCGAGCTGCAGATAGGTGCAGCCCGCCGCGGCCAGGTCGCGAATCTCCTCCGCAAAAGCGGCCGCCACGTCGGCGTAGAACGCGTCAAGCTGCGGATAGGCCTCGCGGCTGATCGCGCCGCGGCCGCCGCGAAAATGCAGCATCGTCGGTGACGGGATCGTGACCTTCGGCGTGCGCTCGGTCACCGAGCGCAGGAACTCGAAATCGCGGCGCTGGATCGGTCGCGTATGGCGCACCTTGCCGGTGACCTGCATCACCGGCGGCGCGTAGTCGATCTCGCCGTCGGCCTTGCGAAACTTGACCGGTATGCCGCCCTTCTCACCCACGCCATTCAACTGCTTCAGGAAATCGACATGAAAGAACGTGCGGCGAAATTCGCCATCGGTGATCGCGTTCAGGCCGACATCCTGCTGCAGTGTGACCACCTCGCGGATCGCGCGATCCTCCACGGCCCGCAGCTGCGTGGCGGTCAGCGCGCCGCGCTGGGCGGCCTCGCGCGCCGTCAGCAGATAGCCGGGCCGCAGAAAACTGCCGACGTGATCGGCGCGAAACGGCGGCCGCGCGTCCGGGGTGGTCATCTGTGGGTTGGCACTCATCCCTGTACTCCTCAACGGGCCCAGGCCGATCGGGGCGGCGGGGCAAAGTCGGTGGCCTCGAGCGGTTTTTCGGCCACAGGCCCGAACTTCGACACCTCGCCACGAATGCGCGCCGCATCGCCGATCAGCACGATATCGACATCCTGAGCGTCAGGGTAGGCGCTGTCGACCACCTGCCTTACCGCTACCGCGTCCACCCGCTCAAGCTCGCGGCCAAAATCATCGATATAGCTGTCCGGCAGGCCATAGAGATCAAGATCGGCCAGCGCTGCCGCCCAGTCGGCGCCGGTCTCAAATCCGAGGGCGTATTGGCCCAGGATATAGCTCTTTGCGGAAGCGATGATGGCATCGCCGACGCCCCGCTGTTTGAGGGCCGACAGCGTCTGCAGTGCGGCCTCGATCGCCTTAGGTGTGCTGGCGGTCTGGGTGAAGGAGCTGATGGCAAACTCGCCGGCCACCGCACCGCGATGAAAACCTGCGTGCGCCGAATAACTCAGGCCCGACTGGATGCGCAGCGCCTGCATCAGCATCGAGCCGAAGCTGCCGCCAAAGGCGGTATTGGTGAGTTCGAGTGCCGCGCGCTGCGCAAACGAACGTGCCACCCCGACATTGGCGATCCAGAAATAGGTCTGCGCCGAGCCGGGCGCGTCGATCAGCAACACCCGCCGGCCACGCACCCGCGCCGGCGCCGCAAGCGCCGCCAGCGGCACGCCGGCCGCACGCCAGGACGCAAAGGCGGCAGTCGCGGCGCCCTTCAACGCCGCCGGATCAAAATCGCCGGCGAACACCAGCGTCAGGCGATCGGCACCGAAATGATCGTGATAGAACTGCAGCACGTTGGAGCATGAGATCGCCGCCAGGCTGGTCTCACTGCCGCCGATCGGCTTGCCATAGGGGTGCCCGGCGAACAGCAGCGCGCGGCCATAGCTTCCGATCAGGCTTTGGGGCTCGGAGTCCTTGGCCGCCTTGATGAATTCGATGCGCCGCGAGCGCAGCTTCTCAAGTTCCGCCGGCTCGAAACGCGGGCGCTGCAGTGCATCGGCCAGCAGTCCGAGCAGCAGCTCACGATCGCGCGCCAGGAACTGCCCATGCACCAGGATCGCGTCGCTCTGGGCGTCGGCATCGAAACTGCCGCCTGCTCCCTCGACCGCATCGGCAAACGCGTAAGGCTGGCGGCTGCCGGCGCCCTGTGTCAACAGCTCCGCGGCCAGCGAGGCCACCCCTTCGCGGCCGTCGGCATCTAGCCGGGCACCGCCGCGCACCACGGCTTCAAAGGCGATCATCGGCACGTCGTGTCGTGGAATCAGGATCAGCCTCACGCCGTTGGCGAGCGTGCAGCGCTGATGCGGCGGAATCCTGACCCCGGCACTGCTCACCGGCTCGCTATCCAGTGCCGGCGTCGCAGTCACTGCGCATCCCCGCCGCTAGGTAGCAGCACGCCGATGGTGCGCTTGTCGGGGTTGAACACCTGACGCGCAATCCTGGCCACGTCCGCGCGCGTCACGCGTTCATAGGCCTCAGGCGCCGCAAACAGCAGCGCATAGTCGCCGCGCATGACCGCGTATTCGCCCAGCAAGCGCGCCTTGCCGTCGATGGTGGACACACCGCGCCAGAAATCCGCCGCCGCCATGTTCTTTGCGCGGCGCAGTTCCTGCTCGGTCACGCGATGCTTGACGATCGCGGCGAGCTCGGCGTCCAACGCCTGTTCGAACTCGGGCACCGATGCCCCTTCCGGCAGCGTCGCGTGAATGACGAAGATATTGGCATCGAAGCCTTCCGACCAGCCGCCGCCGATCGCCACGGCGAGCTTCTTTTCCTCCACCAGCGCACGATTGAGCCGCGACGCATGGCCGCCCACGAGGATCGTTTGCAGGATGTTCAGTGCCGGCTCGAGCGGATCGGACGCTGCAATCGCGTGGTAGGCATAGTGCACCAGCGGATTTAAGCCCGGCCGCTGCAGCACCAGCCGCCGTTCGCCCTGCTGCTCGGGCTCGCGGGTACGCACCGGCGGCGGCGGCTCACCGGCCGGCGCTGCGGCAAAATATTTCTGCGCCAGCGCGAACACCTGGCCGGCATCGACCGCGCCGACCAGGATCAGCGTGCAGTTGTTGGGTGCGTAATAGCTGTGAAAGAAATTCTGCAGGTCGGCCATGGTCCAGGATTGGATGTCCGACGGCCAACCGATGGTCGGAATCCGGTACGGATGCGCAAGGAACGCCGTCGCTTGCACCTGCTCCTCCAGCAGCGCCGCGTTGCTGTCCTCGATGCGCAGCCGCCGCTCCGAATACACCACCTTGCGCTCGTTCTCGACCACTTCGGGCACCAACGCCAGGTTCGCGAGGCGATCGCTCTCGAGCTCGAACACCAGTTCCAGCGCCGAGCGTGGGAACCAGTCCTGGTACACCGTGACGTCCTGCGAGGTATAGGCGTTGTTGCTGGCGCCCTGCGCCTCCATCAGCCGGTCGAACTCGCCCCGCGGGTGCCGGGAGCTGCCGTTGAACATCATGTGCTCGAAGAAGTGCGCCAGCCCGGTGGTGCCGTGGCCTTCATTGCGGCTGCCGACGTGCACCCAGTTGTTCAGCGCGACGTTCGGGATGTTGTGGTCCGGCCAGACGATGACCTGCAGGCCGTTGGCCAGCGTCGTGCTGCGCACGGTGGCCGCGGCATCGGCAAAGGATCGCGGCGCGGATGCCGCAACGGCGTGCAATTCCTCGATCTCCATCTAAGGCTTAATGGGGATGGAAATAAAAAAGCGCCGCAGGCCGGGGAGCCGTGCGGCGCTTAAAAGGCGAACATCAGGGAGCGTGTCCGCAAAGGTTGGGGAAAACCTTACAAACACTACAAAGCAATCCTTATGCCAACGGCGACAATGTGTATAAATCAATAGGTTACTGACAAGCGCCAAAGAAGCGGCACCGTAGTGACTGACAAATTATGTCGGTCCCTGACCAATTACTGACGCGCCGTGCGTCAGGCGGTCACTGGCACGCAGACCTGGGAATGCTTTTTGAGCCTGGCGCACAACCCGGTGGCGTCGGTGGCGGAAGGCACGCTGACCCGCAGTTTGTAGACCGGGCCGTTCTTGGACTTGCCGGGCACGTAGTGCGGCTTGAGCGATTTCAGCTCCGAGGGGTACTTGGCCGCCAACACCTTCCACTCCGACTCCGCGCGCGCCTTGCTGTGGTAGGCACCCAGCTGAACGAAGTGGCCATGTTCGGCGCTCGCGACCTTAGTGCCGGCGCCTGCATGCCTCTTTGCGACGCCCTGCGGCGGCGCGGGGTTTTGAGTCGGGGCGGGGGCGATTATCGCTGCCTGGCCGGCCGTCGTCGCAGGACCGGCGGCAGTGGCAGCATTGGGGGTGGCCCCATTGGCGCTGACAACCTTGCCGCCGCTCGCGCCCGACTGCGCGAAGTTCTCGATCCGGATGCGCGCTTCCTGCGCCCATTTACTGTCGGCGTGCTGGGCGACGAACTGCTCGTAGGCGTCACGGGTATCGGCGGCGGCGGCGGCCTGCCAATCGCGATCATCGGCGATCTGCTGCATGCGCGCCTGCGCCTGTGCTGCGTTGGCGCTCTTCGGGTGCTGCTGCAGGAATTGCTGATAGGCCTCGGTGGTGTCGGCCGCGGTCGCGGACTTCCAGTCCGCACTCTCATGGCTGCAGCCCGCCAGCGCCAACGTGCCCAGAACGATCGCCATCAGACAAATTCCTGTGTTCCTCATCACATCGTCTCCCCTGTGTTAAGCCAATAATTGTAGCAGTATGAGCGACAAGCCAAATCGCCGAATTATGGATCGCCCGACCGGGGTGCTGTCGCTGCTGGCAAGCGGCTCGCGCGTGACTGGAGACATCGAGACACCCGGCGCACTGATGATCGGCTGCCACGTGCGCGGCGACGGCAACGTCGGCGGAGAACTTTCGATCTCGGCCGAGGCGCATTGGGAAGGCGACGTGCACGCACTGAGCGCGGTGGTCGCCGGTCGCGTTACCGGCAGCATCGTGGTGCGCAGGAAAATCGAGATCGCCGCCAGCGCCGTCATCCGCGGCAGCGTGATCGCCGGCAGCATCGCGATGGCGCGCGGCGCTACGATCGACGGCGAGATCACCATCACCGGCGATCAGCCGATTATCGAATTCGAGGAAAAGCGCGCTCCTTCCGGCACGCCGCAGACGCGATAGACAGCCCGCGCCTATAATCTAAGGCGCTGCTGCACTACGGACGTTGCCTTGAATCACGATCGCCTGATCCATCTGGTCGCGCACCGCGGCGACGCCCGCGATTTTCCGGAAAACACCATTCCCGCCTTCACCTCGGCGCTCGAGCAGGGCCTGCGCTTCCTCGAGCTCGACGTACATCTGTCCGCCGACGGGGTGCCGATGGTGATCCACGACCACGATCTGGTACGCACCACCGGCCGGCCCGGCAGCGTGTTCGATCTGCGCGCGCGCGAGCTGGTACAGATCGACGCCGGCGAGCCGACGCGCTTTGGCGATCGCTTCCGCGGCACCCGCATTCCGATGCTGACCGATGTGCTGGCGCTGCTGGAGCGGCGCCCCGAAGTCACGCTGTTCGTCGAGATCAAGCGCGCCAGCCTCACCCGCTTTGGTCATGACCAAGTGGTGGCGCGCGTGGTCAATGCGCTCAAGCCCGCGCGCAGCCAGTGCGTGGTGATCTCGTTCGACCTGGCGGCCGTGCACCGGGTGCGCCAGATCGGCGGCGTGCCGATCGGCTGGGTCCTAAGCAGCTACGATGCCCACACCCGCCTCAAGTTCGAAGCGCTGCAACCGGAGTATCTATTCTGCGATCACGAGGATCTGCCGCCCGGTGAAGGCGCGCTGTGGCGCGGCCCGTGGCGCTGGGTGATCTACGAAGTCGAGAACCTGCCGCTGGCGCAGGCACTGGCGGCGCGCGGCGCCAACTACATCGAGACCATGGCGGTGCGTGAGATGAGTGAGGCGATGCGCAATCTACAACACGCCGCCCACGCGCCGCGTCCGGGTGCCTGAGCGCCGCGCGCGGGGTGGTTGAGGCGGCCGCTCCTGGCTGCGCATCGACCACAGCACAGCCGCGATTCCCAGCAGGTCAACCAGCGCCAGCGGAGCTCGCCGTACTGGCGTCACAGCGAGACCGCGGTCCTTAGCCGGCACTGTGCGCATGACCGGCATCGCTGCGATAAACCGCGAGCAGCTGCGGTGCGTTGACCTGCAGCACCGCGCGCTGCAACGCGGCGTCGTAGCAGTGCTGCCAGCGCAGGTAGGCGCCGACATCGATCGGATCCAGCTTGCCGCACACACCCTGCGCAGCCTGCTGCAGGCGCCGGTACAGCAGCTGCGCCCCCACCGGCTGGGAAACATCCAGCCCGGCATAGGCAACTTTGATGGTTTTCGGCGCGGCGGCGCCGGTACCGGCCGGGATGCCGCCGGCGATGCCCGCGGCCGTGATCGCAACTGACGCTACGGCGGCCAAGGCGGCGCCGAGGCGGCTCGGAACCAATGAAATTGGGTTGGTCATTCTGGTCACTCCTTGGGTTTGCTCTGATCGGCCGGCGCGTCGGCGCCGGCATTCATATGGTTGGCGATGAAATAGAACAGCAGCTTCGACAGCCCGAAGGCGATCGGCACACCGCCCCACCACGCCACAGCGTGCGACCCGCCGTGGTCGTGGTCCGCATACAGCGCCAGGCTGATCGCAATACCGACCAGCAGCCAAACCAGGCCGCTGCGCAGGTAGCGCAAGCCCTGGTGGCGTCCCTTGAGCTGCTCGTTCAGCACGTCAGCGGTCAGCGAGCTGACTTCGGAACCATAGAACTGCGGCGGCAGCGGTGGCAGTTCGATGCCCTTTTCGATCGCCGCCATGCGTTCGGCATGGTGTGACTGCAGGATTTCGCGCTTCTTGCGGAAATCCAGCCACAGCTTGAGCATGGCGACCCCTAAACCCAGGACGATGGCCACGATCGGAATCACCATCGCGAGGATCGCCGTGGGATTGTCGGTTACGACACTAGCGACTGAATTTGGGTCCACGGTAACGGCCTCGTGTGAATATGGGGTAGACGTGCTTGATACCCCGCCTGCCGGGATCCGGTTTCATGAAACCGATCGGCCAGCCGCGGGGTAATAAGAGCGAGGTAAGGACTATCCATGCACAGCGCGGCGGCCGCGGATGCGGCCCAGGATCGCGACATCCTCGCGCTGCTGCAAAGCGGCGCCGTTGAGCCTGCGTTCCAGCTGACTCTGGGGCGCTACCAGGACAAGGTGTACCGCCTGTGCTGTGCGCTGTTACGCGATCCGAGCGCGGCCGAGGATGCCGCACAGGAAAGCCTGGTGCGAATCTGGAAAGCGATCGGCAGTTACGACGGGCGGGCATCACTGTCCACCTGGATCTACGCCATTACGCGCAATCGCTGCCTGACCGCGATCGAGCGGCGGCGCGAGCTGGCCTCGCTGAGCGATGACGCCGTCGCGGCCGAAGCGGAAGCCATGGCCGAAAGCCACGGGGCCGCCGACGATGAGCCGCTGGAGGGGTCGGCATTACTTCGTGAATTGGTGGATGGGCTGCCCGAGCGCTACCGGCGCACGCTGACGCTGTTCTACTATCACGATCGCTCAGTCAGCGAGGTGGCCAGAATGCTGGCGATGCCCGAAGGCACGGTCAAGACCAACCTGTCGCGCGCCCGTGCCGCGTTGGCCGAGCAGTTGCGGCGCCGCGGCCTGTCCGACCCGAGGCACTGGCTGGAGACGAGCCCATGAGCATCGATGAATTTCAGCCGCTGGACGCAGCGCTGGATGCCGCGCTGGCACGCGCACTTGTCCCCCCGGCGCTGCCGGCCGGGTTCCCGATGCGGCTGCAGGCCGCGTTGGCGCGCCAAGCCACCGGTGCGGACGAGCGTGCGGTCAGTCGCGCGCTGGCGCAGCGCGAACAGCGGCAACGCATGGCGGCGCTGGATGCCGACTATCTGCAGTTGCGCCGCCGTACGCTCGGCACGCTGATCGGCGGCGCGTTTGCGGCCGGAGCTGCGGTGGCGGTGGCGCTTCCGTGGCTGCAGGCGAGCTTCGGCCCCAATGCCATCTATGTGCTGGCCGCGCTCGGAGCGCTGGTCGGCATTGGCATCGGCACCGCGTCCTGGATCGGCCACTTGCGCCTGCCGAAGCTGCTCGAGCGGCTCTGATCAAAACCTGATCAACGCGTGGCGCGATCGAAGCGCTCGAATTGCTGCAGCACGAATTGATCCGCGACGCTGGGGCCGGCGACGCCGGCGGTAAATCCGCAGTGCCCGCCATAGCGTGTGCGCACCACGGTCAGCAGTGGCGAGGCCGCCAGCCGCGACAGGTCCGCCGCCGGCACGATCGGATCGTCTTCGGCCAGCAGCACACTCGCAGGTACGTGCAGCGTCGACAGCCGATCGCCGGTCACCGCGTAGCCGTTGAGATACGCCGCCAGGCTCGGAAAATCGGTGCACGAGGCCACCAGGCCCGCGGTCATCGAACGCAGCCGGCCCAGCCGCAGCATGGGCTTGAAATTGTGCGCCCCGGGCCAGGCGCGCTGCTTGCGGCGCAGCGAGCGCGACCAGCGCGTCACGAACGATCGATGGTAGAGCTTAGGACCCGCCTCCAGCGCCGTGAGCGTGACCTCCGGATCGAGCACCGGCGACACCGCGACCGCGCCCCTGATGGTCGCTGGCGCGGCGGGGTCGGCCGCCACGCGCAGCATGAAATTGCCGCCCAGTGAAAATCCGGCCAGATACAGCGGCGCACCTGCAAACAGCTCTCCCACGGCGCGCGTGGCGCCGACAACTTCAGCCAGGCGGCAGGAGTGGAATATCTCGCGATTGAGATGATGCGTGGCGCCGTGATCGCGCAGGTTCAGCCGCACCACGTCGTAGCCGCGCGAGAACAACAGGCTGCCCAGCGACAGCAGATAGGTCGCCTCGGCGCTGCCTTCCCAGCCGTGCAGCAATATCGCCACGCGGCGCGCGCCGCCGCCAGCGGCCTCGGCAGCGACCAACGGCGTGGGACTGCTGTGAAAGGCCTGCAGCCGCACGCCGTCACCGCAGTCGAGCAGCAGCTCCCTGGCCGCAGCCAAGAGCGGCGCGGAGCGGCGGCGGATCAACCAGGACACCGGCCACAGGCTGCCGAGCACCGTCTGCAGGTGGCCGCTGCGCAGTAACCCCGCGGGCTGGTAGTTCAGTGCGTGAGCTGCCAATGCACTTCGACGCGGTTGTTCGCGGCCGCGGCACGGTTCCANNACCTGCACATCGATCTTGCCGCCGGCGTTCTCGCGCGCCGTGGAAATCATATTGGCAAACGCGACCGACTCGCGCTGGCTGGCCGAGGTACTGTCGTCGCGCGAATTACCGACCTGCTCGCACTTGGAATACAGCAGTGCCTCGCTCGCCAGCACCGGAGTGCCGGCAGGTCCCGTCACGGTGCAGAAGCGGCCCGGAATGCTGCGGATCTGTACCACGCCGTGAAAGCCGGAACTGGCCAGCCGCGTCAGCAGTCCCGACACACGCTCCAACCGCGCTCCGGCCAGCGGCGTCTCGCCGAACGGCACGGTCTCGGCGAGGGAACTGCCGTGGGTCGCCTCGGGCGCCTCGGTGGCGCTGTCGACATCCGGCGGCGAGGGCACGCTGGCCGCCGCCGCTGCATCCGCGGCCTGCAGCGTCAGCAGATTCTGCTGCGAGTCGTTCAACTGTTGCTGCGTCCTGGTCAGCTGCTCGGACAGCGCCTCGGCGCCGCCGCGCTGCTTCGACCACTGCAGGCCAAACAGGAACGCCGCCACCAGCGCGGCTGCGGCCAGCCACAGCTTCCAGTCCATCGGCCGTGAGCTGGGTTCGAAGCCGGCCGACGGCGGCACCTGGTCGGCCATCAGCAGCCGCAGGTCGCTGACGACGCGGTCGGCATTGCTCTCCAGGTTCTCGCTGATGAATCTGCGCACATCGAGCATGTGATGGGCCAGCATGCCTTCCATCACCAGCCGCAGGTCCTGCGGCAGCGGCGGCGCCTTGGGCCGGTTCGGTCCGCGCCGCTCGCTGGTGGTATCGAGCGGCGGTTGGGTGTCGAGCGGCAGCAGCACCTCGGGTGGCAGCGCCGGCGCCTGGACCGTTGCGATCTCGCCCTCCAGGGCGGGCTCGCCCAGCAGGTGCAGCTGCTGCAGCACCTGCGACACGTCGGCGTGCTTGATCTGCTTCGGCAGTACGCCGATCGCGCCCAGGGCGCGCGCCTGGCTCAGGTACAGCTCACCCTCCTGGGAGGTGTACATCATGATGGGAATGGTGGCGGTGCGCGGATTGTTCTTGATCGCCTGCACTGCCTGGAAGCCATCCATGCCGGGCATCAGGTGATCCATGAAGATCACGTCCGGCCGCTGCACGGTCAGGTATTCGATCGCCTGTTCGGCGGTCTCGACGCCGTCGACCGCCAGCTCGTAGCGTTCGAGGATCCGGGTCAGGAATGCTCGCGCCGATTTCGAATCATCGACCACCAGCGCGCGTCTTGCCATCATAGTAGGGCAATATTAGCGCAAGCACCCGCCGGCCGGGCTCCCTGGGGCTGTCTCTACGCCGCGACGACGGCCCGTAAGTGCTGGTGTGTGAGATCCCGATACAGGTCGGTCAGCCGCGCGGCCATCAGGTTCGAGGCCCAGCCGGAAGCAAAGCTGCGCGCCTGCACCGACAATCGCGCCGCACGCGCCGGATCATCCAGGATGCAGGCGATCGCCTGGGCAAAAGCGTCCGGCTTCTCCGGNNGGCCGGCCCTGCGCCAGCGCCTCGAGCAGCACCAGTCCCTGCGTTTCGGTGCGCGAGGCGAACACGAACACATCGGCGGCCGCATAGCAGTCGGCCAGAGCGCGTTCACGGTCGAGGTAGCCGATGAAATGCACGTCCGGACGGAGCCCCAGTTGTGCCACCAGCGATTGCAGGTGCTCGCGCGCCGGACCCTCGCCGGCGATCACCAGCATTGCGTCCTGCCGCGTGCGGCGCAGCGCGACGAAGGCATGCAGCAGGAACTCGATGTTCTTCTCGTGCGCCACACGCCCGACGTACAGCAACAACGGTCGATTGGTGGGGATTTCGAAGCCGGCACGAAAACGCGCGCCATCGCCCGGCAGGTAGCGGTCGGCCGGCAGGCCGGTGGGGATCACCTGGATGCGCGTGGTCACGCCATAGTCGGTGAGCAGCGCACGCATCGGCTCGGACGGCGCCACGATCGCTGCCAGCCGCGAGGCTTGCGAGCGCGTGAAGCTGCGCGCCAGCGCACGACCGAACACCCGCGGCAGCACCGGCACGTAGTGGTGCAGGTACTCCTCGAAAAACGTGTGGTACGTCGCGATCACCGGAATGGCGCGCTGCGCGGCGAATCGCACCCCGGCGTAGTGCGCGACGAACGGCGTGTGAATGTGGACCAGATCGAAGTGCTGCGCGTCGAGTCCGGCAAGCACCTGGCGCAGTGCTGCGGATTTCATCCGCCGGTCCTCCGGATCGCGCGGCACACGGCCGGAAGACACCCGGAGCACCCCGGGCTCATCGTTGCCTGTGCCTGTGTCTTTGGGCTCGCCATAGGCGGGCGCCACCAGCACGGTGTCGACCCCGGCGGCGGCGAGATCGGCGCGGAAGGTCCGGATCGAGGTGGAAACACCGTTGACGCGCGGGAAATAGACGTCGGAGATGAACAGCACCCGCATGCGCTAAAAAATATAGAGCGCCGGCAGTGCCAGCGCCGCACCGATGGCGCCACCGGCCAGTACATCGCTCGGATAGTGCAGCCCCAGTACGACGCGCGAGGCTGCGATCAGGCTGGCGAGTGGCACCAGCACCCAGGCAAGCTCCGGGAAGTTCGCCACTGCCTGCCAGGTGAATGCCACCGCGTGCAGCGTGTGCCCGGAGGGGAAGCTGTAGCGATCCAGCGGCGGCATGGCCAGCGTGATGCCAGGATGGCGGATGAACGGCCGCTCGCGTACCAGCTTGTGCTTGAGCCAGCGGTAGATCAAAAGCCCGATGATGCCGGTGACCGCCATGCCGATCGCCGGCCGCACCGCCGCTCGGCCGTAGACCAGCGGCAGCGCCGCGACCAGCACATACCAGGCCAGTCCATCGCCGAGGCGGCTCGCAATGCGCATCATGAAGCGCACTGCCGGTCTGCCTGCGCCGCGGTTCAGGTGGCGGCACAGCCAGTACTCGGCCAGATCGAAGCGGGCCATGATGAGCTGAGCGCGGGTCATGCCGGCAAGGGTAGGCATGGGAGCCTTCAAGCATGTGACTGTCATGTGAAGATAAGATGACAAGTCATTGATAAATGTGAACCAATTCCCGTTTTCAAGGCCTTAGTCCGGCCGCGTTAATCGCGGGTGCCTACGCCCCGATCCAGCAGTATCACGGCCAGCGCGAACAGCAGCACCGACAGCCCCAGCATCAGGCCGAAGGCGAACTCGACGTGCACGTCCGAGGTACCCAGGAATCCGTAGCGGAAGGCATTTACCATATGCAGGATTGGGTTCGCGAGCGACACCTTCTGCGCCCACAGCGGCAGCATCGACACCGAGTAGAACACGCCGCCGAAATAGTTCAGCGGTGTCAGGATGAAGGCGGGAATCCAGTTCACCTGGTCGAAATTGCGGGCGAAGATCGCGTTGATGAATCCAGCCAGCGAGAACACGATCGAACTGAGCAGCGCCGCCGCCAGCAGGGCGCCGATGTGCGCCACCGGCAGGCGCGCGAAGAACAGCGATACCAGCGTCACCACGATGCCGACCATGAAACCGCGCATCACGCCACCGGCGGTATAGCCGCCGACGATGATCCAGTTCGGCAGCGGCGACACCAGCAACTCCTCGACGTGCTTGCCGAACTTGGCGCCGAAGAACGACGACACGACGTTGGCGTACGACACCTGGATGATCTGCATCATGATCAGCCCAGGGGCGATGAACTGCTTGTAGTCGAAGCCGGCCATGGGACCGACGCGGGCGCCGATCAGGCTGCCGAAGATCACGAAATACAGCGTCGCCGTGACCACCGCCGGCACCAGCGTCTGGCCCCAGATGCGAATGATGCGGCCATACTCGCGAATGACGATGGTCTGAAAGCCGATCCAGCGCACCTGCGCCATCGAGGTGCTGGCCGGTGCCGGGACTGCGGTGGTGTCAAGCATTGGCGCTCCGGTTCTCGACCAGTCGCATGAAGATCTCCTCCAGCCGGTTCACCTTGTTGCGCATGCTCAGCACCTCGATGCCCAGCTGCGTGAGGTGCGCGAACAGTTCATTGAGATTCTGCTCCTTGGAGACATCGGCCTCGAGCGTGTAGTCATCGATACGCCGCATTACGAATCCGGCCACGCTCGGCACCGTGGCGATCGCGTTCCTGGTATTGAACACGAAGGTCTCGGTGTGCAGCCGCAGCAGCAGGTTGGCCATATGGTCGCGCTCGACGATGTTGCCGTGGTCGATGATCGCGATGTTGCGGCACAGGTGCTCGGCTTCCTCCAGGTAATGCGTCGTCAGGATAATGGTGGTGCCGCGGGCATTGATGTCACGCAGGAACTCCCACATCGAGCGGCGTACCTCGATGTCCACGCCGGCGGTGGGCTCATCGAGGATCAGCAGCTGCGGTTCGTGCATCAGCGCACGCGCGATCATCAGCCGGCGCTTCATGCCGCCGGACAGGCCGCGCGCCGCGCCGTTGCGCTTGTCCCACAGCTGCAGCTGTTTCAGGTACTGCTCGGCACGCCGGCGCGCCTCGGGACGCGCGATGCCGTAGAAGCCGGCCTGGTTGATCACGATGGTCAGCGGCGATTCGAACTGATTGAAATTCAGTTCCTGCGGCACTACGCCGATGCAGGATTTGGCACGCTCCAGGTCGCGGTCGATGTCATGTTGGAACACGGTGGCGGTGCCGCCGGTCTTGTTGACCAGCGAGGTGATGATGCCGATCAGCGTGGTCTTGCCGGCGCCGTTCGGCCCCAGCAGTGCGAAGAAATCCCCCTGCTCCACATCCAGATCGACCCCACGCAGGGCCTGGACGCCGTTCTTGTAGACCTTGGTGAGGGCGCGTGTCGAGAGAGCAAGCATGGGGCCGTGGTGCCAACCGGTCGGTTTGAGGCCGCGCAAGTTAGCATAATGGGACCCACCCGTGCCCTGCCCTCGCCCGGCAGCCACGCCGGTCAGCTGTCGCCTACCGTGCGGCCGCCGGCCGTGCGCGCCAGCAACTGCAGTCCGCGCAGCTGCGCCTGGCGCAGCAGCAGCGGCTGCCCGCGGCAGGCGGCGCCAATCAGCTGGCGCCAGACGTTCGGCTGTGCTTCCCAGCGCGGCAGGATCCAGCCGGGCGCGCGCTCGGCCAGCGCCTCCAGGTCCGCCAGGCGGGCGTTGGCGATGCGTTCCGCCGACAGCGCACTCATGCCGAGGATCACCCGGGCGGTGACGCGATTGGAGCGCGCCAGATGCCAGGCCAGCAGCAGCGTCCGACGCACCAGTGCGACACCGCCGCGGCCACCGAAGTAGCTGGGTCGCACCGTGGCGTCCATCACCTGCGCGCCTCCCAGCCACTCCCAGCGCTGCGGTTGCGCGAAGCCGGCATCGAGCATCAGGTAAGGACAGGCGGACAGCCGCCGCTGCGCCTTCGGATCCAGCCGGCGCCAGTCCTCGGACAGCAGCGCCACCAGCCTGGGAGCGTCGCTGGCAGTGGCTGCAGTCCGCAGGCATTCGAGCATCTGCTCATTGATCTCGGCCACCGGACCGAGCAGTGCGCTGTCCCAGCCGCCGCTCAGCGGCGCTGGATGAAAATCCTCACTCATGGCATTCCTCCAGGTTCGGGAGAAATATCCTGCCGCAGGCAGGCTTGGAGCTCGCGTCGATATCTGCCATATTAACACTAAATCTGTGACTAGTAACATTCCAGCCATTTAGGCCGCCTCAACGGAGAAATCAGCATGCGCATATCAGACGATCGCTACAGCCGCGACCGCTCACGCTTCGACATCGCGGTGCAGTTCATCCGCCACGAGGCGCGTACCCACACCATCCGCGCCTGGACCGGACTCAGCGACGATCGCATCCGCAAGCTGTATCGATCTTACCTGTGCGAGTCGCACGGTGCGCCGCTGACCCGTCATCGCGGCAAGTCGCCGCAACAGGTGGCATTTTTTATGCGCAGCGGCCGCGCGCGCCAGGAGGCGGCGCTGCTGGCGAGCCTGTGCCAGCTGCTCGGCGCGCTGCCGCAGGCACCGGCACCGCAGCTGGCGCGCTCGCTCGCCTGCCTGACGCGCGGTGAACTGCTGTGCCAGGCCTACGAGGCCTACCGCGGGCTGATTCCGGAGGGGCTGATTTCGTTCGAGCACGCGGTGTTCCTGCTGACCACCCTGACGCGGGGCGATGAACTTATCCTGGGTGCCTGCCGCGACTGCGGCGCGGCACTGATCGTCGATCGCTGGTCGCTGCGCGCACCGCGCTGTCCGCTGTGCGCCGCCGATCACGTGGCGGCTACGCTCAGCGCCGGGGATGCGGTCGCCTTCTAACGCGGACGTTGCGGCACTCTCCTCCGAATGCGACCTCGGTTGTCAGTCGGCGAAATAGGCGGCAGGGTGGCCGCTTAGTTTCTCTATAATCTCCACACATTAGCGAGCCAGAAATCCATCTGTGATGCGCCGAGACCGGGGGCAAATGCATGCCGCTACACATTCAGCCCCCACCCCGCGCGCCGGTCGAGGATCACCGACAAGTGCCCCTTCGGCTTGAGCGCGCCACGGTCGTGATCGGTCTGATCAACAACATGCCGGATTCCGCGCTGGAGGGAACCGAAGTTCAATTTAAGCGCCTGCTCGCGGCTGCATCAGGTGAGCGGGTCGTACGCCTGTGCCTGGCATCGATGCCGGAGGTCCCCCGCGGACCGGAGGCGCGCGCGATGATCGCGGATCTCTACTGGTCCTTAGAGCAACTATGGGCGCAAGCGCCTGACGCGATCATCGTAACTGGCACCGAACCGAAGACCGCCGCGCTTTCGGACGAGCCGTACTGGCAGCGCCTCGTCGAACTCATCGAATATGCCGACGCGAATCTAATTTCGAGTGTCTGGTCTTGCCTCGCCGCGCATGCGGCGGTGCTCCACCTGGATGGCATTGCGCGCAATCGGCTCGCCGCCAAGCGCTTTGGCGTGTTTGATCAGCGTGTGATCTTCGAAGATGCCTTGACGAAGGAACTCGGTGCGAATATTCGCATTCCCCATTCGCGCTGGAACAATTTGCCCGCCGATGCGCTGTCCGCGGCCAACTATCGCGTACTGACACAGTCGGTCGAGGGCGACGCCGATCTGTTCATAAAGCGACGGCGTAGTCTGCTCGTTTTTTTTCAGGGACATCCGGAGTACGAGGTGCGAACCTTGCTCAAGGAGTACCAACGGGACGTCGGTCGCTTCATAAGTGGCGAGTATCAGGAATACCCGCAACTGCCAGTCGGCTACTTCAATCCTGAGGCGCTGACTATCGTTTGGGAGTTTGAACGGCGCCTGCGCGCCGGTGAACTAGCACACCCGCTGGCTGCATTTCCATTCAGAGCATTGGCCGCCTCAATCCAGGCAGCCTGGTTGGCACCGGCGGAGCAGATCTACCAGAACTGGCTTTCACTCATCATCTCACGGAAGAGCGCAACCTAGTCGGCAGCAGAGAAGCGAAGGAGCCGCCAATCTCCAGGCGGCTCCTGGTTTTCACCTCAGCTCGGGACGGTAGCGAGGGCTACGGCGCCGTGCTGGCAGTCAGTACTCCGCTTCCTTCAAGGGCGGCCCCCACCCACTCAGGCGCCCCGCACTGGCCGGAGAACTCGGGATTGGGCATGGGTGCACTGACGCTGGTGCCGCCGTACCAGCTCAGGTCCGGGCTGCCGTATTGGGCGTCCCCGCCAAAGTCTTTGATCGTCTGTGGCGATACGTTTCCGAAGGCCCACAGGCACGGCGTCGGCTGCCAACTGAACGGCGCGGAGCTGTCCCGGTTGAGCGACCAGAACGGGTAGAAGGTGGCATCGGTGGGCGGGAGAACACAGCCTGCGCCAGTCGCGGTGTTACACAGGAAGGCCGACCCGTTTATGTCGGTCTCGAACTGGATCTGCGGATAAGGCTGGGCTTGGGCATCGAACGGCCCTATGACCTCGAACGAGGTTGGATGGCCCGGCGATCCGTCCGGCCACGCGTTTGATTGGTACGAAACACCATTGAAAACAAGATTGCCGTTCTGATAGCGGTCGGCGAAACATTGATTATCGGCTGAAAATTCCGCGGTCTCGACCCCGTCGATCGTGACATAGCGTATTCCCTCCGGAAAGCACCAGCCGTTGGCGTACTCGCACAAAATGCCGCTGTCGGGGTTATTGGTTGGGCAGGGCTGTGGGCCGGCAGGGCCTTGTGTTTTGGCATTCTGGCAAAGGCCTGTCGTCGGGTCGCAAGGGCCTTCTCCCGCCTTCCCGCGTCCCTCCGTCCCTCCCACGCAGGTGTCGAATGTCCGATTGTCGGTAAAGGTTTGGCCATCGGGGTAAGAGAAGGAAGTCGGATCCTGGTTGGTCAATGACTGGCAGATCTCGGAGTGACCGATCTCCTCTTCCATCAGGACGCCACCCTCCAGCGCCGCCCAGGGGACCCGGTTGTTGATCGACGCAGTGTCGTACTCGGCGTGGAAATCAAAGGGCGTGCCGTTACACGTGCTGATCGAGGTGGTCATAAAGCCGTTGGCGGCGCTGGCTGTCATGTAGCCGGTCTGACCGGTGGTCAAGTCTCGAATAGTCGCATTCAATCCCTGCGGTGTGTCCGTGATCGAGAGCACGAGCAGATCGCCGGGGTTGATCATGAGGGTGTGTCGGTTTGGCAAGAAGGTTTTCAGGTTGGCGAGTTGCGGGCTTGGAGGCCCGGCCGGGATACCGTCGGTCTGCAGGAAGGCGAAATTGGTGGGCTCGATGCAGTCATTGTTGCAATTGGCGAACCCGAAGGTGCACTCGAGGCTGTCAATCGTAAGCGCTGCGCACCATTGGGTGGCGCTGCAACTTTCGCTGTCGGCGAACGGTGTATAGCCCGGCGGATATAGCTGCAGCTCCAAAAAAGCGGAGCCCGCAGCGTCCGGGTCGGTGATCGACCCAGAGTTGCGGTCGCTGTCCGGCTTACACGGGTTCTGGGGATAGGAGTTCGGATCGCATATAGGCAGGCCGAACCATGGCGCAATGGACAGTTCACCGTAGTGGGTTACGTCAAGGGCGAGAGTCGGGGTCTGCCTCGGGTCCACCGGCACCCTTATCACGTAAGTCATCGTGTTGCCGGAGCCTGGCGCCTTGGAAATGAACTTCACGCTTGGTTCGTCGTGGCCCACGTACCAGCCGTTGTCGGTGAAGCGGTTGCCGGTTCCGTTGATCACCTTGATCGGATCGGTGCAAAGGTCTCCGGCATGCTTCCTCACAGTCTCATAGGCCGCGCTCCAGCCGTTGCAGTCAACCTCGTTGATTGGGTTCGGCGCCACCGTGCCTGATGCGATCGCCGGCGTGGACGCGCCGACCTGACTGGAAATGCCAAGTTGGCATAGGACAAGCGCCGTGGGTAGCAAGAAGAATCGTTGCCAGCGCAAGCGTGCGCAGTCAGAGAAGATACAGCGGAGCGAGTGAGACATGGTGCTCTCCTTTATTTGTGTTTCCAGGATGAGTTTTCTTGTGGTGCTGATCCCTGTTATCGAACGTAACAAGGCAGGGATTGCCCGGCTCGCAGTCATTCCCCGCCGCTGCTCGCGTTCGATTTATTCTTGGCCTGACACTGCGCCGGGAAATAAGTGATTGTCAAGTGCAGTCAATTGCCAGATGAGCAACAGCTACGCCCCGATGCAGTGGGAATTCATGACCCGGACTCCCTATTATTTTTTGCACTGTTAAATCCTGTGCAACTCGAACAAAAAGGGGCCGCCTTGCGGCGGCCCCCATGACCCGATGGCGGTCCGTATTCGCTCCGCGCGTTTGGAAGGTTAGAAGGGGTACGCGAAGGTGAAGAAGTCGAACAGGTCATCCAGCGCCGGGGTGTTCAACGGCACGTAGGGGTTGTCCGGCAGCGACACCGGATTTGGGAAGTTGTCGCGGCTGCGGTAAGTCACCGGCAGCAGGCGCCAGTTGCGCTCGATGAACTTAAGGATCGACACGTGATCGGCGTACTGGTGCGAGATGTAGCCCCGCGCACGCAGGTACTGCTGCGGCGCCACCACGATCAGCGGGATGCGCGTTCCGTCGCCGAAGTAGTCCAGCGGCTGGACGTATCCGGAGTCGTAGTAGCCGCCGCCCTCATCCTCGGTGATGAAGATGGCGGTGTCATCCGCATAGGGTGAAGCCTCCACCTGGTCCACGATCTTGCGCACGAAGCCCTCGAACAGATCGAGCTTCGACGATGAGGGGTGGCCGTCAACCAGCCCGCTGGGCTTGACGAAGGACACCGCCGGCAACGTCCGGTTGGTGATGTCCGCGTACAGATCGACCGTGTCCTGGATGTGCTGCCCTCGCACCGTGCTGTCCGCCATGATGGAGGTGTCGTACTGGAATGGGTTGCAGATGTTGCAGTACTCATCCGACGCCGGGCCGGGTACGCCGTAGTTCAGGTCATACGGATCAGGCACGTAGGCGTTCCACTGGTCGCCGTAGTACTTCCAGGAGATATTGGCGGCGATCAGGCTATCCCCGATGCTCGGCACCGTGGAGGGCGGGATGGTGAACGGCGTGTTGGACGGGTCGTGGTCCGTGTAGGCGTTTTTGCCGTTGCCGAAGTAGCCCGGGTTGTAGTTATTCAACAGGTAGTAGTGTCCTGGCTCGCAGCGTGGCTCGATCTGCAGCTTCTCCAGATATTCGCGGATCGGCTCAACCCCCGGCTGGGTGCGATCGTCGCAGTTGGTGTAGGAGCCGCCGCCATAGATCACCGGGCCACCGTTCTGCAGCGGGGTGACCCAGTCCGACATCGGGTAACCCTCGTTGTCGTCCGAGCCGTAGCCGTCCTCGGTGTACCAGTTGTTGGTGCCGGGGGCGGGATTCGGGTTCTCGATCTCGTTCACGATCCCGCCGTATCCGGCAGGTTTGGTGGCATAGCTCATGTTCTCCGGCGGCGTGGCCGGCAGGTTGTTCGCGGGATCGTTCGGGTTCGGGACACTGAACCAGATGGCATCGGCGTGGCCGAACATGATGTGGTTCGCACCGGTGCCGCCATTGACGGACTGGTGGAAGTTGTCGCTCATCGCGTAGTTGTCGGCCAGGAAGGTGAAATACGGCGCATCGCCTTGCTGGACGTTGTAGAAGCCAAGCGCGGTGGAACCCTCGCCGGTGGTCTTGGCCTTCGCTGAGTACTCGGTGCTGAAGTTGGCCGGCTGGGCGACGCCGTCAGTGCCGGCGCCGACCGTCACTTCAACCCAGGAGAACAACTTGCCGTTGCAGCCCGACGGGTTTTCCACGCTGGCGTCCTCCAGATTGCAGTTCAGCTGCTGCCACATCTGGTAGAAGCGGTGCACCGGGCTGGCCGAGTAGCTGATAAAGGGCAGCGTGGGGCCGGTGAGCTGGAACGGCCCGGCGGGCAGAGCCGTCACATCGGTGATGCGTTCATCCGGGACATGCGACTTCTGGCCGGTGCCGCCGGCCACCAGCGACTGGTAGTAGGTGAGGCTGTCGGCATCCGCGGAATCCGGCGCCGAGTCGGCCGGCAGACCGGTCTCGCTCACCTCGGCGATCGCCTCGGCACAGGCGGCCGGATCCGGCGCGGCGGTGCAGGTCGCGTTGGTAAAGTAGCCCTGGGCACCTGAGGCGCCGCCAGTCAGCGGGGCCGGCAGGATGTTCTTCGGAAATTCCTTCTTCGGTGGGCTGAGCAGGAAGCTGTCGGTCGGACCCGCGTCGGTAGCCGCGAGCTGCTGGGCCTTGTCGAAGTTCGGGCCCTTGACCGCGTTCTTGTCGGCGTCCAGCGTGATGATGCCCTCGCTCAGCAGGTTGTGCACCTTCTGTCCGGGCTGCGGCTGGTAGGTGGCGAACACGTGGTCGAAGCTGCGGTTCTCGCCGATGATGACGATGACATGCTTGATCGGGCTGATCGGGTGACCCAATGTGCCCGGGCTCGGGATATCTCCCGGCGGCAGTGACGACACGGCGGCCAGCACCGGTCCCACCGACATCTGAAGCGCGGCCAGAGACAGCGCCGCCATACGCATACCGTGCAGGGTCTGCGAAACGATCGTTCGAACGCTCATGAGAACCTCCCTTGTAATTACATTGCGCAATGAGCGCGCGAGGAGGCTAATCAGGGCGTGTTGCAGGCAGGTGATGCTCAGCTGACAGCTGCACGAACGTTTTGTTGCAATTACGGCGGCGCCGTACCCGTGGCGGGTCGCGGGTCAACCCGAATGGTCCCCATCATGCCGGCATCTTCATGCTCCAGCAGGTGACAGTGATAGACAAAGGTGCCCACGCTGTCGGGATCGCGGAAGTCCATGCGGACCCTCACGCTCGGGTATTGCAGCATGCGGCCGTTGAAGTAGGGCACATTGACCGTGTCCCGCAGAAACGGCTCATTCACCGGCGCTCCGTTCCAGTCCAGCAGCATGAAGTGCAGCTGGTGGATATGGAAGGCATGCAGTTCCGTGGAGCGGTTCTCGATGATCCAGTCTTCCACGTCACCCTGCTGCGTCACGATGTTGGGGCCATCGGCCGGATCGAAGGCTTTCGGCTCCTGGCCGTCCACAGTGATGAAGAACGTGGTCGCACTGTTGGGATCGTTCGGGATCTCCAGCTTCTCCGAGAAGTAGAGTTTGCGTACCCGCACCGGCTGCACGTCTCCCAGCCAGGGCAGGGCGGGTGCCGGCAGGGGAGCCGGCTCGGCCGGCAGGGCCGCCGGCTCGGTGGCATCGGGGGCGGCGACGATGCTCGCCAGGGCGCGGTTGGGATCGTTCTCACCGCCCTGGCCGGTATCGACGGTGCGCGTCACGAACATCGCGGGCACGCCCTCGCCCGGTCCGTTGACGATGAACTCCACGCGGGCACCGGGTGGCACGCCGATATGGTCCACCCAGGTGACCGGCACCGCGTGACCGTTGCTGACCATCGGCACGCCGTCGATCGCCACCAGTCCGAGCTGCTGCGGCGCGCGGCCGTAGATCAGCGCGAGGTTCAGGTAGGTGATGGCCGATGCGTTGAGCACGCGCCACAGTTCGCGCGCGCCCGGCTTGATGCGCATGCGCGCCGGCGGGTAGTCGGGCCAGGGCACGGGCACGAAGTTGATCGACAGGTCTTTGGCAGGCCGGCCGTATCCGGTGCCGTTGTTGGCCGAATCGCCGTCGCGATCGATCAGGTTATGGGGCACCACCGGCTCGGACTTCGACGGCGGCGCGCCGGGGTTCAGCAGATTCTGGTCGCGGATCACGAGCACGCGCTCGGGCAGCCCCGCGACCTCGCGCACGGCGCGCTCGATGCCCTCGATGATGAGCGCGCCCGATGCGCCGCCCATCACCTGCCGGCTGCTGAAGCCATGAATGTGCGGGTGGTACCAGTACAGTCCGGGTGGTTCATTCTGCGGAATTCGGAAGCGGTACTCGAAGGGCGGGTCCCCGGGCTGGATGGAAGTCTTCAGCACCTCATCCTCGTGGCATCGGGCGGGCACCGTCAGTCCATGGAAGTGCAGGTTGGTGGACACGCCGGTCATGGCGCCACTGTTGCAGGGGTCGGAGTGTGCACCTGCGCCCGGGGCGGCGGGCGTCATGGTCATGCCGGGCATGGCTGCCGGCGCCGGATCGAGGTCAGTGAGCTCGTTCTTCAGGCGCAGCTCCAGCACATCGCCAGGGTGCAGGCGCAACGTGGGCGATGGCGCTCCGGCCGACACATAGCAGTAACGCACCGACCCGTCGGGGTTGCGGTAGCTGCGTAACTGCAGATCGAGCTTCAGGACGCCGTCGCGACTGCGCAGCTCGGGCGGCTGCGACACGACACTACCTGGCGGCGGACGCGAACACGCCTCCTCGATAGCGGCCGCGGCTGTAGGTCGGGCATGAGCGGGTGCTGGCCACGCGGCCGCCAGCAACGGCAGCAGCACCGGCGCTGCGCGCCCAAAGCGAGCGCACGGCATCTAGCGCGAGCGGGCGCTGTGCGCCGCGGCCCGGTCATGTGCGGCAGTTTGGTCGTCGTAGGTCGGGGCGGGAAGCGCATCGGCGCTCTCGCCGCCGTCGGATACTCGATCGCCGGCTGGCGGTTCCGGGGCTGCGCTCTGAAGCGGCAGCGCCGCATCGGCGGCCGGCTCCTCGGCTGACCCCGCAACAGGCGCCGCGGCCGGCGCCGCGGTCGGATGCGAGAAATCCCCGCGCACGGCGGCAATCCCCAGTCCGGCGAGGAAACCGACCGCCAGGGTGGAAATGAGCAGCTGATTCTTCACCGCGATGAGCCTAGATCACAAACATGACGGCGATGCGACGGCAGCGCCGCCGGGGTTGCCGGTGTCCGGTGCGGTCTGCAAGACTGGTGCCCCAATGAGCGCCTGGTCGACCTCCCATCCTGCAGCCGCGGCAGCCGAGCTGCAGCGTTGCGCTGAGGCGCGCCACGACCCTGGCTGGGCCCAGGCGGCGCTGGCCGATCCTGAAACCCGCTACCTGATATCGCGCGCCACGACGCATCTGATCCGGCGCGAGCCGCGCGCGCAGATCGCATTCCTCGGTCCCGAGCATCCGCTCATCGCCAGTCTCGACCTGCAGAGCCTGGTGCTGCTGGGCTGGTTCGAGGGCCGGCGCTGCGTGCTGGCGGATCTACCCGCCGACACCGAGCTGTCCGTGCCCGGGGCGAGCTTCGAGGAGCTGCGCTCGCTGGTGCCACTGCTGCCGGAAGGCCAGGGGCAGCTGCTGGTGTACGCGCGGGCACTTCTGGTGTGGCGTTCGCGTCAGCGCCATTGCGGCGTATGCGGTGCACCAACCGCGGCGCGCAACGCCGGCCACCTGCTCGCCTGCACCAACGCCAGCTGCGGTGCCGAGTTCTTTCCGCGCATCGACCCGGCGATCATCGTGCTGGTGAGCGATGGCGGGCGGGCGCTGCTCGGGCGCCAGCGCAGCTGGGCGCCCGGCCGCTACTCGGCGCTGGCGGGGTTCGTCGAGGCCGGCGAGAGCCTGGAGGACGCGGTGGTACGCGAGGTCGACGAGGAGACCGGCACCAAGGTCAGCTGGGTGCGTTATTTCGCCTCGCAGCCCTGGCCGTTTCCGGCCTCGCTGATGCTCGGCTTTCATGCGCATGCGAGCGAGACACCGGTGCAGCTGGACGGTGAACTCGAGGATGCGCGCTGGTTCGAACTCGAACAGTTGCGCAGCGCCGATGAGGCGCTGCTGCCGCCGCCGTATACGATCGCGCGGCGGTTGATCGAAAGCTGGATCCAGGAGCGCACCGGCGAGCAGCCCTGAACCATGTCCGCTCCCGCATACCGGCGCTGGCCACCCGCAGCGTGGCTCCTGCTCGCTGTGCTGATATCGGTGATGCGTCCGGCGATGGCGGATATCCGCATCGAGCTGGAGGGCGTGGATGGGGACCTGCGGCGCAATGTGCTGGCGCTGTTGAGCCTGGCGCGTTATGCGGACCGCGACCGGATTCAGCCGGACGCGATTCAGCGCCTGTACAACCGCATCGATGACGAGGTGCGCTCGGCGCTGCGGCCGTATGGCTACTATGAACCGGTAGTCACCTCGACCATCTCAGGCCCCGACAAGGATAAGCACTGGCACGTGAAGATCGCGATCGATCCCGGCGTGCCGGTACTGATCGACCGGGTCAGCGTCAGGATCGACGGTCCGGGAGCCGAGGACGAGGTATTCAAGCGGCTGACCGCCGATCCGCCGCTGCACAGTGGCGAGCGCCTGAGCCACGCGGACTACGATCAATACAAAGGAGCTCTCACGCGCGCCGCGGCCACCTACGGCTATCTCGATGCGCGCATGGTGCGCAGCGAGATGCGGGTGGACCTGGCGACGCACAAGGCCAACATCTTCCTGCAGCTCGACAGCGGCGATCACTATTTCTTCGGCGCCACCACCATCGAACAGAGCGCGGTACGCGAGCGCCAGATCCGGCGCTTTCTGCGTTACCGCGAGGGTGAGCGCTACAACGCGCTGCTGCTACTGCGCACGCAGTTTGCGCTCGATGACAGCCAGTACTATTCCACGGTCGAGGTCGAGGCCGGTGAGCGCGACCCGATCACCCACACGGTGCCGATCACCATTCGTGCCAGTAACGCCCGTCGCGGCTATTCCTTCGGCGCCGGCTACGGCACCGACACCGGCCTGCGCGGCACCGTGGCCTGGACCGTACCCAGGGTCAACAGCTACGGCCATCGCTTCCGGGCGCAGATGGAGTTGTCGCAGATCGAGCAGCTGTTCGACGCCCGCTACGACATCCCGTTCGGCGATCCGGCGGTCGAGAAAGCCTCGCTCGATCTGCTGGGCCAGCAGGCCGACTACGGCGAGAACGTCACCGCCTCGCAGATCGCCTTTGCCCCGAGCGTGACGCAGCTCAGCGGCAACTGGCAGCGCATCGTGTCGACCAGCCTGGTGCATACCATCACTACCGATCCGATCGAGGGCCGGCGGGTCGATAACCTGGTGATTCCCAGCATCGTGTTCGCCTCGGTCCCCGAAGGCTACCTGGGCGAGGCGCTGTTCAGCCGCGGGCTGTATGCGCAGCTGCAGGGCTCCAGTACCGCGCTGGGCGCGCGCGCCAATTTCCTGCGCCTGGACGTGCAGGGCGAGCGCGTCGTGGACCTGAGCCAGCGCTGGCATCTGCTGCTGCGCTCCGAGGTCGGTGCCTCGACCATCGGCAACATCGAGGATCTGCCCGGCCAGCTGCGCTTCTTCGCCGGCGGCGATCGCAGCGTGCGCGGATTCGCCTATGACGACCTGTCCCCGGTCAGTGTGACGCCGCCGGGCCGCAACCTGACCACCGGCGCGCTGATCCCCGGCCAGCCGGTCAAGGTCGGCGGCCGCGACCTGCTGACCGGGACCGTCGAGATTGAACGCGACCTGCCGCGCAATTTCGGCGTCGCCGCTTTCTTCGACGGCGGCAACGCGATGGATCGCTTCAGTGATCCGCTGGCGTATTCAGTCGGCCTGGGTTTTCGGCTGCGGCTGCCGGTGGTCACCGTGGGCCTGGACGTGGCGCAGGCACTGCGCGCGCCGGGATACAATCACCTGCCCGGCCCGCGGCTGCACCTGAACATATCCCCGAAGCTGTGACTGGAAATTACTTGTGCTCTATGGCGGCCGCTAACTAACCGGCTGGCGCGGGTCTTTCGCTCTCATAACGTCCAGATGAGAACTCTCGCAACAGAACAAATATCGGCTCATTCGTGCAGATCATGTCGATACACCGATCTCTCGTATAGATTGCGTAGTGAAGCGATCCCCTATCGCCAGTTCCGCTGTACATTGTTGAACACTCGGATAGGAGGCGCGACGACTCCGCCTTATAGAAGCTGTGGTTCGGCTGCAAACCTTGAATATTATTGCCGATCAACCCGACCTCGTCGTAAACGCGGTACATGACAAGGTCGGCGTGCCGCACGGAGACCCGCGTCGCTGGGCATTTGTCACCAGTCAAGATGAGCCGAAATCCTTCCCAGTCATCGCAAATAGCGGCAATGCGTGTCGATGGCACATCGCGGTACCGCCACCAAGGATCCCAGCGGTTAAAAATCTCTGTTTTCATGACAACCGCCAGTTGAATTATCTGAAGCCATGCGTCGCCAGCGGGCTAAACGTCTCAGGATACGGGTGGCGACGGCGAACGCCTGGGCCATTCGGCCTGGGTCGCTGTCACTGCCGCTCGGTGTGTGAGACCTCGCGGATGTCGGTGACCCAGGGCAGCGCCGAGCAATACCAGATCTGCCGCGTTGGGCGCAGCTCGGCGCGTTGTTTCAAGGTACCCACACGAATGCTGTACGCCCGTGGCTGGTGCGCGTCGATTGAGTAGATCTGCGTGCCGCAGTTGGCGCAGAAGCCGTGCGCGCGCTTGTTGCCGCTGTCTGCCGTTTTGACGTAGATCTTGGGCGTGCCGGAGCGCAGGGCGAAACTGGCTGTGGGTGCCGATACGTTGACGCGATAGGCGGAGCCGCTGAGCGTCTGGCAGTCAGTGCAGTGACAAATCCGCACCGCACCCGGGTCGACCTCGGCTTCAAAACTGATCTGTCCGCAGTGGCAGCTGCCTTCTACTTTCATTGGAGATCTCGTTAGGACTTACATCTTCGGGAGCCACAGATTATAGGCCATGGCCGCCCACTGGCACCTGGCCGGCGCAGCTCAGTGAGTGAAATAGCGGCGGTTCAATAGCTCTCCGACCTTCGCGTAGTGTTCATCCAACTGGGCCTTGGTCGTCTCCAGGAACTTCTTCAGGCCGGGGTCGGGTTCGAGGCCCACCATCACGCCGACAAGATGCCGTTGCTCGTTGAGCGCGTTGTAAAACATCAACAGCGCTTCGCGCTCGAATTCGATGCCGGTCTTGCCAACGACCGGGGCGAAGTCCTTGGCGGTGTCTTCGCCAATGGCCTTGCGCTCGTCGGCCTCGATCTCGGACATTGCCGCCACATCGATGCGCATGCCGGGATACTGCTTGGACAGCCTGCGCATAGTCTCGGCGAGCTGCTGGTAGTAGCTGACCAGATCATTGGTGACCCGCCCCATTTCCTCCGGCTTGTCCTTGAACATCAGGATCCACTTGAGTTTGGGAATCCCGTCCGCTTCCTGATAGAGCAGGCTGTAGCCGATGGACAGCTGCGCCCGTGGCGCGTTCTTGTCCGGGGGCGGTTTTGTGGCATCACTCAATTGGCTGCAAGCAGCGACTGCCAGCAACAGTGCAGTCGCTGCGCAACGAATCAGGATTGTCAGGGTTGAACGCCGGGGAGCACAGGACTTCGCCATAAAAGATCGCTCCACTTGACCGCCGAAGAGGACATTCGGAGTCTGAGGCGAAATGCCACGGCGTTTATGTCAGCGGGCGCCTATTACGGCCGAGGCCCACTACATCGGCGCACTCAAGGCGCGGATCTCCATGACCTGGATCGAGGCCTTCGGAATCTGCAGATGCGGATGCTGCGCGAATGCCTTGGCGGCGGTGTCATGATTTTCCGCCTCAACGACCGAGCACAACATGATGTCGTTCCTGGTGTCGCTGATTGCATCCAAGGTGACCGCCTTGGTCTTACCGGCGGCCTCGGTGCTGGTAACCATTTTTGCGTGCTCGGTCGTCCAGCGTCGCCATTCTCCGCGCATCTTGTCTTCGGCGACCTTCTTCACCGCGGGGTCGGTTTTCGCCCACTCCGCCAGGACATCGGCCGGCGCAAGATAGAGCACCAGAAATTTCTTCAGCGCTGACGTTGCCATGATGCCTCCATTGCTGTGATTGGCTGCTGATTGATCGAGAGCCCAGCGTTCAGTCCGGAATCTCCGGCTCCACCAGCCGCGCCAGGTTGCGCAGCGATTCCTGCCAGCCGAGATAACACGCTTCCAGCGGAATGACGTTCGGCAGGCCTTCCTGCACGATGTGCAGCTCGGTGCCGACCGACACTTTTTTCAAGGTGACCGTAACCTGAATTTCCCCAGGCAGATTCGGATCATCAAAATGGTCGGTGTACCGCACCCGCTCGTGGGGCACGAGCTCGCGATATTCGCCGCCGAAGGAGTGGCTTTTGCCGGTGGTGAAGTTGGTGAACGACATCTGGTAGGTGCCGCCGACCTTCGCCTCAAGGTGATGCACCTTGCCGGTAAAGCCGTTCGGTGGCAGCCAGCGCGCCTTCGCATCCGGTTCCAGGAAGGCTCGATATACCTTCTCGGGCTTTGCCCTCAGAACGCGATGCAGGCGAACCGTATTCGTGGTCGACATGCCTAGTGACTCCTTGCGGCCGCTGTGTCTTGAGGCGTGAACAGGCTTTTCAAATAACGGCGCAGGTGCGCGAGGTTTTCCCGCACCACTGCCGGGCTCTGTTTGGCCTTTGCGAAAATAAAGGAGCCTTGCAGCGCCGCCTGGATGAAATAACCCAGGCTCTCGGCGCTCCAGCGGGCCTTTGGCGCGTAGCGCTTCTTGGCCGCCTCGATGTCGCGCGTCAGTTCGGCGATGTGACGCGACATCCCGCGATCGCAGGCGGCTCGGATGTCGGGGTGCGTGGCGTAGGTCTCCTGCACCAGGGTGCCGAGCAGGCAGGTGTAATCTGGCAAATCCCCGGTCAGGATCGCGCCACGAAAGTCCACGTAGCCCAGCAGCCGTTCCAGCGGATCTATCGGTTGGTGATATGGCGCCGAAGCAAAGAAGCTTTCCGTCATCGCCTCCCAGTGCGCGGTCGCACCGAGCGCCAGGTCATCCTTGCTCTTGAAGTGATGAAAGAAACTCCCCTTGGTGACACCAGCGCGCTGGCAGATGTCCTCGACCGTGGTCGCCGCATAGCCTTTGGCTCGGATCACCTGCAGAGCGGCGTCGAGGAGTCTGGTTTTAGATTCGTGGGCAGCAGCGCTCGTCATGCCGATCTCTTAATGCACCGTCTGCCGCCACCATACCGACTAGACGGTATGTTGTCAAACGCCACGCCGCCAGATCCGCCCTCCTGATCGATGCACTAACGACCGAGCGCGGATTGCATCAGGCCCCGCAGACGATCGTGCGGCACGGCTCCGGCGCCGGCGCCGATCAGTCCAATGGTCACGATCCGCGCCCCCAGCACTGCGGTGAACTCCACCTCGGACCCGTCGGTGAAGGCCGAGGAAAAGGCGCCGTCCCCAATCCCCGACTCCACCGTCGTGTGCTGGCTCTGCTGCTGGTCGCGACTGTGACTGTTGTCCAGCTGGTCGGCATATTCCTTCTTCGCGTCCGCCGCCGTGGCTCGTTGGTCGACCTGCAGCGTGATCATCATGGCCCCGGCGTGGTACAGACAGGAGGACGCTGTCGAAGCGGGATCATTGACCACCGACGTCGTGCCGCCGGTGACCGGCCGGGAAATGACAGCCGACCAGGCGGCTGGCGAAATAAAGCTGCACGAATTGGGCGCCGCGGCCTGTGCCACCAGGACCCCGCCGCCCTGAAGCAGAAACAGAACGGCCAAGGCAAAGCCGCGTGGCCGATGAATCATTGGCATGGAGAGTCCTTCTATTGTGAGCCGGATGGTCCGGGAAACGCCGCATTTAAAGTCTGAAAATCTTGCGGCGTGAGGGCTATCGAAAGCGCCGCAGCGTTTTCCTTGACGTGCTCGGGAGAACCGGATTCGGGAATTGCAATGACGCTTCCGCTGCGTATCACCCAGGCCAGAGCAACCGCGGCGGCCGAGCAGCCATGGGCGGTGCCGATCTGCGCCAGCGTGCGATCACCTATGACGAGGTTATGGTCGCCGCCGAGCGGAGAGTACGCCATCACCGGCAGGTTGTGCTGCTTGCACCACGGCAACAGATCGCGCTCAATGCCGCGGTTGTTCAGACTGTAAGAGACCTGATTGGTGGCGCAGCGAGCGCCGTCAGGAACGCGGAACAGATCTTCCATCTGCCCAAGGCTGAAATTGGATACGCCCCAAGCGCGAATCGTCCCCGCCGCGCGTAGTTTTTCAAATGCCGCCACCACCCCGGAGAATTGCGCGCTGGGGACCGGGTGGTGCAGCAAATAGAGATCCAGATACCCGGTGCCGAGGCGAGCGAGGCTCGCCGCGCAAGCACTCGCGATGCCATCGCCCGACACTTCGTAGGTTTCCACTTTGGAAACCAGGAATATGCGGTCGCGCTGATCGGCAATCACGGCCTTGAGGAATTGCTCGGAGCGGCCGCTGCCGTAGTCTCCCGACGTATCGAGCAATGTCATGCCGAGCGAAATCCCCGTGCGCAGCGCCTGTTCCTCGACATCGATCGGATGCCTTCCCTGACCGAGGTGCCAGCATCCTTGTCCAAGCGCCGGGACGATAGCGCCGCCCGGAAGTTTCACAGTGCGCGCGGCCGGCTTCGACGCCGCGCCGGTATCAACGCCCTGTGCGGCTGCCTGCGCGGCAATCAAGCCGAAGGCCGCACAACGCGCGCTGAATTGACGTCGATTAATCAGATGCTTGTCCACAGAGTTACCTCCTTCGTGCCCGCCTAGTGTATGTATTCACGCCGGTGCGTGACACGCCTTGGATGATCTTCAATAGTGCAGCGTGAGCGGGATTGAAATCCATCCAACGACGACAGCTGCGAAAAAAGCGTTGTCGAATCAACCACAATAACCCCCAGCAGCGAGCGGCGCAGTCACGTAAGGACACTGGTACGAAGCTTGCTTGGGTGCTTGCGTCCTCATCACTGACTGGAGATGCTTAAGTGCGCAGCGCGACACCATCGAAGATCACCCGGGTCAATCTAAGTAAGTTCATGGTCGCGCTCGCCTCGTTGTGGCTAGCCGCATCGGTCGCAAGCGTCGCCGCGGCCGCGGATCAGGCCGCTGGCCCGACGGTCAGCAAGGCGCTGGCGAAACCACTGAAGGCAGCCCAGGAGTCGCTGCAGACCAGACATTGGGACGCGGTGCTTGCCAGCCTCAAGGAGGCGCAGAGCACTCCTGGCGAGAAGACCGCCTACGACAATTTCGTCATCAACCAGATGCTCGGCTTTGTCTACGTCCAGAAGCAGGACTTCGCGGGCGCGGCACCGGCCCTGGAGGCCGCCGCCCAGTCGCAATACGCGACATCGGAGCAACAGAAGGCCTGGCTGCAAGCGCTCATGGGCATCTACTTTGGCCAGAAGAATTATGCCAAGACCGCGGAGATTGGGCAGCAGCTGGTGAAGCGCGGCATCACCGATACTGACACCTATTCCACCATTGCCGACTCGCAGAGCAAGCTCGGCGACTGGAAGGGCGCTGCCGACACCATTCAGCAAGCCGTCGCGCGCCAGAGCAAGCCCGACAAGAAGCTGCTTGAATTTCAGTGGAACTGTTACGTCAAGGTCAATGACAGTGCCAACGCCGGCAAAGTCATCGAGCAGCTGGTGACTTATTATCCCGAGCCCGACTACTGGCTCAACGCGCTGGCGCCGCTATCGCGCATGGACATCAAGGACGCGCATCTGCAGCTCAATGTCTACCGCCTGATGAACGATGTCGGCGTGCTCAAGCGCCCGACCGACTACGCCGAGATGGCCGAACTGGCCCTGGACCAGGGCTATCCGGCCGAGTCGCAGGCGATACTGGAAAAGGCGTTCGCCCAGAAAATCTTTACCGAGCAGCGTGACAAGGACCGCTATCAGCATCTGCTCGACGGCGTCAGGCAGCGTGCCAGTGCGGATCTGGCACAGCTCGGAGCGAACGAGAAGGATGCCGCCGCGGCCGCGACCGGCGACGCCTATCTGCGCGTCGGCGCCGCGTACCTGAGCTACGGCCAGAATGACAAGGCATTGGCCGCGATCACCAAGGGAATCGACAAGGGCAGCTTGAAATCCCCCGACGAGGCACGCCTGCTGCTCGGCATCGCCAAGCTGCGGGCGAAAAGCGCCGCCGATGCAGAACGCGACTTCGACAAGGTCGCCATGTCGAGCAATACCGCGTACGCGCGGCTGGGAAGGCTATGGGCGCTGCACGCCGGGGCCGGCTCGCACAGCCATAGCGTCTGAAGCAGGCGCCGCAGCCTGGCCGCTGCCTCCAATACCGCCCCGAGTAACGGGCTGCCGGACCTGACGTAGATCAGGCGACCCGGTATCCTCCCGTTAGCCCTCGACGGGTCCGGCCGACAGCCGGTCTCATGCGACTAATTAATGAGATTGCGCCATCTGATTCACCTGGTATGGATCCCCGTGCTGCTGCTCGGGCTCCTGGCGCCCGTGTATTACCTGGCGTACACCGAAAGCGGCCTGGCGGTCGTGGCCTCGGCGCTCAATCGGCGACTCGGGCCGGTGACGATCCAGCTGCGCGGTGTCAGCGGCACTTTGGCGCGCGGCGTACACGTGGATCTGTTGGTACTTGACCACCGCCGCGTGCACATCGAAGTCGAGAACGCCGATGGCCGGCTGGCGATCCTGCCGCTGGCCTGGCGCACGGTGCGCGTTCCGGAACTGCATATGGGGCGGCTGCTGGTGCATGCGCTGCCGCGCACTGGCGAGCTCGCCGAATGGTCACCGCACTTCCTGCCGCCGCTGATGCACGTCGATGCGGAGCATGTCGATGCGCGCCGCTGGCAGCTCATTACGATCAATGGAGACGAATACGACGGCACTTCCATCGCCGCCGCCGGCACGGTGTATCCGCATATCGTGCACCTGTACTCGGGCAGCTTCGAGTACAACGGCGTGCACGCACGTACCTTTGGCGAGGTGCGTGCCGCGCAGCCGATCGGCCTGAAGGGCACGCTGCATTTCGATGCCCAGCCGCCTGGCCAGCCGGCCTGGACCGTCAATGCCCGCATCGACGGCGATCTGGCGCGGCTCGCGCTCGATGCCGATGTCAGCGAACCGTTCGCCGCCGCCTTTCATGGCGATATCCGCGATCTGACCAGCCACTGGCGCTGGCGCGGCCAGGCGCAGGTGCGGCACTTCGAGCTGGCCGCGTGGAACGCCGGCAACGGGCTCGGCGTCATCACGGCCAGCCTTGCGCTCGAAGGCGATCGCGACGGCTTTCGCGCCCAGGGCAGCGTCGATCCACCGGGCTTGCACGCCGGCCCACTGGATGCCGACTTCAGCGGCAGCTACAAGGCGCATGTACTGACCGTGGCGCGCCTGCGGTTGCGCCATGCGGCCTCCGGCGCCATCGCCGATGCGCAGGGCAGCGTCAGCGTGGTCGCAGGCGGCCCGCTGCTGGATCTGCGCGGCGAGTGGACGCAGTTTCGCTGGCCGCTCGCCGCCGCCGAGGCGCCGATCCACAGCGCGCGTGGCAACTACACGTTGCAGGGGCTGCGACCGTATGCGATTGGAGCCCAGGGCGAGCTGCGCGCCGGCCAGCTGCCGCCGCTGCAGGTCGCGCTGCGCGGACGCTTTGTGCCCGGTGCCTTCACCGCCGACAGCGCCGAGGTCGAGGCGCTGGGCGCACACTCGCAGCTGAGCGGTGAGCTGCGCTGGGCGCCGGCGCCATCCTGGCAGCTGCGTGGCCGCATCAGCGACCTCGATGTCGCGCAGCTGCGTCCTGGCATCGCCGGCCGGCTCAGCTTTGGCTTGATCGCAGCCGGGCGCGGCTACAACGCGCACAGCGATCTCGATGCGAACTTGAGCGACCTGTCGGGCACGCTACGCGGCCAGCGCACTTCCGGCCACGGCCAGGTCGCACACCGCGGCGATGAGTGGCTGTTCAACGACGTGCGACTGCAGCTCGGCGCGACCCACATCGAGCTGGACGGCCACTCGGGCGCGGCGCTCGATCTGAATTTCGCGCTCGACGCGGCGGATCTGGGGCTGTTTAAGGCCGGCGCGCGCGGACGGCTCACGGCCCGCGGCAGCGTGCGCGGCGATCTGCACGATCCGATGCTGGTCGCGACTGCTCAGGGACACGACATCGACTGGTCAGGTGTGCAGCTCGCGGCGCTCGACGCCGGCATCGCCTTCGATCCTCACGGCTCGGGTCGCGTCGATTCGACGCTGCAGCTGCAGGGGCTGCAGATCGCCAATCACAGCCTCGAGCAGCTCACGCTGCGCCTGGACGGCACCACGGCCGAGCACCGGGTGACGCTCGATGCGCGCGGCGAGGGCCTGACGCTGGCGGTGCGCGGCGGCGCGCACTATGCGGCCGGGCAGTGGCAGGCACGCATTTCCAGCGCCGAGCTCGGCAACCATCAGAATCTGCACATGAACCTCGAGGCGCCGTCACAGATGCTGCTGTCCGCCGAGCGCATCCGGCTGGATCAATCCTGTCTGCACGATGGAGCCGCGCGCCTGTGCGCTTCGGCGTCGATCGAGCAGGCCGAGCGCAACCTCGAGCTGCGCGCCATCGATCTGCCGATGCGCGCGATGACCGCGGGCCTGACCAGCGGCACCGAGTACGACGGCACGCTCAGCATCACGGTCAACGCCAGCGGCAGCGGCAACGAACCGTGGCACGGCAGCCTCGATGCCAAGCTCGCCAACGCCGCGATCCACAAACATTTCATCAATGGACGCATCGAGACGTTCGATCTGGGCACCGGCACCATCGGCGCCCAGATGACCGAACATGAGATCAGCGGCGAGCTGGCGCTTGAGGCCGGGGATTCCGGCCGCATCGCCGGCAAAATCAGCGCCCAGGGCCTTGCAGCGGACTGGCACGACTGGCCGCTGACCGGGGAGCTGGCGCTCGACACTCATTCGCTGGGGTTCGTCAGTGCCTATGTGTCGCCGATCGATCGCGCCCGCGGACGCGTCACCGGAGTGCTGACGCTGGCCGGCTCGGCCGGCGCGCCGCGGCTGGCGGGTGAGCTCAAGTTGATCGATGGCCAGCTCGACGCCTATCAGATCAATCTGTCGCTACGCGAAGTGAATTTTACTGCCCGGCTCACCGACGATACGCTGCTGATCGAGGGCACAGCCCTGGCCGGGCCCGACGGTCACGCCAGCGTCAGCGGCAATCTGCGCTGGCAGCAGGGACTGCCCTATGGCGACCTGCATCTGGTGGGCTCGGACCTGCGGGTGCTGAACATCCCCGAAGCCCGGGTCGATGCCTCGCCCGATGTCGCGCTGCACATGGAGGGGCGGCGCATCGATCTGCATGGGACGGTCACGCTGCCGTACGCGCGCATCGAGCCGGCGCATCTGACCAAGGCGGTACTGCCCTCGAGCGATGAGGTGATCGTCGCCCACGATGTGGCACCGCACGAAACCCTGATCAAGGTATTCAGCGACATCACGCTGGTGCTGGGCGAGCGCGTGACCGTCAATACCCAGGGCCTGTCCGGACGCCTGTCCGGCAGCATCAACGTGAAGTCCGATGACACCGGCATCAATCGCGGCAGCGGCGAGCTCAAGGTCGAGGAAGGCAAGTACGTCGCCTATGGCCGCAATCTGGACATCGAGCGCGGTCGGCTGCTGTTCAGCAACGGCTTCATCAGCGACCCGGGACTGGATCTGCGCGCGGTGAAGAAATTTCCCGACATCACCGCCGGGGTGAACGTGCGCGGCACGCTGCGCTCGCCGCGCATGACCTTTTTCTCCGACCCGGAAGTCGCGCAGTCGCAGATCGTCTCGCTGCTGCTGGCAGGCGGTTCGCTCGAGAGCCTGCAGAATGCCAACGATCCGAACGCGCACGCCAACGCCGGGCGTTCCGATGCGCTGATGCAGGGCGGCGCCATCCTGGCGCAGCAGGTCGGGGGCCGTTTCGACATCGAGGCCGGGGTCGAGCAGGACATGACCAACGAGACCTCGCTGGTGCTGGGCCGCTATCTGTCCCCGCGCCTGTACGTGAGCTACGGCGTCGGCCTGGTCGAGGCCATCAATACGGTCAAGATGCGCTATACCATCGGCGATCACTGGACCATCAAGACCGAGGCCGGCACCCAGCGCAGTGCCGACCTGGTCTTCACCATCGAAAAGTAGGGCTGCCGGTCGGCGGCAGCGCTATTTCTGCAGCTACTTCTTGCGCCGCGCCTTGCCCGGCTTAGCTCTAGCGCGAGCGGCTTTCCTGGCCGGCTTCCTGGCCGCTTTCTTCGCTGACTTCCTGGCCGATTTGGCAGCGCCTTTCCTGGCCGCGGCTTTCCTGCCGGACGCCTTCTTGCGCGACACCTTCTTCTTTGCGGCCGGCTTTTTCTTCTTCGCCGCCTTTTTTGCGGCCGGTTTCTTCGCAGCCTTCTTCTTCGGCGCAGCCTTCTTCGGGGTGGCCTTCTTGGCCGCCGGAGTGGCGCTGGTCAGTGCCGGCTTGCCCGCTGCCGGCGCCGGCTTGGCCGGTGCCGGCGCAGCGGGCTTGGCTGGCGGTGGCGTGGTCACCGCCGGTTTCGGCGCCGGTGGGGCGGCAGGTTTAGGCGCCGCGGGCGCCGCGGGCGCCGGCTTGGCGCCGCGGAGCCTGTCGGGCAGGGCAAGCCGGCAGATCTTCTTCACGACGCTGCCGAACTGCTTGCCCAGCGGCCCCGTGTTGTAGGGGATACCGAAGCGGGCGCAGAGCTCGGAGACCTCGACCGCGATCTCGCCGTAGCGGTGCGCGGGGATGTCGGGGAACAGGTGATGCTCGATCTGGTAGTTGAGGCCGCCGAAGGCGATGTCGGTGAACCACCCGCCGCGGATATTTCGGGCAGTGACCACCTGGCGGCGGGCGAAGCTGGTCGCCGTTGCGGTCTCGATGATCGGCATCCCCTTGTGGTTGGGCGCGAAACTGATGCCCAGGTACAGCGAGAAGACCGCCTGCTGCACGGCGACGAAAGCCAGTGCCTTGAGCGGGGAGAGCACCAACAGCACCACCGTCAGGTACAGCGCGGCGTGCAGCGCGATGAGAGAGGTTTCTACCGCCGCGGCGTGGTCTCGTTGCCGCAAAAGCCGCTTGACCCCGAGTACGTGCATACCCCCGCTTCGCAGCAGCATGAGGGGGAAGAAGAGCGGCGCCTGCCAGCGTGCCAGCCACGACGCG
>PKWJ01000030.1:0-78790 GCA_003132025.1 Gammaproteobacteria bacterium
ATCAAACCGGAGTTCGACTAGGCGGTCTGTTACCTAAGCACCGCCTGGGTATTGCGCTGGATGCGCTCGAAATCCAGCCGCGCCCCCAGGCCCGCAGCCGTAGGTGCGTGCACCAGGCCGTCGCTGTCGACCTCGATATCGTCGATCAGCCCGAACTTGTTGGCCGCATCGGGCAGCAGCACCTCGTAGAATTCGGTGTTCGCGATCGCCATCGCCAGGTGCAGGCAGGCGACGTTGTTGAGCGAATTGCTGCCGTGGTGAATCTCGTAGTTCATGCCGAACGCCTCGGCCAGGTGTGCGGTCTTGATGCAGGTGGTGATACCACCCTTGAAGCACACGTCGCCGCGCAGGAAATCCGTGGCCTGCCCGAGGATCCAGGGCGCGTACTGGTCGAGTCCCGCAAACGGCAGTTCGGTGGCCATCAGCGGATACTCCTCACCGACTGCAGCGCGCACCGCGGCGCAGACCTTGATGTCCTCCTGCCACGGATGCGGTGGATGAATCCTATAGGCGCGCCAGCCCAGTGACTTGTAGTGCAATGCCTGCCGGCAATACTCGTCGGCGCCGGCGAACATCTGCGAACTGGCATAGGCCGGGATGCTGTGACGGTAGGTTCCCAGCAGCTGATGTATCGGCAGGTTCGCGGCTTTGCCCGCCAGGTCCCACAGCGCCACATCGACGGCGCCGATCGCGCGCACCATGCTCAGCCGGCCGCGGCGCCGCAGGCTCTGATACAGGCGTTCGCGGTCGAGCGGATCCTGCCCTAACAGCTGCGGTTTAAACGCATCGATCAGCCCGCGGCCCTCGATCTGCGCGCCGCGATTCGCGCCGCCGAAGAACGCGTGTCCGGTGATGCCCTCATCGGTGACGATCGCCAGCAGTCCAAGCGCCGAGTCACCGGCCGCGATGCGGATATCGGGTGCGTAGGCGACCGCTGGAATGCCATCCCAGGTGAATAACGTCAGCGTGACATCGACTATTTTCATGCTGCTGCTCCCGCGGCGAGAATCGCGCTTCGATCAGCTATTGTTACCAGTAGGATACAAAACTTGAGCTTGGCGCCTAGCGACCGGCCGTTTCCGGTTCAATAACGCCTGCGAAGCCACACTGCCGCCAGGCCTCGTAGGCCACGACCGCGACCGCATTGCCCAGGTTCAGGCTGCGATTGCCATCGCGCATCGGGATACGGATGTGCCGCCCGCCAGGCAGCAGCCGCAGCAGTTCTGGCGGCAGGCCGCGCGTCTCCGGGCCGAACAGGAACCCATCCCCGGCGCGGTACTTAATCCCGGAATAACAGGCGTCGGCGCCGGTTTCCACCGCGAAGATCCGCGCGTCCGGCAGCTGTGCCAGGCAAGCGGCAATGTTCGGGTAGCGGCGCACGATGGCCAGCTCGGCATAGTCCAGGCCCGCGCGTCGCACTGAAGCTTCGTCGAGCTCGAATCCCAGCGGCTCGATCAGGTACAGGCGGCACCCGGTGTTGGCGCACAGCCGGATGATGTTGCCGGTGTTCGGCGGGATCTGCGGTTGGTACAGGATCACGTGAAACACGGCGCTAGCCTAAGCGATCGCGCTGCCGATCGGCGATAATCGGCCCATGAACGCACCGGTTGCGGACACCTCACGACCGCCATCATCGCCATCGTCGGCGACGCCATCATTGGCGGTGAGCTTCTGCGGAATGCAGCTGGCATCGCCGATCGTGCTGCTGTCGGGCTGTGTCGGGTTCGGCGAGGAATACACGCGGGTCGCGGGCTTCAGCAACCGCGACGCGGGCGCCATCGTGCTCAAGGGCACGACCCGTGAGCCGCGCCTGGGCAACGCGCCGCACCGGGTGTATGAAACTCCCGCCGGCATGCTCAACGCCATCGGCCTGCAGAACCCCGGCGTCGATTACGTGGTGACCCGGATCCTGCCCAATCTCGACTTCACCGAAACGCGTTTCATCGCCAACGTCTGCGGCTCCACGATCGAGGAGTACGTGGAAGTCACGCGCCGCTTCAACGACTCGCGCATCGATGCGATCGAGATCAACATCTCCTGTCCCAACATCAAGCAGGGCGGGGTGCAGTTCGGCAACGTGCCGGAGATGTCGGCACGCGTGGTCGAGGCCTGCCGGCGTGTCACCAAAAAGCCGCTGATCACGAAACTATCGCCCAACCAGGCCGATATCCGCGAGAACGCCCGCGTCTGCATCGAGGCCGGCACCGACGCCTTCGCGGTCATCAACACCGTGACCGGCATGGCGGTGGACCTGGCGAGCCGGCGTCCGGTGCTCGGCAACGGCCAGGGCGGGCTGTCGGGCCCGGCGATCAAGCCGATCGCGCTGCTCAAGGTCAGGGAGGTGTACGAAGTCGCCGGCCCGAAGCAGATTCCAATCATCGGCCAGGGCGGCATCGCCAGCGTGCAGGATGCGCTCGAGTTCATCATCGCGGGAGCGAGCACCGTGGGTCTGGGCACGGCGTTGTTCTACGACCCGTTGCTGTGTCGCACGGTCAACGCGGGGCTGGCGCAATACCTGGACTCACAGGCCGCAGGCTCGATCGCGCATCTGGTCGGGACGTTGCACATGGGTGTGCCGGTCCCCGGGGCCGCCTGCTAATCTTGCCGCCATGAGCATTGCCGAGGAACTGGAGCGGCTGCAGGCGCTGCGTGAGCGCGGCACCATCAGCGATGAGGAATTCGCGCGCGCCAAGGCACAGGTGCTGGATGAGCCGGCGAGCCCGCGCGGTGCCAGCCATCGATCATTCCTGCAGCAGCTCGCGCGCTCGCGCAGCGATCGTGTGATCGGCGGCGTGTGCGGTGGACTCGGCCACAACACCGACCTGCCGTCCTGGGCCTGGCGCGTGATTTTCTGCCTGACGCTGTTGTATTTCGGCGCCGGACTGCTGATCTACATCCTGCTGTGGATCTTCCTGCCGGAAGAGCCCTGAGGCGCTAACCGCGCGGCGCGCCGTCCTCCGGCTCATCGCCCGGCAGCCCGACCACGCGATCGACGATGAAACGCGGCCGCCGCTTGGTCTCCATGTAGATCTTGCCGATGTACTCGCCGAGTACCCCGATCGAGAGGATCTGCACGCCGCCGATGAACGTCACCGGCAGCACGGTGGAAGCCCAGCCCGGCACCGCCGAAGGATTGGTCAGTGCCACCACCAGCACCCAGATGCTCACCCCCAGGGCAAACAGCGAGGTCAGCAGTCCGAGTATCGATATGACCCGCAGCGGCACCGCCGAAAACGATGTGATGCCGTCGATCGCCAGCGCCGACATGCGCGACAACGAGTATTTGGTGGAGCCGGCCGCGCGCTCGCGCCGGTCGTACAGCACCTGGCTCGAGCGCAGGCCGATCAGTCGCACGATGCCGCGCAGGAACAGGTTGACTTCGTCGTACTGGCGCAGGATTTCGACCGCGCGGCGGCTCATCAGGCGGTAATCGGCGTGGTTGTCGATGACGTCGACACCGAGGCGGCGCATCAGACGGTAGAAGGCGGTGGCGGTCATTCGCTTCAGGCGGGTGTCGGTCGGCCGCTGTCCGCGCACCCCGTAGACGATGTCGCTGCCCTGCTGGTAGTGATCCAGCATCTGCGGGATCACCGCCAGATCGTCCTGCAGATCGGCATCGAGGCTGATCAGCGCATCGCCCGGCGCGGTGCTCAGTCCGGCCAGCAGTGCGTGCTGGTGGCCTACATTGCGCGACAGCCGCACGCCGGCGATGCGGCCCGGATGCGACAGCGCGAGCTGCTCGATCAGCGTCCAGGTGCCGTCGCTGCTGCCGTCGTCGACAAATACCACCATGCTTCCGGGACCGCAGCGCCCGAGATCGAACTGCTGCCCGATCAGCTCGAGCAGCGCCTGGGCGGTGCCCGGCACGACCAGTTCCTCGTTGTGGCAGGGCACAACGAAGCTGACCGCCGGGCGCTCTGGAAACTCGTCCATCATCCGGCCAGGAGGTACAGCCCGGCCAGCACCAACGCTATGCCGCCGCTGGCCCTGAGGGTGAGGCTTTCCCCCAGCGTCAGCACGGCGCCGAGATACACCAGCACGAAGGTCAGTGCAGTGAACGCGTACACCACGACCAGCTTTTCCTTCGACAGCACGTAGATCCACAGCATCGTGCCGCACAGGTACAGCAGCAGCCCGAACGCCACCGGCGTGTTGAGGAATTCCAGCGCGTGCGTCCTGCCCTGGGCGCCGACTTTCAACAGCAGCTGACCGCACGCGGCCGCCAGCGATGCGCCCAGCAGCATCCATAGCGATGACAGAGTCACGCCGGCCTCCGTGGCGCGCGCTCCTTCATGCGCGCCAGCGCCGTCATCAGCCGCACCGGCAGCGCTCGCACCAACTGCTTTCTGACGCGGTAGGCCAGCGGCGAGACGTCCGGCACCGGGCGCTCGTCCGGAATCAGGCTGGCCTGCAGCTCGGCAGGCAGGCGCGGCACTGCATCGCGGCTCAGGTACAGCAAGGTGTTATATCGATACCATGGATCGACGCCGGCATCGGTCACGATGCGCGGCCGCAGGTAATCGGCCGCCAGGTAGCCGCGCTGCCTGAACAGTGCGCGCCAATAGTCGTAGCTGCGCTCGTTGACATGGTCGTGGCCACCCTGACCGGGCGGCGCGGCGGAAAAGACGATCACCTCGCCATGCCGGACCAGGCTGTCGACCAGTGTCGCGGCGCTGGCCTCAGGCAGGTGTTCAGCCACCTCCAGGCATTCGACCAAGCCGAAGCGACGCCCGAGATCGAACGGCAGGCCAAGATCATGTGCGTAAAAACGCTCGGGCGCAAACAGCAGCCGGCCGCGATCGACGTACGATCCATCCACTCCGAACACATCGTCCACGCCGCGCTGTTGCCACACGGCGAGCCACGCGCCCTGGCCGCAACCGACGTCGAGCACCGATGACGGCGACAGCTGCTGCACCAGCAGCGGCACGATGCGTTCCGCCGCCGCGCGCGCGCTCGCATTAACGTACTCGAAGAAACTGGCGTCGTAGGAAGGCATCTGATTATCGTGGCCTGCGCTTTGCCCGGCGCGTGTACGGTAGTAGAGCACGATCGCGGCCGCCACCAGCACCGGATCGATGGGCTTGCGGTAGCGCCCCTCGATGATGCCGTCGCGCTGCACCGCCAGCGACAGCAGCATGCCGAGCGCGCACACCGGCAGCAGCCATTCCCAGCCGCGATAGCGCCGGCGCAACGCTCCCCAGGCGACCAGCAGCATCAGCGGCGGCCACAGCCAGCGTGTCCATACGCTCGCCAGGCCGCTCAGGGCATGCGGATCGTTGTCGGGCCAGCTTTGCCCGAACAGCAGATAAATCAGGTTCTCCTCGTACTGGCGTCGCCACGGAAAGCTGCGCAGGCCTTCGATGCGTTTTTTTTCCGAAAGCCACGTGGCACGGCCGCGCGACACGTCGATCCAGATGTGGGCCGTGCCCACGCGATCGGTGGTCCAGCTGGAAAACGGATAGAACGTCGGGTTATAGAAGCTCGGCGTGCCAAAGCCCCAGCCCCCGAGCGGCCCGGCGTTGATGGTGATGTCGTGGTTGCCGCTGGCGCTGTAGATCTGCGACAGGTAGAGATTGCCGAGCGGCGAGAAGAAGCCGAGCGTTGAGCGCAGGTGCAGCCCGGCCGGCACCGCCAGCAGCGCGAACGCCACGAGCGTACTGAGCGCCTTGGCCAGGCGTTGCGATTGCGTGAGCCACAGCATTCCGAGGCACAGCAGCGCCATCGGCAACGCGATGCTGCGGGTGAAAATGGCGCACACCCACAGCGTGCTCGCCAGCACATAGGCCGCCAGGGTGCGCTTGCGCGCGCTGCGAAACGTGGCCCAGAACGCGAAACCGGTCAGCGTCAGCAGCAGCGTCTCGGTCATGAAATAGGCGTAGATGCCGACGAAGGCCGGGATCAGGCCGATGATCACGCCGCCGATCAGCGCCGGGCGCCGCGGCAGCAGTTCGTGCAGCGCGCGGTACCAGCCATAAGGCATCGCTGCGCACAGCAGCCCGCAGCCCAGCAGCACGGTCGGACCGTCATCCTGGGTCACGGTGCGCAGCAGGTAGATCCACAGCTGGTACAGGAACGGATCGCCGGCGCCGATCAGGTCCGGGGTGAAGAAGCGTCCGCCGTTGGCCCAGTGCCGGGCCGGGTCGGAAAACAGGTGCAGCAGCGGTGAATCAAAAAACGGGAACAGCAGCCGCCACAGCAGCACCGTACCGAAGGCCCATCGCAGCCAGTCATCAGTGGGCACTTGCAGTAGCGGCCGGTCGGTGCCGGCCAGTGGCGATGAGCTCACCCGCTCTAGGTTAGCAGAACGCCCATCGCCGGCATCGGTCCAGGCGGTAAGCAATGGCACAATGGCGGCATGACACGAAAGCCACGCGCCAGGCTGCCACCCGTCACACCGCCGCCCGTCACGCTGCCGTCCTCGGCCACCCATGCCGGCGTCGCCTGGTGCGGTGTCGCCACCATGCTCGCCGCGGTCACGGTGGTGAATTTCTGGCCGCCGTTCGAGCAGATCGCGTACCTGGCGCTGGTGGTCATGGGCTGCGCGGCGCTCGGCATCTTCGTGCCGGATCTGCTGTGGCAGAAGGTGCAGCGGCGCACCCTCGCGCCACAGCCGCGTCCCGCCGACTGGCCGCGGGTTGGAATCAAGTGTCTCGGCCTCGCCGCCAGCCTGTTCTTCGTTGCACTCATCTATTGGCTGTTCCCGGAGTACAACCAGGGCGGCCAGTTCTACGGCAACTACTACGCGGCCTTGAAGATACTGCTGCCGGCGTGGGCCGTGGTCTCGGTGCCGTATCTGTACTGGGTCGACCGGCGCATGTCGCAGCCGCTTGACGGCCTGTGGCAGCTGGGCCAGTTGATGCTGGGGCGCTGGCGCGGCCTCGACGGGCGGCTGATCGGCCAGCACCTGCTCGGGTGGCTGGTGAAGGGTTTCTTCCTGCCGCTGATGTTCACCTACTTCTGCGACAACCTGAACAAGCTGCTGCACTACGATCTCAACCTGCTGCACAACTTCCAGGGCATCTACGACTGGGCGTACTTTGCGATGTACTTCATCGACGTCAGCCTGGTGTCGATGACCTACCTGATGGCGCTCAGGGCGACCGATACCCACATCCGCTCGACCGAGCCGACGGTGTTCGGCTGGCTGGTAGCGCTGGTGTGCTATCAGCCGTTCTGGTCGCTGATCAGCCGGCAGTACATCGATTACGACACCGGGATGTCGTGGGGCGCGTGGTTTCACGACACGCCTTGGCTGTACGACCTGTGGGGCTGCCTGATACTGTCTACCGTGGTGGTGTACGTCTGGGCCACGATCGCGTTCGGCGCGCGCTTCTCGAACCTGACTCATCGCGGCATCATCACCAACGGCCCGTACCGCTACACCAAGCATCCGGCGTACCTGGCGAAGAACCTGTCCTGGTGGCTGATCTCGACGCCGTTCATGATCACCGGCAGCGTCGAGGCGACGCTGCGGCGCTGCCTGCTGCTGGGTCTGCTCAACCTGATCTACTATCTTCGGGCCAAGACCGAGGAGCGGCACCTGTCGCTCGACCCGGTGTACCAGCGCTACGCCGAATGGATCGACGCCCACGGCCTGCTGCGCGGCCTGAATCGCGTTCCGGGTATCGGTGCGCTCGCGCGCTGGCGGCCGAAGTTTGCCGCCTACTCGCCGCCGACGCCATTCAACGAAACTGCGCCTTAGGCGCCCGGGCCCTGAACGCCGGGGCTCAATCGTACTGGCGCATCGCCGCGCGGATCGCGCAGCCACAGGGTGCGTGTCGGGTAGGCGAATTCGATGCCGTTGGCTGCGAACGATTGCAGCACCATATGATTCACCTGGTCGAGCGCCGCGGGAAGGGCGCGCCCCGGCGTGTTCTCGACGAAGAAACACACTTCGAACAGCAGCGCCGATTCCCCCAGCTCGCGCAGCATGCAGTGAACGAAGCGCGTGCCCTCGTAGGCAGCGACCGCGTCCGCCACCAGCTTTGGCACCAATTCCACCTTCCCGGCCGGCGTGGCGTAGGACACGTTGAGCGTGAACAACGCGCGCCGTTCGCTGGCGCGACCCAGGTTTCGCACCCGGCTCTTGACCAGGTCCGCGTTGGCGATGACGATCTGCTCGCCGGTGATGCTGCGCAGGCGCGTGCTCTTGATGCCGATCTGCTCCACCGTGCCCTCGAAGGTATCCACCCGCAGCGAGTCGCCGATGACGAACGGCTTGTCGAGTGCGATCGACAGCGAGGCGAACAGGTCACCAAGGATCGCCTGCACTGCCAATGCGATCGCGATACCGCCGACGCCCAGGCCGGCGATCAGCGGCCCGACATTGATGCCCAGGTTCTCCATCGCCAGCAGTGCGATGACGATCCAGATGATCATGCCGAGCACGAACAGCACCACGTCCATGGTGCCGGAGAGGCGCGCATCGCCGCTGCGCGTCTCGCGCCGGTGCAGCGCGAAGCGGGCCGCGGCCGCGGTCCAGATGCCGATCTGCAGCCACGCGCCGACCACGATCGCGAAGTGCAGCGCCTGGTTGACGCTGGCGGGCAGCGTCAGGATGCGGTCCGCGGCGTACAGCGCCACGATCCACAGCACCACGCGGCTGGTGTGATCGGCCAGGTTCGCCACCAGCGCCGCGGCCAGCGGCAGATCGCGATTGGCGTAGCGCAGCCGGCGCGCGCGCAGGTAGCCGCGCACCACCGGCAGCACCGTGAAGGTGAACAGCAACGCAAGCGCGGCGTACAGCCAGGCGCTGGGGCTGTTATCGAGCACCATCTGGTGCGCGAGTTGCGACAAATTGGATGACCAGTTGAACATGGCGCGGGATGATAGCAACACCGCCGTCGACGCGGGTCAGGACGCCAACAGCCGGTGGCTAATCGCTCAGAGGTATCGAGGTACAGAGCGCAAATTTGATAATTAAATCTGCGCCTGTACCTCGATACTTCTCAACGGTTGTTCCCGACTATTAGAGTCCAGCGGCGCGGCAACAGCGGTGCTGGCATCAGTCCTGATCGTCGATGTCATCCATCCCGAGTTCTTTGAGTTTGCGTGTCAGCGTGTTGCGGCCCCAGCCCAGGAGCTTCGCGGCCTCCTGTCTATGGCCCTGGGTGTGCCTGAGTGCCACGCGGATCAAAGTCCGTTCGAACGCCGGCAGCGCGTCATCCAGCAGCGGCCGCGGCGGCGAGAGCGCCTGTCGGTCGGCCCAGGTGGCGAGCGCGCTGGTCCAGTCCTGGTCGGCCGGCACGTTCGAGACCGCACCGATGATCTCCGACGGCAGGTCTTCCGCCCGGATCTCGTTGCCCGGCGCCAGCACCGTGAGGCGGCGGCACAGGTTCACCAGCTCGCGCACGTTGCCGGGCCAGGCGTAGGCGCACAGCTTGTCGGTGGCATCCTGGTTCAGCGTCTTCGCCTCGACGCCCAGCTCCTGTGCGGCGATGTGCATGTAGTGTTCCAGCAGGTCCGGCACGTCCTCGCGCCGCGCGCGCAGTGGCGGCAGCTCGATACGGATCACGTTGAGGCGATGAAACAGATCCTCGCGGAACAGGCCCAGGCGCACCCGGTCCTCGAGGTTCTGGTGCGTCGCTGCGATCACGCGCACGTCGACGCGTATCGGGGTCTGGCCGCCCACGCGGTAGAACTCGCCCTCGGCCAGCACCCGCAGCAGGCGCGTCTGCAGCGAGGTCGACATGTCGCCGATCTCGTCCAGGAACAGTGAACCGCCGTCGGCCTGCTCAAAGCGCCCGCGGCGCAGGCTGTCGGCGCCGGTGAAGGCGCCCTTCTCATGGCCGAACAGCTCGGACTCGAGCAGCTCGGCCGGAATCGCCGAGGTATTGAGCGCGATGAACGGCTTGTTGGCGCGCGGACTGTGTTCGTGCAGCGCGCGCGCCGCGAGCTCCTTGCCGGTGCCGGAATCGCCGGTGATCAGCACGTTCACGCTCGAGCGCGACAGGCGGCCGATGGCGCGAAACACCTGCTGCATCGCCGGCGCGCGCCCGAGCAGGTCGGGAATGGTCGGCGTCAGCGTGGCCACGGCGTCGCCATTGCGCACGCCGGCCGCCGCCGCCCGCTTCACCAGGTCCACCGCCTGGTCGATATCGAATGGCTTCGCCAGGTACTCGAACGCGCCGCTCTCATAGGCCGAGACCGCACTGCCCAGATCCGAGTACGCGGTCATCACGATCACCGGCAATTCCGGGTGGGCGTCATGCACGCGGCGCAACAGGTCCAGTCCCGATTGCCCGGACATCCGGATATCCGTGATCAAAACATCAGGGGTGTCATTGCGCAGTGCCGCCAGCGCGGGCTCCGCGGCATCGAAGGCCTTGGGCAACATGCCGCCGTTCTTCAGCGCCCGTTCCAGCACCCACCGGATCGAGGTGTCGTCGTCCACCAGCCAAACACGCAGAGGTTGTGCATTCATTCTGTGGCCTCGAGCGGCAGTAACAATGTAAATACGGTGCAGCCCGGTCGGCTCTCGAACTCGACGATGCCGCGATGGCGAGTTACAAGATCCTGGGCCACTGCCAGTCCCAAGCCGGTGCCATTCGGGCGGCTGGTGACCAGCGGATAGAACACGCTGCGAGTCAACTCCGGCGGTACGCCGTGTCCGTTGTCCTCGATCTGGATATTGGCCACCAGGCGGTGGCGCTCGGTCCCGATATTGATGTTCGACATGACGCGCGTGCGCAGCGTGACGTGGCCGCTCACCGGCTCCACCGCCTGCAGCGCATTACGCGCGACATTGAGCAGTGCCTGGATGATCTCGTTGCGGTCGAACAGGCCGCTCGGCAGGCTCGGGTCGTAGTCGCGGTCGATCACGACGCCCGACGGCGCCTCGCTGCGCAGCAGGTGGAACACGTGCTCGCACAGCTCATGAATGTTGACCTGCGTCATCTGCGGCGGGCGCGACGGCCCGAGCATGCTGTCCACCAGCGCGCGCAGACGGTCGGCCTCGTTGATGATGACCGTGGTGTATTCCTTCAGCGCGCCGTTGTGCAGCTCGCGATCGAGCAGCTGCGCCGCGCCGCGCAGGCCGCCGAGTGGATTCTTGATCTCGTGCGCGAGCTGGCGAATCATCAGCCGGCTGCCGTCCAGTCGCGACAGCATCTCGCTCTCGCGCGTGATGCGCTGGCGCGTCCTGGCGTCGGCCAGCTCCAGCAGCAGATGGGTTCCGGTGACCTGGCCTTCGAGCGGCGTTGCGGTGACGTCGACCACCACCGGGTCGCGCTTGCCGGCCAGCCCGGTCGGGATCAGCAGGATTTCATGGCCGGCGCAGGTTTCATTGCGCTCCAGCGAGCGGCGCAGGATACCGTCGAGCGCCAGCGGATCGGCAAACAGCTCGGTGATAGGACGGCCGCGGGCTTTGTTCAGCCCGACCGCGAGCAGATCCTGTGCCCCGACGTTGGCGTAAACCACGCACAGGTGGCCATCGAGCACCACCACGCCGGTCGCCAGCACGTCCAGCAGGTCTGCCGGATCGAAATGCGACAGCGGCGAAGGCGCAAACTGCTCAAGCGCCACCGTGCGCCTCCAACGTGGCGCCGCGCCACGGCGGCAGCGGCCGCAGCTTCGGTTGACGTGGCTTCAGTGCCCGCGGGCGGGCGAGGTCGGAGACAGCAGCGAGGGCTGCCGCACGTAGAAGGTGAGCGATGAATGGCACACCTGCTTGCCGTCGCCGTCCTGCACCACAACGTTGACCGTGTGGGCGCCGCGCTCCGGGGCGGTCACCTGGTACTGCAGGCGACCGGGGGCCACCGGATTCAGCGCCGCGCCATCGATAGTCACCGCGAGCTGGTCCCCGGGGCGCAGACCCGGCGAAATCTGCACCGCCACCGGTACCGTGTCGGGAGCAAAGAACGAGGCCTCGGAAGCCGGCTGTGTGACGGCGCAGGCCTGATAGGGCGAATCCGCGTCCTTTGCCGCCGCCGCCGCCGCGGATGCCCCCGGCAGTGCGGGTGCGCGATAGGTTTGTGCCGATTGCAGGTGGATTACCTGCGCGCCCGGCTGCGGCGTATCGGAATAATGCACCACGCCCTGGGCGTCGACCCAGCGGTAGGTAGTGATCGTTTGCGCCACGGCGCTGGACGCCAGCACGGTCAGCGCCGCAAGGCTCAAAAGGCTCAATGAGACGTAGCGCTGCATCGGTTGCAAGCATAGCCCCGCGGCGGCCTGCCGGCACACAAAAACGTTGCTCGGCGCGGGTGGCGCATTGCCGGCTGTCGCTGACCGCCGCGGATACCGCGCCACGCCTCATTGTTACCTCTATACGCTGTAGTACATGTCGAATTCGACCGGATGGGTGGTCATGCGCAGGCGCGTGACTTCCTGCATCTTCAGCCCGATGTAGGCGTCGATCACATCGTCGGTGAACACCCCGCCGCGCTTGAGAAAATCCCGGTCCCGATCCAGGTGCTCGAGCGCCATGTCCAGCGAGTGACACACCGTGGGGATGTGCTTGGCCTCCTCCGGCTCCAGGTCGTACAAGTCCTTGTCGGCGGGCTCCCCGGGATGGATCTTGTTCTGTATCCCATCCAGCCCCGCCATCAGCATCGCGGCAAAGGCAAAGTACGGATTGGCCGTGGAGTCGGGAAATCTCACCTCGATGCGTCGCGCCTTGGGACTCGACACCCACGGCACGCGAATCGAGGCCGAGCGATTGCGGGCCGAGTACGCGAGCATCACCGGGGCTTCAAACCCGGGCACCAGGCGTTTGTAGCTGTTGGTGGTCGCGTTGGTCAGGGCGTTGATCGCCTTGGCGTGCTTGATGATGCCGCCGATGTAGTACAGGCAGGTTTCCGATAGTCCGGCGTACTTGTCCCCGGCAAACACGTTCTTGCCCTCCTTGGACAGCGACTGGTGCACGTGCATGCCGCTACCGTTGTCTCCCACCAGCGGCTTTGGCATGAAGGTCACGCTCTTGCCGTAGTTCGCCCCGACGTTCAGCAGCGCGTACTTGAGGATCTGCACCTCATCGGCCTTCTTCACCAGCGTGTTGGCGCCGACGCCGATCTCGCTCTGGCCGCCGGTGGCCACCTCGTGGTGATGCACCTCCACCACCAGCCCCATCTCCTCGCAGGCCTTGCACATCGCGGCGCGGATGTCGTGAAACGCATCCACCGGGGGTACCGGAAAATAGCCACCCTTGATCCCCGGCCGATGGCCCTTGTTGCCCGTCTCGTACGCCGTGTCGGAGTTCCACGAGCCCTGCACCGAGTCCACCTCGTAGAACGCACTCCGCAGGTCCGCGCCCCAGCGCACCGCATCGAAGATGAAGAATTCATTCTCCGGCCCGAACAGCGCCGAGTCGGCGATGCCGGTGGATTTCAGATAGGCCTCGGCGCGCTTGCCCAGCGAGCGCGGATCGCGCTCATAGCCCTGCATCGTGGCCGGCTCGATCACATCGCAGCGGATGTTGACCGTGGCTTCCTCGAAAAACGGATCGATGATCGCGGTGCCTGCATCCGGCAGCAAAATCATGTCGGACTCGTTGATCCCCTTCCAGCCGGCGATCGAGGAGCCATCGAACATCTTGCCCTCGACGAAGAATTCCTCCGTCACGTAGCGCGCCGGAATGCTCACGTGCTGCTCCTTGCCGCGCGTGTCGGTGAAGCGCAGATCCGCCCACTTCACCTCCTTGTCCTTGATCATCTTCACGACATCGCTTGAACTCATACCGCCTCCGTTAGTCGAGTGTTCTTCTGGAATGCATCCGGGCTGCTTGTTATTGCGCTGGGCGGAGCTTTACTGCACTGGGCATGCCAATCGCTGCTTAGCGAAATCCGCAACGGATTCAGCAGCGTGCGAAATATCCGAGGCTCCCCCGGGACACCAATGCACTAGTATAGTGCGTAGTGCAAACCAGCGCCCCATTGCTGTGCAACTGCGGGTCGGCCGCGGTTTTCGCGGCTGGGCGCAAGCGCTTCGCCGCACCTTAGCTCGCATATACTCGCGCCTGCCGTAATCCGACTCGATCCCGATGAAAACCACGAAGATCGGCCCCAAGCCACGCAGTTTTCAGGACCTTATCTTCATCCTGCAACACTACTGGTCCGAGCATGGCTGCGTGATCCTGCAGCCTTATGACATGGAGGTCGGGGCGGGCACGTTCCATACCGCGACCTTCCTGCGCGCCATCGGGCCGGAACCGTGGAGCGCCGCCTACGTGCAGCCGTCGCGGCGGCCGACCGACGGTCGCTACGGCCAGAACCCGTTCCGGGTGCAGCACTACTATCAGTTCCAGGTGCTGATCAAGCCGTCGCCGCCGGACTTCCAGGAGCTGTACCTCGACAGCCTGCGCTCGCTGGGCTTCGACCCGCGTATCAACGACGTGCGCTTCGTCGAGGACAACTGGGAATCGCCGACGCTCGGCGCCTGGGGCCTGGGCTGGGAGGTGTGGCTCAACGGCATGGAGATCAGCCAGTTCACCTACTTCCAGCAGGTCGGCGGCCTCGAATGCCGGCCGGTGTCCGGCGAGATCACCTACGGACTCGAGCGCCTGGCGATGTACCTGCAGGATGTCGACAATATGTTCGACCTGGTCTGGACCGAGGGCCCGCAGGGCCGCGTCAGCTATGGCGACGTATTCCTGCAGAACGAGATCGAGCAGTCGAAGTACAATTTTGATTACGCCAACGTTCCGGTGCTGCTGCGAAATTTCGACGAGCATGAGCAGGCGTGCAACGACCTGCTCGCGGCCAGGCTCGCGCTGCCGGCCTACGAGCAGGTGCTCAAGGCGTCGCACATCTTCAACCTGCTGGACGCGCGCCGCGCCATTTCGGTGACCGAGCGAGCGCGTTTCATCCTGCGGGTGCGCACGCTGTCGCGCGCGGTCGCACAGGCCTACTACGCCAGCCGGGAAGCTCTCGGTTTCCCGATGCTGCGCGGCGCCGGCGCGTCGGCTAACGTCGCTGCCAGCATGGAAGGTGCGCTGGCCGTGGATCAGGCGCGGGCATGACTGCGTCCGTGCCGCGCGCGCGCATCGAGCGGCGCGATCTGCTGGTGGAGCTGGGTACCGAGGAATTGCCGCCCAAGGCGTTGCGCGTACTCGAACAGGCGTTGGCCGACGGCCTGCGCACGCGCCTGACGCAGGCGGGACTTGTCGTCGCGGCGATCGAGTCGTTTGCCACGCCGCGCCGGCTCGCGGTCCACATCCGCCGGCTCGCCGTCCGACCTCCCGACCAGCTCATCAAGCGCCGCGGCCCACCGCTGCGCGCCAGCTTCGACGCCGCCGGCGCACCCACCCGCGCCGCGACGGCCTTCGCCGATAGTTGCGGCGTGGCGCTCGAAGCGCTCGGTCGCGAACACGATGTCAAAGGCAACGAGTACCTGTATTTCGAAGGTATCAAGACCGGCACCGCGACCGTGACGCTGCTGCCAGGCCTGCTGCAGCAGACGCTGGATGCGCTGCCCACCCCGAGGCGCATGCGCTGGGGCGCAGGCGATGCGCAATTCGTGCGGCCGGTGCACTGGCTGGTGCTGCTGTTCGGGCGCGAGGTGGTGCCGGCTTCGATGCTCGGCGTCGAAGCAGGCAGCGTAAGCTTCGGCCACCGCTTCATGGCGCCCAAGGCGCTGCACATCGCATCCCCGGCAGGCTACGCCAAGGCGCTGCTGACGCGCGGCAAGGTGATCGCTGCATTCGACGCGCGGCGCGAGAACATCCGCGCGCAGGTCGAACAGCTTGCCGCGGGACTGGCCGGCCGCGCCATCGTCGGCGACGGCCTGCTGGATGAAGTCACGGCGCTGGTGGAATGGCCGGTGGCGCTGACCGGCCAGTTCGAGCCGCGTTTCCTGGCGCTGCCGCGCGAGGTCCTGATTGCAACGCTGCAGGAACATCAGCGTTATTTCGCGGTCGAAAACGATGCCGGCCTGATGCCGTGGTTCATCACCATCAGCAACATCGATAGCCCGGATCCCGACGTGGTGCGCGCCGGCAACGAGCGCGTGGTGCGTCCGCGCCTGGCGGACGCGGCGTTTTTCTGGGAGCAGGATCGCAGGCAGCCGCTGGCCGAGCGCCGCCTGGCGCTCGACGGGGTCACTTTCCACGACAAGCTCGGCTCGCTGGGCGCGCGCACCGACCGCATCGGGGTGCTGGCCAGCGCCATCGCCGCGCATATCGGCGCCGACGGCGGCGAGACCGCACGCGCCGCCCAGCTCGCCAAGTGCGACCTGCTGACGGCGATGGTCGGAGAGTTTCCGGAACTGCAGGGCTGCATGGGACGCTACTACGCGCTCGCCGACGGAGAAGCGCCGCGCGTGGCCGATGCGATCCGCGATCACTACCTGCCGCGTGCGGCCGGCGATGCGCTGCCGGCCTCGGGCGTCGGCGATGCGGTGGCGCTGGGCGACAAGCTCGACACGCTGGCGGGCATCTTCGCCAGCGGCCAGAAACCGAGCGGCACGCGCGATCCTTTCGGCCTGCGGCGCGCGGCCATCGGCGTACTGCGCATCATTCTCGAGCATCGCCTGGAGCTGAATCTCATCGAGCTGATCGATCGCGCGGTGCGCCTGCAGCAGATCGCCGGCATCGACGCTGCAGCCGCCGGCGTCAGCGCCGACATCTACGACTTCGTGCTGGAACGCGCGCGCGCGCAATACCTGGAGCGCGCCGCCGATAACGGCATCAGCACCGAGATGTTCGACGCCGTGCTCGCCACCCGGCCGGCGTCGCTGCTGGATTTCGATGCGCGGCTGCGCGCCCTGGTGGGATTCGTGGCGCGACCGGAAGGCTTGAGTCTTGCGGCCGCCAACCGGCGCATCGCGAACATCCTGCGCAAGTCGGAGCCCGCGGCGGCCAGCTTGCAGCCGCAGCCGGTGGTGCGTGAGCTGCTGCGCGAGGAAGCCGAGCGTGAGCTGCACGATGCGCTGCTGGCGATGCGGGCGCAGGTGCAGGAGGCGGTGACGGCGCAGACTTACGCGCGGGCGCTGGACCTGCTCGCGGGTTTGAAGCCCGCGGTCGATGGATTTTTCGATCGGGTGCTGGTGAACGATCCGGAAGCCGCGCTGCGCAACAACCGCCTCGCACTGCTGGCGGAGCTGCGCGCGCTGTTCACCGGTATCGCCGATCTGTCGCGCCTGCCCGGCTAAAGCCTTGGCCAGCGATGCCCGACCGCTCGGCTCGCTCGCCTTCACGGCGTTTTTTCTGCTGTGGACGTTCGTGTACGCGATCTTTTTCGTCGTCGCCTGCACCGTGCTGCCGTTCCGCGGCCGCTTCGCGCTGGCACGGGTCTGGGCGCGGGTCATCCTCGCGGTGCTGCGCTGGACCTGCAGTCTGGACTATCGGGTCGAGGGCGCCGAGCGGCTGCCGGCCGGCAACCACATCGCGCTGATGAAACACTCCTCGAGCTGGGAAACCGTGGCGCAGGCGGTGCTGCTGCCGCCGCATGTGTGGGTGCTCAAGCGCGAGCTGACCTGGATCCCATTCGTCGGCTGGGGCATCCGCCAGCTGCGCGCGATCGCGGTCAACCGCGGCGCGGGACCTACCGCGGTGCACGACGTGATCGAGCAGGGCAAGGCGCGGCTGGCCGAAGGCGAATGGATCGTGATCTTTCCGGAAGGCACGCGCATGCCGCCCGGCGAGACACGCAAGTACGGCATCAGCGGTGCGCTGCTGGCGGCGCAGACCGGGCGGCTGATCGTGCCGGTGGCGCACGATTCCGGTTATTACTGGCCGCGTCGCGGGCTATGGAAGAAACCCGGCATCATCCGGGTCGTCATCGGTCCACCGATCGATGCCGCCGGGCGTCATCCGCGCGAGGTCAATGCCGAAGCGCAGGCATGGATCGAAGCGCACTCCACCCATCCGCCCACACCGGCGCCGGCAAGAAGCCACGGCTAGGAACCTTAGCTCACAGAGTGATGGATGCATGTGGNNCCACATGCATCCATCACTCTGTCAGATACGATTTCTCTATGGGTTCCTGGCGGCGGTGCCGCTGTGGCCGAAGAGGTGGGTGCGCGCTCGTGTGTCGCGCGTCTTGCCTACCTGACGCGATGTTCCCAAAATAGCGCATATGAAATTCTTGGATCCGAATACCGAGGCTGCGGCTCGTGTGTTCATCGCACGGCTGCCGGCAGATTTGAGGCTGGATCGTGCCATCCTCTATGGTTCGCGAGCCCGTGGTGAAGGCAGGCCTGACAGCGATGCCGATCTGGCTCTGATCGTTACCAGCAATGCCGATGACTGGGAGGTTCTTGGAAATCTGGCGGAGCTTGCATTCTACGTGTTCCTCGAGACCGGTATCCAGATTCAGCCGGTGCCGATTTCACTCAACGACTGGCTGCACCCCGAGGGGTTCCTGAGGCCGGGTTTCCTCCAGAATGTTGCCAGCGAGGGAATAGTGCTTTGACGATCTCTGCGTTCGCTCGTGACCTCATACGGAAAACTGAGCGGTCGTTGCAGAGCGCTCGCGAATTGCAGGACCATGATTTTGACGGATCGGTCAACCGATCCTATTACGCAATGTTCAACATTGCGCGAGCCACGCTGCTGAGCACCGGCGTCCCGGAACGAGATCTTCCTCGCACGCGCAGTGGAGTGATCGCAGCGTTTGCGCAGCACGCCGTCCATTCGGGTCGCGTTCACCCTGAACTGGCCGCCGCTTTCGGCCGCGCGGAAACTCTCAGGCTTCGGGCAGACTACACCGGTACCGGAATCGACCTGAAGACTGCGACGGATACACTCGCGCGCGAATTCGCTCTGGATGAAGTGTCGAAGGCAATCGGATCGGAAAATGGCCGTTCGGATGATGGCGACAAGGTTTCGGAACCGGGTTATCGCATCGAACGAATCGAGACGCCATATCTGCACGGGCAGGCATATTCGCTGGAGGAGGAGCGGCGTAAGGCGCGCGAAAACTGGTTGCGGCTGCGGCAGCAGAGTATCGCCGATGCAAGCCACATCGGCCATAAGCGCGACGCCGATCGTCACCTCAAATACGGTCTCGGCTATTCCCAGGAGGGCGAAGAGGACCCGTAACGTCAAAGAGGTATTGGGACATATACAGNNCTGTATATGTCCCAATACCTCTGTGCGATGCGATTTCTCTATGGCTTCTTGGTGGCGGTGCCGCTGTGGCCGAAGAGATGTTTGCGCTCGTCGTCCGTGATCGTGCTGCGGTCGCGCACGTATGCCGGTGCCACGCCATGGTAAGTGCGCACGGTCGCGGGTCGTGCGGCGATGACGCCGAACCAGCGCTTCAGGTGCGGGAAATCATCCAGGTTCTGGCCCTGCGGCTGGTACGGTACGATCCACGGGTAGCAGGCGATATCGGCGATCGAATATCTGCCGGCGAGGAATTCCCGGTCGGCGAGACGCTGATTCATCACGCCGTAGAGACGGTTGACTTCGTTGGTGTAGCGTTCGATCGCATACGGTATCTCGGTCGGCGCATAGACCCGGAAGTGACCGTTTTGGCCGGCCATCGGGCCTAGCCCGCCGACCTGCCAGAACAACCACTGCAGCACATCGGCGCGGCCGCGCACATCGGCCGGTATGAATTTCCCGCTCTTGTCGGCCAGATACAGCAGCATGGCGCCGGACTCGAACAGCGACAGCGGCGCGCCGCCGCCCGGCGGATCGTGATCGACCAGCGCCGGAATCTTGTTGTTCGGCGATACTTTGAGAAACTCGGGCCGATGCTGTTCGCCCTTGCCAATGTCGACTGGAATCGCGCGATACGGCAGCGCGGCTTCCTCCAGGAACAACTTGAGCTTCAGCCCATTGGGCGTCGGCCAGAAATACAGATCGATCATCAGCGTTCTCCAGCGTTCACCTGCGCAGGCACGCATGTTGGCGCGTAATGGCTGCGTGCGCTGTCGGACGCTGCCGGGTATCGGCGCTGCAGCAGGTTCACGGTGGCGGCTTGGGCTAGGGCATCGATGCGTACTCGGCCGCGGGCCTAAAACCGGGGGGCGGCAGCCCGTGAGCTCTGCCGCTCGGGCAGGCTTCGCGGTAAATCTTCTCCGTCTGGGCCGACGGTTCGGTTCCGAAATGGCGCGTGAGCATCGCGCGGCAGCGCAGGAACGCGGCCGCGACGGCGGACGACTGTCCCTCCCGCGCCAAGCATCGCATCAGGCCGCGGTGCACGTCCTCGCAGGTAGCGTCGGCATCGAGCGCCATCAGATACAGATCGATGGCGGACTGGGTGTCGCCGATGCGCTCATAGCCTGAGCCCAGCTGCAGCACCGAGCGGAAGAACGTGCGTCGCAGGCGCGCTCGCGCGTCCGACGCCAGGGAGTGCTCGGCATCGCTCAGGAACATGCCGCGATAGAAGCGCAGCGCCCACAGCAGCTCGGTCGGGTCGCGGGCCGCAGCAACCGCGTGTTCGAACGCCCAGGCATCGACCCAGCAGTCTTCCGGGTCGAGCGCGACGCGCGCCGGGTCGACCTTCACGGCCGACTTGCGTCCCAGCAGCCGGCGCAACTGCAGCACCGTGGCGTAGAGCGCCTTGACCGCCGACCACTGCTCAAGCTCCGGCCACAGTGCCGCGCCCAGCGCCTCCTGGCTGACGCCGGCACGGCCGCCGCACAGCAGTGCCTTGAGCAATACCAGCGGCTTGCGCGGTGCCTTGAAGACGAAGCGCAGCGGGACTCCGTCCAGCACCACGTCAAAGCGACCCAGCGTGTAGATGTTGATCGGTCTTGAATCCGCACTTTGCATGTTCATGAAACGCACTCTCCCCTTTGTTGGCGTACGTCCCCTGTGTACGAATTTGCGGCCAGACAGTCCTCAGGGTGTTCTGAAGGATTGCTCAAGCATTTCTCAACGCAGGAAAATCAGGCGCTTACTGCATCGCAGGCGCGGCATATACTCGATGCGGGTTTTGCGGGACGTAGGCGATGGCGGGCCAATCACGAGCGCTGCTGCAAATCGGCGACTGGGTCGCGGACCCCGATACCGACACCCTCGCCCGCGGCAGCGAGCTCGCCAAGCTTGAGCCGCGTGCCATGCGGCTGTTGCTGTTGCTGGCGCAATCACCCGGAGCCGTCATCAGCGTCGACCGGATGCTCACCGAGGTCTGGCCCGGCGTGATTGTCGGCCCGGCATCGGTCTACCAGGCCATATCGCAGCTGCGCCGCGCGCTGGCGGACACCGATCCCGAACCGACCTATATCGCGACCGTCCCGCGCAAGGGTTATCGACTCATCGCCCCGGTGCGCCCGGTGACGGCATCGGGCACGCCGCAGCCCGCCGCGCCGCCTGCAGCACAGCCTGCTGCACCGCCCACTCCCCCCGCCGTAGCCACGGCAGTCGACGGCCGGCCGCCGGGCGTCCAGAAACGCCGCCCTCTACGGCTGGCGCTTGCTGGTATGACAGCGCTGGCAGTACTCGCGCTGCTGGCAGCCGTCCTGTGGCCGCGGGTGCAGCGTTATTTCGCGCCGCCGCCGAGCGCGCCTTCGATCGTGGTGCTGCCGTTCATCGACATGACCGACAGCAGGCAGGACCAGGCGTTCTGCGACGGCCTGACCGAAGAGCTGTCGAACTGGCTGGCGCAGATCCCGACGCTGCGGGTGGTCGCGCGAACTTCCGCATTCGCCTACCAGGGCCGGGATGTGGACGTGCGCACCATCGGCCGGGAACTGGGCGTCAGCCACCTGCTGGAAGGATCGGTACGCCGCTCGGGTAACCAGCTGCGGATCACCGCGCAGCTGGTCAGTACGCGCGACGGGTTTCACCTGTGGTCGGCCAACTTCGACCGGCCGATTGACGACGTCGTGAAAGTGCAGGAGGAGATCGCGCGCTCGGTGGCCGACAACCTGGAGATTCGCCTGACTGAACAGACCGGACAGGGTTTTGCCGCGCGGCGTGGCGGCACGCCGCAGGCCTACCAGCTGTATCTGCTGGCACGGCATCACCAGCAGGGTCTGACCCGCGACGACAACGACCGCGCCATCGAACTCTACCAGCAGGCACTGACGCTGGATAAGAATTTCGCGCTGGCTTACACCGGACTGGCATCGGCGTATATCAATCAGTCATATCTGAACGGCCTGTCTATCAACGACGTTGCCGACCGGGTCGAACCGCTGCTCGCGACCGCCGTGCGCCTGGATGGGAATCTGCCCGATATCTACACCGCTCGCGGCGCGCTACGCAGCGACCAGGGGCGCAACGACGAAGCGTTGCGCGATCTGCGGCACGCAATTGATCTGAACCCAAACGACAGCCGTGCACTGGCCGAGATGGGGTACCTGTTCATTTACAATGCGCGCCCGCGCGATGCACTGGCCAGCTACAGCGCAGCCGCCACGCTCGACCCGCGCAATTTCAATCTACAGGCGCGTCGCTGCATTGCGTTTACCGACATGGCCCGTTTCGACGAAGCCGACCTGGCCTGTGCGCACGCACGCGCGCTGGCACCCGAGTCTTCCTGGGCCCTGGTGGCGACCAGCTGGCTGGACTGGGCACGCGGACGGATCGACGACGCGCTGAAATGGAACGCGCTGGCGCTGAAGGCCAGCCCGAATGAATTCACACTGTACAAGGATCGCAGCAATATGCTGTTGTCGCTCGGGCTGCCCGCGTCGGCCCGTGCCACACTCGAGCAGGCGCGCCCGACCGCACCGAGTGACGAGGCGGTCGCAGTGCGCCTGGCGCTGGTCAGCTACTACGAGGGCGGCGTGCCAGCACTTCGTGCACAGCTCAACGGCGCCCACTTCGAGGCTTCGACGCGCGCGGATACGCTGCTGCGTGCAGCGCACCTGGAGCTGCTGCTGCACGACGCGCCCGCCGCCAAGCGCTTGCTCGATCAGGCACTGGCGGCGAGCGATCTGGGCCGCGATACGCTGGACAATGCCTGGATCGAACGCGAGGGCGATTCGAACGAACTCGCCATGGCCATTGCCGAGCTGTGGATGGACGATCGGCCGGCAGCGTTGCTGCGACTGGACGCGTTGGCCGCGAGACTTCAGAGCCTGATGCAGGCCGGCGTCGAGCGCTACGGCGCCTACACGCTGCGCGCCGAAGTGCTGGCACTGCGCGCGGACGCCGACGGCGCGATGCTGGCACTGCGCCATGCGGCCGACCTCGGATGGCGCGCGGCCATGCAGGCCGAACACGATCCTGCTCTCGAATCGCTACGCGCGCGCAGCGACTTTCGCCTGTTGCTCGGGCGCGCGAAACAGCAAGACCTGCAGATGCAGGCCAGGGTCGGCGCGCCTTAAGGCGGATTAGCCGTGCGGGCCCGGGTCGGTGGCTTCTACGGCGCGGTAGCCGACCGAAATCTTGTTGTTGTTGAGCTTCCCGAGCATCAGCTTGAGTACCGCTTCGATGTCGATCAGCGCCTGCTCCAGCGAGCGGCCTTGCGGCCACTTGGCAGCCGTCAGCACCTTTTCGACATCACCGGCAATGGCAGAGTTTGGCTCAGACATGCTGTTACTCCCACTGGCAACAAGACGCCTGCGGCGCCTTCAGACATCCAGATTCATCACCGATAGTGCGTTCTTCTCGATGAACTCGCGCCGCGGTTCGACCTGATCGCCCATCAGCGTGGTGAAGATCTCATCCGACGCGACCGCGTCCTCGATGCGCACCTGCATCAGGCGGCGGGTCGCCGGATTGATGGTGGTCTCCCACAGCTGCTCGGGATTCATCTCGCCCAGACCCTTGTAGCGCTGGATCGTCTGCCCCTTACGCGCCTGGTCGAACAGCCAGGTCATGGCCTGCTTGAAGGTGCCGACATCCTCGCGCTCCTTGGCGCGCGTGACATAGGCGCCCTCACCGATAAGATCGGCGAGCGTGCGCGCCAGTTCGGAGATGCGCTGGTATTCAGCCGACTCGAAGAATTCCCGGTGCAGCATCTTCTCCGTGGTCAGTCCGTGCTCGGTCTTACGCACTACGATTCGCGGCGGATGGCCCGCGGCAGCGGCGCGCAGTTCCAGCTGGAAGTTGCGCCGACCGTCGCCGCGCGCATTGAGCCGCGTCTCGAGCTCAGCCACCCAGCGCCGCATGAAGTCGGCGTTATCGCTGTCGCCCGGCTTGACCTGCGGGATGTAGATCATCTGCTCCAGCAAGCGCTCATCGTAGCGGCGCGACCAGCGACGAATGATCGCCTGCACTTCCATGTAGCGGCGTGCCAGCATTTCGAGCGACGAACCGCTGAGTGCGTCGGCGCTGCCACTCACGTGCAGCGTCGCATCCTCGAGCGCGCTGTTGAGCAGCAGCGCATTGAGTTCGTTGTCGTCCTTGACGTAGATCTCCTGCTTGCCGTGCTTGACTTTGTACAGAGGCGGCTGCGCGATGTAGATGTGGCCGCGCTCGATCAGCAGCGGGATCTGGCGGTAGAAGAACGTCAGCAGCAAAGTGCGGATATGGCTTCCGTCAACGTCAGCATCGGTGTTTTTTGCGGCGATCCCACCGAAACCGCAGATGAAATTCTCGTCCTCTTCGACCGAGAAATCGTAAACGTTGCCGTTTGAAGCTTCGACCGGATTGATCGACACAATGGACAAGGCAATGAGATCCGCGTCGATCACATCGAAGCGCCGACGACAGGGATAATCCGCAGCTGCGATCTTGTCTTCCACCGTGCTGGCGCCCGAGTGGTCGGTCCACACATTCCGGAGGCGAGCCAAGTCGTCGGGTGCATGCAGGATGATCTGCCAGTGACGATGAGTGGTCTTGAAAACCTGCTCGCCGCAGCGTTGCGAGACTCTATCAGCATCGACCTCTTGAATGCTCGGAACAACCCCGAATGTGGCAAGCAAATACGAAACACCACTGGCGATGTCACGCGATGAGGTGCTGAAGACGACCCTTCCGCCCGTCGCACACCCATCACCAAGTAGGTAACCACGCAAAAACGCCAACTTCAGTGGCTCGGTCACATTGAAGACCAAATCGGGAATCCGTTTGGTGAGGGAGTCAACCTCATGAAACCCAAAAACATGCTGCCACGCCAAAGCCGCGACGCGATTCAAAAGCTTTAACTCTCCGCAGCCCCGTTTGATGGGATAGCTCTTGGGTCGCACTCCGAAAACATGAGTGATTGCCGCGCCCATCTCCTCCATGAACCGAACGTTGCTCTTGCCGATGCACAGACGTACCCCGTTGCGATTCGAACACGAGCCCTCGGCCAAATAGAAACCGAGCAACTTCATCAGCTCAGAGTCGACGCGGACGAACCGCCTGATTCCTTGGTCGCCGTAGTGCTCAGGTGTCAACTCCAGATCATCGCGATCTGCGAACCACTCAATGTCCTCCGCTTCCAAGGCGGATAGGCGCACGTAGTCTCGGACCCGATTGCACGGCGAGCCGCGATACTGCTGTTCCCAAACGCGTTCGAGCCGACTTGGCCCCACGGTCACCTGTTGCATTACGACTGCCGCATTGGCGCCAATAACTTCGAGATACGTCTGGAAATTGGGCAGCGTCGGGCGAGAGACGCCTTTTTCCCAAGCGTAGAACGTCACCGGCTGCCGTATGCCAATCCTGCGGCACAGCTCAACATTGCTGATGCCGCTGGCGCGGCGCAAACAAGCAAGCTTCAGTCGCACTTCGGCGGGAAACTCCACGCGTGGCGCAGAGTACTCGGGTCGATCGGCGTACTCTTCAACGACGCTAGCCTTGAACCAATCCTCTACGGCCCGGCCTCGCACCCAAATCTGATCTCTTGCCTCTGGAATTCTATGCATGGCTCGTAAGAGATCGATGCGCTCAGGCGCATCCTGGGGCAGGCGGACAGTCTTCGGCGCCACCAGGCGATCGCCGACCTGCAGTTCACTGCCCTGCTTGAGCCGCATTCCTCCGTTGTCCTGGACAAACACGCTGTGGCTGGCCGTAACCCGAATCGAACGTCCGTAGGTAGTCTTGACCTCGTAGAGAACTTCGTCCACGGGGTGTCGAATGACACCTTTGATGGGTCGGAATCGGACCAGATGATCATCCTTTCCGAAGCAAAGTACTTCACCGAGTTGGTCGCGCACGCGACGCGTGACACCTTTCTCGTCGGGCTGGATTCCCTCGAGTGCTGCATCGATGAATGTACCGACCGTCGTCATGCGGACCCCGCGCTCGTCATCGCGCACGAACACATGCTCGTCACCGTCGACACTCATAATGATGATGCGGTGATAACGCAGCTTGTCGATGTCGAAATCATCGCGACCAATCCCGCAGCCGAGTGCGGTGATCAGCGTGCCGACTTCCGCCGACGACAACATCTTGTCGAAGCGCGCCTTCTCGACGTTGAGGATCTTGCCCTTGAGTGGCAGTATCGCCTGGGTGCGCCGATCGCGCCCCTGCTTGGCCGAGCCGCCCGCCGAATCGCCCTCGACGATGAAAATCTCCGACAGCGCCGGATCTTTCTCCTGGCAGTCGGCCAGTTTTCCCGGCAGGCCCGCGATATCGAGCACCCCTTTGCGGCGCGTCATCTCACGTGCCTTGCGTGCCGCTTCGCGCGCGCGCGCCGCCTCGAGAATCTTGGCGACGATGGCGCGCGCTTCCTGCGGATGCTCGAGCAAAAACTCGGACAGCTTCTGCGCCACCGCGGTCTCCACCAGTCCCTTGACCTCGGAGGACACCAGTTTGTCTTTGGTCTGCGAGGAGAATTTCGGATCGGGTAGCTTCACCGACAGGATCGCCGTCAGTCCTTCGCGCGCATCGTCACCGGTGGTGGCGATTTTTTCCTTCTTCGCGACCGATTCCTTCTCGATGTAATCGTTGAGCGTGCGCGTCAGCGCCGCGCGAAAGCCCGACAGGTGCGTGCCGCCGTCCTTCTGCGGAATATTGTTGGTGTAGCAGAACATGCTCTCCTGGTAGGAGTCGTTCCACTGCAGCGCCACCTCGACCGTCGCCGAGCCCTCCTGGGTACGAAACCAGAACACGCTGTCGTGAATCGGCGTGCGCGAGCGGTTCAGATGCTTGACGAACGCCTGCAGGCCGCCGTCGTGCGCGAATACGTCGGACTTGTTCTCGCGCTCGTCGATCAGCTCGATGCGCACCCCGGCATTGAGAAACGACAGTTCCCGCAGCCGCTTGGCGAGCGTGTCGTAGTTGAACTGGATGTTGGTGAAGATCTGCGCCGAGGGCCGGAAGCGGATCGTGGTGCCGCGCTCGGCTGTCGGCCCGATCACCGCCATCGCCGCCACCGGTTCGCCCAGGTGGTACTCCTGGCGGTACATGAAGCCGTCGCGACTGACCGTCAGCAGCAGGTAATCGGACAGCGCGTTGACCACCGACACCCCGACGCCGTGCAGGCCGCCCGAGACCTTGTACGAAATGTCGTCGAACTTACCGCCCGAGTGCAGCACGGTCATGATGACCTCGGCCGCCGAACGGCCCTCCTCGGGGTGGATATCCACCGGAATGCCACGGCCGTTGTCCGAAACCGTCACCGATTCGTCGGCGTGGACGGTGACCACGACCCGGTCGCAATGGCCGGCCAACGACTCGTCTACCGAGTTGTCGACCACCTCGAAAACCATGTGGTGCAGACCGCTGCCGTCATCGGTATCTCCGATGTACATACCGGGTCTTTTCCGCACTGCATCAAGGCCCTTTAAGACTTTGATTTTACTGGAATCGTAGACGTCCGCTGCGGTCATGAACAGGCTCGTAAATTCATGCTCCCATTATAGCTGTTTTGACCTCCTTATGTTCCACGTGAAACACCCGATCCGGCGTGCCCAACGGGGTGTCTTCCGGGCGCAGCGCCGTCACCACGAGCTGTCCGCCAATGCCTGCAACCGCGGTCAGCAGCGCCTTGGTATGGACGCGATCGAGCTCGGCCGCCGGGTCATCCAGCAGCAGCGTTGGCGCCCTGCCGGCAACTTGCGCGACGTAGCGCGTCATCGTCAATGCCATCGCCGATCCGATCACTTTCTGCTGGCCGCGCGACACCAGGTCGCGTGCCGGGTGACCCGAAAGCCGCAGCGGCACATCGAATCGATGCGGCCCGTAGCTGGTACTGCCACGCTCTTTGTCGCGCGCAATATGCATCGTCAGCGCGTCGCCCAGAGCCTGATCCCGGCCCCAGCCCTGAAAGTAGCCCAGCGTCACGGGCACTGCGTCCAGATCGCGCAGGGCTGCGGCCCAATAGGGTTGCAAGGCATCGACCAGCCGCGCCCGGGCATCGGTCAGCAGCTGCCCCAATCGCACCAGCTCCCAATCCCATAGGGTGGCATCGGACCCCGTCTTGAGCGCCGCGTTGCGCTGGCGCAAGGCCCGGTTGTAGCCCTGCCAGTGGCGGACGAAATCTGGTTCCACGTGGAACACCGCCCAGTCAAGCCAGCGACGCCGCTGCACCGGTCCCTCTTCCACCAGTCGGTGAATCCCCGGATCGATGACCTGGACCGGGAATAATTCGGACAGCGCCGCCAGTGAGGCGACGTCGTTGCCATCAATGCGCGCCGTCAGCCCGTTCAGGCGGCTGCAACCGAAGCCTATGCTGCGGCTGGTGTGATCACGGGCCTCGATACGCCCAAAAACCCGCAGCTCGGATGCTCCATGGCCGATCAGCGTTTCGGTATGACGGGTGCGGAACGATCGGCCGCGGCCGAGCAGGTAAATCGCCTCCAGCACCGAGGTCTTGCCGGAGCCATTATCCCCGGTGATCAGATTCAGGCGCGGATGCAGCGTCAGCTGCGCCCTGGGGAGACAGCGCAGGTCCTCGAGCCGCAGCTCGGCCAGGCTCATCTAGGTCACTACGGACTAGAGCCGCATCGGCATGACGACATACTTGACGCTGCTATCGCCCGGCTTGCGGATCAAACAACTGCTGTTGGCATCCGTGAGGCCGACTTCGACCGTGTCGGCGTCAATCGCCGCCAGCGCATCGAGCAGATAGCTGACATTGAAGCCGATTTCGATTTCCTCGCCGCTGAACTCGACCTCAAGCTGATCCTCGGCTTCCTCCTGCTCTGGGTTATGCGCCTGGACGGTGAGCAGGCCAGGCGCAAAAGTCAGACGCACGCCGCGGTATTTCTCGTTCGAGAGGATCGAGGTGCGCTGCAGGGTCGCGCGCATGGCTTCACGCGCGGCGGTCATGACGCGCGGCGGCTGGGAGGGGATCACGCGGCCATATTCCGGGAACTTGCCGTCAATGAGCTTAGAAGTGAAGCGAACTTCGCCGATCTGGACGCGAATGTGATTAGTGCCGATCGCGATTTCGATCTCGCCTTCCCCGTCGAGCAGGCGCTGCAGCTCCAGCACGCCCTTGCGCGGCAGGATAATCTGCTGCAGCTCGCGGGATTTGCCCGCAAGTTCCACTTCACACCAGGACAGGCGATGACCGTCGGTGGCCACGGCGCGCAACGCCTTGCCGTCGGTTTCCAGCAATGTGCCGTTGAGGTAATAGCGCACGTCCTGCTGCGCCATCGCGAAGTGCGTCTTGTCGATCAGCCGGCGACAGTCGTGCGCGCGGATCTGCAGTGTGTGCTGCGCATTGATGTCTTCGATAACCGGAAATTCGCTCGCCGGCAGACTGGAGAGCGAGAAGCGGCTGCGGCCGCCGCGCAGTACCACCTTCTCGCCCTCGCGCGTGAGCGTGACGTTGGTCTTGTCGGGCAATGTGCGCACGATGTCGAGCAGCTTGCGGCCCGGCACCGTGATGTCGCCGGCCTGCTGCACGCTCACCTCAGCCGCAGCCACCAGCTCGACTTCCAGATCGGTGCCGGTGACGCGCAACCGGTTGTCGCGCGCGCTGAGCAAAACATTCGACAGGATCGGCATCGTTTGCCGTCGCTCAACTACGCCGATGACGCTCTGCAGAGCCTCGAGCAGATGTTCGCGCGTGGCGGAGACTTTCATGTGCGGATACGTCCTTTGTTCTCTTAAGTATTCTTTCTTAGAAGAAGATCAATGATAGATATAAAGCCTGTGAACATCGCGAAAAACAGCGCCGGCGCTGGCTTTCGCGCCTGTCGCCAGCGTTTCACGACGGCCGTCGACTCTAACAACCTTCGCGGCTGCCTGTGTGCGGGCTGTGGGTAACCTTATCCACATTTTCCTCCACAGGAATCTCACCTCATCCGGTCAGGGTTCTCAACAGGTTTGTATAGTCTTCCTGTATATGCTGCTCGATATCGCGCAGCTCCTTGATTCGCTTGCAGGCGTGCATCACCGTGGTGTGATCGCGACCGCCGAAGGCATCGCCGATCTCCGGCAGGCTGTGACTGGTCAGTTCCTTCGCCAGTGCCATCGCTACCTGGCGCGGGCGCGCCACGGAGCGGCTGCGGCGTTTCGACAGCAGATCCGCCACACGGACCTTGTAGTAGTCGGCAACGGTTTTCTGAATGTTCTCTACGGTGATCAAGCGTGCCTGCATCGATAGCAGATCCTTCAGCGCCTCTTTGGTGAATTCGAGCGTGATCGGATGGCCGGTGAAGCGCGAATTTGCGATCACGCGCCGCAGTGCGCCTTCCAGTTCGCGCACGTTGGAGCGGATGCGCTTGGCGATGAAAAACGCGACCTCCTCGGCCAATTCCACGCCCGCGGCCTGCGCCTTGCCGATCAGGATCGCTACCGAGGTCTCGAGCTCCGGCGGCTCGATCGCCACCGTCAGGCCCCAGCCGAAGCGGGATTTCAGGCGTTCCTCCAGTCCATCGACCTCGCGCGGGTAGCGATCGCAGGTGAGGATCACCTGGTGCTGGCCCTCGAGCAGCGCATTGAAGGTGTGAAAGAATTCCTCCTGCGAATGCTCCTTGCCGGCGAAGAACTGGATNNCGCACCATGTCGCTGACGAAGCGCTCCGAATGCACATAGGCCACACGTGCGTCCTTGTCGCGCGCGGTGATCATGTGGCCGATGGCATGCATCAGATGCGTCTTGCCAAGGCCCACGCCGCCATAGATGAACAGCGGGTTATAGGCGCGTCCCGGATTGCCGGCGACCTGCAGCGCCGCCGCCTTGGCAAAATGATTGCTCTTGCCCTCGACGAAACCGTCGAAGGTGAAGTCGGGATTGAGCGGCACGCCGACCGCATGCGGCGCGTTCTTCATCGCCCGTACCGCGGTGGCGCCGGCGCTCAGCGGCGCGCCGCTCGGCACCGCCGGCCGCGAGCCGACCTCGACGTTTATCGCCACCGGCTGTGCGATCCCGAACTCGCGCAACAACTCGGCCAGACGTGCCAGCAAATGGGTGCGCACCCAGTCGACCACGAAACGATTCGGTGCCAGCAGGCGCAGGCCAGCATCGCCTTCCAGCGCCTGTAGCGGCCGCACCCAGGTGTTGAAGTCCTGCTCGGCCAGCTCGCTTTCGAGCGCACGCAAGCAGCGCGACCAGAGCGACGCTTCCAACGATTTGCTTCCCGGGAAAAAGGGCCGAAAGTCTATACCCACCACCGCGGCGCGGGAAATATCTGCCGGAACGGCTCGTATTGACACGCCCGGCGGCGAACCGTACCCTGCCGAGCCGTTTTTCGGTTGCCTTTCAGAGCCTTGAAATCATGAAACGTACGTATCAGCCGAGCAAGGTGCGCCGGGCGCGCACCCACGGATTTCGGGCCCGCATGGCTACCAAGAGCGGTCGCAGGGTATTGGCTCGCCGGCGCGCGAAAGGCCGCAAGCGCCTGACGCCCTAGATGCCGTGGCCGTTGCGGTGATGACAGCCGCGTCCACGCGCTCCGCCGCCACCCCAAGTCTCAGGTTGCCGCCCGAGCGGCGCATGCGGCGTCCGGCCGAGTTCAAGCGTGCCTACGCGGCCGGCAAACGCCTCGGCAATGAGTTCTTCACCGTCAACGCGCAACCTAATGGCCTGACCTGCGCCCGGCTCGGCATGTCGATCGCCGCACGAATCCTGCGCCGCGCGGTCGACCGTAATCGTGTGCGGCGTCTGATTCGGGAGAGTTTTCGCGTGCATCAACTGGGTCTGCCGGCGATCGACATCGTGATCGGTGCGCGCGCGGGAGTGCTCGCTGCGGATAACGCCCGGCTGCGATCGGCTCTGGAGCAACTTTGGCAGCGGATAAGTTCCACATGCGCCAGCTGATTCGCAGCCTGCTGCGCGGCTATCAGCTATTGATCAGCCCGCTGGTGGGACAGCGTTGCCGCTTCTATCCATCGTGTTCGCAGTACGCGCTCGAGGCGATCGACCGCTACGGCAGTGTGCGCGGTGGCGCCCTGGCACTGCGGCGCCTGGCGCGCTGTCATCCATTCAACGCCGGTGGCTACGATCCAGTCCCGACCCAGAGCGCACAGGCCCGCCGTGCCCACGACCATTAGTCCCCGGCTGGCCCTGTGGATGCTGCTCGGCATCGCGCTGTTTCTGAATTACCAGATGTGGTCGCATGACTACCCGGAAGTTCCGGCGGCCGCGAGCGTTGGCAGCAGCACTGCCCCTGCAACGCCGCTCGACAGCACGGTACCGACCGCCACCGCGCCCGGTGGCACTCTGCCTGGCGGCGCTGTGCCGGGTGGGACTCTGCCGGCTGGCAGCCAACCCGCTGCCGCCCCCGCCCCCGCTGCCGCGGACAGCGCGCACGGTCTGGTGGCTCATGCGCTGGTCGCGGATTCGCCGACGGCTCCCAGCGTTCACGTGGTCACCGACGTGCTCGACGTCGACGTCAGCCTCGCCGGTGGCGAGCTGCGGCGCGTGGACCTGCTGGCCTATCCGCTGGCGAAGGACCGGCCGGATATCCCGGTGCGATTGCTCAGCCGCGACAGCGCCGACTCACTGTTCGTGCTGCAGACCGGACTGGCGCCCGTCAACGACGAATTCGCCCCGACCCACCAGGCGCTCTACAGCACCGACGCGCGCGAGCTGCGCCTTCTCCCGGGCCAGAACGAACTCAAGCTGCCGCTGACCTGGAGCGACGGTCATGGTGTGACCGTCACCAAGACGCTGACATTCCGGCGCGGGCAATACCAGATCGGCCTCGACTATCAGATCCAGAACGCATCCGCGGCGCCGTGGAGCTTCGCACCGTACGCGCAGATCCTGCGTTACAACGCGCCGGTCGAGCGCTCGTATTTCCGGCCCGACAGCTACGCGTTCAAGGGCCCGGCGATCTACGACGGCACCAAGTACCAGAAATTCGACGTGCAGAAGAGCCCGGTGCTCGACCAGTCGATCAAGGGCGGCTGGCTGGCAGCACTGCAGCACGATTTTGTGGCCGCTATCGTGCCGCCGGCCGATGCCGCCTATCGATACCAGCTGCAGACTCAGGGTAATGAATTCCTGCTCAAGGCCCAGGGGCCCACCGCGGTGGTGGCGCCGGGGGCCAGCGCGACGACCCATGAAGCGCTGTTCGTAGGTCCCAAGATCCAGACCCAGCTCGACGCCGTGCAATCGCATCTGGACCTGGTGGCCGACTACGGCACGCTGCGCATCATCGCCACGCCGCTGTTCTGGCTGCTCGATCACGTGCATTCGCTGGTCGGCAACTGGGGCATCGCGATCATCATCGTCACCATGCTGCTCAAGCTCCTGTTCTATCCGCTCGCCGAGGCCAGCGGTCGTTCGATGGCGAAGATGAAGGCACTGGCGCCGCGGCTGAATGCGCTGCGCGAAACCTACAAGGACGATCGCGAGAAGCTCAATCGCGGCATGATGGAGCTGTACAAGCGTGAGAAGGTCAATCCGCTGGCCGGCTGCCTGCCGATGCTGATCCAGATCCCTGTGTTCCTCGCCTTCTACTGGGTGCTGCGCGATAGCGTCGAGCTGCGCCAGGCGCCGTTTATTCTGTGGATCAACGATCTGTCGGCCAAGGATCCGCTGTTCGTACTGCCGGCGATCATGGCCGTGGCCATGTTCATCCAGTACAAGATCAACCCGCAGGTTGGCGATCCGGCGCAGCAGAAGATCTTCATGATCATGCCGCTCGCGATGTCGGTCACGTTCGCGTTTTTCCCGGCCGGCCTGGTGTTGTACTGGGTCACCAATACCGTCCTATCGATCCTGCAGCAGTGGAACATCAACCGTCGCCTCGAGGCCGCCACCAGCGCCAGGCGGTGAGCGACACGATAGTCGCGGCCGCGACGCCGCCGGGCCGGGGCGGCATCGCGATCGTGCGCGTCTCGGGCGCGGCAGTGCGCGAGATCGGCGAGCGCCTGCTCGGCCAGCTGCCGCAGCCGCGCATTGCCACCACCGCGCAATTTCGCGACCGAGACGGCAACGCGATCGATCACGGCCTGGCGCTGTACTTCCCGGCACCGCAGTCCTATACCGGCGAGCACGTGCTGGAACTGCACGGTCACGGCGGTCCGGTGCTGGTCGAAGCGCTGATCCGCCGGCTGCTCGAGCTGGGCGCACGTCGTGCCCATCCCGGCGAATTTACCCAGCGCGCTTATCTGAACGCCAAGCTCGACCTGGCCCAGGCCGAGGCGGTCGCCGATCTGATCGATGCCGCCTCCGATGCGGCGGCGCGGGCGGCGCTGCGCTCGCTCGAAGGCGAGTTCTCCAGTCGCGTGCTTTCATTAAGCCAGACGCTCGGCGAGTTGCGCGCCCAGGTCGAGGCGGCGATCGATTTTGCTGACGAACAGATTGACGTCCTCTCGGACACCGCACTTGGCGCACGACTTGAAGCGGCCACGACACAGCTGGCAGCGCTCTCCGCTGCGAGCCGGCAGGGGCGGCTGTTGACCGAGGGCATGACGGTGGTGATCGCCGGCCGACCCAACGCCGGTAAGTCCAGCCTGCTGAACCGCCTGGCCGGCCACGATGCGGCGATCGTGACTGCGACTCCCGGCACCACGCGCGATCTGCTGCGTGAACGCATTGTGCTCGACGGCATGCCGCTGCATGTACTGGATACCGCCGGGCTGCGCAGCGCCGGCGATGAAATCGAGGCCGAGGGGATACGCCGGGCGCGCGCCGCCATGGCGGCGGCCGACCGCATCCTGTTCGTGATCGATGCCGCCGACGATCCGCATGCCGCAGCGTTTGTGGAAGAGCAGGCGTTGCTGCCGACCGGCGTTCCGGTGACGCTGGTATTCAACAAGATCGACCTGGCCGGAAACGATGCGGCGGCGCTCGAGTCCGGCGATGTCGGCGCCGATCTGCCGAGCGTGCGGCTGTCCGCGCTCACCGGTGCCGGGCTCGACACGCTCGCGTCGCATATGAAAGGCTGCATGGGATTTGAAGCCGGCGCCACCGACGTGCTCTCCGCGCGCGCACGGCACCTGGACGCGCTGACGCGCGTCGATCAGCACCTGGCGCAAGCGGCGCAGCAACTGGCGGCGCGCAACGCGCCGGAGCTGGTGGCGGAGGAGCTGCGGCGAGCGCAGCTCGCGCTGGGCGAGATCGTCGGCACGGAAAGCTCGGATGAGCTGCTGGGGCGGATTTTTTCGCGCTTTTGCATCGGCAAGTAAACACGAGCTGCCGCGGTTTCCCCTGACTGCGGGCGATCTGCAAGGTAAGATCGATCGGCCAATTGCTCGCAGCGCCGCGACGCAGGGACGGTTCCGCATGCGCATCGAAACACGCCTGACCGCCATGACCGCATTGAGCTTCGCGGTCGCCGCCCTGATTGCGGGATTGCTCTCGTATCGCGTTGAGATCGGCCAGGCCCGTGCTGAAGTCAACGCCAAGGCGGAAGTGCTGATTTCCGCGGCCGCTGCGATTCGCCACTACACCAGCGACCAGGTGACACCGCTGGTGGCCGACATCACCGGCCCGGCATTCCTGCCGCAGCAGGTGCCGGCGTTCGCCGCCCAGACGACGATGCTCCACCTGCGCGACAGCTATCCGCAGTTTCAGTATCGCGAGGCGAGCATCAACCCGACCAACACCAGCGACCGCGCTAGCGACTGGGAAGCCGGGCTGATGAGCCAGCTCAGGAACGACGCGACCCTGAAGGAACTGGTGGGTGAGCACGGCAGCGGCAAGTCGGCGCGATTCTTCGTTGCCCGGCCGCTGCGAGTCGAATCGGCGGCCTGCCTGCGCTGCCATAGCGTGCCGGACGCCGCTCCACACTCGATGCTGACGAAATACGGCGCCGCCAACGGCTTCGGCTGGCAGGTGGGTGACATCGTCGCGCTGCAGATCGTCGAAGTACCCACGGCTCCGAGCCGGCAGAAGGCCTTCAACTCGGTCACTGTCACCGTTGGGTCGATCGCCGCCACATTCGCCTTGATCCAGGTACTGCTGAGCTTTCTGATCCGGCAGCAGATCACGCGGCCGCTGGGCGTACTCAGTCGCACGGCGCGGGCGTTGAGCCTTGGGCAATCTGTGTCCCAGGCGGACCAGGTAGCGCTGCCGCGCGAGTTCGATGAAGTGCGGGACGGGCTGAATCGACTGGCCAACAGCGTTGCATTGGCCCGGGAGCTGGGAGGAGCCGACCGCACAAGCCCTGAAGGCAAGGCGGATTAGCGCCGATGTGGGTCGTGGTCTTCATCGGGCTGGCCGCACTGACGTGGCTGATCGAACTGACTTCCGGGCCGGACGGCATGGCGGCGATGGGAGCGAGCGCGCTGTGGTTCGACCGCACCGCTTTGGCGTTCGCAACCCTCGGCGGCGCACAGCTGTTGCTGGTATTCCTGCGCCAGCTGGTCCGCCGCGACGGCGCCTCCGGCGGCAGTGTGCGTACCGATCTGCTGCAGGCGCTGCTCAGCGGGATCGTGTTCGTGGGCGCGTTCTTTACCTATGTGCACTGGGCGCTTGGCGTGGATATCACGGGGCTGCTGGCCACGTCGGCCGTCCTTTCGGTGATCGTCGGGTTCGCGCTGCAGGCAACGCTTGGCAACGTGTTCGCCGGCATATCGATCGAACTCGAGCACCGGGTGCGGGTCGGCGACTTCGTGCGCCGCGGAGCGCTTGGCGGCGAGGTGATCGCCCTCAGCTGGCGATCCGTACACGTGCGCAGTGAGAGCGGGTCGATCCTGGTGCTACCCAACAGCGCGATTACATCCGATGTGCTCGAAGTCGTGCCGCGGGACCAGTGCTACCGCCATGAAATCGAGTTTGCCGTGAGCTCGGCTCGCGCTCCGGGCATGGTCATCCAGGCAGCCACCCGCATCCTGCGCAGCGGCGTACCCGGCATCTGTGATGCCGGTTCCGGTGAAGTGATTCTGCGCCAGCGGCAGCCCGATGCCAGCACCTACCGCTACGCTGCGCGTTTCAATATCACCGCCATGGGCGAGCGGGACGCCATTGGTTCGGCGGTGCTGGAGCAGATCTGGTATGAACTTTCCCGCATCGGGAGCGACGAGACGACGCTGGCGGAGCCGGCCTGGCGCACGCTGCTCGACCAGGCGCTGGCTGGCGTGAGCCCCGATATTCATCAGCAACTGCAGCAGAGCGCGCGCGTTCGCCGATACGGGCGCGGTGAGCGCTTGCGCGGCGAGGGCGTCGGCCTGATCGTCGAGGGCAGCATGAACCGGGTGCGGCCGGTGTCCGAGGCCGCGGCCTCGGTCGGAGATCTCATCGCATCGATCACCGGCACGCCCGCCCTCGCAGGCCAGCAACGACGCCTCGATTACATCTCGTACCTGCGGCTGCACAGCCTCGGGCCGAACTATGTGGGTCCATTATCGGATCGGCTGTGCGAGCGCATCGCCAGCGGTACCGATGATCCCTGGGTGGCGTACCAGGCCTTTGCTGCCTTCGTGCAGCCGGCCGGGCGCTGCCAGGAATTTCTAAAGCACGCACCGCGCGAATCGCAGCGCACGCTGTCGGCTGGAAGCTGGCTCGGTGCGGACCCGGGGCAGTTCAGTGCGCGCGAGAACTGCACGCTGCTGGTGTGGAGTGCGGAGGAGTTCAGGCAGGCGCTGCGTGGTGCGTCAGCGGCCGCAGTCCCGCAACTGGCGGCACTGCTCGGATGACCATTGTGATGGCTATTGTTCCACCCGAGACACGGAATAACGTTTATCTACGGGATAGACATTTGAATCCGATACAATAACGGCCAGCCGCACGTCAGCGGCGACGCGCGTTGCAGATCGAAACGCGCCGCCGCACACTTCGCGCCCCATGCATTTCGCACAGTCATTTGATGTCATCGTCGTCGGCGGTGGCCACGCCGGCACCGAGGCTGCGCTGGCGGCTGCGCGCATGGGCGCTGCGACGCTGCTGCTGACGCACAGCATCGAGACGCTGGGGGCCATGAGCTGCAACCCGGCGATCGGCGGCATCGGCAAGGGCCACCTGGTACGCGAGATCGATGCGCTCGGCGGTGCGATGGCGCGCGCCGCCGATATGGCCGGCATCCAGTTTCGCACCCTCAATGCCAGCAAGGGCCCGGCGGTGCGTGCCACGCGGGCGCAGGCCGATCGGGTGCTCTACCGGCAGGCGATACGCCGGCTGCTCGAAAACCAGGCGGGGCTGTCGCTGTTCCAGCAGGAGGCCGCGGACCTGGTGATCGAAGGCGGCCGCGTGCGCGGCGTCGTCACATTGACCGGCATCGTCTTCCAGGCCGCCAGCGTGGTGCTCACCGTCGGCACCTTCCTCGCCGGCCGCATCCACGTGGGTCTGGACAATTACGCCGCCGGGCGCGCCGGCGATCCGCCGTCGCTGCGCCTGGCACAAAAGCTGCGCGAGATCGCGCCGCGCTGCGGCCGCCTGAAGACCGGCACGCCGCCGCGCATCGATGGCCGCAGCATCGACTACAGTGCGCTCGCGATTCAGCACAGCGATACGCCGCTGCCGGTGTTCTCGTTCCTGGGTCGTGCCAGCGAGCATCCGCGCCAGCTGCCCTGCCACATCACGCACACCAACGAGCGCACCCACGCCATCATCCGCGCCGCCCTCGACCGCTCGCCGATGTTCAGCGGTGCGATCGAAGGCGTCGGCCCGCGCTACTGTCCCTCGGTCGAGGACAAGGTGCATCGCTTCGCCGACAAGAGCTCGCACCAGGTGTTCATCGAGCCGGAAGGGCTGGACACGCACGAGGTGTACCCGAACGGCATTTCGACCAGCCTGCCGTTCGACGTGCAGCAGGAACTGGTGCGCAGCATCCGCGGCTTCGAGCACGCGCATCTCACCCGGCCCGGTTATGCGATCGAATACGATTTCTTCGACCCGCGCGACCTCAAGGCGTCGCTCGAGACCAAGAGCGTCGCCGGCCTGTTTTTCGCCGGTCAGATCAACGGCACCACCGGCTACGAGGAGGCCGCCGCCCAGGGCGTGCTTGCCGGCATCAATGCCACGCTCGCCCGACGTGGCGCGCCGCCCTGGCTGCCCGCCCGCAGCGAGGCCTATATCGGCGTGCTGGTCGATGACCTCGTGACCCGCGGCACGGCCGAACCGTACCGCATGTTCACCAGTCGTGCCGAGCACCGCCTGCTGCTGCGCGAGGACAATGCCGACGCGCGGCTGACGCCGCGGGGCAGGGAACTGGGACTGGTCGGCGATGATCGCTGGACGCTGTTCGAAGCCAAGCGGGCCGCGATCGCCGGCGAGCTGGCACGACTGCAGGCGCGGCGCTTCAAGCCCGGCCAGATCCCCGAGGACTGGGCGCAGCGGGTACTGCGTGGCCCGGCCCCGGGGCGCGAAGTCAGCGCCTTCGAACTGCTGCGCCGGCCGGAAGTACACTACCAGGCGCTGATCGAGCTCGATGGCGCGCTCGCGATCCAGCCACAGGCGGACGATCGCCTGGCGCCGCAGGTGGTGCGTGATCTGGAGGTCCAGGCGAGCTACACCGGCTATATCGAGCGCGCGGCCGAAGAGATCGAGCGCTCGCGCCGTCAGGAGCACACGCCGCTGCCGGACGATCTGGACTATGGGTCGCTCACGGGACTGTCGAACGAGGTGCGCCAGCAGCTTGCTGCGGTGCGACCGGCAACGCTCGGCCAGGCCGCCCGGGTACCCGGGGTCACGCCGGCCGCGGTGTCGATCCTGCTGGTGCATCTGCGCCGCCACCGGGAGCGCGGCCCTGATGCCGGCACCGTCGGCACGGTCGGAACCCGCGGCGCCGCCGATCCGGCGCGAACGGCCCGTTAACGCTACCGGCGGGCCGCTTACGTTGCGTCAGTGACCGTTCCCGATCGGATAGCGCTAATATCCGACCAATAACGACCGTCAGGGAAGGGGTATGTCATGGCAATCGCATCGCAGTTGCTCAAGCACAAGGGGCGCGTCATTCACAGCGTCGCGCCGGATGCTCCGGTGCTCGAGGCCATACGACTGATGGCCGAACACGGTGTCGGTGCTCTGCTGGTGATGTCCGGCGAGCAGCTGGTCGGCGTGGTGTCGGAACGCGACTACGCGCGCAAGGTCATTCTCAAGGGCCGCGCGTCCAACGACACACCGGTGCGGCAGATCATGAGTTCCCCGGTCCTGACGGTACAGGCGGATCAGTCGGTACACGATTGCATGCGCATCATGAGCGAGAAGCGCATCCGCCATCTGCCGGTGGTCGATGCCAGCGGCGTCATCGGTGTGCTTTCGATCGGCGACCTGGTGCGAGCGGTGCTCGAAGAACAACAGCGCACCATCGCCGACCTGGAGCAGTACATCCACAGCTAGAAGACGAGCGGCGCCCGAAAGAGGCGTCTGCCGCCTGCGACCGGGAGAAAATCATGATCAATTTTCAGCGCACCGGCAGCATTGCTCCGGGCAAAGCCATTCCGGCGATGCTGTTTGCGCGCGAGGTGGCTGCATACATCAAGGGCAAGACCGGACTGGAGATCAGGATCGGCACGCCGATCGGCGGCAATCCGAACCGGATCACCTGGTTTGTCCAATATGACAATCTCGCGATCCTCGAGGACACGCAGGCGAAGCTGATGCTGGATCAGAAATACATGGAGCTGATTGCCAAGTCGGCCGACAACTTCATTCCCGGATCAATGCACGACGAGATCTGGCGCCTGCCTTAAGGCCGCGCCCGCCACGCCGACGCCGCGGCGGCGTTACTTGCGCCAGAACGTGGGTGTAAACAAGACCGCGAAGGTGATGATTTCGATGCGGCCTAGAAACATGGCCGCGATGCAGGTCCAGCACTGGAAGTCATTCAGCGCGCCGTAACCGCTGCCCGGTCCGACTACGTTGAGGCCCGGGCCGACGTTGTTGATGCAGGCGACGATGGCCGAAAACGCCGAGATAAAGTCCAGGCCCGAGATCAGCAGCGCGAATACCAGCACCACGATGGTGATGAAATACAAAAAGATGAACGCCAGCACCGAATAGACCACGCCGTTAGGTACCACCTGTCCGGCGACCTTCAGCGGCGCCACCGCCTGCGGATGCACCAGCGTGAACATCTCGCGCAATGACTGCTTCATCAGGATCAGCGAACGGAACATCTTGATGCCGCCGCCGGTGGAACCGGTATTGGCGCACACGCTGCTCAGGAACAGCATCCACATCGGCGCGAATACCGGCCAGCTGCCGTAGTCGGTGGTGACGAAGCCGCTGGTGGTGGCAATCGATATCACGTTGAAGGCGGCGAATCGCAGCGAGCGGAAAGGGGTGCTGTAGACGTTGTTGATGTTGATGAACACGGCGATGCCGATGACGCTCGCGAGTATCAGCAGCAGCATCCAGCGCGCCTCGGGGTCGCGCCGGTAGGCGTTGAAATTGCCTTTGCGCAGCGCGATGAAGTGGGTGGCGAAATTCATCGCCGCGACCAGCATGAAGATCATCAGCACGAATTCGATCATCGGNNGACATGCCGGCGCCCCACAGCGCCAGCACGCAGGCGGCGGTCATGCCGGCGTAGACCACCCACAAGGTGCGCGCGGTCTCGGTGATGCGCGGCGCCAGCTTGGCATCCTTGACCGTGCCGGGAGCGCCGGCGCGGTACAACTGCATGCCGCCGACGCCCAGCAGCGGCAACACCGCCACCGCCAGCACGATGATGCCCATGCCGCCGAGCCAGCTGAGTGCATGGCGCCACAGGTTGATACTGTGCGGTAGCTGGTCGAGACCCGTCAGCACCGAAGCGCCGGTGGTCGACAGCCCCGACATGGCCTCGAAATAGGCCCGGGTGAACGACAGGCCGGGCAGGTCGATCTGCAGCGGCACCGCCGCGACCGCGGCGATCAGCAGCACGGTCGTGGTCACCAGCAGGTAGGCGTCGCGCGACTTCAGGTCGTAGCGATAGCGCTGCGTGGCCAGGCGCAGCAGCAGACCCCCGACTATCGCGATCCCGGCGCCGGCGATGAACCCGCGCAGCGGCGCCAGTTCGCCGTACAGCAAAGCGGTGATGATCGGCAGCACGAAGTACAGCGAAAACCAGTTCAGCAGCGAGCCAAAGATATTCAGTACGCCGAGCACCGAACGCATCGTTTGCCTTCCTAGGCCTCGGTCTGGAACAGGCGCTCGACCGCGTCGATATGCCGTCGATCGGTGAGGAAGATGATCACATGATCTTCGGTTTCAACCTTGGTGTCGTGATGCGCCATGATCACGTTCTCGCCACGCACGATGGCGATGATGCTGGCGCCGGCCGGCAGCTTGATCTGCTCCAGCCGCCGGCCGACCACCTGTGAGCGCTCCTGTGTACCGTGCACCACCGCCTCGATCGCCTCGGCCGCGCCGCGCCGCAGCGAATGCACCCGCACCACGTCGCCGCGGCGTACGTGCGCCAGCAGCGAGCCGATGGTGATGGTCTGCGGCGAGATCACGATATCGATGCTGTGATTTTCCATCAGCTCGCCATACGACGGCCGATTGATCAGTGCCATCACGCGCTTGGCGCCCAGCCGCTTGGCCAGCATCGCCGACAGCACATTGGCCTCCTCGGAATTGGTGAGCGCGGCGAATACGTCGGCGCTGTCGATGTTCTCCTCGACCAGCAGCTCTTCGTCGGCCGCGTCGCCGTTGAGCACGATGGTGTTCTCGAGCAGCTCCGATATGCGGCGCGCGCGGCGCGCATCGCGCTCGATCAGCTTCACCTGATTGCTCTTTTCCAGGGTGCGCGCGAGCCTGAAGCCAATGTTGCCGCCGCCCGCGATCACCAGGCGCCGTACCGGATCTTCGCTGCGGCGCAATTCGGCCATGACGCGCCGCAGATCGTCGGAAGCGGCGACGAAAAAGATCTCGTCGTTTTCCTCGATTACGGTGTCGCCGGCCGGCTGCACCAGTCGGTCGTTGCGATAAATTGCCGCCACGCGCGTCTCGGTGTCCGGCAGGTGCTCGCGCAAGGTACGCAGTTCCCGGCCCACCAGCAGCCCGTCGCGCCGTGCGCGTACGCCCACCAGCTGCACGCGCCCATCGGCGAAATCCACCACCTGCAGCGCGCCCGGGTAGGACAGCAACCGCGCGATGTATTCGGTCACCAGCTGTTCCGGGCTGATCCACACATCCACCGCCAGCGCGCCATCGGTGAACAGCTGAGTGCGCGTGGTGTATTCGGGCGCACGCACGCGCGCGATCTTGGTCGGGGTGCGATACAGCGCGTGTGCGATTTCGCAGGCCACGATGTTGACTTCGTCGCTGCTGGTCAGCGCCACCAGCACGTCGGTGTCGGCGATGCCGGCGGCTTCGAGCACCGCCGGATAGGAGGCGTAACCCGCTACCGCGCGGATGTCGAGCCGATCCTGCAGATCGCGCAGGATGTCCTCGTTGTTGTCGACCACCGTGACTTCGTTGGCCGGCTCACGCGACAGGTGGAAAGCCGCGGTCCGGCCTACCTGGCCGGCCCCCAGTATCAATATCTTCATCAGCGCTTGCGCTCCGTCGCCGCTACATGACTTCCAGATTCGCGTACTGCAGCATGAGCCATTTGGAACCCTGCTGCTCGAAATTTACCTGCACCCGCGCGTGCGGTCCCTGGCCTTCGACCGTGAGCACCACGCCTTCGCCGAATTTGCCGTGGCGTACCCGGGTACCGAGCCGCATGCCGTCACTTATGGTTTCCATCAGCGCACCGCGTCCCAGGGCGCGCCGGCCGCCCGACGCCGCGCTGTCGGCTGGCGGCGCGTGCGCAATGCGGATTCGCGGCCGCACCTCCTCGATCATCGCCGGCGGAACCTCCTGGAGGAAACGCGACGGCGAGTTATAGCTGTCCACGCCGTGCAGCCGTCGCTGCTCGGCGTAGGTGAAATACAGCTGCTGCATCGCCCGCGTCATGCCGACGTAGCACAGGCGGCGCTCTTCCTCCAGGCCTTCGAGATCGTTGGCCGAGCGCTGGTGCGGGAACAGCCCGTCTTCCAGGCCGCACAGGAACACCAGCGGAAACTCCAGCCCCTTGGCCGTGTGCAGCGTCATCATCTGCACGCAGTCCTCCCAGGCGTCGCCCTGGGTGTCGCCGGATTCCAGCACCGCGTGCGACAGGAAACTCTGCAGCGGCGGCAGGTCGCTGTCCGGCTCAAAGCCGCGCGCGGCGCTGACCAGCTCGTTGAGATTCTCGACCCGCGCCTCACCGCGATCGGCCTTGTCCTTCTGATGATGCTCGAGCAGCCCGCTGGCGTTGATCACGTGATCGACCTGTTCGTGCAAGGACAGCCCGACGATCGAGAGCGTCAGCTGTTCGATCAGCTGCATGAAGCCCCGCAGCGCCGTTGCTGCCCGGCCGCCCTCGCCGGCGGCGACAGCGGCGCCTGCGGCGCGCCACAACGAACGGCCGGCGCCGCGCGCCGCGTCGCGGATGGTGTCCACGGTCTTGTTGCCGATGCCGCGCGGCGGCAGATTCACGATGCGTTCGAACGAGGCGTCATCGTCGCGATTGGCGATCAGGCGCAGGTACGCCAGCGCGTCCTTGATCTCGGCGCGTTCGAAGAAGCGCAGCCCACCGTAGACACGGTACGGTACGCGCGCGGTGATCAGCGCCTCCTCGAAACTGCGCGATTGCGCGTTGGAGCGATACAGGATCGCCGCCTCGCGGCGCAGGCCGCCGCGCTGGCTCCACTCGAGAATGCGGGTCACGACGAAATCGGCTTCATCGCGCTCGTTGTAGGCCGCGTACAGCTTCACCCGCTCTCCGCCCGCCTTGCTGGTCCACAAGGTTTTGCCCAGCCGGCCGGTGTTGTTGGCGATCAGCACATTGGCGGCATCGAGTATCGCCGCCGTGGAGCGATAGTTCTGCTCCAGGCGGTACAGCTTCGCCTGCGGGAAATCCTCGCGAAACTTGTGCAGGTTCTCGACCCGGGCACCTCGCCATCGGTATATCGAATTGTGAGTCACCACTCCATTGGCGACAAAGTTATGCGTTCGCTCGATGTTGAGGTCATAGACCGTCGCCTCGGAGTCCACGTGCTCAATGCGTTCGACCACGTCAAAATCCGCCGATTCAACCGCCATGACCATCCCGGGTCGGATCGCAGCCGCATTGATGAACGGCAACGAGCGATCGAGGATACGTCCCTTCAGGACCCAGTGTGCGTCCAATTTGTCGCGGATTCGCGCGGCGATTTCAATCAGCTCGCCGAAATCACGACGCACTGTTTCGAAGCGCCAGCTTCTGCCGCTGCCGCTGCTTTTGGCGGGTCGTACACTCAGGCCCAGGTCCTCAAGTAAGACGCGGTCAGCCGCGTTCACCCCGAAGATCGCGATGCTGTGCATCGGATTTGTGCCGCGGCGGTCGGCACACAGGGTAATCACGATGTTGCGGCGGTTGGAATTCCGGCTCTGCGGTCGGTGGTGCGGACGATCCGGATCCAGTCCGGTGTCCTCCAGCAGTTTCAGAGCGGCATCAGTGGTATTCAGCGAGTGAAAAATCCTGTCGATATGCTCCCGGTCATGTACAAGGCCATTGCGTGCTTTGCCCTTGCGCGGGGTAAACGGCAGCGTCGGCAATCCGTAGCTCAGGGAAGTAAGGGTTTCGTCCGACCTGGCTTCGTTCTCATTGCGATGGGTGCGGATAACCCATGCCGCATCTGCATGTTCGTGTATGGACCGCTGTTTGAAACCCACCATGGGCTTGGCCTGACCGGCCGTGTATACCTGCGAGGTGCCCAGACGATAGCCAATGCCCGCTTTGTGCATCAGGTATAGAAAATAGGTCTGGGGTGTTTCGCCAAGGACATAGCCGGCAAAGTGAGTATGCTCAGGCGTGCTACTTATCACCTTGCCCGATCGCAGGTGCAGGCAGATCATGCGACCACGCCGGTGCCGGACGAAACGTTCCGTCACTTTGGCGGCGCGCAGATCGCCGCTGCCATAACTCGACAAAACCCTCTCGCCGGGCAATACCGCCTCGATTGGTTTCCTCGAGCGATCGGCCATGGTGACCGCCGTGCCCGCAGCCACGCACTGGTCATCATCGCCGACAACGAATGCCGCGCCTTCGGAACCGACCAGTAATCGGATCCAGGCGTATTGAATCGAATTGGTGTCCTGGAACTCATCCACCAGCACATGACGGAAGCGCGCCCGATAGTGACGCAGCAACTCCGGCTGGTCGCGCCACAACTCGAACGCGCGCAGCAGCAGCTCGGCGAAGTCGATCACGCCTGAGCGGGCGCAGGCTTCCTCGTACTGCTCATACAGTTTGATCAACTGCAGCTGGGTCGGATCGCCGCCGCCGGCGACGTGCTTCGGCCGCCGGCCTTCGTCCTTGTGCTTGTTGATGAAGTACTGCACTTCGCGCGGCACCCAGCGGTTCTCGTCCAGGTTCTGGGATTTCAGAAGTTTTTTGATCAGCCGCAGCTGATCCTCGGCATCCAGGATCTGAAAGCCCTGCGGCAATCCGGCTTCGCGCCAGTGCAGGCGCAGCAGCCGGTGCGCGATACCGTGAAAGGTGCCGAGCCAGAGCGCCGAGCCCGGGCCGCCGAGCAGCTGTTCGACCCGGCCGCGCATCTCCCCGGCCGCCTTGTTGGTGAAGGTCACGGCCAGGATGCTGTGCGGCGAGACGCCCTCGGTCTGGATCAGCCAGGCGATGCGGTGTATCAGCACCCGGGTCTTGCCGCTGCCGGCCCCGGCGAGCACCAGCACCGGCACCAGCGGCGCAGTCACCGCTTCGCGCTGGGCGTCGTTCAACGGGTTGAGGATTGGGGAGAGGTCCATGAGGGCCGCGAATTCTACCCCAGGAGAGCGCCTCATTACTCGACGCAAGGTAAGCCGAAATGGCCGGCGCGCCTACCAGCGGTTACGCAGCTCGCGCAGCGCGAGGAACACCTCGCGCGGGCCCGGATCCGATTGCCAGTCGGGCCTGACCTGTCGTAGCTCGGCGATCACTTCGGGGTTGTCGAGGCGGAAGAACACGTTGAACTGACGTTCCTGCGCCAGTGTCGTGACCGGCATGGCCTGCGCCGCGAGTTCGCTGCACTGGCGCATCATGTCGCGAGCCGCGGCATTGGATGGTTCCCGGTCAAGTGTAAAATCGAGATTGCGCAACAGGTATTCATGTCCGGGAAACACCCGCGTTGTCGCCGGAAGCTGCGACAGGCGGCCGCTGAAAGTCTCATACAGCAGCAGCGGATCCCCGCCATGGAGGCAGTTTCCGGCCCCGGCATTGAACAACGTATCGCCGGAAAAAAGCGCCGGCGGCGCATCGCCGGCCGCCTCGCCGTACAGGCACAGGTGCGCGCGGGTGTGGCCGGGCGTATCCAGGCAGGAGAGCTGCACCGAGCGGCCGACGCGCACCAGATCGCCGTCGCTCAAGGCCTGCGTAACGCCGCCGATGCGCTCAGCCGCGGCCTTGTGCGCCAGCACCGGAGCGCCGGTGGCGGCGACCATCGCGGCGTTGCCGCCGGTGTGGTCCTGGTGCTCGTGAGTGTTGAAGATCTGGGTAATGCGCCAGCCCAGCTCGCGCGCCCGCGCCAGACAGGCTTCCGCATTGAGCGGATCGACTGCGAGCGCCTCGCGGGTTTCGGGGCAGGCAACCAGGTAGTGAAAGTTACGGCCCCGGTTAGCCGCCCAGACACGTTCGATCAGCATGGCAGTTACCTCGATATGCCGGCGCGACGCGGTACCTTGCTCGCCCGGGCCGGCGATTTCCCGCCGTCAATTAGACAATAATAAGCGCATGAGCCGCGTTGTCGTCGCAGTCATTGCACCAAAGGCCGCCAGCGTAAACGACAGCAGCATCGGCAGCTGCGCCTGCCGCAGCGGCTGACGAATGCCAGCATACGTCGTCTACATCGTGCTGATCGCGGCACTGATGAACGCCAGCTGGAATGCCCTCGTCAAAGGCGGCGGCGACAAGTTGCTGACCGTGGTCATGATCACCACCGCGGCTGCAGGCGTCGCCGCGTTGGCGTTGCCGTTCCTGCCGCAGCCCGCCCCGGCGAGCTGGCCATTCATCGGCGGCTCGGTGTTGCTGCAGACGCTGTATTACACGCTGCTCGTGGCCGCCTATCGCCACGGTGACATGAGCCACGTCTACCCGATCATGCGCGGCGCGGCGCCGCTGATCGTGGCCGCATTGAGTGCTGCGTTGATCGGCGAAGCGGTCTCGGGGCCGCGCTGGCTGGGCATCGGTCTGATCTGCGGCGGCGTGCTGGGACTGGCGCTGCATCGCCCGGAGCACTCGGTAACGCACCGTACCGCGACCGCGTTTGCGCTCGGCAACGCCTGNNCGCTGTGGATCTTCCTGCTCAACGGCACCGAGCAGTTGTTGCTGATATTGATCTGGCGCCGGCGCGAATTCGCCGCTTACCTCAAGGGCCGCCGGCTGCAGGCCTTGGCCGGGGGTGCCGCCACCGTGGTGTCCTACGGAATTGCGTTGTGGGCGATGACGGTGGCGCCAGTGGCCCTGGTCGCAGCGCTGCGCGAGACTTCGATCCTGTTCGCGACCGTGATCTCCGCACTGATGCTCAAGGAGCGGGTGACGCTGCAGCGGCTGGCCTGCATCGTTGTGATCATCGCCGGCGCGGTGGCATTGCGGCTTGCCTGAGCAGCCCGAATGCAGGCGGCAGCCAGTGGCCGAGTTCGCCAAGCCCGCTTTCGCGCCTGTTATCGTTGAGGTTGTTGAGGCTGTTGTGGTTGCGGCAGGCCGTTTTGTGGTGCCGGACCCGTTCCGGAGTAGTGTTTACCGTCGGTCGTGGTGATGGACCATTGTCGCGAATCCGCCGCGCGATTGGTCTCGGACGGCGGTGACGGTGACGGTGGCGGCGACGGCGGGAGCGTCGGCAAATCCGGTGGCGGCGATGCGGCGGGCGTGTAAGTGTGTGCCGGTGCCGCTGCAGGTGCCGTGTGCATGGGTGCTGCGTCGCTGAAGGCTTGCAGCGCCACGCGTGCAGCCAATGATTTGATGCCCGTGATCGCGAGCCACGCCAGGAGGGTCCCCGCTGCGATTTGCAGAATCAGTTTCACCTGTTTACACGGGTTCGAATTGCCGCGGGTCTCGAAAGTTTGCGCAGGTACAGCCTTGCGCCCGTTTAGCTCAGCGTCGTCGGCAGGTAGTGATCCAGCAGCAGCGCCAGGAACAGCCACATCAGATAGGTGATCGAGAAGCGGAACATGCGCATCGGCTGCTCGTCGCGCGGCGCGAATTTCAGCGCGATCGCGTGCCACAGGAAGCGCCCGTTGAGCAGCACTGCAGCCGCCAGATAGATCAGCCCGCTCATGCCGGTCATGTAGGGCAGCAGCGTGATCACGGACAGCAGCACGGTGTAGAGCAGCACGTGCAGGCGCGTGAACTCGACGCCGTGGGTGACCGGCAGCATCGGAATATCGGCCTTGGCGTAGTCGTGGCGACGCGCGATCGCCAGTGCCCAGAAATGCGGCGGCGTCCAGGCAAAGATGATCAGGAACAGCAGCAGCGCCTGTGGGTCGATGTGGTTGGTCACCGCGACCCAGCCCAGCACCGGAGGCGCGGCGCCGGCGGCACCACCGATGACGATATTCTGCGGCGTCGCGCGCTTGAGCCACACCGTGTAGACCACCGCGTAGACGATCAGGGAGGCGAACGTCAGCGCCGCGGTCAACACATTGACGAACGCCACCAGGATCACCATCGAGATCACGCCCAGGAGCAGCGCGAAAGCCAGCGCCTGCGCCGGCGCCAGATGGCCCGCGGGCAGCGGCCGCGTGCGGGTGCGCGCCATGCGCGCATCGATGCGCCGGTCGAGCACGTGATTGATGGCCGCGGCCGAGGCCGCCGCCAGCGCGATACCGAGATTGCCGAATATCAACGCGTCCAGCGGCGGCAGGCCGCGCGTCGCGAGCAGCGTGCCGACGACTGCGGTAAGCACGATCAACGCCACCACGCGCGGCTTGGTGAGCTCGAAGTAATCGCGCCAGCTGGCACTGGCGGCAAGGGCGTGGACGTTAGACTGGCTCATGGACAGTGGCGGCGAAGATTACCCGGTTAAAGTGACCGGCGCCGGTCGCGGCCACAGGGACCGGTTGAGCGCCAGGGTGGCTAACAATAGCAGGGCGGCGCCGGCATTGTGCGCGGTGGCGAGCCACAGGGGAAAGCCGCGCAGTACCATCGACACCCCGATGACAAGCTGCAGCGCTAGCAGCAGCAGCAGCCCGAGCGCGGCGGGCGCCGCGGGGCCGCCCAGGCGCAGCCCCGCGATTGCGGCTGCCAGCAGCGCAAGGCTTGCCACGAGCGCGCCGAAGCGGTGGCTCAGATGGATGGCTGTGCGCGCCGGATTGTCCAGCACGCCGCCCTCGTAGTCGAGCTGCGGATCGGCGCGCACGGCCTGCCATGGCATGAAAGCTGCGCGAAAATCGGCCTGCGGCCACCAGCGACCCTGGCAGGTGGGCACGTCGGGGCAGGCGGTGGCGGCATAGTTGCTGCTGGTCCAGCCGCCAAGCGCGATCTGCAGGCTGACGGCAATCAGGCCCAGCAGCGCCAGGCGCCGCGCGCCTGCCACGCCTCGAACGGGTAAGTCGCTGCGTGCGCCGCGGTGCGGCTGCCGCAGCGTCAGCACCAGCCACCACAGCAATGACAGCGTGGTGAAGCCGAACAGCAGGTGCAGGCTCACGAACAGCGGCTTGAGCAGCCGTGTCACGGTCAGCATGCCGAGCGTGCCCTGCAGCAGCACGATCGCAAGCAGCGCGGTCACGAACCAGGCCGGTACGATGCGCTCGCGCCGCCACGCTAGTCCCAATGCGGTGAGGCAGATGATCAGGGCACCGAGCGTGCCGGCAGCATAGCGATGCAGCATCTCGCGCCAGGCCTTGCCGATCTCCAGCGGCCTGCCCGCGGTCGGGGCGCTCGCCGTGCGCTCATCGGCGGCGGCGCCGGCGGGCGTCAGATGGCCGTAACAGCCGGGCCAATCGGGGCAGCCGAGGCCGGCGTCGCTGAGCCGCACATAGGCGCCGAGCACCACCACGCCCAGGCACAGCGAGAATGCGGCAACGGCGATGGCGCGAACCCAAGCGGAATGACTCATGCGGATTGGCCCATGGCGCGTTACCCGATGTGCGACAGAGTCAGCAACTTTTTCAGGTCGTTACGCAGCCCCTTGGGATCATCGTGGGCGTCGTAACGCAGCATCAGGTTGCCGCGCGGATCGACCACGAAGATGCTCGAGGAGCGCCGCTCGGGCGGGAACTGCGCCAGCAGCGGCGCAGCCGCCGCGCCATCCGCATTCAGGGTGATCAAACCCGGCTGCTCACGCGCCAGGTAGCCGCGATCACAGCAGTCGGCGGTCGCCAGGAACACGCGCTGTACGCGCGGTGCCAGGTTGGCGAGTCCGAGATGCGTCTGGCGCATGAAATACAGCGTGTTGCGGCAGTCGGCGTTGCAGTCACCGCTATTGACGTAGACCAGTGACCACTTGCCGGTCAGTACATCGGCTGCGGCCAGCGCATCGCCGCCCGGTGTGGCGCCCGGCGCCAGTGCTACCGGCGGCAGCGCAACGAGCGGCAGCGTGCGTGCCGGCTCGATCAGCTCACCGTGATTGGTGCGGCCGGTGGGGCGCCAGCCGGAACCGTAATACAGGACAAACGCCAGCAGCAGCGGCGCGAAGAACAGCAGCATCAGCAGCAGCAGCAGTACCCCGCGCTTCGGCCGCGTCGCGACAGCCGGCGTGTTCATCGCGCGTTCCGCCGCCAGTTCATGTAGCCGTACAGGCCCAGGGCCAGCGCCCCGAACGCCCACCATTGGATCGCATACGACAGATGGCGCGCAGCGGTAAGGCCGGACGGATGCCAGTCGCGCAGATAGCCCAGCGGCTGATCCGGATTGAGCAGCAGCTGGCGACTCTGCAGCGGCTGGCCGAGTGCCGCCGACAGGTCGGCCATGGTGGGGAAGCTGGTGAGCTTCGGCCATGGCGCAGCCGCTGCCGGGGGCACGTGCCCCAAGGCGATACCGGCGACCGGCAGATCATCCAGCCGGCCGACCGGCGTCTGCGGCGCCGTGGAATCGAGCGCCACCTGCGGCAGCTGGCTGCGACTCGCCGTCAGCGGCACCCAGCCGCGATTGACCACGACGGTGCGGCCATCGGTCAGGCGCAGCGGCGTCAGCACTTCGTAACCCGGCCGACCGTCATGCGACATGTTGTCGAGCAGGAACTGATGTTCGCCGTCGTAGCTGCCCTGCAGCCGCAGCTGCGCATAGCGCGGTAATTCAGAAACAGCGCGCGCGCCCAGATCGACCACCGATTGGCCGCCGGCGCCAAAGTCAGCGGCCAGCTCCTGCTTGTGCTGCGCGCGGTGCCATTGCCACAGTCCGAGGCGCACGAACAGCAGCAGCGCCGCCAGCGTCAGCAGCGTCATGGGCCAGGTCGCGGACCAGCGGAAACGGCCGATTTCGAATGTCAGCGGCAAACCAGGTGCTCCGGCGGGAATCAGCCATTGTGCCGGCGGGCCGCCAGCGAGTACAGGCTAGCTTCGGCCCAGGCCTTATAATTGGCCGATGGAACTGATTCGAATCCTGATCCTGGGCCTGCTGGCCGCCATCCTCGCCAGCCTGGGCATGGCGCTCTATCACCTGTCCACAGGTCGCGGCGACTCGAACAAGATGCTGCGCGCCCTGACGCTGCGCATCTCGCTGTCGGTCGCACTGTTCGTGCTGCTGATGATCGCCTGGCGCGCCGGGCTGATCGCGCCGCACGGCCTGCAGCACTAGTTCGCGCTTTTTCCCGTCCAGACCGCCAGCAGCTCGGGCGATCCCTGGGCGCGCACGCCGTTGTCACTGAGGATGTCTTCCGTGGCGGCCATCATCTCCTTGCGCGGAAACACCAGCGTCTCGCCGCCCCATTGTTCAAATCGGAACACGACGAATTCGTCCTTCAGATCGCGCAGCAGCACCACCAGGTGCCGGAGGCTGCGCACCCGGGTGCCGTTCACCGAGTACAGCACGGTGCCAAAGGCGTTGGAGTAACCCTGGGACAGCTTGTTGGGAAAGAACGGTGACGAGACCACCACCAGCTCCTCGCGCTCCGCGCTCGGCAGCTCGCTACGCAGCGTGACCAGCGGGCTGCCGATGGTGCTCAGGGCACGCATCCAATCGGCATTTTGTGTCACGCCGTTCACGAACGAGCCGGTGACCTTGGAAAACACCAACGGTCCGTAGATGAAGTAAGGCGGATACTCGCCCTTGAGCTCCGGTATCAGGCTCGGCCGCTCGGGGAACACATGCGGTGACACCTTCAGCGACTGCCCTGCGCGCACGATGGTGAGCGGCACGGCGCCGTTCTTCGCGACCTTCTGCACCAGGTAGCGAAAGCCAACGCGCAGGTCGCCTTCGATGTGGATCATGCCCTGGTCGTCCACCGGCGCGTCGGCGATCTGGGTGATGACATCCCATTCCTTGAGCGGATTACCCGGGTCACCCGGATAGGGCCGGCGAACGACGATGCCGTGAACCGAATTGCTGAGTTTCAGGAAACTGCGCAGCGCGGGATTCTCGAGCGTCTGCAGATCGTCGAACAATGCCGGCTTGCCGTGATAGTGGCCGTCGGCGATGTCCTGCAGGAACAGATCGATTTCCTCGTTCGGAATGATGTAGCCGATATTCTGCGCATTGTTCAGGGCGCTGAATGCGAGCCCGATCATCTTGTCGCCCGCCACCGCCGGCCCGCCGCTGTTGCCGGGGTTGATGGCGGCGTCGATCTGTATCCGCAGCCCGAAGACGGAGTAGCCGTAGGGCGCGAATTCAATGCGTGAAACGATGCCCTTGGTGATCGACAGCGACGTGCCACCGGTCGGGAAACCGTAGGCGAGCACCGCGTCCTTGATCTGCGGCACCGCAGCGGCGCGCTTGATCGGTGCATGAGTGTCGAAAAACGATTCGTCTTCCAGCTTCAGCACCGCCAGATCGATGCCGGGCGCTACCGCTTCCACCTTGGCGGAAATCTTGTCCCCGGCCTGGTTGGCCTGCACCTGCACCTGGCTGGCGTACAACACCACGTGCGCATTGGTCAGGATACGCTTGCCTTCGATGACAACCCCGGATCCGGTCACTTCCGACGGCTGCTGTTTGGTCCAGGGACGTATCACGTCGGGATAGCGCATGGTCGAGAACACTTTGACGACTGCATTGGCCACGTCGGGCGCCTGGATCTGAGCGGCCTCCGCGGTCGTGTCGGTGGCGCCCGGCGCCGGCGCGCCGTTGGCATCGGCGGGGGCCGCGGCCGCGGCGGGCAGGGTCCATAGCAGGCAACCGGCCATGAGGCAGCCGCGCACCGCGGCGATCGCATCGGCAGCAGTCATCATGAGGTGTGTCCAGCTTCCCGCGGCGGGTCTTTTGCGAGATTGTCGCACATCAGGCTGCGTGCCGGCGGTGAGCGGTCCCGACGCCGGATGGTCCGAAAGGTTAAAGTGCACCGCCATGAAAACCACACCTGCCGTCAAGCGCCAACGCCCCACCGTGCTGGGCGAACTGCAGCGCCGCGAGCCGGTATTTCACCGGCTCGAACCCGGTGCTACGCGTGCCGATCTTGAGGCAATGACCGATCCGGAGTTTTGCGAGGTCGGCGCCTCAGGCCGGCGCTATGGCCGTGACTACGTGCTGGACCTGCTTGAAAAGCGATTCGAGAATCCGGGCGAGGACATCTGGGAAGTGAGCGATTTTCGCTGCCTGGCCCTGTCCCGCGACACCTATCTGGTCACCTACACGCTGCTGCAGCAGCAACAGCGGGTGACCCGCAGATCGAGCATCTGGCGCCGCAGCGGCAAGGTATGGAAGGTGGTCTATCACCAGGGCACGGTGGTCGAGGATTGATCACTCCGTGACCTGCACCGAGTCGACGAAATATTCGGTGTCGCCGAAGCACGAGCTCGGCAGCCACTTGTGCTGCTCGAAGTGCATCGCCACGCGCTTGCCGAGGCTGGCATTGATCTTGGCGGCGATCGCGTCGTCCAGCACCGTGAAATAAAACTTTTCCGACACGGTGCCGGGCATCGTGACCATCGCCATCTCGCCCTCCCAGGTCTTGCAGAACCAGCCCTTCTTGGAAAGTTTCTGCACGAAACCCGCGCGCTCGCCGGTGGAGTAGGCCCAGTGCAGCGAGAGCCAGCTGTAGCCTGCAACACCCGCGATCGCCAGCACCAGGATTATGATCAGGATCTTCATGTTTGCCGGTACCTCGCGCTGCGCCTGCCGACAGCGGCGCAATTATGCGGCATTTGGCCGGTGGTGAGTAACCTTAAGCGGCGGCGTACACTGGCGCGTCTGGAAATAAAGGCGGCCGCCATGGACCGTTTTAGCAAGGCATCGACAGCTGACGCCGACGACGGCCCCGACGTTCATGCATCGACGCGCGCCCTGCTGCACGATGCGGCACAGCGCGCGGCCAGCTACCTGGAATCGATCGGCCAGCGTCCGGTGGCGCCAAGTGCCGCCGCCGTGGCGGCGCTGCTGCGACTGGATGCGCCGCTGCCTGCCCAGGGCATGGATGCGCAGCAGACGCTGGCGATGCTCGACCAACTGGTGTCTCCCGCCACCATGGCGATGGCCGGGCCGCGCTTCTTCGGCTTCGTGATCGGCGGCTCGTTGCCGGCCGCGCTGGCGGCGAACTGGCTCGCCGCAGCCTGGGACCAGAACTGCGGCTACTACAGCATCACGCCCGGGGTGGCGCGCCTGGAGCAGAGCGCGCTGCGCCGGCTGGTGGCGCTGTTCGAACTGCCGGAGCACACCGCCGCCGGCTTCGTCACCGGAGCGACGGTCGCGAATTTCACCGCGCTGGCCGCGGCGCGCCACGCGGTACTGGCGCGCGTGGGCTGGAACGTCGAGGCCGACGGCCTGTTCGGTGCGCCGCAGATTACCGTCATCGCCGGCGAGGAGGCGCATCCGACGCTGCTCAAGTCGCTCGGCATGCTGGGCCTGGGTCGCTCGCGCATCGTGCGCGTGCCGGTCGATGGCCAGGGGCGCATGCGGCCCGATGAGCTGCCGCCGATCAAAGGCCCCACGATTCTTTGCCTGCAGGCCGGCAACGTGAACACCGGCGCCTTCGATCCCTTCGGTCCGCTGATCGAGCGCGCGCATCGCGACGGTGCGTGGGTACATGTCGATGGCGCCTTCGGCTTGTGGGCCAAGGCCACCGCGTCACTGCGCCATCTGGCGGCCGGGCTGGAAGCCGCCGATTCATGGGCCACCGATGCGCACAAGTGGCTCAACGTGCCGTACGACAGCGGCCTGGCCTTCGTCCGCGAAGCGCAGGCGCTGCAGGCCGCGATGGCGATCACCGCCGAGTACCTGCCGCAATCCGGAGCCGAGCGCAATCCCAGCGATTTCACGCCCGAGCTGTCCCGACGTGCGCGCGGTGTGGAGGTATGGACGGCGCTGCAGACGCTGGGCCGTGTGGGCATCGCCGAGATGCTGGAGCGCAATTGCCGCCAGGCACGCCGCTTCGCCGCCGGACTGTCCGCCAAAGGCTACGCGATACTCAACGACGTGGCGCTCAACCAGGTGCTGGTGTCTTTCGGCGACGATGCGCGCACGCGGCGCGTGGTCGCGCGCCTGCAAGCCGACGGTACCTGCTGGTGCGGCATCACGGTATGGCAGGGCCATACCGCGATGCGCATCAGTATCTGCAACTGGTCCACCGGCGACGCCGACGTCGAACTAAGTCTCGAGGCGATGTTGCGCGCCGCTGCGAGCGTCTAGCCACAGTGCCTGACGCAAGCGGGACGAGCGAGGCAAGCAAGGCAAGCGAGGCGAGCGAAGCGAAGATTGTCGCGTGCTGGCGCAGCAACGCACAGGCCTGGACCGCTGCGGTGCGCGAGCGCCGCATCGACAGCCGCACGCTGGTCACCGATCAGGCGATCGTCGACGCGGTGCGCAGCCGATCGCCGCGCTCAGTACTCGACATCGGCTGCGGCGAGGGCTGGCTTGCTCGCGCGCTAGCGGCGAGCGGCATCGTTCTGCTCGGCATCGATGTCGTTCCCGGCCTGATCGCACAGGCGCTAGCGGGCGGCGGCGGCGAGTTTCGCGTCGCTTCCTACGATCAGGCCGCCGCCGGGACACTCGGGTTCACAGCCGACGTCGCGGTGTGCAATTTCTCGCTGCTGGGAAAGGAATCGGTGGAAACGATATTCGCCGCGATAGCAGCGCTGCTGAACACCGGCGGAGCATTCATTATTCAAACCCTGCATCCGGTGGTGGCCTGCGGCGAGGCGCCGTACCGCGACGGCTGGCGGGAAGGATCCTGGGCCGGGTTCAGCTGCGATTTTACTCATCCCGCGCCGTGGTATTTCCGCACGCTGGGCAGCTGGCTGGCGCTGTTTCGACGCCATGGACTGAAGTTGCTGGAGTTGCGCGAGCCGCTGGATCCGCGATCGCAGCGGCCGGCATCGATCATTTTTATTGCCGGCGTGACGGAGTGTGCAAAAGCTTAGCTTGCAACCGCCCTAAAATGGGTCAGTCGGGAGATACAACGCAAATGCCATGGCAAAGCGAACCTACCCGCTGCGAATAGAACCGTGGAGCGCCGTCAGGATCGCCACGCACGGCGAGACTTGCGCCAGAGCCGTGGCGATGCGCGACAAGCGTCTGTTGGCGCGCGATGCGCCGGCGCTGCCGCTGAAGGGCTGCACCATGTCGGTCACCTGCCAATGCATGTACCGCCACTACGCCGACCGGCGCGCCGGCCCGCGGCGCGCGGATGCGCCGACCGAAAGCTGGAAGCCCGATGCGACCGGGGAGCGGCGCGTGTCGCGCGGCCCCCGCGGTCGCCGCGATCCCGGCTAGTTCCGCTCCCGCCCCGGCACCAGCGCCAACATGAGTGCGTCGTAGACTTCGACGTTGTCCTGATTGTGGACCTGCGCGTGCGTGCCCACGGTGCCCCAGCCCGGCCGCCGACTACTGGGCGCGAGGCTTTCGATCGTGAAAGCTGCGCGCAACCGGTCCCCGGAGCGCACCGGCGCGCGCCAACGCAGACGATCGATGCCGATGCCGACCGATCCCTGCGCTGTCGATGCGTCGCTGGTAGCAAACAGACGCATCACGATGGCCGCGGTGTGAAAGCCGCTCGCGATGAGGCCGCCGAACTTTGTTCGCCGCGCGAATTCCAGGTCGGTGTGCATCGGCTGTGGATCGTATTGGCGAGCGAAGTTGACGATCTCATCTTCGGTGACCTGATATTCGGCCGAGTGAAAGACCTGGCCGACAACAAAGTCGTCAAAGTATCGTGCGAGTGCCATGCGTAGTGTGCCGTCTGGTCGGTTGGACTTGGCGTCATGCTGAGCTGGGGTTTTCTCAAGCGCAACCCGCTGGCACGGCGGCGGCACTCACCGGCGTATGATCGGTGCGTCGATAAAGTGCATCGCGGTGGGTTTTTGCCGATGGTAAGCATGCATCGCGTCGTGACTGCAGCCCTGTGGCTGGGCCTTTACATGGGCGCTGCGGCAACCGCAGCGCCCGACGATGCGGCCCTGATTTCCGGCATTGATCTGCAGAACGCGGACGACAGCGTTCGCATCCAGGACGATTTCTACCGGCACGTCAACGGCAAGTGGCTCGCGACGACGCAGATTCCCCCCGACAGGAGCGCCTATGACTCCTGGTTCCAGCTGGCTGACGACTCGCTGGCGCAATTGCGCGGCATCGTCGAGGCGCTGCTGCAATCGGCCGACCACCCTGACGCCGAGCGCCCGGATCCCGATCAGCAGAAGATCGCTGACCTGTACGCGAGCTTCATGAATGAGGCGGCGCTCGAGCAGCTGGGTCTCACGCCGCTGGCCGCGGAGTTCGCGCGCGTGGACGCGCTGCACAGCAAGCAGCAGATTGCCTCGCTGATCGCGCACTTCAACCGGATCGGCGTGCCCGCCCCGTACTCGCCGAGCGTGCATCAGGATGCCAAGGACTCGACCAGATATGTGTTCGACCTGCGCCAGGACGGGTTAGGGCTGCCGGACCGCGACTACTACCTGCTGAACGACCGGCAGCTGCAACAGTCGCGCCTGCTGTACGCGCTGCATGTCGGGAAGATGCTGCGCCTGGCCGGTGATGACCAGGCATGGCTGCACGCCAGGCAGGTCGTCCAGCTCGAGACGGCGCTCGCGCGGGAACAGTGGACCCAGGTCCAGAACCGCAATCCGGTGAAGACTTACAACAAGGTCGCGTTCGATAAACTATCGCATCTGGCGCCGGGCTATGACTGGCAGGCGTATCTGCGCGCCGCGGGAGTGGCAGGCCGCACCGATTACCTGGTGATCGGCCAGCCCAGTTACCTGAGCGGTTTCAGCACCCTGCTGGCGGTCACGCCGCTGTCGGTGTGGAAAACTTATTTTCGCTGGCACCTGCTGAACGAATTTTCGCCCTACCTGAGCAAGCGTTTCGTCGACCAGCGCTTCTCATTCTACGGCGCGTCGCTGCGCGGGATGCCGCAGATCACGCCGCGCTGGAAGCGCGGCATCGATCTACTCGGAGAGTCGATCGGACAAGCCCTGGGCCGCATCTACAGCGCGCAGTATTTCCCGCCCGAGTCCAAGGCGCGCATCGACCAGCTGGTGCACAACCTGCTTGCCGCCTACCGGGCCGATCTCGAGACGCTCGACTGGATGGGCCCGGAAACCAGGCAGAAGGCGTTGGCGAAGCTCGCCATGTTCACGCCCAAGATCGGCTATCCCACGGTGTGGCGCGACTACAGTGCGCTGCAGATCAGCAAGGACGATCTGGTGGGCAATGTGCTGCGGGCCAGGGGGTTCGACTACCAGCGCAACCTTAACAAGCTGGGCAATCCGGTCGATCGCAGCGAGTGGTTCATGACGCCGCAGACAGTCGATGCCTACTACAACGCGGAGATGAACGAAATCGTATTCCCGGCCGCCTTACTGCAGCCGCCGATGTTCAATCCCAGGGCGGACGACGCGGTGAACTACGGCAGCATCGGCGCCATCATCGGCCATGAGATCAGCCACGGCTTTGACGACGAGGGCAGCCAGTACGACGGCAACGGCAACCTGCTCGGCAGGCCCGGATGGTTCACCCCGGCCGACTTCGAAAAATTCAGAGCCAGGACGTACGCGCTGGTGCAGCAGTACGGCGCGCGCGAGCCGGTGCCCGGCTATCACGTCAATGGAGAATTGACCCTGGGCGAGAACATCGCCGACAACTCCGGACTGGCGATCGCCTACAAGGCCTACCGGATTTCACTGGGCGGCGCGCCGGCGCCGGTGATCGATGGCCTCACCGGTGATCAGCGCTTTTTTATGGGGTGGGCGCAGGTGTGGCGCGGATTGACCCGTGACGGCGAAACCATTGCCGAGCTCAAGACCGATCCGCATTCACCGGAGATGTATCGCGGCAGCATACCGTTGACGAACCAGCAGGCGTTCTACGACGCCTTTGACGTGAAGCCGGGCGACGGCATGTACCTTGCTCCGGACAAGCGCGTCAGCGTCTGGTAGGCATTCAGTTGTCGAGCGCGGTCACGGCGACGTCCACGAACAGACTTGCGCCGGGCTGGCCGAAGAACGTACCCGCGACCGGTGATACGACGTCGGGCCGGCGTGCCACGGCCACGGCGATGTGCTTGCTGCCCACCATCTCCCCGAGCGTGGGATCGAATCCCTTCCAGCCAGCGCCGGGAAGATAGACCTCGGCCCAGGCATGGGTCGCGCCGCTGCCGGTATGCGGCGCATCGAGATATCCGCTGACAAAACGCGCCGCTAGCCCCAGACAGCGCGCAGCGAACATGAACAGGCTGGCAAAGTCGCGGCAGGAGCCGGCGCCGCGCGCCAGCGTCTCGGCGGCGCTCTGTACGCCCGGATATTCGCGCGCCTGATACTGCAGCGTCTCCTTGATGTCGACGCACAGGCGCCTCAGCAGCACGTAGGTCTGCACCTGTTCACCGAACTGCCAGCGCTGGCTGAGCCAGCTGCGCAACGCCTCCTGCTCGACCGGCGCCTGCACATCGACCAGGTACGGCCGCAGCACCGCGGCGGTGTCGAGATCGTAGCGGAACGGATAATTCACCGCCTCGTCCGCCACCACGAAATCCAGCGGCGCTTCGTCGAAGTGCTGTACCACGACCTCGCTGTCGATGATGAGCTGCGCGGCGGGCTGTTCGAAGCTCGCAATCGCTACCGAATTGTCGTAGATGTCGCGCAGCCAGTGCACCTTCGCGATGGGCGAGGTCTCGAGCAGCGAGGACTCGATATGAAGTTCGTGGCCCTCGCGCGGGCGCAGCAGCAGCCGGTGCGGACCTAGCCGCACCGATTCGGAAAATTCGTAACGCGTGCGATGGACGATCCGTAAGCGCCGCATCAGCGATCGGCAACCATCGACGGGCAGCTTAGGGCTTGCGAGTTCGCGGGCGACCGCGCAGCTTCTGCACCTCGGCACGCAACTCGATATTTTGCTGGCGCGCGCTATGTTGCCGCCACCAAAGAAAGATGCTCGCGCCGAGCAGTATTACCACTGAAGTCTGGAGCAACACGGAATTTATGCCTCCGGCGATCGCGGTGTTTGAGTTTACTCCTAATCACAGCCGCTGCGGTCGCTGTTGCTGCCGGCTATTTGCTAAGCTCGCTGGGGTTTCAATGTCCTACAACAATCCTTAATTCCAACCCGATCCGATGGATGGCCTGCCCACTCCGCGCCGCTACCTGGCGATCCTCGCGATATGTTGCGGCACCGCGCTGGCGGTAATCGATGGCTCGGTGGTGACGGTTGCGCTGCCGACCCTGGCGCACGACCTGGACGTGCGTCCTTCCGCGGCCGTTTCGGTGGTCACCGTCTATCAGCTGGTGCTGGTGATGACGCTGCTGCCGTTCTCCGCGCTCGGCACTCGCATCGGGCTGCGACGCCTGTATCAGTATGGCCAGCTGGCGTTCCTGGTGGCGACCGTGCTGTGTTTCTTTGCGCGCACGCTGCCGTTGCTGCTGCTGGCGCGTTCGATCCAGGCGCTGGGCGCGGCCGCGGCGCTCAGCGTGTCGAGCGCGCTGATCCGCTCGACCTATCCGGCGCGCCAGCTCGGCCGCGGGCTGGGAATCGGCAACGTCGTGGTGTCGAGTTCGATCGCGATCGCCCCGACGCTGGGCGGACTGGTGCTTTCGGTGGCGAGCTGGCCGTGGATCTTCGCTGCAGCGTCGCCATTGGCGCTGCTGTCGCTGCTGCTGGGCGCTCGCTCGCTGCCAGAGCCGCTACCGCGCGACGATCCTTACGACGTGCGCGCCGCACTGCTGTGCGCGCTCACTTTCGGCCTGATCATCTCGGGGCTGGAGAGCGCCGTGCATGGCGGCTCGCCGCTGATCGCCGCCGCGATGGTCGGCGCCGGCGCGCTGATCGCGGTCGTGTTCGTGCGGCGCGAGCTGACGTCGAGGATTCCAATCCTGCCGGTCGACCTGCTGATGCGGCCGGTGGTGGCCTGGTCGGCGCTCGGCGGCCTGCTGGTATTCATCGCGTCGATGACCGTGATGGTGTCGCTGCCGTTCCGGCTGCAGCAGCACTACGGCTTCCTGCCGGGCGAGGTTGGCGCGATGCTCACGCCGTGGCCGCTGGCGATCCTGCTGATCGGGCCGACCGCCGGCATGCTGTCGGACCGCTTTCCGGCCGGGATATTGGGCGGCCTCGGCATGACGATCGCGACCATCGGACTGCTGACGCTGGCTTTCCTGCCCACTCATGTGTCGCACTTCGATCTGGTGTGGCGCATGGCGCTGTCGGGCGCCGGCTTCGGACTGTTCGTGGCGCCGAACGCGCGCGTGATCATCCATGCCGCGCCGCATGAGCGCGCCGCATCGGCCGGAGGCCTGATTTCCACCACGCGACTCACCGGCCAGACGCTTGGGGCAACACTGCTGGCGGCACTGCTGTCGGTCGGTGTCGGCACCGGGCCGGTGCCCGCGCTGCTGGCCGCGGGCCTGGCGGTGCTGGCCGGAATCTGCAGCCTGGCGCGCCTTAAGACTTCGAGCTGACTGGACGCCGGGCGCGGCGGCGCTCGAACGAATACTCGACCTTGCCCGCGGCGTGGCCGGCTTCATCCCAGCTCCATTCGCAAAAGCGCACGCGGCCGTGCCGGTCCATCGACACGATGCTCGAACAGCGCGTGCCGTATCCGGGCGCGCGAATGAAGGCGCTCGACAACAATCGTTCCCACGGCAGGCTCACACCGGTGCGCGGCAGCAGCGCGTCGTCGGCCTGGCGTTCATCGCGCAACAGATCGAACAATGGCTGCTGGTCCGGCAGGCCCGCGAGCGCGGCGCTGAGCGCCGATTTGGCGTTCTGCACCTTGGGCCAGGGCGTATCCAGCAGGTGATTCGACAGGCCATAGACGCCCGGATCCAGCAACCGGCCTTCGCCGGCCACGCTCTCGAACACCGCCAGCTGTTCGCCGTCGCTGAAGATCAGGTTGAAACCGTTGTAGTTGGCGGCGCTGGCACGCAGCTGCTGCAACCGCTGCTGCGCCGGGAGCTTTACTGCCAGTGTGGCCGGCACCAGCTCGCCGCGACTCGGAGCCTCGCGCTGCGGACGCGTCGGGTCGCGGAAGTTGGTGAGCGCCGCAAAGCGCCCGTCGCGCGCGACGCCCAGCCAGGTACCGCCGGCCGCAAGATCCCGGCCGGCCAGGATGCGCGGCTCGGTCCACCAGGCGGCAGGAGCTGCGGCTCGGGCATGGTATTCGTCACGGTTGGCCGCCAGCAGGAACGGATATTCCGGATGTACACGCCACGCAATAAGGATCAGGCACATGCACGCGCGCTCACGGTGTAGCGCGGTCGAAAGTGTCGCAGTCCGCGACGCGGCCGTTGGCGAGGCCGCGCTTGAACCAGCCGACGCGCTGCGCGCTGGTGCCATGGGTAAACGTTTCCGGTACCACGCGGCCCTGTTCCTGTCGTTGCAGCGCGTCGTCGCCGATGTGCGAGGCGGCGTTGAGTGCCGATTCGATATCGCCCTGCTCGAGCCAGTGTTTTTCGGCCTGCGAATGAAACGCCCACACGCCCGCGAAGCAGTCGGCCTGCAGTTCGACCCGCACCGATGTCGCGTTGGCCTGCGCTCTGCTCTCGCGCGCGCGCAGCGCATCGACCTTCGCGGTCGTGCCCAGCAGATTCTGCACGTGATGGCCGACCTCGTGGGCGATCACGTAGGCCTGTGCGAAGTCGCCCGGCGAGCCGAGCTGGTTGCGCAGCGTCTGGTAGAAGCCAAGATCGATGTAGACCTTGCGATCCTGGGGACAGTAGAACGGGCCCATCGCGCTCTGGCCGGTACCGCAGGCGGTCGGTATGGCGCCGCGAAACAGCACCAGCCGCGGCCGCTCATAGGTACGGCCGGACTGCGCGAAGATGTCGCCCCATACGTCTTCGGTGCTGGCGAGTATCGTCGATACGAAGCGTGCCAGCTGGTCGTTGGCCGGCGGCTGGCGGGCCGGCTGGCTCGGCGCGGGTGCCGTGACGCTGCCGCCGCCGCTCAGCAGCCCAAGTACCGCCATCGGGTTGACACCGAACACCCAGCTGCCCACGAGCACGAGGATGATGCCGCCCAGGCCGAGGTGGATGCCGCCGAAGCCCATGCCGCCGCCGCCGGAATCGTCACGCCGATCCTCGACGTTATCGCTCTCGCGGTTGTCCTCCCAGCGCATTCGATGGCAAACCCGCTCAGCGGGCTTTAGGGCGATCGAATTCGTAGAACTTGCGGGCGGCCCGGATGTACGCCTGCGGCGCCTCTTCGAAAAACAGCAGCGAGGTTCCGGTGGTGAAGCAATACAGCTTGCCGTCGTCGCCGCTGACCCAGTTCATCGAGCAGTCGGTCTTGATGTGCTTGCCGGCCGCCAGTCCCACCGGATCCTCATTGGCAAATTCACCGTGCATCGCCTTCGGCGGCACCACTGCTTTCCAGATGCCCTCGGGCGCGCTGGTGTCCGCTGCAAACGCGCCGCCACTGGCGGCGCACAGGGCAGCGCACACGGTCAGCGCCGTTGACAGGCGATGGCGGGCAGCAGGTTTCATGACGGCTATATTGCGCCCATCCGCCGGCGCGATTCAAACCGCTGCATTCAATTGTGCCAGCAGCTTGCCGCTGTGCTCCTCGAAGCGCTGGTACGCGGGACGCTGCAGCAGCCGGCCGAGGTAGGCCTGAAAGGCCGGGCGCGGGTCGATGCTCTTGGTCCGCATGCCAAAGCCGATCTGCGCGCCAATGTAGACGTCGGCGGCACTGAAGCGGTCATGCAATATGTAAGGACCGGGAGTGATCGCCGTCTCCAGTGTCTCCATGACGTCTTCATAGCGACCGTAACCCAGAGCCGAGGTTCGGTCCGGTGCCGGGCGCGCCAGCATGCGATCGATCAGCGCGGAATCGAGACACCCGGCACCAAAAAACATCCAGCGCAGGTAGCTGCCGCGTGCCGGCTCGTCCAGGCGTGGCGCCAGTCCCGCCGCCGGGAATGCGTCGGCCAGATAGGTGCAGATGGCGCCGGTTTCGGTAATGACCGTGCCCCGATGCACGATCGTGGGCAGCTTGCCCATGGGATTCACCGCCAGGAACGGCGGCTGTTTCTGTTCACCCTTCTGCAGGTCGACCGATTCGATGCGATACGGCGCACCGACTTCCTCCAGCATCCAGTGCACCACGCGGGCACGTGACAAGGGATTGTGGTAGAAAACAATTTCATCGCTCATCAGATACTCCTCAACTGCCTACGCGATTGGGGTCGCGCCACACGCGTTCGAACGGCAGGCGCCACGCGTGCGGCGCGACCAGCTGGTGGATCGCGTTCGGCCCCCATGACCCAGGAGCATAGGGGCGAACCGCGGGCGGGGCTTCCAGCAATGGCGTCGATACTTCCCACAGCCGCTCGATGCCCTCGGCGGTGGTGAACAGCGTGTGATCGCCGCGCATGGCGTCGAGAATCAGGCGCTCGTAGGCTTCGAGCACATCGCCGATCAGGCCGGTGTCGTGCATGGCGAACTGCAGGCTCAGCTTGTCCAGACGCATGCCCGGCCCGGGCCGCTTGCCGTAAAACGACAGCGACATCTTCGAGGCGTCCGCCAGGTCGAAAGTCAGATGGTCAGGTCCCTGCGCCCCGACACCCGAACCGGCCGGGAACATGCTCTTCGGCGGCTCGCGAAAAGCGATGGAAATAATGCGCTGTCCCTCGGCCATACGCTTGCCGGTGCGAAGGAAGAATGGCACGCCGGCCCAGCGCCAGTTGTCGATCGAGCATTTCAAGGCGATGAAGGTCTCGGTGTCCGACTCCGGAGCGATGCCTGGTTCGCTGCGGTATCCGGTGTACTGTCCGCGCACGACGTCGCTCGGCCTGATCGCCAGCATGCTGCGAAACACCTTGTTTTTTTCCTCGCTGATCGGTGCCGGTTCCAGCGCCGTCGGCGGCTCCATCGCCATGAAGCCGAGGATCTGGAACAGGTGCGTCACCACCATGTCGCGAAACGCGCCGGTCGCTTCGTAGAATGCCGCGCGTTTGCCAAGCGCCAGCGTCTCGGGTACGTCGATCTGCACGTGATCGATGAAGTTGCGATTCCATATCGGTTCGAACAGCCCGTTGGCAAAGCGGAACGCGAGGATGTTCTGCGCCGCCTCCTTGCCGAGGAAGTGATCGATGCGGAAGATCTGCTCCTCGTCGAATACCTCGTGCAGCCTGGCGTTGAGCGACACGGCACTTGCGAGGTCGGTGCCGAAGGGCTTTTCCATGATGATGCGGGAACGCTCGACCAGACCTGCGTCTCCCAGCACGCGAACCGCGGACAGGGCCGCGTTCGGCGGCACGCTCATGTAGTGCAGCCGGCGGCTTTCACCGGAGAAGCTCTGCTCCGCCTGATCAACCGCGGCCCGGAGTGCCGCAGCGCCCGCGGCCAGCGGCACGTAGTCGAGGTTCTGTGCAAAGGTATGCCAGGCGTCGTCGGCCACCTTGCGGGTCGAGAACTCGTCGAGTGCCTTGCGGACGAAGTCACGAAAGCCGTCGCGATCGAGTTCGTCGAGCGAGACGCCGATGATGCGGCAGCCGGGGATGAATCCGGCAGCCGCCAGATGAAACAGTCCCGGCAAAAGTTTGCGGCGCGAAAGGTCACCGGTGGCGCCCACCAGGACTACGACTTGCGGATGGCGCGGACCGACGCCGGGTGGAACCTTCTGCACGGTGTACTTCCCCTGCTAGCGAGTGGTGACGCCGTCGAGCAGCCAGCGGCAGCGCGTAAACTTATCGCGTTGTTACGGTTCCGCGCCACCACATCTGGAAAGCATGCCGCCGATATCGGGAATTTGGGATACTGCAGCGATGGAAACTCCACTCAAGGTGCCGCCAATGCGAAACCCCTTACCGCTGACTTCACCGCGCGCCGCGACGCTGCTCGCTGCAACGATTGTCATATTGGCAGCTTGCGCCAGCGCCCCGGGCGCGCCGAGCACGTCGAGCGCCCCGGCACATGTCGATCCCGCCCTGACGGCAGCGGTTGCCAGCCCCGACAGGCAGCCAACGGCGGTGGCGCGCGATCCGGCGCGACATCCGGTCGAGGAGCTGACGTTCCTCGGCCTGGCGCAATCCCAGACCGTGGTCGAACTGTGGCCCGGCGGCGGCTACTGGACCGACATCCTGGGCCCGTATCTGGCGCCCCATGGTCACTATTACGTCGCGCTGTCGAAGGCCGGCGTCGATGCCGACGAGGACGCCGGGGTGGCGCGGTGGCGCAAGCGCTTCACCGGCCAGCCGGCACGCTATGGCACCATCATCCAAACGACGCTCGGCCCGGGTGAGTTCGATATCGCCCCGCCCGGCTCTGCCGATCTGGTGCTGACGTTTCGCAACCTGCACAACTGGATGGACGCCGGCTATGCGCGCGAAGCCCTGGCGGCCTGCTATCGCGCGCTCAAGCCGGGCGGGATATTCGGCATCGAGGAGCATCGCGGCCGCAATGATCGGCCGCAGGATCCGAAGGCAGAGAACGGCTATGTGCGCCAGGATTACACGATCGCACTCGCGCAGCAGGTCGGATTCGAGCTGATCGGCTCGTCCGAGATGCTGGCCAATCCGCGCGACACCAAGGACTGGGTGGACGGCGTCTGGACGCTGCCGCCGACGCTGTCGCAGGGCGACAAGGATCGTGAGCGCTATATCGCGATCGGCGAAGCCGACAATTTTGTGCTCAGGTTTCGCAAGCCCAAGCACTGACGCGGCGCCGATGCCGGGCAGGCGTTGAGCCAGGAAGATGATTTGACCGAAATACGCTCCTGCGTTCTGATCCTTCTTCTGACGCTCCTTCTTCAGGCATGCACTACTGCTCGAACGCAACAACGCCACTTCAACCAGGCGCTCACGCAGCTGGAGCCCGAGCGCGCCGATCTGGCGTGGCTGAGCATCCAGATTTGCAGGAGAATTCCCGCCTGCGACCCCGAACCGGAAGTGACGGCGCCGGATGGTTGAACGCCGTGGATCGTGCCAATGCAGCCGACGATGAGGCAGCGAAGATCGCCGCACTGTCGGCGCTGGCTCGGACCGAACGTGTCGATGTCTACTGGACGACGCTCATCGTGCACCTGACCCGTGCGCTCGCCGATACACACCAGCTTCCCCTGGCCCAGGCCTTGGGCGATGTCATCGGGGCAGTCGGCGCGCGAGCACTTCCGGCCTACATGCCCACTTTGAGTCTCTGCAAGGGCGAACGACTCAATAACGATGAAGTGCTCCAGGACTGTCGGCGAGTCGCATCGGCCTTCGAGCAGGGAGATACTTTCATCACTGAGATGATTGGGCTGGCGATCGCGCGTCGCGCGTGGCCCGCCGATTCTCCGGAGTGGAAGGCTGCACAAGAGGAGACGCGCGTCGCAGGATACCGGATGCACGCAAGCGGTCAGCTCGAGCTCAAATCATGGTTTGGCGCGCGATGGGCACAAGAATTCCTGTCGCTGTGCGAGCAGAATCGGCGCGAGCAGGATGTTGCGCTTGCCCAAATCGTCAAGGCGGGAAAGAGCCCGGATCCGCCGCCTGATTGGACTTCCGTGAATAACTGATCAGCGAATAACTGATCAGCCCGGCGGGCCGGCGCTCCGATCGGCCAGCCTTGTCTACCACGTTGCCGAGCATGGTCGACAGCTTGTCCTGTTCCTTCAGCAGTTCATCCAGAGAATGGAACAGGTAGATCATGGTCGCGCTTCAGCTGGCGCGCGGCGTCGGACGGTCCACGGCACGCACCGTGTAGCCGCCGGATTTTTCATCGGGCTGCAATTCGAGGAAGCCGCGCTTTTGCGCCTCGGCCAGCAGATCGTTGAACGAACGAAAGCCATGCGCGCGTTCGTTGAAGCCCGGGTGCCGCCGCTTGATGGCCTGCTTGATCATCGAGCCCCAGATCGGCTCGTTCTCGCCGCGTTCCTCAGCCACCGCTTCGAAGGTCTCGACCACCAGGTCCAGTGCCTCGGTGCGGTCGGGACCCTTGTTGTCAGCGTTCTTTTCACCATTGGTCGCCGGGCTGGCCGCGGCTGTGGCCGTTGTTCGCCGGCGCGCCTTCGACGGCTCCTTGCGTACCAGGTCGTCGTAATAGATGAATTCATCACAGTTGTTGATGAACAGGTCCGAAGTCGAGTTCTTGACCCCCACGCCGATCACGGTCTTGTCGTTTTCACGCAGTTTGCTGACCAGCGGGGAAAAATCCGAGTCGCCGCTGATGATGACGAAAGTGTCGACATGGCCCTTGGTGTAGCACAGGTCGAGCGCATCGACGACCATGCGGATGTCGGCCGAGTTCTTGCCCGACTGGCGCACGTGCGGGATCTCGATCAGCTCGAATGCGGCCTCGTGCAGTCCGCGTTTGAACTCCTTGTAGCGATCAAAATCGCAGTACGCCTTTTTCACCACGATGTGGCCCTTGAGCAGCAGCCGCTCGAGCACTTTCTGCACGTCGAAGCTGGGGTAGCTGGCGTCGCGCGCCCCGAGGGCGATGTTCTCCAGATCGAGAAACACGGCCATCGTGGTGTCGGTGGTCCTGACATTCATTCGATTTTCCATGGCGGTTAGAATCATGATCCGTCCGGTGGCTCATGGCGAGCCGCGAATTGGTCTTTTTGCTGCTGCCGCACCTGGCGCATGCGTCGATAGCCGACCAGGCGCCGGGATTTCTCGTCCCATAGCCGCAAGGTCAGGGATTTCAGGCTGGAAAATAGCGTCATCGGCTGCACCTGCCGGAACAGCGGCTCGGCCTCGTGACAGCGCTGCAGATTGTAATTGGGAACGCGTGGGCTCAGGTGATGGATGTGGTGAAAGCCGATATTGCCAGAGAACCACTGCAGAATCTTCGGCAGCCGGTAGAACGAACTGCCCTGCAGCGCTGCCGTCGCGTAATCCCAGTCGGCGCCGCGCTCCCAGTACGCGGCTTCGAACTGATGCTGCATGTAGAACAGCCACACGCCGCCCGCCCCTGCCACCGCCATCACCATCAGCTGGATCAGCAGGTACTGCGCGACGCCGAGCATCCAGCTCATCGCGACCGCCATGCACAGCAGCGCCAGATTCATCCACCATACCGACTCGCGTTCGCGCCGGTTTGCGCGGGCGCAGGGCACGCGCTGCTCGATCACGAACATGTAGAGCGGCGCGATCACGAACAATATGAACGGATTGCGCGCCAGCTGGTACGCGAAACGCCGCCAGCGCGACGACTCGAGGTATTCCTGCACCGTCATGGTCCACACATCGCCGGTGCCGCGATGATCCAGCTGGCCGGCGCTGCCGTGGTGAACCGCGTGTTCCCAGCGCCATTGATAGTAGGGGGTGAAGGTCAGCACGCCGGCGATGAAGCCCAGCGTGTCGTTGGCCCAGCCTGATTTGAAATATGAACCGTGCCCGCAGTCGTGAAAAATAATGAATATGCGCATCAGCAGCGCCCCGGCCAGCACCGCCAGCGGCAGCGTCAGCCACCACGACACCGCTACGCTCAGATGCATCAGGTACCACAGCAGCGCATATGGCACGAAGGTGTTGAGCAGTTGCCACACAGCGCGCCAGCTGGATGGCTGCTGGTATTTCTCGATCGCCAGCTTCCACGGCGCCTTGGGCGGCCGCACAGGAATGGAATCGATGGCCATGACCGTCCTTGCGAGAGCTTGCGTCGGAGGCAACGGCCGCTCAGAACGGGCTATGAGGCGGTCAACTGCGGGCGGCGAACGGCCACGACGGCCGGGAGGACTACTTATCCTCCCGGCCGCGCCGCAATGTCAATTTGCGTAGATCAGATCCTGCACTGCACTGAAGGTGCCTGGGGCACCGGCAACCTGCAGCAGCACGCCCGGATGGTTGCTGATCACGCCGCCGATCACCGGCTGCGTCGGCCCGGTTCCGACGATGATGTCGACCAGGCCATCGCCGTTGACGTCGGCAACCGCGATCTGGTTGGCGTATGAGACCGTGTAGTTGGTCGCCGCGAGGAAGGTGCCCGGGGCCGCGGCATTCTGCAGCAGCACGCTGACGGCACTGGTGCCGCCGATGACGATATCCGGCAGTCCGTCGCCGTTGACGTCGGTCACGACGATCGAAGTGGCCTGACTGCCGGCCACCGTCGGGTAACTCACCGGTGCGAGGAATCCGCCGTGATTTGCCGGATCCTGCAGCAGCACCTGCACGGTCGGCGAGGCACCGCCGGGCGGGCCCGGATCGGTGATCACCAGGTCGTTCAGGCCGTTGTTGGTGAGATCGGAGATCGCGATCAGGTTGGCACCCGGAATAGAGGTGGTGGGCTCGGCATAGACGGTGACCGGCGCGGCATAAGTCGTCGCCGCGGCCACTCCGGTGTGAAACAGCAGCTCGACACCGTTGTTGTCGGTCAGCGCCACATCGGGCATGCCGTCATCGTTGAGATCGCCGACCGCGACCCAGTTGGCGCCGCCAGGATACAGCGCGATCGGACTGGCGAAGGTGCCGGGCGAAGTCTGTAGGAATAGTGAGACGTTGTAATCAGCCGATATGAGGTCGAGCATGCCGTCGCCGTTCATGTCCCCGATGGCAACCTGCGAGGCGCCGGGCGAGGACAGCACCAGCGGTGCGTTGAAGGTGCCCGGGTTCGCCACCTGGTTGAAGAACACCGACAGCGTACCGTCCTCGAAGCTTGCCGAGACGATATCGGGCAGGGCATCGCCGTAGATGCTGGCTGAGGCCAGATAAAGCGGGTTGTCGCCGGCACTGGTAAGCACCGGCTCCGCGTAGGCGCCGGCGCCGGTGGACAGATAGGCCGCAAGGTTCCCAGGGAAAGGCGCAGAGCCGTTCTTGAGGGTATTGGTCTCTACGATCGAGGTGAAACCGTTGCCGGTGAAATTGCCGGCCACCAGCCCGTAGGAGACCTGATACGGCGTGTAGTTGGGCGGCGGAAAGTAGCAGTTGCCGCAGTAGTCATCGCCGCCGCAGCTGCTGAGCCCGGCAACGACGGCGAGCAGCACCCACGGCCGCAGGGCTCGAGCCGGCAGCGCCGGCGACCTGTTCAACGCGGTGGTCTGTGACATGAAACCTCTCCCGGCACGATGCCTCGGTGATTCCAAACCGATAACGCACTATAACGATTGAACCCGGATGGCGTTGACCGGACCCGGGCACCCGGTGCGTAGGCATCCGGCGACAGGGGAAAACCGGCGGCTACAGTGCCATCATGTGTAGATGAAAAAAACGGCGGCCGATAGCGTCATTCTTGCCGGCAGTGCCAGGGCGCGGCCGCGCGGCTGCAAGCTGCTTAATGCGGCACCGCCGCAAGAGCGCCTGCAGGTGACGGTGCGCGTGCGCGCGCCGCGCACCGCGCCTTCCTTAAGCGAACACGTGGCGGCATTGGGGTTACAGGGTTCGAGGCGGCGCCAGTATTTGTCACGCGAAGAATTTCTTGGGCGCTACGGCGCTGATGTCGCCGATGTCGCGCAAGTGGAAGCCTTCGCGCATCAGCACGGGTTGACTGTGGTGCGGGTCGATATGGCGGCGCGCAGCCTGCGCCTGGAAGGCACGGTGGCGCAGTTCAGCATCGCCTTCGGCGTGAAGCTGCGGCGCGCCAGGTTCGCCCGCGGCACATTCAGGCACGGCACCTATCGCACCCGCAGCGGCGAGATCCGCATCCCCAGGCATCTGCAGGGGATCATCGTCGGGGTTCACGGACTGGATAACCGCCCGGTGGCGCGAGCGCATTTTCGCGTTCGACGTAAGGCCGCTGCCGGTGCCACCGGTCGCGTCGGAGCCGTGAGCTTTACACCGCCGCAGCTCGCTGCGCTGTATAACTTTCCCACTACCCTCACCGGCGCCGGGCAATGCGTGGCGATCATCGAGCTGAACGACGCCAATAGCAGCGGCCAGCCCACCGGCGCCGGCTACCAGACTTCCGATCTGCAGGCATTCTTCAAGAAGCTCGACATTCCCATGCCGCCGGTCACCGCGGTCGGTGTCGATGGCGGTGCCAACCTGCCGGGTAATTCCCCGGCCGACGCCGAGGTGACGCTCGACATCGAGGTCGCCGGGTCGATTGCGCCGGGAGCCAGCGTCGCGGTGTACTTCGCACCCAATACCAGCAGCGGTTTCATCGACGCCGTCAACGCCGCGGTGCATGACAGCGTGCGCAAACCCTCGGTGGTGTCAATCAGCTGGGGCGGCCCGGAGGATCCGGACGGCCAGCTGGCCCCGCAGTTTCTCGACGGTCTGAACGAGGCGTTGCAGGAAGCCGCCGCCATGGGTGTCACGGTGTGCGTCGCCGCCGGCGACAACGGCTCGGCCGATATGGGCAGCGATTGGGACGGCAAGCCGCACGCGGATTTTCCGGCCTCCAGTCCCTATGCCCTGGCCTGCGGCGGTACCACGCTGGTGGCCGCGGGCGGCAAGATCAGTGCCGAAACGGTCTGGAACGACGGGCCGAGTGGCGGCGCCACCGGCGGCGGTGTCAGCGATTATTTCGCCCTCCCGTCATATGAGAGCTCGGTTTCCGTGCCGCTGTCGCCGACCAATTTCAAGGGCCGCGGCCTGCCGGACCTGGCCGCCGATGCCGACCCGAATACCGGTTACCAGATCTATCTCGACGGCACGTGGCAGGTCATCGGCGGCACCAGCGCCGTGGCGCCCCTGACCGCGGGCCTACTGGTGCTGATCAATCAGCAGTTGCAGCAGGAATTCTCTAAAACCGCCGGCCAGATCAATCCGCAGATCTATGCTTCGGGCGCCGCCGCCGCTTTCCGCGACATCACGGTCGGCAACAATGACATCGATCACGACCTGAACGGGGAATACACCGCACGCGTCGGCTGGGACGCGTGCTCGGGATTTGGTGTGCCCGTCGGAGCGAAGCTGCTGCGGCTGCTCAGCGCCTGATGTGCGATGCCTGAACTCGAGTTCGCCATTGCCGGTGCCGGTGCGCTCGGCTCCATCATCGGTGCCCACCTGGCGCGTGCCGGCCACTCGGTGCTGATGCTGGTGCGCGAGCGGCGCGCGCAGCAGATTGCGCAGCAGGGACTGTGCATCAAGGGCCTGGTCGAGTTCTCGCAGCCGGTGCCGACACTGACCGAGCCGTCGCGATTGAACGGCGCCGCAGCGCTGATCATGGCCACCAAGACCTACGCTACCGAGGCGATTCTCGCGTCGCTGCGCGGCGTCGACATCGGCGTCGCGTTCTCGATTCAGAACGGCATGATGAAGGACGACCTGCTGGCCGCCGCCTTCGGGCGCGAGCGCGTGCTGGGTTCCCTGGCCGATATCAGCGGCGAGATGCTCGGCAGCGGTGAAGTGCTGTTCACGCGCAATAACAATCTTTTTGTCGGTGAACTGGACGGCAGCGACAGCACCCGGGCGCGCCACATTGCCACCGCGATCGATGCCGCCGGCGTGCGCACGCGCGCCGATCCGGACATCCTCAGTCTCGAATGGTCGAAGTTCGCGGCCTGGGCCGCGATGATGGCGTTGTCGGTCACCACGCGTGCGTTGACCTGGAAGTACCTGATCGATCCGGGAACGGCGCGGGTGGCGGTACGCGTGGTGCGCGAAGTCGGCAGGCTGGCCGCCGCCTGCGAAGTTCCGCTGTCCGATCAGGCGGTGCTGCCGGTGGCGAGTCTCTGTCGCGAGTCGGAACCGAACGCGATCGCGCTGCTGGAAGCAGCGGGACTGGCGATGCAGTCGGCCGCACCATTGCACCGCATGTCAACGCTGCAGGATCTGGAAGCCGGACGGCCGCTGGAAGTGGAAGAAACCCTGGGTTATGCGGTGCGCAAGGCGGCCGAACTTAATCTGTCATTGCCGCTGCTGGGTTGCTTCTACAGCCTGGTGGCGGGAATCGACCGGATCCGGCGCTAGCCATCGTGTTCCCGCATATCCTGATTATTGTAACTTGATAGATACAGTATCTGCTATAAATTAGATTAATAGTCCAATAACGATACAAATTTGTAGTGCATCGCAGGTCCGACCCTGTCGCTTGCCGAGGGTCGCGCGAGCTCCGGTGACGCGTCCGAGTTGTGATCGGGTTGGCGATTTTCCAGCTGCGGCCGCGCTTTTTATATTCCGTTAAAGAAACTGCGCGGTTGCTGCCGGCAGCGCGACGCTAGCCTCGGCTAAGGTCAAATAAGAAGAATGGGCCACATCGGGTTCGCGCTTTTTCATGTCGACTGCAAAGGCCAAAGAGCAACGCATGCAATTCCAGAGCGACCCGCGGCGCTGTGTGCTGATCATCGACGATGATCCCGCGTTCACGCTGCTGGCCAGCGAGACGCTGCAGCAGGCCGGTTTTGACGCCCGCACCGCCAGCAACAGCAGGCAAGCCGTCGCCTCGTTCGAGAGCCGGGTCCCCGACCTGGTGCTGCTGGACGTCGAATTGCCGGGCAGCAATGGTTTCGAACTATGCGCGACCCTGCGCCTGATGAGCCCGGGGATCGATGTTCCGATCGTCATGGTCACTGGCCACGACGACACCGCATCGATCGCCCAGGCCTATCAGGTCGGGGCCACCGATTTCATACACAAGCCGGTGCTGTGGCCGACACTGGCGCATCGCATCGGCTTCATTCTTCGCGCCCGCGACAATATGCGCGCGCTGCAGGCGAGCGAGCGCAACAACCGCGCATTGCTGCAGGCGCTGCCGGATACGATTTTCATCGTCGATCGGCATGGGGTGCTGCTGCAGCACATCACCGGCGATGACAAAAGCCATCGCGCCAGTCTGGTCGGCAAACAGCTGGAACAGGTGCTGCCGGCGGGCGTGGCGAGCGCCGCCCGGCAGGCCGCCAGTGGCGCCAGTGGCCGCGATCCGAGCACCTACGAATTTAGCGTCGGACGGGGCAAGGAGCAGCGATCGTTCGAGGCACGACTGCGACCGCAATCCGATGGCACGCTGCTGATCGTGACCCGCGATACCACCGAGCGACAAAAGGCGAAGGCCCGTATCGAGTACCTCGCCTACTACGACATCCTGACCGGACTGCCCAATCGCCAGCAATTCGTGCGCGAGGCGGGCGGCGCGACCCGCACCGCCCGCGAAGCCGGTCGCAGCATGGCGCTGCTGTACCTGGATCTCGACCGCTTCAAGCGCATCAACGACAACCTCGGTCACTCGGTCGGCGATGCGTTGCTGAAGAACGTCGCGCGCAGGCTCGAGCAGAGCACCAAGCCGTTCGAGCTGGTGCCGCCGCCGCCCGACGACCGGCGAGCGGCCCAGGCACGCGTAGCGCGACTGGGAGGCGACGAATTCGTGGTGCTGCTGACCGATGTCGCCGACGAGGCGCAGACCGCCGCGGTAGCCAACCGCATCCGGCAGTCGCTGGCAGAGCCGCTCGACTGTGGCGGGCATCGGCTGGTGGTGACACCGAGCATCGGGATCGCGATGTATCCGCAGGATGGCACCGATATCGAGGACCTGCTGGTGAAGGCCGACATGGCGATGTACCAGGCCAAGGACCAGGGCCGGAACGGGTATGCGTTCTACGGCCATTCGATGGCGGTGCGTTCGCTCGGGCGCCTGGAGCTGGAAAACGACCTGCGCAGCGCATTTCAGAACGGCGACTTTCAGATTTTCTACCAGCCGAAGGTCGAGCTTTCCACCGGCGCGATCATCGGCGTGGAGGCGCTGCTGCGCTGGCAGCACGCGACGCGCGGCTGGATTGCTCCCGACGTATTCATCCCGGTGGCGGAAGAAACCGGTTTGATTGCCGAGCTCGGCGACTGGGTCATCCGCGAGGCCTGCAAGCAGCTCAATGCCTGGGCCAGCGAAGGCCTGGCTCACCTGTCGATCGCCGTCAACGTTTCGGTGCAGCAGTTCGCCCGCGCGGATTTCGTGGAGTCGGTGCTGCGCGCGCTGTGGCAGTACGGGGTCAAGCCCGAACAGCTTGAACTGGAGATCACCGAAAGCCTGTTGATGCGAAACGTCGACGATACCACCGCCTGCATGAAACGCTTCCGCGCCGCCGGTGTAACGCTGTCCATCGACGACTTTGGAACCGGCTATTCCTCGCTCGGGTACCTGCGGCAATTCCCGGTCGACTCATTGAAGATCGACCGCTCGTTCGTCAAGGATCTGCACACCAGCGACGACGACGCGGCCATATGCGCGGCCATCATCGCGATGGCGCGCGAGCTCAAGCTGAAGGTGATCGCCGAGGGCGTCGCCAACCCCGAACAGCTCGAGTTCCTGCGCACCCATGGCTGCGATCAGGTACAGGGCTACCTGATCAGCCAGCCGATCCCGGTCGGCGACCTGGAGCGGCTGCTACGAAGTCCGCCGTACGGCGTCAGCAAGGAAAAGGCGGCTGTCAGTACGCCGCTGGTGGATGCCACCCCGTGATGCAGTGGCTGAGCAACTTCACTTTACGCGCGAAACTGCGCGTAATAGTGGTGTACGCGGCGGCGGTGGCGGTACTGATAGCGGGCGCGATGTACGCCTGCGGGGAAGTGCTGACCCTGCGTGGCAGCCAGGCCGAGCAACTGCTGATCCTGGTGAGCGCGGTGGGCGAGACCAGCGGCGCGTTGCTGAAATCGACCAATGCCGCGCCGGCCCGCAAGGCGCTGGCGGCATTGCACGCCGATCCCGACATTCGAGCCGCCGCGCTGTACGACGCCGGCGGCAAGCTGCTGGCTGACGTCAGCTTTGGGCCGGATAGCGGCTCCTCATCGGAACGCCTGCGCGCCTGGGCGATCGATTCGGCTGGCGCCGCCGCAACGGCGATCCAGTTCAGCGGCCTGACCGGCGTCCACGTCCAGGCGCCAGTGATGCTGGACGGCAGCCGCATCGGCACCATCCACGCCGATGCCCAGCTGACGCGGATCTACGGCCTGCTGGCTGGCTCCCCGCAGCACATGCTGGTGGGCTTCCTGCTGGCATTGCTCGTGGCCTACGCAGTGTCGATCCGGCTGCAGCGCTTCATCGCCGCCCCGCTGCGCGAGCTGGCGCAGGTCGCCCGCAATGTCTGCGCCAGCAAGAACTTCTCGGTCCGGGCACAGAAACGTACCGAGGACGACGTCGGCGTACTGATCGACGACTTCAACGAAATGCTGGCGGAACTCGAACGGCGCGATCTGACGCTGCGGGTGAATCAGAATGACCTGGAGAAACGGGTGCGCGAACGCACCGTGCGCGCGGATGCGGCGGTGGCCGAAGCGCACGACGCGCGCAAGCGCGCCGAGGCGGCCAGCCGCGCCAAGAGTGAATTCCTGGCCCGCATGAGCCATGAGATCCGCACGCCGATGAACGCCANNATGAACGGCGTGCTCGGCATGGCGGAACTGCTGCGTCATTCGACTACGCTCGATGCCAGACAGCGCCGCTATGCCGCCACCATCCATCAGTCCGGCAGCGCCCTGCTCGACATCATCAATGACA
>PKWJ01000030.1:78799-99345 GCA_003132025.1 Gammaproteobacteria bacterium
GCAACGCGGTGAAATTCACCGAACGCGGCGAGGTCAAGGTCAAGGTGCGTCGCGAAGGCTCGGGCCTGTTGAATTCCACATTCCGCTTCGAGGTGACGGATACCGGGATCGGCATCAAGCCCGAGAGTTGCGCGGCGATATTCGAGTCGTTCGCCCAGGAGGACAGCTCGACCACGCGCCAGTACGGTGGTACCGGACTCGGGCTTGCGATCTGCAAGCAGCTGGTGGAACTGATGGGCGGTCAGATCGGGGTTTCCAGTGCGCCCGCGGTCGGATCGACGTTTTATTTCTCGATCCCGCTGCCGGCCGACCCGACGNNTGGACGACAACCAGACCAATCGCGACATCCTCAGGCACCACCTTGTGAGCTGGGGTGTGCTCGTGACTGAGGCGAGTTCCGGCCGGCATGCAATGCAGATCCTGGGCAGTGCGCTGGCCGGTCAATTCGACGTTCTGATTCTTGATGCCCAGATGCCCGACATGCAGGGCGCGGCCCTGGCCTCGAAGATCCGCGCGCGCGCGGAGCTCGCCGATGTGCCGTTTCTGATGATGAGCTCCACCCTGTCGAGCACCTCGACGGCGGACGATACCGTGGGCGGCCCCNNCCGCCTGGCTGAGCAAGCCGGTACGCCGCGCGCAGCTGCACGCCTGCCTCGCATCGCTGCTGACCGACCAGTACGTGGTCGGTCGGGCGGCCAGCGGCGCTTCCAGGCTCGATGGCGGCACGGCGGCGCAGACCAGCGGTAAAACTTCACGGGTACGCCGGGTGCTCCTGGTCGAGGACAATCCGGTCAATCAGGAGGTGGCGCTGGCGATGCTGCAGGAAATCGGCGTGCAAGCCGACGCCGCGTGGAGCGGGGAGGAAGCGCTGGAGAAACTGACCGCCGAGCGCTACGAAGTGGTGCTGATGGACTGCCAGATNNACCGCTACCTCAGCAAGCCCTTCAGCAGCGACCAGCTTTTCCAAGTGCTCGAGTCGTGCTTAGCCGACGGCGAGCCGGCGGCGAGCGCGCCCAAGCTCGAAGATGCGGTGCTGGATCGACAGGCGCTGGGCCGCATCCGGGCGCTGCACCGGCCCGGTGGCCCGAATCTGCTGGCCAAGGTGCTGGGCCTGTATACCTCGAGTTCCCAGGCGCTGACTGATGCCATGCGCACCGCGGCGACCTCCAACGATGGGGAGAGCGTCCGGCAGGCGGCGCATGCGCTCAAATCAAGCAGCGCCAACGTCGGCGCCATGGCATTTGCGGACCTGTGCAAGGAAGTGGAGGTCGCTGCTGCGGAAGGCAAACTCGAGCGCGCCCGCGTGCTGGTCGACGGGCTGCTGGCGGAGCACAGGAAGGTGCTGCAGGCGCTGGACGCGCAAAACATTGCCGCCTGACCCCTGGCGTCTCGTTTTGCATCGTTCTGCTCTAGAATCGCAGGCAAGCGACCGGGCCATCTTGCGCAACACCGGCTTACAGGTCGCCCTAAGGAGAATCAAAAATGAATCCACGTATTGCCGTGTCGCTCCTGGCCACCGTACTGCTGCTCAGCGCTGGTATCGGCCACGCTGCCGACCCGGCCCAAGCCGCCGCGAATCCACTGGATGTGATCCCCGACAAGATGCCGTTCANNCCAAACGCGGCTGGCAGATCAATATCGCGGTGGTGGATTCCGGAGCCAACCTGGTCACGTTCCTGCGCATGGACGGCGCGCAGCTGGCTTCGATCGCCGTCTCGGAACACAAGGCGCGCGCCGCGGTGAAGTTCCGCCGCCCGACCAAGGCGTTCGAAGACGCGGTGCAGAAAGCGGGCTTGAATTACGTGCTGACACTGGACGATATCGTCGCTTCACGCGGTGGCATTCCGCTGATCGAGGACGNNCTGCCGCAACGATCAACAAATGACGATCGGGGCAAGGTCCCTGACATTGTCTCTGAAACGTCACCTAAGACGTGGAAGTCACCCGCCATTGAGCCATTGAAGGAACAAAATCCGATAATTGCGAGTAGCCCGTGCTGAGCGAGTTGGTGAATGCGGACTTCTCGCGACGTGTCGTCATTGCCACGGACGAACTGCCGTGGATTGCATCTCCGCAGGCGGGTGTGGAGCGCCGGCCGCTCGATCGCATCGGCAGCGAACTCGCCCGGGCTACGTCGCTGGTGCGCTATGCCCCCGCGAGCGCATTTCCCCCGCACGAGCACGGGCTGGGCGAGGAATTCCTGGTGCTCGACGGAATATTCTCCGACGAGCGCGGCGACTACCGCGCCGGAACCTATGTTCGTAACCCGCCCGGCAGCCACCACTCACCGCGCACGGCGCCGGGCTGCATCATCTTCGTCAAGCTGCGACAGATGATGCCCAGCGGCGAGCCCCGGGTCGTCATCGATACCGCCAGCGAGCACTGGGATCGGGGCGATGTCCCGGGCCACACGCGCATCGGACTTTATGCCGCCACCCATGACGCGGAGCGTGTGACGATGGAGCGGCTTGATGCCGGCGCGGTGCTACCGGTGATGGACTGTGCGGGCGGCGAGGAGATCTTCGTGCTGTCGGGTGAGCTGCGCGATGAGCAGGGCATCTACGGCCCGGGGACATGGATACGAAATCCTGCCGGCCACCGGCGCAGTCTTGGCTCCAGGGTCGGCGTGACCTACTGGGCCAAGCGCGGGCATTTACGCGCCGCCTGAGGTCTAGAGCTTGCGGTTGCTGCCGGTAAGCCGCAGGCGCGGCATTTCCAGCGCATTGCGCAGGAATGCAAACGCCTCGGACACTGGCATGGGCCTGGCAATCAGGTAGCCCTGGATGGAATTGCATTGTTCCTGGGCCAGAAACTGCCACTGTTCCTGCATTTCCACGCCCTCGGCGATCACCTGCAGTCCGAGCGCCCTCCCTAAGGCGATGGTCGCGCGGCACAGCGCGGCATCGTAGGCATCCACCGCGCAGTCCTTCACCAGTGAACCGTCGATCTTCAGGCAATCGACATTCAGCAGCTTCAGGCGTGCCAGCGACGAGTGGCCGGTTCCAAAATCGTCGATCGACAGCGTGATACCGAGGGCCTTGAGCCGCGCCAGATGGCGTTCGGCGACTTCAGGCGACCTCATGGCGGCGGATTCAGTGATCTCCAGTTCAAGCAGATGCGCCGGAACGCCGGCGGCCGCCAGCACCGCGGCGATGCGATCGGGCAGCGTGTCGCGCGCGAGCTGCAGCGGCGACAGATTCACCGATAGTCGCAGCGGTTCGCCTCCGGCATCGAGCCAATTGCGCAGGTCCGCGCAAGCGGTTTCCAGCACCCACTGGCCAATCGAGTCGATCCGGCCAGTCTCCTCTGCAATCGGGATGAACAGGCCGGGAGCGATCAGGCCACGCGTTGGATGATTCCAGCGTACCAGGGCTTCAAAGCCGACCGGCCGCCCGCTGGTCGTGTCCACGCGCGGCTGGTAGTGCAGCACCAGTTCCTGCCGTTCCACCGCGCTGCGCAGATCGACCTCCAGGGCCAGCCGATCGACGCTGCATGCCATCGACGGGTCGAACATGCGATAGGAATCGCCGCCCTGATATTTGGCGGCGTACATCGCAAGATCGGCGTGCTGCAGCAGCGTGGAACCATCGCTTCCGTCCTTGGGCGACACCGCCACACCGACGCTGGCGGAAGTGTAGATGACTCGCCCCGGCAGATTGATATTACCGTGCAGCTGGTCGAACACATGCGCCACGATGCTCTCGAGCGACATACTCGCATCGAGGTCCGGGATCACGACCACGAACTCATCGCCGCCGAGCCGCGCCACGATATCGGACTCACCCACGCTGGCGCGCACCCGGCGTGCCACCTCGGCCAGCAGCTTGTCGCCGATGTCATGACCGAGCGTGTCGTTCACATGCTTGAAGCGATCCAGGTCGATCAGCATCACAGCGCAACGCGTATTGGCCTCGTTAGCTCTGGCTAGAACCTGGTCGAGCCGGCCCCTGAACCCCAACCGGTTGGCGAGCCCGGTGAGCGGATCATGGTAGGCGAGAAAGGAGATTTCCCGTTCCGAGCGTCGCAGCTCCTCGCGCATTTTGACCTGCTCGGTAATGTCGGCCTGGATGCAGATCCAGCCACGCAGTTCCCCGCGCGCACCGAGCAGCGGACGCGCATCCGTGTCGAGCCACCACTGCCGGCCGTCCTTGCCGCGCACCAGGATCTCAAAGCGGATGCCGCGCCGCGCATCGAACGATTCGCGGATGCGGGCCACCGTGCCGGGATCGGTGCGCTCGAAATACAGCAGCGTGCTGGTTTTCTGCCCGATGGCCTCCTCGGCGGTATAGCCGGTCAGGCGCGTGAAACTTTCATTCACCCACACCAGCCGACGCTCAGGACTGTTGATCGTGACTGAATACCCGGTATGGCGGGCGACCAGCGCCAGCCAGTCGGCAGTTGCGCCGTCGGCCATGTCCAGTCCGAGCGGCGATCTCTTGGGCGATCGGGCCTGCGCGGCCATCAGCCAGGTGACCGTCCAGGTGGCAGCGAACAGCAGCAGCAGCTCGAGCAGCTGCACCGCGTTCCAGGGCGCGCCGGTAGCAAGCCCATGGGCGGCGAGTCCGATCGCTACCAGAATGCTCAGCAGCCAGGTGGCGGGCAGCACAAACCGACGGCGCGAAAGGCGCCGGCCGGAGAGCTCCCCGGCGGCGTCGGGCCGATCGGGACCCTGGTCGCGCAATACCATCAGCCAGCCTGGACCTAACCCTAAGCTCGGGTCTGTGCGGCTGCCGGCAATTTTATCTGCTGCGATGCACCATAAGTCCACGGCAGTGAGAAGCTGGGCCTGATTGCCGGATAATGAGCGGCCTTGCCGGGGGAACACTCATGAACATCAGAAAGCTACAACAGGGACTCAGATATCGCGGCCGGGTTGCGGCGGTCCGCCAGACCTATCACGTGTTCGAGGCGTCGGATTATTTCTTCGTGCTGTCGTTTGCATTGTCGAAATCACGCCGCGCGTCCGGGTACTTCAACGTCGTCAGCACGGCGGCGGTCGACTACGTGCAGGGCCGCCTCGGGGGCAAGAGCGGTGTGACCGCCAAGGACGTGGTCGCGGCCGCACGCCGCACCAAGCACGTTCCGACCAGCCTGATGGCGCTGACCATCCTGTACGTCCTGGTCGCGCTCGAGCAGGCGAGAATCACGCGCTCCGGGGAGCATCGGCAGTTGTTCTTCGCAGTGCGCAAGCACCGCCCGCCGAAGCCCAAGCGTCGGTGAGCACCGACGTTTAGCAGCTGTCAGGACAGTCCCAGGACCTTGCCGTTGTCATCGATGTCGATCCTGGCGGCGGAGGGCACCTTGGGCAGGCCGGGCATGGTCATGATTTCGCCGCAGATCATCACGATGAATTCGGCACCGGCAGCGAGCTTTACCTCGCGTACATTCACCGTGTGACCGGAAGGTGCACCGAGCGACGTCGGGTCGGTCGAGAACGAGTACTGGGTCTTCGCGACGCACACCGGGAAGTGCCCGTAACCCGCATCCTGCAGCTGTTTGATCTGCTCGCGAACCTTGCGGTCGGCACTGATATCGGCGGCGCCATAGATCTTGGTCGCGATGGCCTTCATCTTTTCCCACAGCGGCAGCGACTCTTCGTACACGAACGTCATGGTCGACTGGCGCTTGTCGGCGATGTCGACCACCGCCTGCGCCAGTTCGGTCGCACCTGACGAACCGTCGGCCCAGTGGCGCGCCAGCACCACCGGCGCGCCATGCTGTGCCATCTTCGACTTCAGCAAGGCAATTTCCGCATCGGTATCGAAGCTGAAGTGATTGATGGCAACGACGCAGGGCAGCCCGTAGTGGTTGCGGACGTTGGCGACGTGGCGCTCCAGGTTGGCGATCCCCTTTTCCAGCACCGCCAGGTTCTCCTTGTTGACGTCGCGCAGATGGCTGCCGCCGTGATACTTGAGCGCCCGCAGCGTGGCGACGATCACGGCCGCCGCCGGCCGCAACCCTGATTTTCGGCATTTGATATCGATGAACTTCTCGGCGCCGAGGTCGGCGCCGAAGCCGGCCTCGGTGACCACGTAGTCGGCCAGCTTGAGCGCGGTGCGCGTCGCCAGCACCGAATTGCAGCCATGTGCGATGTTGGCGAACGGACCGCCGTGCACGAAAGCCGGATTGTTCTCCAGGGTCTGTACCAGGTTTGGCTTCAAGGCCTCCTTCAGCAGTACCGTCATCGCCCCGGGTGCCGCAAGATCGCGCGCGTGGATCGGCTTGAAGTGCCGGGTGTAGCCGACGACGATATTTCCCAGACGGTTCTTGAGATCCGCGATGCTGGTGGCCAGGCACAGGATCGCCATGACCTCCGACGCCACGACGATGGTGAAACTGTCCTGGCGCGGATAGCCGTTACCCGGGCCACCCAGACCGACCGTGATGTCGCGCAGCGCGCGATCGTTCATATCCACGACCCGCTGCCAGGTGATCCGGCGCACATCGAAATCGAGCTCATTGCCGTGATGGATGTGGTTGTCGATCAGCGCCGCGAGCAGGTTGTTGGCGAGCGCGATGGCGCTGAAGTCGCCGGTGAAGTGCAGGTTGATGTCTTCCATCGGCACCACCTGGGCGCGACCGCCGCCGGTGGCACCTCCCTTCATGCCGAATACCGGGCCGAGACTCGGCTCCCGCAGGCAGATCACGGTTTTCTTGCCGATGCGGTTCAAGGCGTCGCCGAGACCGATCGTGGTGGTGGTCTTGCCCTCGCCGGCCGGCGTCGGGCTGATCGCGGTGACCAGGATCAATTTGCCATCGGGCCGCGATTTGAGGCTGTCGAGATACTCAAAGCCTACCTTCGCCTTGTAGCGGCCGAAGTTTTCCAGGCTCGACAGCGGAATTCCGAGCTTCTCGGCGATTACCGTGATCGGCTCAAGGGTGGCTTGCTGGGCAATTTCAATGTCCGAAAGCACTGATCCGTCTCCCGTAGCTAGAGTCCGTTACAAAGTAAGGGCCACCGCGGCGGCAGGTTGTGCCGCGCTAAAGGGGCGCCGCCGTTGGTGTTTTGTGGCCAATATCCTACTCTAAACATTGTGCGCCGCCGGGCATTGCCGGGTTAGCGCTCGCGATCCGCCGAAAAAGGCGCAACCGCTTCCGCCTTGAACGTCGGTAGCGTCCTGACGCTGCGAATTACCGGCAGCTGCCAGGCGATGAGCGCAAGCAACAGCGCCGCGCTGCCGGAAAACCCGAGCGTCGCACGCAGGCCGTAGTGCTGGCCCAGCCAGCCGCCCCACAATGCGCCCGGTCCGGCCGGCAGCAGGATCAGCCAGCGCATGGTGCTGGTCATGCGGCCAAGCATAGGGGCGGGCGTGACCGATTGCCGTAACGCCAGGAAGTTGATGAATATGAACACCGCACCGACGCCGTACATCAGCAGCGTCATCGGAAACGCGGCGATACCATAAGTATTCAGCGGAGCCAGGGCGAGCAGCAGCCAACCGGCACCGCAGATTCCGAATCCGGACACCAGCAACGGCCCGGGCCCGAAGCGGCGCGCCAGGCGATGGCCGACGGCGCTGGCCGCGATGGTACCGAGGCCGAGTGCCACGTAGCTCAGGCCGACTTCACGCTCCGACAGCCCCAGCAGGCGCGTGGCGAATAGAATCTGAACTACCGTGGCGGCCTGGCTGCACAGCTGCCAGCCGCCGACGCAGCTCGCCATCGCGATCAGCAGCTTGTGGCCGCGTACGAAATCCAGGCCTTCGCGCATCGCGGGCCAGAACGGCGAGTTGACCGCGCTCGGGGTCTCCTTCACTGGCACGCCGCGCAGTATCGATGCCGACACCAGCAGCAGCAGCGCATCGGCCAGCAGCGCCATCGGCGCCCCGGTAAGCTTGATCAATGCGCCTGCCGCCCCCGGTCCCGAGACCTCGGCGGTCGACTGTGCCAGCGCGTTCTTGGCATGCGCCTCGACCAGCCGCGCGCGCGGCACGATCTGGGTCAGCACCACCTGCGCCGCGCTGCCGGCACTGGTATTCACCGCCCCGATCACGAACGCCACCACGTACAGCCAGCTCATCGACAACGCGCCCAGCCACCAGGCAATCGGCACCGACGCCACCGCACAAGCGACACTTATTTCACCCACCACGTATACCGGCAGCTTGCGCACCCGATCGAGCCAGACTCCGGCCGGCAGCGAGAAAATAATGAACGGCGCGGTCTCCATAGCGGTCAGGAAACCCATCTGCGTCGGGGAGGCGCGCAGCAGCACCGCCGCCGTCAGCGGCAACGCCAGTAGCGTCACCTGTCCGCCGAACGAGGAGATGAAAATGGATGTCCACAGGCGCCGATAGGTGGCGTCGCGCAGCAGATCGGTTGGAGCGAGCGCAAAGCGGCGCAAAAACGCAATCACGTCGGTGAGTTCCCATCCCGCAATGCTGCATTCTACTGGGGAACCGCCGGACTGTTCGCCTGCGATGGTTGACATCGATGCGTTCTGGTAGCAAAAACGCCGCCATGTCAACCGAACAAGCGGCAGCTTTGGACGCATCGTCCGCCAGCCTGGACACGCCCGATGGCAATGCGCTGCCGAATGCTGCGCGACTGCGCCAACGATTTCGTCTTCACACTCTCAACGAACTCTATGATGATTCAAGCACGCAGCCAGGCGGGCTCGCTATCTACACGCTCTCGGATCCGCGGGACATTCGCGACGTGCGCTACGTGGGCCAGACCAGGGCTCCGGGCCGCCGTTTCCTGCAGCACCTCAATCAAGCGCATCTTTGGTTATCCGATGACCTTCCCTGGTGGGTCAAACAACCGAAGCTGCGACCGCTCTACACCTGGGTCCGGGAATTGTACCGCGATCAATACCGGCTCCCCGTCATGGTGATTACTGGATGGGCGGCAACGCTTGGAGAGGCGCGCGTTGCCGAGCGGGCACGGATTTGCGCGTGTCTGGCGAATCGGCTGCCACTGCTCAATGTGGAAACTGAAAACCTGCAGGGACGTATTCCCCTGCTTTAGACCGCGGGATTCACAGCAGGAGCATCGCGTGCCGGCACGCATATTATTCGTCTGCATGGGCAACATCTGCCGCTCGCCGACCGCCGAAGCGGTGTTCCGGTCGCTGGCGCTACGCAGCTGGCCCGATCTGGCGGTGGAATCCGATTCGGCCGGCACCCACGGCTATCACGTCGGTCGTCCGCCCGACGAGCGCGCGCAGCGTGTGGCACGCGCGCATGGCATCGATATGTCGGCGCAGCGCGCGCGAGCGCTGCGGGCGGAGGATTTCGATCGCTTCGATCGGATCCTGGTGATGGACCTAAAGAATCAAAAGGCCGCCCTGGCGCTTGCCCCACCCAGGCAGCGGCATCGTGTGGGGTTGTTGCTCGACTACGCGCCGCAGCTGGCGTTGCGGGAAGTGCCCGATCCGTATTATGGCGAACTGGCCGACTTCGAGCATGTTTTCGATCTGTCGGAGCAGGCGGCGCGCGGATTGCTGCAATCGCTGGCGAGCGGGCGCTAGCTGGCCGCCAGTGCCCACTCCGCGGCCTGGCGCGCGTGAATATCGGTGGTGTCGAACAACGGCACCGCTGAATCCTGCGGTCCCACCAGCAGCGAGATTTCCGTGCAGCCCAGGATGATGGCTTGTGCGCCCTGTTTAATCAGCTGTGCCATGATCCTGAAGTACTCGGATCGCGATTCGCCAACGATTCTGCCGAGGCAAAGCTCCTGGTAGATGATGCGGTGAATGATTTCCCGGTCTTGCAGGTCCGGTACCAGCACCTGCAGTCCGTGGCGCTCACGTAGCCTGCCCCGGTAGAAGTCTTCTTCCATCGTGAAGCGGGTACCGAGCAGGCCCACAGTCGAGAAACCCGCTTCTTTTATTTCCGCGGCGGTGGCGTCGGCTATGTGAAGCAGCGGTATGCGAACCGCCGCCTCGATCGCGGGCACGACCTTGTGCATGGTGTTGGTGCACAGGACCAGGAAATCCGCTCCGGCAGACTCCAGCGCGCGTGCGCAGTGCGCCAGCAACGCGCCCGCCGCTTGCCAGTCTCCGCCATGCTGCAGTCGTTCAACCTCGTGAAAGTCGACGCTATACAGCACCAGCCTGGCGGAGTGAAGTCCGCCCAGGCGCTGCCTCACCGTCTGGTTGATCAAACGGTAGTACGGCAGGGTAGATTCCCAGCTCATGCCACCAATGAGACCGATCGTTCGCAACACCAGCCCCGCGTGTGTTCAGTGACTCGTCATGGTTACTCGTCGTCGTCCGTTGCGTCGTCGGCGATGCCCTGGCGCGGACGGCCAAAGCCGCGCTTTCCGCCCTGGAAGAATTCCAGCAAGCTGCGAGCCTCGGCACTGATGAACGTGCCCTGCTGCAGGGTCGATGCCGCGATCTCGCGCAGGTTGCCCACCGGGGCGCCAAGCGCGCGGAAGGCGCGCTTGATCTCATCCATGACTGCCGGTGCAAGACCGCGTCGCCGCAGGCCGACCACGTTCAGGCCGACAACGGCGTTGCGTTCCGTCGCCAGGAAAAAAGGCGCGATGTCGAGCGAGATGCGTGCGCCGCCGCCGATCATGGCGCCCTCGCCGATGCGGCAGAATTGGTGGATCACCGCGCCGCCGCCGAGAAAGGCCCGATCGCCGATCTGCACGTGCCCGGCCAGCAGTACCGCGTTGGCGATCACGACGCGGTTGCCGATGCGGCAATCATGCGCCACGTGGCACGCAGCCATCAGGAAGCAATCCGAACCGACCTCGGTCGACGTGCCGGCCCTGGTGGCGCGGCTGATCGTGACGTGTTCCCGAATGACGGTGCGCGCGCCAATGCGAACGCCGGACTGGGTGGCGGCATCGAAGCTCAGGTCCTGCGGATCGCCGCCGATCACGGCGAACGGATGCACCACGACCCCTTCACCGAGGTCACAGTGCCGCGTGATTACCGCGTGCGCATGGATGACGCACCCGGCGGCAAGCCGCGCACCATCCTCGATCAGCGCAGTCGGATGGATCTGCATCGCTAATGTACCGGCGAATTTGCCGTCGCGGTCTGCTCGATTTGCCAGCCGCCGCCCAGCGCGCGGTACAGCTGCACCACCGACAGCTGCGTGTTCAGGCGTGCGGCCGAGAGCGATAACTCGGCGCTGAACAGGTCGCGATCGCTGTCGATGACGTTGAAGTACGACGCGTAGCCAACCCGGTAGCGTGCCAGCGCAATGTCGTCGGCGGTGCGCTGCGCCGTGACCCAGGCCTGTTCCTGGATCTGCACCTCGGCATACTGCGCGCGCGCGATCAGCGCATCGGACACCTCCTGGAAGGCAGTCTGCACGCTCTTCTGATATTGCAGCAGCGCCTGGCGTTTCTGCGCGTCAGCCAGATCGAGCTGGTACAGACTGCGCTGCGGATCCAGCAGCGGCTGCAGCGCGCTGCCGCTAAACGACCACAAGCGCGCCGGGCCGGTGAACAGGCTGGAAAGTGCGGTGCTGGCGACGCCGCCGGCGCCGGTGAGCGTGATGGTGGGAAACAGATTCGCCTTGGCAACCCCCACCTGCGCGTTCGCGGCCACCAGATTCTCCTCGGCTTCACGCACGTCGGGACGGCGCTCCAGCAGGCTGGAGGGCAGGCCGGCCACCGGCACCGGGGTTGGCGGCGTGCTATCGGCGACGGGTTGCAACATCTCCAACGGCGTACGCAGCACTTCCGCCGGATTGTGTCCGAGCAGCACACTAAGCTGGTCTTCGGTCAGCCCGATCTGGCGTCGCAGCTCAGGCAGATTGGCCTTTGCTATCGCCAGTTGCCCCACGGCTGTGGCGACATCCAGTTCCGACACGGTGCCGCGGTCGTGCTGCGCGCTGGTGAGATCGACGAACTTCTGGCGCGTGGCGATGGTGCGGTTGGTGATATCGAGCTGCTCGTCCAGTGACTGCAGCGTGAAATAGGCGGTAGCCACGCCCGCCACCAATCCGGCAATCACGTCCTGTCGGGCAAAATCCGATTGCAGCAGCTGCGCGCGCGCCGCCTCCGTTGCGCGGCGGTATTTGCCCCAGAAGTCGACCTCATACGACAGGCTACCCTGCAGCTCGAATACGTTGCTGATCGGGGGTAGACCCGGCAGCAGTAGGAAATTGGAGGTGCGCGCGCGTTCCGCCTCTGCGGCCACCGAGGCGGCCGGCAGCTGCTGCAGGCGCGTCGCACCCAGGACGGCGCGCGCTTGGTCTACGCGTGCGGCGGCAATGCCAACATCGAGATTATTTACCAGCGCCTCGCGAATCAGCTGCTGCAGACGCGGATCCTCATAGACCCGCCACCAGCCCTCGTCGGCCAGCGAGGCGGCGTCCGCGTCGCTGGCGAAGCGGTAATGCGGCGGTGCGCTGGTGTCCGGCCGCCGGTAATCCGGACCCAGCTTGCAGCCGGCCAACAGCAGCCCCGACGTGCACGCGATCGAGGCGGCAATGGCGGCCGCAATCGCAGGCGCACGGTTATGCCGCGGAGCTGTCACGGTGGGCGGCCAGCCGGCGATGTTGCCGGCGGTGATGCGGGTGGTGATGCGGGCGGCGACGGCGTGGCGCCGCCGGCGATGCCGCGCAGTCGTTCGGACACGCTTTGCATCAGTACGTAAAACACCGGGATGAGGAAGATCCCGACCAGCGTCGCAGCGCTCATGCCGAATACCACCGCCGTACCCAGCACCCGTCGCGCGGAGGCGCCGGCTCCGGTCGCGATCGCCAGCGGCATGGAACCTAGGATGAAGGCGAACGAGGTCATCAGGATCGGCCGCAGCCGCAGTCGCGCGCCCTCGATGGCCGATTCCACCAGCGGCTTGCCGCCCTCATATTTAAGTTTGGCGAACTCGACGATAAGAATGGCGTTCTTCGCTGCCAGCCCGATCAGCATCACGAGGCCGATCTGCGCGTAGATGTCGTTCGCCATGCCGCGTAGCGTCAGGCCGCCGTAGGCGCCGAGCATCGCGAACGGGATGCAAAGCAGCACCGCGAACGGCACAGCCCAGCTTTCATACAGCGCCGCCAGCACCAGGAATACGAACACGATCGCCATGCCGAAGATGGCACCGCTCTGTCCACCCGAGAGCTTCTCCTGGTAGGTGGTCCCGGTCCAATCGTAGCCATAGCCGTCGGGCAGGTTCTGGCCCAGCTGTTCCATCGCGTGTGTGGCCTGACCGGAGCTCGAGCCGCTGGCCGGCGAGCCGTTGATGGTCGCGGCGCGGAACACGTTGTAACGCTCGATGTATTCCGGGCCGGTCTTCTCTTTGATCGTCACCAGCGTCGACAACGGCACCATGTCGTTCTGCGCGGTGCGCACATACAGGCCATCGACCGAGTCGGGCAGATTGCGCGCGCCGGCGTCGGCCTGGGCCGTGACCTTGTAGGTGCGGCCGAACATGTTGAAGTCGTTGATGTAGGTGCCGCCCAGGAACGTCTGCAGGGCGGAGAAGATGCTGGAGATCGTCACGCCCAGCGTCTTGGCTCGTTCGCGGTCCAGCACGTACTCGATCTGCGGGGTCTTGGTGCTGAACTGGGTGAACACACGCGTCAGCGCCGGCTGCTGATTCGCCTGCCCGATGAAATCGCTCAGCACCCCGGCAAACCGGTCGATATCGCCGCCGCCGCGGTCCTCGAGGATGAATTCGAAACCTCCGGCGGTGCCGATACCGGGAATCGGCGGCGGATTCAGCGTCAGCAGGCTCGCCTCCTTGATGCCGCCGCCGATACGGTTGGCGCGCGCCGCCACTGCCGCGGCACCGTGCGCCGCGCCGCGGCGCTGCGCCCAGGGCTTGAGGATCATGAACACGGTGGCCGCGTATGAGGAGTTGGTACCGGTGAGCAGGTTCAGGCCAGAGATGGCAAACACGTCTTCCATTTCCGGCTGTTCGCGCATCTGCTTGGCGAACGCGGTAGTGACGGCCTCGGTACGCTGCATCGAGGCCCCGAGCGGCAGCGCTACCAGCCCGATCAGGTAACCCTGATCCTCATCCGGCATGAAGCCGGTGGGACGACTCCACACCAGCCACAGTGCGGCCACCGTCAGCAGCACGAACACCACCATCGACAGTGCGGTGTGGCGGATGGCGCTGCGCACCGTGCCGGTGTAGCGGGTGGTGGCGGCGCGAAAGCCGCGGTTGAAGACTTCGAAACCGCGGCCCAGCAGACCCGGGAAATGCGACTCGGCGGTGGGCTTGAGAAGCAGCGCGCACAGTGCCGGCGTCAGCGTCAGCGCGACGATGCACGAGATGCCAACCGATACCGCCAGCGTGAGGGCGAACTGGCGATAGAACTGGCCGGTGAGCCCACCGAGGAACGATACCGGCACGAACACCGAGACCAGCACCAGCGCGATTGCCAGCACCGGCGCGGTGACCTCGCGCATGGCGGCCTTGGTAGCCTCGGGGGGTGACAGCTTGCGACTGTCCATGATCTCGGTGACCGCCTCGACCACGACGATGGCGTCATCCACCACCAGCCCTATCGCCAGCACCAGCGCGAACAGCGTCAGGGTGTTGAGCGAGAAACCGAGCGCGGCGAATGCGCTGAATGCGCCAATCAGCGACACCGGCACCGCCAGCATCGGGATCAGGGTGGCGCGCCAGCTCTCCAGGAAGATGAACACCACCAGCAGCACCAGCAGGCCCGCTTCCAGCAGCGTCTTGACCACCTCATGCACCGACTCGGCGACGAACAGCGTGGTGTCGAACGGGATCGAATAATGAATGCCCTGCGGGAAGGTCGGCGCCAACCCTTCCATCACCTGACGCACGCCGCGCGCCACCTCGAGCGCATTGGCGTCGGGCAACTGATAGACGCCGATGATCGCGGTCGGCACGCCGTTGAGCCTTGAGGTGCGTGAATAGTCGGTGGCGGCGAGCTCGATGCGTGCGATGTCCTTGAGCTGCACGATGGCGCCGTCGGCGCCGGTGCGCACCACGATCGCGCCGTATTCGTCCGGCGTGGTCAGCCGGCCCTTGACCGAGGCGACATACTGCATCTGCTGCCCCGGGGGTGCGGGTTCCGCCCCCAGAGTGCCGGCAGGTGCGACCACGTTCTGCTCATTCAGGATGGTGCTGATGTCATCGGTGGTGACGCCCAGGCGTGCCATCTTTCCCGGGTCGAGCCAGATGCGCATGCCATAGTCGCGCGCGCCGAACACCACCACCTGGCCGACCCCAGGCACGCGCGCCAGCGCATCGAACACGTGCAGCGTGGCGAAATTCGACAGGTACAGGTAGTCGTAGCGCGGATTATCGGAGCCGATCGCCACCGCCAGCAGGATCTGCGGCTGGCGCTTGGCCACCACCACGCCCTGCTGCAGCACCTGCTGCGGCAGCTGGCGCTCGGCGATCGCCACCTGGTTCTGCACGTCCACCGCGGCGATATCCTGATCGGTGCCGACGGCGAACGTGACCGTCAGCGTATAGCTGCCGTCGTTGGCGCTCTTGGAGTCCATGTAGATCATGTGCGGCACGCCGTTGACCTGCTCCTCGATTGGAGCTGCGACCGACTGCTCGATCGTGGCGGCGTCGGCGCCCGGGAAGGCGGTGGAGACGATGATCGTAGGCGGCGTGATCTGCGGGTAGCGCGCAATCGGCAGGGCTGCCAGTGACACCGCACCTGCGATGGTGATGATGATCGCCAGCACGGTCGAGAAGATCGGCCGGTCGATGAAGAAATCGATCATGCCCCGCTCCGGGCCTCATCACTTGCGGTGGCTCGTTGATCGCTGGTGGAAGCCTGGGGCGCTGCCGGCCCGGCTGGTGTCGTCGGCGCCGTCAGCGGCGCGGGAATTGCCAGCGGCGTGGCCTTGACCGGGGTCCCGGGCTTCAAGCGCTGCACGCCGTCGACGATCACCACCTCGCCCGGCTTGAGTCCCTGCTGCACCTGCCAGTCGCCGCCGACGCGCAGGCCCATGTGCACCTCGCGCTGCTGCGCCTTGCCTTCGGCATCCACGATCCAGACGTAATTCTGCCCCTGCTGATCCAGGATCGCGCGCTGCGGCAGCACGATCGCACTGGGATCCTGCTGCTGCGACACCTGTACGCGCGCGAACTGGCCGGCATGCAGCAGCTGTTGTGGGTTGTCCACCTCGAGCCGTATCGCCAGCGTGCCGGTACGTGTGTCGACCGCCGGGTCGATGAAGTTGAGCTTGGGAATTTGCGGATAGAGCGATCCGTCGGCCAGATAGAGTCGAAACGGGGGCGGCGTGCTTACATCCTGGTTAGGCGCGCGCCCGAGATCGCGCTGCAACACGAGCATGCGCCGTTCGCTGATGCTGAAGTTCACGTACATGCGATCGGTTTCGTAGACCGTGGTCAGCAGCGTGCTGTTGGCCGTGACCATGCCGCCCTGGCGCAGTTGCGCGCGGCCGACGACACCATCGATGGGACTGACGATGGTGGTGAAGCCGAGATTGAGCTCGGCCGCCCTGACCGCGCCCTTGCCGGCGTCGATCGAGGCCAGGTTGGCCTTGTTCTTGGCCACCGCAGCATCCAGTTCCTGCTGACTTACCGCGTCGAGTTTCTGCAGCGATTCGGCGCGCTCCAGGTCGCGCTGTGACTGCGCCAGCGCGGCCTCGCTCTGTGCCAGGCCAGCTTTCGCCTGGGCAAGGGCCGCGATGTAGGGCTCGCGGTCGATCACGAACAGCAGCTGCCCGGCCTTTACCCGCTCGCCTTCGTTCGGCACCCGCTGCACCAGCTCGCCGCCGACACGCGGCCGGATCTCGACCGCGTTGATGGCCTCGGTCTCGGCCACGAAGTCCTCGGGGAAGCTGGTCGCTTGCGGGTGCACGATGACGGTTGCCACGTCCACCGGGTGCGGTGCGGGCGGCGGGGCCTTGGAGCACGCGGCGCACAGTAACGCCAGGGCCGCCAGCGCGACGATCCGATGTTCCTGGACAGAGGCGGCATGATGGAGACTGGTCATTGCCGATTCCTTTGGCAGGGTCGATGCGCCCAGAGACTTGCTGCCTGCAGACCCCAGTTCTGACTTTACTCTGAAGTATTAGATGCGGTCACGCGCCGGCGCGGCGCGGCGCGGCGCGGCGCGGCACAGGCTGCAGGTCAGCGTTGGCGCATGCGCTCAGAGCCAGTACACGAAAATGAACAACCCCAACCACACCACGTCCACGAAATGCCAGTACCAGGCCACCGCTTCGAAAGCGAAGTGATGTTTCGGCGTGAAGTGCCCACGCCATACCCGGAACCAGATCACCATCAGCATGATCGCGCCGATGGTCACGTGCAGACCATGGAACCCGGTCAGCATGAAGAACGTCGAGCCGTAGATACCGGTCGACAACCGCAATCCCAGTTCCCGGTACGCCTCGCCGTACTCATGCGCCTGCAGGCCGACGAAGGTGAATCCCAGCAGGAAGGTCAATGCCAGCCAGAACTTCAGCGATGTGCGGTCGCTGGCTCGCAGCGCGTGGTGCGCCAGCGTGACGGTCACGCCGCTCGACAACAGGATCAGCGTATTGACCGCTGGCAGGCTGAACGCCGGAATCACCTCGAAGGTGCCGTCGGCGCGGCCGCCGATGTGCGCCGGACCGTTGGTCGGCCAGGTCGGATCGTAGTTCTTCCACAGCACCAGCCTGTTGATCAGCTTGACACCTTCGCCGCCGATCCAGGGCACCGCTAGCTCGCGTGCGTAGAACAAGGCGCCAAAGAACGCCGCGAAGAACATCACCTCGGAGAAGATGAACCAGATCATTCCCATGCGAAACGAGCGGTCGACCTGCGCGTTGTTGAGCAGGCCGTGCTGGTTCTCGCCGATCACGGTGCCGAACCAGCAGAAGAACATGGTCGCCAGCAGCACCGCTCCCGGAATCAGCGCCCAGCCGCCGGCCCATTCATTGAGATAGGACGCTCCGCCCATCATCAGGCAGAACAGTGCTACCGAGCCGAGGATCGGCCACGGGCTGTTGTGCGGCAGGTAGTACTTGGTGGAATCGGCATGCGCGTGCGTGTCTGACATCAGTCTCTATCCTGTGGTTGAACTCGCGGCCTCAACCGGGGTTGTCGCCGCGATTGGGGACGTCGTAAAACGTATAGGCCAGGGTCAGGTGCTCGATATAGCCTGGCAGCTGCGGATCCACGAAAAAGCGCACCGGCAGCACCCGCTGCTCGTCGCGTTTGAAGGACTGCGGCGTGAAGCAGAAGCATTCGGTCTTGTGAAACCAGGCGGCGATCTTCGAGGGCACGATATCCGGCACCGCCTGCGCAGTGGTGTCGTGCCCGGTCAGGTTGTGCGCAAAAAAATCCGCCTCGTACAGCTGGCCGGGGTGCACCTCGAGGGATTTTGTGATGGGACGGAATTCCCAGTTACCGACGCTGGGGAGATTGGCAATGAAGTCGATGGTCACGACCCGATGCTGGTCGATCGCATCGTTGCCCCGGGCGTAGGCGCGCGACAGGCTCTTCTGGTTGCCCAAACCGGTGATCGAGCACAGCACGTCGTACAGTGGCACCAGCGCAAAACCGAAGGCGAAGCTGCCGGCGACGAAGATCGACAGCTTGAACACCAGGTTACGGTGCCTGCCGGGCCTGTTGTCGGGGTTGCTCATTTCAGCCCGCGCAGCACCGCATGGATGATGAACGCACTGTAGACCGCCAGCGCAAGCAGGCCCAGCAGCAGTGCGTTGCGCCGCACTCGCCGTCGTTGCGCCGGATCCATCTCTAGTCTCGCCTGTGCACTCATGCGACCTGTCGAACCGGTACTTTAGTGATGATGATCCAGGCCGGCGCCGTGCGCAGGCACGCCGTGGTCGAGCGTGTCCATGCTCGGCGCTTCAACCCAGCTGTGGTAGGGCGCCGGTGAGGGCAGCTGCCACTCCAGGCCGATCGGCGTGTCCCACACCTTGCTCGTGGCCTTTACCCCGCCATGCGCGCACTTCCAGATAAGGTAGGGGAACAGGAACTGCGAAAGGCCGAAGCCGAAGCCGCCGATCGAGGACACCATGTTCCAGTCGGTGAACTGGGTGGCGTAGTCCGGAACGCGGCGCGGCATGCCCGCGAGACCCAGGAAGTGCTGCGGGAAGAACAGCACGTTGACGAAGATGGCCGACAGCCAGAAATGCCACCTGGCGAGTGTCATGTTGTACATGTGGCCGGTCCATTTCGGCAGCCAGTAGTACACCGCGCCCATGATCGCGAAGATCGCACCGGTCACCAGCACGTAATGGAAATGCGCCACCACGAAATACGTGTCCTGGTACTGGAAATCCGCCGGGGCGATCGCCAGCATCAGGCCGGAGAAGCCGCCGATCGAGAACAGGAACAGGAATGCCAGCGCCCACAGCATCGGCGGCTCGAAACTCACCGAGCCGCGCCACATGGTGGTCGCCCAGTTGAATACCTTCACCCCGGTCGGGATCGAGATCAGCATGGTCGACAGCATGAAGAACAGTTCGCTCGACAGCGGCATGCCGACCGTGAACATGTGGTGTGCCCAGACGATGAACGACAGGAACGCGATCGAGGCGGTGGCATACACCATGGCGTCGTAGCCGAACAGCGGCTTGCCCGAGAAGGTCGGAATGATCTCCGAGATGATGCCGAACGCCGGCAGGATCATGATGTAGACCTCGGGATGGCCGAAGAACCAGAAGATGTGCTGGAACATCACCGGGTCGCCGCCACCGGCAGCATTGAAGAAGCTGGTGCCGAAGAAGTGATCGGTCAGCAGCATGGTGACCGCGCCAGCGAGCACCGGCATCGCGGCGATCAGCAGGTAGGCGGTGATCAGCCAGGTCCAGACGAACAGCGGCATGCGCAGCAGCGTCATGCCGGGGGCGCGCATGTTCATGATGGTCACGATGACGTTGATCGCGCCCAGGATCGACGAGGCGCCCATCAGATGGATCGCGAAGATCATCAGCGGCACGGCGCTGCCGGTCTGCAGCACCAAAGGCGGATACATGGTCCAGCCGCCGGCCGGGCCGCCGCCAGGCACCAATAGCGTGGACAGCAGCAGCGTGAAGGCGAACGGCAGGATCCAGAAGCTGAAATTGTTCATGCGCGGCAGCGCCATGTCGGGCGCGCCGATCTGCATCGGGATCATCCAGTTCGCCAGCCCCACGAATCCCGGCATCACCGCGCCGAAGATCATCACCAGCGCATGCATGGTGGTCATGGTGTTGAACAGCGCCGGATCCAGGAACTGCAGGCCGGGCCGGAACAGCTCCAGGCGGATCAGCATCGCGAACGAGCCACCGATGAAGAACATGATGCCGCTGAACACCAGGTACAGCGTGCCGATGTCCTTGTGATTGGTCGTGGTCAGCCAGCGATTCCAGAAGCCGTGCGGCTTGTGATCGTGGTGGTCGTGCGCGGCGGCGCTGTGTTCAGTGTAGGCCATTAAAATTATCTCTCCGGCTCAGGATATTTGCTTACTAGCGGTCGGCAGTGCGCTTCAACCGGCGCTGGGCTGCGCGGCCGTCTGGCTGCTGGCAGTGGGTGCGGATGCGGGTGCGGGCGCCGGCGCGGGATTGGCCGCGGGGCTGGCGGCTGGCAGCTTGAGTGCGGCCTCCTGGTCCTTGAGCCAGCGGTTGAAATCCTCTTTGCTCTTGACCTCGAGCACGATCGGCATGAAGCC
>PKWJ01000030.1:99350-136398 GCA_003132025.1 Gammaproteobacteria bacterium
AGCGCCGGCACCCACCAGGAATGAATGACGTCGTTGGCCGTGATCAGCACCCGCACCTTGACGCCGGCCGGCACCACCAGCGGATGATCCACCTCGAGCAGGTAGTTCGGTACTGAGAACGGATCGACGCCGGAGCCGAGCTGGCGGGCGCGATTGCTGTCTCGCGCCAGCGTGGACAGAATGGTGACGCCGGTGTCGGCGTATTCGTAGAACCACTTCCACTGATAGCCGGTGACGCGGATGGTCAGGTCGGTGGCGACCGGATCTTCGGTCTGCACCAGTACCCGCGCCGCCGGCACCGCCATGCTGATCAGGATCAGCACCGGAACCAGCGTCCAGATGATTTCGATGCGGTTGCTGTGCAGGAAATGCTGGTCGGCGACCGCGCCCCTGGACTTACGGAAGTGCACCATGGAGTAGATCATGAAACCGAACACGACGATCGCAATGCCGACGCACCACCAGAACATCAGCATGTGCAGCGAATAGATCTCGCGCGACATCTCGCTGATGCCCGGCGTCATGTTCAGTGTCCAGGCTGCATGGGCAACTGGCGCGGCCAGCAACAGGGCCACGACAGCCGGCATTGCAGTCACAACTCTAGGGAATTTTTTCATCATTCTGGTGTTAGACCTTGGCGCGTATCTTCCAGGGGCGGCGATTCACTGATACGACCTACCGAGCGCATCAGCCTTGCGGCCAATGCCCGCCGTTCCTCTTCGGTCAGAAAACTGCCGACCTCGTACGAGCGGCCATGCGACTCAATCGTCAGGCGGCTGGGATGCAAGTGCGTATCAGCGCGGCGCAGTTTAACCTGCGCCCAATGCCGCGGAAACACGACTTGCTCGCGCCGTTCCCGCCACCGTGTGTCAACCGCGACCCGCTCGTCGGTTACGGTGATGGTCTGCGAGTAGTGCCGGCGACGCAGGCTCGCCCGCAACGCCCAGCCCAGCAGCAGCATCTCCGCGCCGGCGAACGGAAAGATCGGCCACAGCCCTTTAAGGGCCATGACCAGCGCGATCGAAAAGGACACCAGGCAGATGCTGGTGAAGAACAGCGTCGCGCCTCGCGGCGTGAGCGAGCAGTTCGGCGATAACTGGATCGTCAGACCATGGTCCAATTTCAGACCTATTGCAGGAAGGCGTCAGCGGTGAATGGCGCATCGTACGATGCAGTGTTTTCCATCGCAAGGTCAGACACTTAAGTGCGTCGACGCGGCCTGGGCGCGCGCCAGTGGCGCATCGAACAGCTTTGCGGCCGCGGACCTCAAGTGACTGGCGTCGTTATCGGTGCTCACCGAGTACGGCAGCAGCGCCAGTCTTGGCACACCCAGCAGCGCGTCGAGCGCGGCGAGATTCTCCTCCAGCGCCGGCATGTCCGGAGCCAGCACACTGCCGATCCAGCCGGCGAGCTGCAGGTTCGACACCCCGATCGCCTGCGCCGACAGCAGCGCGTGGTTCAGGCAACCCAGGCGCAATCCGACCGTCAGCACCACCGGCAGCGCCAGCCGCTGCGCGATGTCGGCCATGGTGCCGCACTCGCCGATCGGAGCGAACCAGCCGCCGGTGCCCTCCACCACTAATGCATCGCAGCGTCCGGCAAGCCGTTCATAGGCCGCGGCCACACGTTCCGGGGCGATTCGCACGCCGGCCTGCGCGGCAGCGATGTGCGGCGATACGCCCCAATCGAAACAGTACGGATTGACGTCGAGGCGCTCGCAATCCGGCGGGGATAACGCCGCGATTGAGGCGACATCGTCGTTGATCAGGTCGCCAATACGGCAGAATCCGGCGAATATCGGCAGCTCTGGGGCGGTGATGGGACGGGTGCCCGTGGCCACCGGCTTCATTCCGGTGGCCTTGATGCCCCGGATCTGCAGCGCCCGCAGCAGCGCCAGCGTTACTCGTGTCTTGCCCACGTTGGTGTCGGTGCCCGCTATGAAGATCCCGTGGCTCATGGGCTCCTGCGCCCCAGCGCCGCCAGCGGTACCACATATTCGCCCGGCGATGACGCATCTGCACCACCGATGGTCTGCAGTGCGGCGCCGAATGCCGCACCGAAGATCACTTCGAACGTGGCCGGCAGGCCGGGGACCGTGCGCCGTGTTTCATAAGCCGCAATCATGCGCTGCAGCCGCGCGCGGCCGGTCAGCCCGCGCGATCGATCGCTGGCCGCGTTACGAGCGCCGATGCACTGCAGCTCGCGCATCAGCGCGTGGACGCTTGGGTATTGCAGCCGATGGCGCTCGACGTCCATCACCGGCTCGAGCAGTCCGGCGTTCATCAGCGCCGCGCCAAGTTGCGGCATGTCGGGGAATTGGCTGACGTGGACACCATGGTCGACGCTCTCCCAGGCCAGGCGCAGTTCGTGCAGTGTATCGGGACCGAAGCTCGCGAATACGAATACCCCGGCCGATTTTAGTACGCGCGCCACTTCGCGGAACACCATATCGGGCCGGTCGCACCACTGCAGCATCAGGCTGCTGTAGACCAGGTCGACGCTGCGAGCGGCCAGCGGTAGCGCGTAGGCGTCGGCGCACACGCGCTCGAAGCGTCGTCGCGGCCAGCCCGGACGCGGCGATGCCTTGAGCATGCCAGGCGCGATATCCAGCGCGATGACGCGCGCGTGCGGGTAACTGCGGCGCAGTGCGAGCGAGCCCTGGCAGGTGCCGGCGCCCAGGTCGAGGATCGTTTGAGGTGCCAGCGTGAAAAACCGCAGCCGTTCCAGCAGCTCGGCGCGCACTCGCTGCTGCAGCTGTGCGGCTGCGTCGTAGCCGGCAGCCGCGCGATTGAAGGATCGGGCCAGCGCCCGCCGGTCGAGCGAGAAGCTGATCGGTGTCGGGTCGGTGCCGGGCGGAACACTCATAGTGCAGCACGCGAACCGGCGGTGCGCGATTGCGGCGCGTCCTGGCGCGTGAATGCCAGCATTGCCGCGGCCACCTGCGCCTGATGCGACAGGAACGGCGCATGGCCGGCGCGCCGGATGTTCAATAGCTGCGCCCGCGGCAGCAGCTGCGCCAGCGCCTGCCCGGCCGCAGGCGCCGTCACGCGATCATATTGTCCGGCGATTACCAGCACCGGGACTTCGATGCGTCGCGCCAGCGCGCGCAGATCGTTGTGCTCGAGCAGCTTAAGTCCCGCCGCCAGCGCGCCGGGCCCGGCGGCGCCATGCAGCCGCAGCGCGTCCTGCAATGCCGCTCGCACCGCGGCGGCGTCGGCGCTGCCGCGCAGCTGCAGCTCGATGAAGTCATCGATGGTCTGCCCGGCGTCGTGCGTCAGTTGTGCGGCAAACTGGCGCAGCGTCGCGGTCGGCAGTCCATGCGGCCAGTCATCGGCGCGCACGAAGCGCGGGCTGGTGGCGATCAGCACCAGCTGCCGTACCGCTAGCGCCGCTTCGGCCGCCAGCTGCAGCGCCAGCTGTCCGCCCAGCGACCAACCCACCAGCACTGCATCGCGCGGCAGCACGGCCGCAAGGCTCGCCAGTTGCTGTTGCGGCGAGCTGTCGGCAGTCCACGGGCTCTGGCCATGTCCGGCAAGATCGATGGCCGTCACCCGATGATGCTCGGCGAGCGCGGCGCGCAGGCCGTCGAATACGCGCAGGTTCATGCCCCAGCCATGCAGCAGTACCAGCGGCCCGGCGTCACCGGGTCCGCTGCTCTCGCTATAAAGTCCGGCGCTCGCGAGCGCCGAGCTCATGCCACGCCCCGTTCACGCCACAGCGCGCCCAAAGTTTCGCACAGCGCGTCCACGTCCTGCTCGCGGTGCATGGCCGACAGCGTGATGCGCAGCCGCGACGTGCCGGGCGGCACGGTCGGCGGACGAATCGCTGCGACCCAGAAACCGGCATTCATCAGCGCTTCGGACAGCGCCAGCGTCCATGCTGCCTCGCCCACGATGACCGGCTGAATCGGCGTGGTCGATGCCGTCAGGGGCACCCCCATGGCTGCTGCCGCGGCGCGAAAGCGCAGCGTCAGGCCATGCAGCCGCTCGCGTCGCCAGCTTTCCTCCTGTGCCAGCCGCAATCCGGCGCGGCTGGCCGCAGCCACGACCGGCGGCAGCGCAGTGGTATAGATATAGGTGCGCGCGCGCTGTATCAGGTAGTCGATCAGGTCGGCATCGGCGGCGACAAAGGCGCCGAAGGTTCCAAACGCCTTGCCGAGCGTGCCGACCAGGATCGACACCGCGCTCGCGTCGACGCCGGATTGCTCGAGCGTCCCGCGCCCGGTTTTTCCCAGCACGCCCAGGCCATGCGCATCATCGACCATCAGCGCGCAGTCATACTGCCGGGCGAGCGCCGCCAGATCCGGCAGCCGCGCCAGATCGCCATCCATGCTGAACACGCCGTCGGTCACGATCAGTGTCGTCGCGCCGCCGCCACCATTGGACTTGTGCGGCCCGCTGTCATCAGGCTGCGCGTGCGGCGCCTTCAGCATCTGTGCGGCGTGCGTCATGTCGCCATGCGCATAGCGGCGCAGCCGCGCACCCGACAGCCGTGCCGCATCGAGCAGCGAGGCATGATTCAGGCGGTCGGCGAGCACCGTGTCGTGCCGGTCGGTAAGGGCGCCGATGACGCCGAGGTTCGCCATGTAGCCGCTGGAGAACAGCAACGCGCGTTCGCGGCCCACGAACGCCGCCAGTTCCTGCTCCAGCGCGTGGTGCTCGAGCGAGTGGCCGCTCACCAGGTGCGCCGCCCCGGCGCCGAAGCCAAAGCGGTTCATGCACTCGGTCGCGGCGCGGATCAGCTCCGGGTGATGGCTTAAGCCCAGGTAATCGTTGCTGCAGAAATTGCGCAGCAGGCGCCCGCCGACCCGGACCGCGGTCGGGTCACCGGGTTCGGGAAAGGCTTCCGCCAGCCGTCGGCGCCGGCCGGTGTTGAGCGCCTCGAATGCCGCCAGCTCGCGTGCGAGCCGCTTCGGATCAAGCCGCACCAGGCACAGCCGTGGCGCACTCGGCGCGCATCCCGAGCCGCGCCAGCAGCGCTCGGTCGTGCGTGACGTCGGGATTGCCGGTGGTCAGCAGCTTCTCGCCGTAGAAAATGGAATTGGCGCCGGCCAGAAACGCCAGTGCCTGCAGCTCATCGCTCATGCTGCTGCGCCCGGCCGAGAGCCGTACGTGCGCCTTGGGGATCATCACGCGCGCGGCGGCGATGGTGCGTACAAAATCCAGCGGATCCACATCCCCGGCCCCGGCCAGCGGTGTGCCTGGCACCCGCACCAGCTGGTTGATCGGCACACTCTCGGGATGCTGCGGCAGGTTCGCCAGTGTCACCAGCATCTGCGCGCGATCGCGAGTCGTCTCGCCCATGCCGACGATGCCGCCGCAGCAGACGTTCATGCCCGCATCACGTACCGCGGCCAGGGTATCGAGCCGTTCCTGGTAGCTGCGGGTCGAGATGACCTGGCCGTAGAATTCCTCGGAGCTGTCGAGGTTGTGGTTGTAGTAATCGAGCCCGGCATCCTTGAGCTGCTGGGCTTGATCGCGAGTGAGCATTCCGAGCGTGGCGCAGGTCTCAAGGCCCAGTTCGCGTACTGCGCTTACCATGAGCGTAATCTGCTCCAGGTCACGGCGCTTGGGTGAGCGGTAGGCCGCACCCATGCAAAAGCGCGTGGCGCCGGCGGCGCGCGCGGCGCGTGCGCGCTCCAGCACCTGTGGCAACGGCATCAGCGCCTCGCTATCGACGCCGGTCTGGTAACGCACGCTCTGCGGGCAGTAGGCGCAGTCCTCGGGGCAGCCGCCGGTCTTGATCGACAGCAGCGTGCTCATCTGCACGGCATTGGGCTGATGCCAGGCGCGATGCACGCGCTGCGCGCCGTAGATCAGATCGGCGAACGGCAGCGCAAACAGCGCCTCGGCCTGACCTATGGTCCAGTCATGACGCGGCTGGATGCCGATCGTGGTGTCGTTGCCGCCGCAGCCGTCTGGCATAGCCTCATGGTATCCGCGCTGACCTGATCGTCGCGATCTTCGGCGGCGCCGGCCATGCTGTCAACTTGGCGGCAGGGCGTTGGTTGACGTTTGCTCGGTTTCTGGCCTTTATCCCCTGGCCACATTCCGCCCGAGCGTCTGCGCCGGGGCATGCTAATCAAGTCTTCTGCTTCGCGGTCGCCTCGCGCGCTTCCTGTAGCTGCTTCCAGTTCGGCGCGAACTTCAATGCCTGGTCATACTTCGCCAGCGCCTCCCTGGTCTTGCCCTGTTTCGCGAGCACATCGCCCCATGCCTTGAGCGGATCGGCCCAATGGGGCCCGCGCCGGTTAGCTTCTGCATATTTCAGCAGTGCAGCTGTGATATCGCCCTTTTCGGCCAGCAGATCGCCCCAGTCCAGATACGCACGAGGAATAGATGGGCCCAGTCGAACAGCTTCGATCAGGGCTGTTTCACCGGCCGCGAAATTCCGACGCAGGACCGCGACACGTGCCCGCGCGCGATAGCCGTCATAGACGTCCGCCGGGATCGCCGCGAGAACGGCATCGGCGTCCGCATCTCGTCCAACGTGCGCGTATCCCTCGGCCAATAATGGGAAAACGCTCACGGGCATCTGCTCACGATAACTCTCCGACAAATCGTTCAAGACTCCCCGGGCGCGCTCAGCATCGACAATCACTGCCTGCCAATCGGCACCCTGAGCCGCAAGCTGGGCCTGCAGCGCATAAATGCGCGCGGCCGCAGCGCCTGCTCCTGCCGCCGGCAACAGCTCCAGCGCGTTCGTTGCTGCGACAAGGTCATGCAGGCAGATCAGAGCCCGGATCCTGTCCCGCCATGCACCCAAACGGCTATTGTCGCCCTCAGCAACATCCAACACCGTGGCCGCACTTGCCAGCATACCTGGATAGTCGCCAAGCGCCGCGTCGCGAGCCAATGTGGCGCGGGCGCGGATGCGAGTATTCCCTGAGCGCGATAATCCGGAATCAGACCCGTCCTCTTCGGCACCAATCACCGCGCGAACTTCCGAAAGCCCCAGTTCATCGTGACCGAGCGCAAAGTTCATGTCCGACATCGTTTCGCGGGAGAGGAAAAAACTCGGATCCAAGTCCAGCACCTGCTGGTCGAATGTAATGGCCTTACGCAATGATTCGCTCGTGAGTGCGAGACCGTGCAAAGCCCAGATGCGGTCGATCTGCGAGCCATAAATTGCGAGCTGCCGAAACACCGCCGCTGCCCCTTCGGTATTTCCTGTGGCAGAAAGCCAAAAGCCATAACGATAGGGCTGCGTCCTGGCGTAAGTCTTTGTCGCGGCGTCCTGTACCAGCGCCTTCAGATCGCCTTCTGGTCCAGCGCTCTCGATGACATATTCCTCGCCGACCCGGATGCGCACCGAGAGCTCGCTCCCCGAATGGGTCACCTCCGCGCCGACATGTGTCGCATGACCGAGCCTTTGGTGAAGCGCACGTGACAACTCTCCAATTGATACGCCGGTCTCGGGAATCTGCAGCTTGATATCGCCGCCCCAGTTATTTGCATAGGTATTCGCCGCTCGCGCCGGACTGCTCGATGCATTGATCTGCGCGAGTCGATCAAGAATCTCCTGCGCGATAACCTGTCCGGTGAAGCCCCGTTCAGCCAGATCGGCGGGTACGGAGGCGGCATCGATCACGATGCCCCGATCGGTGATGGCAGACCACAACAGCGCCGCAAAGCCGATGATTGCCACCGCGGCGATCAGGGCTGCCAGAAGTTGCAGGCCGATACGCAAGCGGTCGCTGATCCGCTTGCGTTTGGCCGCCGCGATCGCGAGCAGATGTTCCTGGTCGAAGTGCTTGAGCTGTAGCTTGACGAGTCCCCGCTGTTCGTCGACATAGGCGCCGATCTTGCGGCTGAGCTCCGGGTCATGGTGTGCTTGCTCGATCGCGACAGCCATAGCTAGAGCATCGGCGCCGCCTAGATTGGTCCCGGTCTCACCGCTCTCACCGCCAGAGTCCAGTAGATCTTCGATGTCGCCAGCTTCTGCCACTGCTCCATCTCCCTGATTTTAGCGCGAGGTGTACTCCAGCAGTACGCCGGCGAATACCGCGAAGCCGAAGTAATTGTTGTTCTGGAACGCCTGGAAGCAGCCTTGCGGGTCGCGATTTCGAATCAGCCATTGTTGCCACAGAAAACAGCAGGCGCCGGCGATCAGGCCGGCGTTGTAGCCGTCGCCGAACTTCAGCGTACGGCCGATCAGCAGCAGCGAGAACAGCATCATGAGCTGCATCATCGCGATCATGAATCGATCCAGGTCGGCAAACAGGATGGCGCTCGAGCGCACGCCGATACGCTGGTCATCGTCGCGATCGACCATCGCATACATGGTGTCGTAGACGCCGGCCCACAGGATCGCGGCCACCAGCATCAGCCAGCCGACACGCGGCACCATCCCAAGCGTCGCGGCGAACGCCATCGGCACCGCCCAGCCAAAGCACAGCCCCAGATACAGCTGCGGCAGCGGAAAGAATCGCTTGAGCAGCGGATAGGTGACGGTGAGTGCGGCGCCGGCCAAAGCGAACCACAAGGTAAGTGTATTGAGCTGCAGCACCAGCAGCAGCGCCACCGCCACCAGCACGCCGAACACCGTCAGCGCCTCGGGCGGCGAGATCGCGCGCGCCGCCAGCGGCCGCGATCGCGTGCGCTTGACGTGCGGGTCGATGTTTCGGTCCGCCAGATCATTGATGATGCAGCCGGCGCTGCGCATGAGCACCGCGCCGGCGATAAAAATCGCAAGTAACCGCCGTTGCGGATGACCGTCGGCGGCGATCCATAGCGCCCACAGCATCGGCCACAGCAGCAGCCAGGTGCCGATCGGCCGATCCAGGCGCAGCAGTTGCGCAAAGTCGCGCAGCCGCCGCATCGAGCGCGACAGCCGCACCGGTTCGATCGCTGGGGTGAATACCGGCGGCGCGCGTAGCACTTCGACGGCCGGCTGCGGTGTCGGCTCGCTGGTTCGCATCGGCGCGCTCGCCACGCGCTGAGCGGCAGCTTCCGCGCGCGCGGCACCTGCCGCGGCCCATGTCTGCGGCGCCGCGGCTCCCGAGCGCGGCATGGCACTTCGGACCGGAGCTGCGGCCGGCGGCGCTACCGCTGATTCAGGCACGGCCCTGGGCGGTGTCGGCGCAGCCGGGCTTGGCACCGCCACCGACTTTGTCATCGCGGGTGACACGGGCCCTTGCGCGGATGGCTTCCCGGGCAGCGCAGGCGCGGGCGCAGGTATTGGCGCTGGCGCCGGCGTTAACGCTGACTCAAGCTCGGCCTTGGGTGGCGGCGGCGCGGCTGGCTCCGGCACCAGCGCCAGCTCGATCTGCGGATCACCCGACGCGGCCATACTGCTCCCGTTCCCCGATCCAACGTATTCTCAGGGCGGCGACTCGTTCCGGCATGGCTTGCAGCATCTGGTTCGCCGTAGCGCGCACTTCATCCAGCAGATCGGCGTCGCGCGCCAGATCAGCAACGCGCAGCTGTGCCAGACCGGTCTGCCGCCGTCCCAGCAACTCACCCGGTCCGCGCAGCTCCAGGTCGCGGCGCGCGATACGAAAACCGTCGTTGGTATCGCGGATTGCCGCCAGCCGCGCGCGCGCCATCTCCGACAGCGGCGCGCGATACAGCAGCACGCAGCTGCTCTCCTGCTGCCCGCGGCCGACGCGACCGCGCAGCTGATGCAGCTGCGCCAGGCCCATGCGTTCGGCATTCTCGATCACCATCAGGCTGGCATTGGCCACGTCGACGCCGACCTCGATGACGGTGGTCGCCACCAGCAGCTGCACCGTACCGGCGGCAAACTGCTGCATGATGCGATCCTTCTGCTTCGACGGCATGCGTCCATGCAGCAGCTCCACGCGATGCGCCGGCAGCGCTTCGGCCAGTGCGGCCGCAGTCTCCTCGGCGGCACTGGCGGCCAGCTCCTCCGACTCCTCGATCAGTGGGCACACCCAGTACGCCTGCCGACCGGCGCGGCAGGCCTCATCAATGCGCGCAACGATTGCGGCGCGCTTTTCCTCCGGTACCACGACCGTGCGCACCGGGGTGCGGCCGGGCGGCAGCTCATCGACGATCGACACGTCGAGATCCGCGTACAGCGTCATCGCCAGGGTGCGCGGAATCGGTGTCGCGCTCATGATCAGTTGATGCGGTGTGTGTTCGCGCTGGGACGTAGCTGCGTTGCCCTTGGCGGCGAGCTGCAGTCGTTGCTGCACGCCGAAACGATGTTGTTCATCGATGATCGACAGCCCGAGGTTGCTGAAACGCACCTCTTCCTGAAATAGCGCGTGCGTACCGACACATAACTGGGCACTGCCGCTGGCGGCAGCCTGCAGCGCCGCGCGTCGCATGCGCGCGGGTTGTGAACCGGTGAGCAGGCTGACGGTCACGCCCAGCGGATCGAACCACGCCGCCAGCGAACGGGCGTGCTGCTCGGCCAGCAGTTCGGTCGGCGCCATGAACGCGACCTGCGCGCCGCTGCCGATGGCACGCGCAGCCGCTGCCGCCGCGATCACCGTCTTGCCGCAGCCGACGTCGCCCTGTACCAGCCGCGCCATCGGCGTGGCGACGCCGAGATCGCTCTCGACTTCATCGAGGACGCGCCGCTGCGCACCGGTCAGACTGAAAGGCAGCGCGGCCAGCAGCCGGGCGGTCAGGCCCACCGGATCGGTGAGCGCCGCGGCATGGTCGCGCCGCAGTCGCCGGCGCAGCTCCATCAGCGATAGCTGATGCGCCAGCAATTCCTCGAATGCCAGCCGGCGCTGCGCCGGGTGGCGTCCGGCCGCCAGTTCAGCCAGCTGGGTTCCGACCGGCGGGCGATGCACGAACTCCAGCGCCGCGCGCAGCGTCGGCAGGCCCGCGCGCCCGAGCAGACTCTCCGGCAGCAGCTCGGCGACACCGCTCGTGTCCAGGCTACGCAACGCGCGCTCCACCGCCGCGCGCAGCCGGCCCTGCGTCAGGCCTTCGGTGGCCGGATAGATCGGCGTCATGGTCTGCGGCAGCGGCTCACCCAGTCCGACGATGCGGCGATACTCGGGGTGCACGATCTCCAGTCCCAGCGGACCGCGCCGCAGCTCGCCGTGGCAGCGCAGCCGGGTACCGCGCGCCAGGCCTTCGCGCTGCGCATTGGAAAAATAAAAAAATCGCAGGGTGAGCGATCCTGAGCCATCGGCCAGGCGCACCAGCAGCGTACGCCGGCGGCGGAACACAATCTCGGCCAGCAGCACCTCGCCTTCCACCACGGCGCGCATGCCGGGCAGCAGCGCGCCGATCGGTACCACGCGCGTGCGGTCCTCGTAGCGCAGCGGCAGCACGAACAGCATGTCGTCCGGATGCAGGGCGCCCAGGCGCGCCAGCTTCGGCGCCGGCGCGCCGGTCGCCGCTGGCTGCTGCGGCAGCGCGCGTTTCAGGCGAGGCTGAGTATGCACTCCACTTCAACCCGCGCACCGCGCGGTAAAGCGGCGACGCCGATCGCGGCGCGCGCCGGATAGGGCTCGCTGAAATAGGTCGACATGATCTCGTTGACCTTGGGGAAATGCGCCAGGTCGGTCAGATACACGCTCAGTTTCACCGCGCTCGCGAGTGAGCCGCCCGCGGCCTTGGCGATGGCGGCGACATTGTCGAACACGCGCCGAATCTCGGCCTCGATGTCGCCGCTGACCAGCTGTCCGGTGGCCGGGTCGAGCGGGATCTGCCCCGAGATGTAGACCGTGTCGCCCACGCGCACTGCCTGAGAGTAGGTGCCAATCGCCTTGGGCGCCAGCGGGGTATGGATGATTTGTCGCTGCATAGTGTTGCTCAGGCTCTATATATAAGGTGGCGGTCGCATGCGCGGCCGGTGCGGCCGTCGCGGCCGGTATCAATTATCTTCGTATTTGCCGTCGTCGGGTTGCGCTCGTGCATGCGTATGCGTCGATATGGTGCGTACGGTGCGCAGCACGTCCGGCATGTGCCGCACCACCCGCATCACGCGTGCCAGGTGCTTGCGGTCGGCAACCTCCAGAACGAACACCTGCGCCGAGGTCTCGGCGTCGCGCGTTTCGATGGTGACGTGGATGACGTTGGTGTGCGTGCCGGCAATCGCGGCCGAAACCGCCGCGAGTACCCCCATTTTGTTCACCGTCTCGATGCGGATCTCCGACAGGAACAGCCGACCGGGCTTGTGCTGCCAGCTCACCGGCAGCCATTTCTCCGGATGCTTGCGGTAATCCTCGACATTGGAGCAGGTCTCGCGGTGGATCACGATGCCGCGCCCGGTGCTCATGAACGCCAGGATCGGGTCGTTGGGCAGCGGATAGCAGCAATGCGCATAGCTGACCAGCAGGCCCTCGGTGCCCGCGATCGCCAGGGGTCCCGCTGCGGCATGCGCGACGTACTCGCCGGGCGCGCCCGGTATGACCGGCGGCGGCTCGGCGACCTGCGCCCGATCCACCGGCAGCAGACGGCGCGCCACCAGCGGCGCCAGCCGCTCGCCGAGCCCGACGCGCTCGAACAGCTCCTGCGTGTCCTTGAGCGCGAACTCGGTCAGCGCCGAGCGCAGCGCCGCCGGATCGACGGCCTCGAGCTTGACGTCGAACTCGGCCAGCGCCTGCACCAACAGGCGTTTGCCCAGCCCGACCGCCTCGCCGCGGCGCAGGGTCTTCAGATAGTGGCGGATCGCCGAGCGCGCCTTGGCGGTCACGACGAAATTCACCCACGACGGATTGGGTGTTGCGCCCTTGGCGGTGATGATCTGTACCGTCTGGCCGTTGCGCAGCACGGTGCGCAGCGGCGTGAGCCGGCGATCGATCTTGGCGGCGACGCAGCGATTACCGATGTCGGTATGCACCGCATAAGCGAAATCCACCACGGTGGCGCCGCGCGGTAGCCGCAGAATCTCCCCGCGCGGGGTGAACACGTACACCTTGTCCGGGAACAGGTCGACCTTGACGCTCTCGATGAACTCCTCGGAGTTGCCGCCTTCCTCCATCTCCACCAGGTTCGACAGCCACTTGCGGGCGCGTTCCTGCTGCGCCGAGCCCTCCAGCTCGCCCTCCTTGTACTTCCAGTGCGCGGCGATGCCGGACTCGGCCACGCGGTCCATGTCGTCGGTACGGATCTGCACCTCGATCGGCACGCCATTGGGGCCGAACAGGGTGGTATGCAGCGACTGGTAGCCGTTGATGCGCGGGATGGCGATGTAGTCCTTGAAGCGCCCGGGCATCGGCTTGTAGACGCTGTGCACGACGCCGAGCGCGCGATAGCAGGTGTCGACCGCATCGATAGTGATGCGAATTCCGTAGACGTCGACGATCTCGGACAGCATCGCCCGCTTGCGCAGCATCTTGCGGTAGATGCTGAACAGATGCTTTTCGCGCGCTTCCACCCGCCCGGGAATCGCCGCCTTCTTCAGCGCCGCCTCGAGCTGCGCCCGGATCTTGTTGAGGAATTCCTTCTGGTTGCCGCGGGCGCGCTTGAGTGCGCGCTCGATCACGCGGTAGCGCTGCGGATAAAGAGTCTGAAAGCCCAGATCCTCGAGCTCGAGCTTCATCGCGTACAGGCCGAGCCGCTCGGCCACCGGCGCATAGATGTCGAGCGTCTCGCGCACCATCGCCAGCAGCATCTTGCGGAAGTTCTCCGCCTGCGCTTCCTCGCGATTCTTGAAACGGATCTGATCGAGTTTGGTCACGCCATCGACGATCTCGGCGACATCGTGGCCGAAGCGGGCAGCGATATCGGCCTTGGCGATCGGGGTGTCTTCGATGACGTCGTGCAGAATCGCCCCGACGATGGTGTCGGCGTCGAGATGCAGGTCGGCGAGGATCTCGGCCGCGGCCACCGGGTGCGTGATGTACGGCTCGCCCGACACGCGCTTCTGGCCCTGGTGCGCGGCGGCGCCGAACTCGGCGGCTTCCCGGATGCGTTCCACCTGCTCGTGCGGCAGGTAGGTGGCAACCTTAGTCAGCAGTTCCTTGACACCCGGCGTGCCGCGTTTCGCGCCGGGCAGTAACCCCAACAGCGAAGACGCATAATCCACAGCCGCCTCGTGTGCGAGCCCTCAGATCTCTAGAGCTCGCGATCGACCAGCCCGAACTGCGGCGCGCGGAAGGTCGATTCAGCGTCGGGTTCAGGGACGATGGATTCCTGCCGCGGTTCCGGCTCACGCAGCATCTCGGGCGTGATGTTGCCGGCGGCGATCTCCCGCAGGGCCACCACCGTGACCTTGTCGTTCTCGATCGGCACGGTCGGCTCGGCACCGTTGGCGAGGCGCCGCGCGCGCTGACTGGCGAGCAGCACCAGCTGAAACAGGTTATCGACATTCTGCAGACAGTCTTCGACGGTTACGCGAGCCATGGCTTTAAGATTTCCTGAAAATACCGGGAGTTGCCTTCCGAGTGTACTTCATAGGCGCTCGCTCGCGCCAGCCGATTCCGCCCGCGAAGACGCCCCACCGGCGCCGTGCCGTGGCATTAACTTCAGGAGCTAGAACCAGTTGGCGCGGTTTCCATAACCCGCTTGCCGCACGACCCGCTGTGTTGCCAACGCAAAGGCCATACGCGACCATTCATTGGGGCAGGGAAGGGAGATCTTAAGATGGCCGAGGGCATGCTTGGCGGCATCCTTGGCGGTGAGGCTGGCAAGGGCGAAGTCGAGGCGCCGCAGTCGCTGGCCGGCGCCGACGGGTTCGCTGCTGCGGTCGCAGAGCGGCTGTCGAGCGTCGATCCGCAGGTCGCCCGCGATACCTCTACATTCCTGAAGCAGCAATCGCAGCTTCTGGAAACGCAGCGCAGGCACCTCGAACAAGAACACGCGGCCCGTCTGCAGTACCTGACGGGTCAGGCGCGTGAGGTGGATATCCGTCGCTTTGAACTGCGGCTGCGGGTGGGGTTCCAGTTGTTCATCGCACTGTTTGCGACCGTCATCGGCATCGGCGTGGCGCTGATGATCCACGATGCCCTCACCTCGCGGCAGGTGGTCATCGAGCCGTTCGATACGCCGAGCGCACTGGCCAGCCGCGGCCTGACGGGCAAGGTGGTTGCGGCGGGCCTGCTGGGTGACCTCAATCGACTGCAGTTGGCGACCCGATCCTCGGCCGCGAAGCGCGACCTTGCCAACGCCTGGTCAGCCGACATCCAGCTTGCGCTGCCCGAAGCGGGCATATCGATTGGCGAACTCTCGCGCCTGCTCAAAGCGCGCTTCGGACATGATGTGCACATCAATGGCGATCTGGTGCAGAGCGAGACCGGAGGACTTGAATTAACCGTGCGCGGCGACGGCGTCCAGCAGAAGACTTTCACCGGCAATGTGAATGAGCTGCCGCGACTGACCACGCAGGCCGCTGAATATGTCTACGGCCAGTCCGAGCCGGCGCTGTACGCGACTTATCTGAGCAACGCGGGACGCGACACCGAGGCCATCAGCTTTTGCCAGAGCGCCTACACCGGCGCCAGCCAATCGGATCGCCCTTACCTGCTCAACATTTGGGCCATCGCGCTGCAAAACACCAGCGGATCAGTCGAGGAGGCGCTGGGGCTGTATCGCGCCGCGGTGAAGATGAAACCCGACTTCTGGGTCGGGTACAACAACATCCAGAATGCCCTTTGGGCGCAGGGCGATGAGGAGGGCGCCTGGCGCGCGGGAGAGGACCTGCGCCGGGCGGCCGGCGGCCGCCCGGGCCGGGCGCCGGACCAGTACTACCAAAACTGGGACGAGCTGACGTGGAATTTGCCGACCTGGCTCGATGGCATCATCGAGGATACCGAAACCAGCGCCGGTATCGGAACCTTGTCGACCGCGGTGGGCCCCAGCTTCGCCGATATCTATGTACGCATGCACAATGCGCCAGCGGCCGAGCTGGCACTGAAGACCACCAAAGCGGACGCCAACGACCCTACCATCAATGCGATGGCGCATTTCGTGCGCGGTAGGTTGGCGTCCGAAACCCACGACACGGCGCGTGCGGCGAGCGAGATGGAAGCTTTTCAGCAGAGCTACACCAATCCGGTCGTGTCCACCAATTTTCCGGGCTACGACTGCTGGATCGCGCCGGTCGAAGAGGCGGCCGGCCATCCCAACAAGGCGGACGCGGTGATTGCGGCGGGGGGCTCCTACGTGGACTGCTATCGATTCCGCGGCGACGTCCTGGATGGGCGCGGAGACTGGCCGGGTGCGCAGCAGGCCTACACCGCTGCCGCCGCGCTCGCCCCCGATCTGCCCGCGGGATATTACTCCTGGGGTGTCGCGCTCGCCCGTCACGGCGATCTGGATGCTGCTATCGCCAAGCTCAAGGCGGCCCACCAGCACGGGCCACACTGGGCCGATCCGCTCAAGGCCTGGGGCGATACGCTGATCAAACAGGGCCACACCAGGGAAGCGCTCGACAAATACGACGAGGCACTCAAGTACGCTCCCAATTGGTCGGCGCTCAAGTTGGCGCGCGACTCGGCGGCAAAGCAGAAGAGCTGAGCGAAGCGGCGTGAGCGGCCGCAATGCCGCCTAGCGGGGGCGCACCAAGGTCGCGATCAGCGGCTTGAGTTCGGCTCGGCTGGAACGCAGCTCATTGCCGCCGCCATCGAGAATGGTGCTGACGTCCATGGCCGCCTTCTCGAACTGGTCGTTGACCACCACATAGTCGAATTCGTCGTAGTGCGACATGTCGCTGGACGCCTCGGCGAGCCGGCGCGCGATGGTTTCGGCGCTGTCGGTGCGTCGCTCGCGCAGCCGTTGCTCGAGTGCCCCACGCGTCGGCGGCAATATGAAAATGCTGGTGCTGTCGGGCATAGCGCGCCGCACCTGCCGCGCGCCCTGCCAGTCGATCTCCAGCAGCACGTCCTTGCCGGCAGCGAGCTTGTCGCGCACCTGCGCTGCGCCGGTGCCGTAGAAGTTATCGAACACCTGCGCATGCTCGAGGAAGGCGTTGTCTGCGATCAGCTCGTGGAATCTGGCCGGCGTCACGAAATGGTATTCGCGGCCCTCGATTTCGTTGACGCGCGCCTTGCGCGTGGTGTGCGACACCGACACCGTAAGGTTCGGGCGCGCAGCGAGCAGGCTGCCCACCAGGCTGGTTTTGCCCGCGCCCGATGGCGCCGAAATAACGAATAATTTACCCATGCCCGAAGCATTAAAGCAGCCGTTCGACTCGTAGGGTAGCCTAACAGGCTACGAACGAAGAGCCCAACGCATGGCCGACCGCACGCCTGAATTGATCTACTCCGCCAGGACTCCGAGTGACTATGAAGCTTTCGCAGCCTTGGTTGGTGAGTACGTCAGATGGTGCCGAACTCGGTATCAACACGATGCCGGGTTCGTTGAGCAGGTGTTCGGATACCAGGACCTGGACCAGGAGTTGCGGGGGCTCGCCGCGGCATACGGCCCGCCGAACGGAAAAACCTTGCTGGTCCGCAGTGACGATCATATTTCCGGGGGAGGCGCTTTTCGTCGACTTCCCGATGGCACCTGCGAAATGAAACGGTTGTACGTATCCGAACGATTCAAAGGCCGCGGGATTGGACGTCGGCTTGCAGAGGCGCTGATCGACGCCGCCCGAGCGGATGGGTTTAAATTGATGCGTCTCGACACCGGGAACCTCTTAACAGAGGCAATCGCCTTGTATCGCAAACTCGGCTTCAGGGACTGTGCGCCACACCTTGAGTACCCAGAGAAACTTTTGCCGTATCTGGTGTTCATGGAATTGCCGTTGAGCGAGTGACAGGCAGGCGATCGGCCTGCACCTGAGCGCACGAAAGCGCGCCATTCGCGACCGCCGCGAGCGGGCCAGCAGCGGGGCTGGCGGTTGTCGTTCCGCAGAGGCGGCCCGGCCTCACCCATTGCAGTGGCGTGAGGCCGTCGACCTTTCCGGAGCGGGCTTCAACGGTTAGCCCTCACAGCCGAAGCTGTTGACGGAAGGACTTCGCCATAACCGCGCAAGCCAGCGCTGCGCGAAGTCGTTCCGACATAGCCCAGTTCACGGCGCGCGGCAGCGTCATTGACGTTGAATTCCCGCCCGATCATGCGCATCATCGAACGGGAGATCGGCGGGTCGCCTTCCTTGCGAGTGACGGCCCAGACCGCGTCCATCAACCGGCCCAGAGTCACTGCGAGCCAGTAGGGTATCGAACGCAGTTTCTCGATGGACAAGCCCTGTACGCTCGCGAGCGCAGCAATAAATTCGCGAAATGTCAGCTTTTCCTGATCGGTAATGAAGAAGGCGCGACCGCCCTCGCCACGTTCCAAGGCGCAATGGACGGCCTCAACGACATTGTCCACATGGCAGGTGGCAAAGGCATAGTCGCCCCGGTCGATGAAGGAGAACTGCCCCGAGTTGATTGCCTGTGGAAGCGCCCGGCTGAACGGGTCGCCAGGTCCCCAGAGTGCCGGCGGGCGAAGTGCGAGGGTGCGCAAGCCCGGCTTGTTGGCCGCCAGCACGATCGTCTCGGCCTGGGCCTTGCTCGCCAGGTAGGCAGAGAAGTGGTTCGGGAACGTCGGTGCGCTCTCGTCAGCATCGCGGATGGGCGTACCTGCATCGTCCATGATGACTCCCGCCGCGCTTATATGGACGAAAATCCTCGCCCCGGCTTTTTCGGCCGAGGCCAGAAGTCTTGCGGTACCATCGACATTGGCACGGAAGAACGGCTCGCGTGGCTCGGAGAACCGGAACAACGCCGCCGTGTGCACGACGGCGTCGACCGCTGGCAACGACAGTGGCGAACTACTTTCCAGATCGCCGTCGACGGGGGACGCGCCCAACGCCCGAAGCTTCGCGTGGGACGATGCCGAGCGCGTGAGGGCAAACAATTGATGGCCATTCCCCGCGAGCTTCGGGATCAGATGGCCTCCGAGAAAGCCGGTACCTCCGGTGACAAGAATTCTCATGACGATCGGCCTTTCGATTTCGCAGTCAAGATGGTTCGGATAGCGTTCTCACGAATGTCTTCAAGAACGGCAGGCGTGGGCAGTGCGCTGTTGCGAAGCTGTGCCGTTACGTAGAGCAGAGACGCAGCGTTCGCCGATGCCCACATCAGATCCGCGGCCGCCTCGACCGTCGGATCGAGCTTCCCCTGCGCGCCGATGGCTGCAATACGTTTGATCAGGAGTGCGAAGGCTTGTTGAGCCGCGGGTATCTGGGCGCCCTGGAGGACACGGCCCATCATCGCTGCATATAGTCGGGGCCGCGCCGCGGCGAAACGCACGTAGTCGTCCCAGCCCTCTCGCAGGGCAGTTATCGGGTCGGAGGATTGCACCGCCGCTTTCTTGCTTGCGAGAAACTGCGCGAACGCCGCTGTCATGGCGGCACTCAGCAGGCCATCAGCGCTGCCGTAGTGGTGGTAGAGCGTGGGGGCCGTGACGTGCGCCAGTGCGCAAACAGCCCGCGTCGAGAACTGAGCCTCGCCCTTATCCTCGAGAATCTTCAAAGCGGCAGTGAGCAAGGTGGCGCGTGCATTCATGACGCCAATATAGCACCGCTATATTGACTTGTATAGCGCCGCTATACACTGACCTCGAACAACCCCTCCTAAAGGGATCCCGCATATTTTCTCGCCCGCCGCCGGCAACGCAAAAGCCAGTGCCGTTCATGGGACAGTCACTTTTCACGGTGCGAGCGGCTTGCGGCGCGCGCGTCTGGTTGCAATCCAGCGAGCTAACTGCGGCCCGGCAAAATTCGGGACGTAACTCCACAGAGCCTTCGTGGGACTGATCATGCTCAGGCAAACACAAACTACCGAAGTAGCGATCACCAGGGACAAAGAGAACTTGCGGTCGCGGGTGTGTTCATCATCCGCGACCTCGGGTAGAAGCAAAAGGAGGCGATAACCGATGGCCGCGAGAGCTGCCATATTGAAAGAGTACAGCCACACGGCGGGAGCGAGATGGGCGAAGCGCCCGACTACCGACGCGGAGAAGGGAAGACACGTCGCTATTAATAAGTACAAAAGCCACCACGTTACGTACGTCCTGCTCAGCATTTCGCCTTTTGACCGGATCTTGATGTTCGCGAGCCAGGTGGAGCCAAGAACGTAGAAGCTCAGGGCGTAAGGAAAGAATTTCGGCCACAGGCCCGCCAGTGCATGGATTAGACCGTACTGATCCCGGTCAAAATCATCCGGTAGTCTCAAATCGAGCACCAGAATCGTCATCGCCACTCCGAACAGGCCGTCCGTCAGTGCATCAACGCGAGACTTCGGATACATCGCTCCGCCCCAGAATAGTTGGCAAGGTCCATAGTACGGGCCGCCCGTACGAGGTTGCCAGGCGCATCATCCAGGCCACCCGGATTGTTTCATTCACTGAGCCCGTCGGAGGATAATCGCCGCGTCATGCCGAACAATTCCAGTGCCGCGCAATCGCGCCCTCGACTTGATCGACCCATATGGGTGGACCTGGTCAATCCGACGGCGGATGAGGCGGCAAAAGTCGCCGCTGAATACCGCATCCACGTTCCCTCGCGCGAGTCACTGCAGGAGGTGGAAACCTCGAGCCGAGTCAGAGCGGAGGGTCAGGTTCTGTACGTGAACATGCCGCTCGCAATCCAGGACGCATCCGCAGGCTTCGCGCCGCTGCCGCTCGGCTTCATTCTCTCGCAAGAACTGCTGATCACCGTGCGCTATTCCGAGGTGCATGCCTTCGCGAAGGTCAAGACACTGGTCGAAAATGATCCGCACATGACCAGCGCCGCGGTATTCGTCGCCTTGATAGATGGCATGGTGGACTTCACCGCCGATGTGCTGGAGGCCTCGAGCAACAGTCTGGCCGCCCTGTCAGCAAACACCTTCGGCCATAACGCGGCTGCTTCGACGGTTCGCCAGAAACGTATGACACATGCTCTGCGCGAAAGTCTCAAAGTCGTGGGCAGCGCCGGAGACCAGTTATCACGCATTCGCGAAAGCCTGCTTGGCTTGCAGCGGATTGTCGGATTTGTGTCTGAAACGGCGGCGGAATGGTTACTACCAGAATTGAAAACTCACCTGAAAACGGCGCAGCAGGACCTGCTCTCCTTGGTCGATTTCGAGACGCATTTGAGCGGCAAGGCGCAGTTTCTGCTGGACGCCATTCTTGGCTTTATCAACACTGAGCAGAACGAAATCTTCAGAGTGCTCACGATCGTATCGGTAGTCGGGATTCCCCCGACGTTGATCGCCAGCATGTACGGCATGAACTTCCACAACATGCCGGAGTTAGGATGGCGTTGGGGCTATCCCTACGGATTGGCGCTGATCGCATTGAGCACCTTGCTGCCAATTCTCTGGTTCAAGCGGCGCGGATGGTGGTAAAGCCGACACTGATAAGACTGGGCTGTTTCGTTTCTATTGAGGAGGCGCGCGATGCGAGCCGTAGCGGTAATGGGAATGATGATTCTCGGGTTTGCCCTTGCGGGGCAACCGGCGCGGGCGACAGACAGCCCCACGGACCCTTGCTCGCTGCTGACGGCAGCGCAACTGAGCAGCACACTGGGCGATAAGTACGGCGCGCCGGACAAGAGCGTGGCACCGCGGCCATTCCCGAACACGGTGCAGGGGACTGACTGTCAGTACAAGACGGCTAGCGGGCAAGACCACGTGCTGTTCCGCGTGTACTTCGATGGCTCGCCGGCCCAGGCGACCGATCTGCACACGCGGCTGAAGACGATCTTTGGCAAGGACGGTACGCCGGCGAACGTGGGCGACGAGGCGTACGTGGATAAGGGTGACGCAATCCATGTGCGCAAGGGGAACGTGCGCTACTTTCTCACCATCAGCCATGGCGACACGCCCAGTGGAAGGAAACAGCTCCTGGCGCTGGCGGCGCTGGTTGCAGGGGAACTGTAGGAGGGCGGCGCTGGAAGCTACTCGATGTTCTGTACCTGCTCGCGCATCTGCTCAATCAGGACTTTCATTTCGACCGCGGTGCGCGTGGTTTCCAGGTCCTGCGACTTCGACGACAGCGTATTGGCCTCGCGGTTGAACTCCTGCATCAGGAAATCCAGCCGCCGGCCGGCGGGTTCGTCGCCTGCCAGCGTGCGCGCGGTCTCCACCAGGTGCCCGTCCAGCCGGTCCAGCTCCTCGGAGACATCCAGGCGCTGCAGCATCAGCAGGATCTCCTGCTCCACGCGCTCCTGATCGACCTGGGCGCCGAGCTCGCGCAGACGCTCCTCGAATCGCTGGCGCACCCGGCCTTGAGCCTCCGGCAGGCGGGCGCGCACCGAGCCGACCATGCCGGCGAGAGCGGCGCAGCGCTGGCTGATCAGGGCACCGAGCCGCTCGCCTTCGCGCAGCCGGGCGCGTGCCAGCTCGGTCAGGGTTTCACCGAACAGCGTGCGCACCGTCTGCAGCAGGGTGTCGGTATCGGCACTGTCCTCGCGCACGATGCCGGGAAAACGCAGCAGCTCGATCAGGTCGACCTGCGAGCGTCCCGGAACCGCCGCCGCGAGCTCATTCACCCGCGCCAGCAGGCGCTCGAGCGCTTCCTGATCGATTTCCAGCCGTGCAGCGCCGGCCGGCACCGAACGCTGCTGCAGGGTGCAGTCGACCTTGCCGCGCCGTAGTTCGCGCGCCAGTGCCTGGCGCAGCTCCGGCTCCAGGGCGCGACAGCTGTCGGGCAGGCGTAGCGTTGCGTCCAGGAAACGGTGATTGACGCTGCGGATTTCGCACACGAGTGTGCCAAAGGGGCCGACGAACTCGCGCCGCGCAAAACCCGTCATGCTTGCGATCATGGGAGAGATATTGGTGTATAAAGCGCGGCGAAGTTTAGCGTAAAGCGCTGGAGCTCGCTTGCGGGTCGAATATGCAGAACTGAGCCTTCAGGGCGGACGCGATTCCAACCAGGATCGAGTCAGCGTCGCCGTGGCAGAAGAAGCCGCGCTGCTGATCGCGTGCGACGGCATGGGTGGCCACGCCGAAGGCGAGCGGGCGGCCGAGATGGCGCAGCAGACGGTGGTCGAGCGGTTCTGGCAGGCGACACAACCCTTGCTCGATCCGCTCGGGTTTCTGCACCTGGCGCTGGGGGCCGCGCACGGCAACGTGGTCGCTCTGGCGCCGCGCCTGCCGATCGAGCAGCGACCGCGCGCCACCTGCGCGGTGTGCGTGGTACAGCAGACCTCGGCCTACTGGGCGCATATCGGCGACAGCCGCGTGTACCACCTGCGGGCCGGGCAGGTGCGCGAGCGAACGCGCGATCACAGTCATGTCGAGCTGCTGATGCGCGAGGGCGTCATCAGCGCCGGTCAGATGCAGAATCACCCGATGCGCAACTTCGTCGAGTCGTGCCTCGGCGGGGAATCGATATTGCCGGAGATGGCGTTGAACCCACGCCGGTCGCTGCTGCCGGGCGATCTGCTGCTGGTGTGTACCGATGGCTTCTGGGCCAATCTGGATGAAACAGTGATCGGCAGTGCATTCTCGACGCTCGGGCTGTCGCTCGGGGATACACTGTCGGCGCTGTCAGCCCAGGCGGTGCTCAATGCCGGCGGCGGCAGCGACAACACCTCGGTGGCGGCGCTGCGTTTCCTCGAGTAGGAGTTCCCGGAATATGTCTTCGCGCCGAGATGGTCGCGGTGCCGATGCTCTTCGGCCGGTGCGCTTCACGCGTCGCTTTACCTGCCATGCCGAAGGCTCGGTGCTGGTGGAGTTCGGTGATACACGCGTGCTGTGCACGGCGAGCGTGGACGAGGGCGTGCCGCCGTTCATGCGCGGCAAGGGCAAGGGCTGGGTGACCGCGGAATACGGCATGCTGCCGCGCGCCACGCACACGCGAAGCCCGCGCGAAGCCGCGCGCGGCAAACAATCGGGCCGCACGCAGGAAATACAGCGCCTGATCGGGCGCTCGTTGCGCGCGGCGGTGGACCTCGCGGCACTGGGCGAACGCACGGTCACCATCGATTGCGACGTGCTGCAGGCCGACGGCGGTACGCGTACCGCCTCGATTACCGGTGCGTATCTCGCAATGGCCGATGCCTGCGACCACCTGCGGGCGCGCGGACTGCTGTCCGACAGTCCGCTGCATGGGCAGGTGGCCGCGGTGTCGGTGGGCATCGTGCGCGGCGTGCCGATGCTGGACCTTGATTACGCCGAGGACTCCGAGGCCGAAACGGACATGAATGTCGTGATGAACAATGGCGGCGCTTTCATCGAGGTGCAGGGTACGGCCGAGGGGCACGCGTTCCGGCGCCATGAGCTCGATGCGCTGCTCAACCTGGCCGCGAGCGGCATCGGCGAGCTATGCGCACTGCAGGCCCAGGCGCTGGAGGCCTGACCTGCCGGTTGTGCGGCCGGTGAAACTGCTGCTCGCCAGCGCCAATGCCGGCAAGCAGCGCGAGTTCGCCATGCTGCTGGCGCCGTTGGGGCTGGAGCTGGTACTCCAGGGGGCGCTTGGTATCGACAGTGTCGCCGAGACCGGGACCACTTTTGAGGAAAATGCGCTGCTGAAGGCGCGCCACGCCGCTGCCTGCGCCCAGCTGCCGGCATTGGCCGATGACTCCGGCCTGGAAGTGGACGCGCTCGATGGCCGGCCCGGTGTCTGGTCGGCGCGCTACGCCGGCGCGGCGGCTACCGATGACGACAATAATGCGCGGCTGCTGGCGGAACTTGACGGCGTGCCCCCGGAACGACGCGGTGCGCGCTATCGTTGTGTACTGGTGCTGGTGCGCGCTGCCGCCGATAGGGCGCCGCTTACGGCCTGCGGCAGCTGGGAAGGCCGGATCGCCACCCGCCGCGCGGGCAACGGCGGGTTTGGTTATGACCCGCTGTTCATACCCAACGGTCACGAGGTGACCGTGGCCGAGCTGCCGGCGGCGCTGAAGAACGCGCAAAGTCACCGCGCCAAGGCGCTGGCAGCGCTGGTCGGGCAGCTCGAGAGCGGCGCATGGCTCGAACGCGACGCCAGGTGAGAGCATTTCGAGGACTTGCGTGAACCACCAACCCGGAACGGTGCCAATGCCGATGCCGAGAGCGACGCCNNATGGCGTTGCCGCCGCTGTCGCTGTACGTGCATTTCCCGTGGTGCGTGCGCAAGTGCCCGTACTGCGATTTCAATTCGCACGCGCTGCAGGGTGCGTTGCCGGAGGCGGAGTATGTGGCCGCGCTGCTGCGCGATCTGGCGTTGCAGTCGCACGCGGTCCAGGGCCGATCGCTGCAGAGCATTTTCCTCGGCGGCGGCACTCCCAGTCTGTTTTCACCCGCGGCGCTCTCGCGGTTGCTTGACGGCGTACGCGGGCTGCTCGATCGGGCCGCCGACGTCGAGGTAACGCTCGAGGCCAATCCCGGCACGATCGAACGCGGTCGCTTCGCCGACTATCGCGGCGCCGGGATCACCCGCGTTTCGCTGGGCGCGCAAAGCTTCGACCCGGACCAGCTGCAACGCCTGGGGCGCATCCACAGCTCCGCCGATACCGAACGCGCGGTCGACGAGCTGCACGCCGCAGGTCTTACCAATTTCAACCTCGATCTGATGTACGGCTTGCCGCAGCAAACCGTGGCGCAGGCGCTGGCCGATCTCGAGCGGGCACTGGCGTTGCGGCCGGCGCATTTATCGCACTACCAGCTCACCCTTGAGCCGGGAACGGTCTTCGCGGGCCGGCCGCCGGCCGGCATGCCCGATACCGATCGCAGCGCCGACATGCAGCTGGCCTGCCAGCAACGGCTGGCGCAAGGCCAGTACCTGCAGTACGAGGTCTCGGCGTATGCCCGGCCAGGCGCACGTTGTCGGCACAACCTCAATTACTGGCAGTTCGGCGATTACCTCGGGATCGGGGCCGGCGCGCATGGCAAGTGCAGCCGCTTCGAGGATGGCCGGCTGCTGATCGAACGCAGCGTGCAGCCACGCGAGCGGCGCCGCTATCTGGCAAGCCTGCAGGCGGCGGCTCCGCAGCCGGCGACCCACGCCGTGCCGAGCGCCGAGCTGCCGTTCGAATACCTGCTGAATGCGCTGCGGCTGAATGAAGGATTCGAGCAATGCGAGTTCGAGCTGCGCACCGGCCTGCCATTCGCGATGGTCGGTGAGCGGCTCGCGCACGCGCGGCAGCGCGGGCTCGTGGACAACAGCGGTACGCGCTGGTTCGCGAGCGCGCGGGGACTCAACTTTCTGAACGACCTGCTGGCGGATTTCCTGCCGCCGCAGGGGCCGCTTTATGCACAGCATCGCGAGGCCGCTCACTCAAATTAGCCGATTACGACTCATATTGGTCATAAAGCGCGATGATAGATCAGTAACTTACTGATTTTATAGGCTGAAACATATTGGTCATTTTTTGTTCAAGTTGGTAATTTCGCGCTTTTAGCCGTCCTGCGCTGCTGCCGCAAAGTGCTTACGCACAGAGTTATCCACAGAAATTGTGGATAATCGTGGGCTTCAGGGGCGCTGCGGATAGCGTTGCCGCAGCCGGCCCAAACAGTTCTTGTGAGGCGTCATCCCGGGGGCTAGACTGCGCGGCCTTTTTTGTTGCCGGCCTTGCAATGCGGCCACTGCGCCTCAAGGTCATGCGGGAAGTGAATGATATGAAAGCCTCGATCCATCCTGAGTACCAAGAGATCACGGTTACCTGCAGCTGCGGTAACAGCTTCAAGACGCGCTCGACCGTCGGGCACGATCTGAGCCTAGACGTGTGCTCCAACTGCCATCCGTTCTACACCGGCAAGCAGAAGATGGTGGACACCGCGGGCCGCGTCGACAAGTTCCGCAAGAAGTACGCGGGTATCGCCGGCACCGCGAAAAGTTAAGGCCCGGATCGTTCGCGCCGCAAGCGGCGGCGTACGCTGGCGCGTAGTGTGACGTCACCGCTGAAGGTAAGCGCTAGTGCCTTGATTCCGTGCGCCGACCATGTAACGCTCCGGCGCTGACCGGCGCGTTCTGCGGCGGTTGGAAACCAAGGACCGCGCGGATGGCCAGCAAGAATTTCGAGCTCAAGAATCCCGACTCGGGCTTGACCACCTCGCTGCCGGTGCGCAGCGGGACCATTGGCCCCGATGTGCTCGATATCTCCAACCTGAATCGCGACCACGGCGTGTTTACGTACGATCCGGCGTTTGCGGCCACCGCCTCCTGCGACAGCAAGATCACCTATATCGATGGCGATGCCGGCGTGCTGCTGTATCGCGGCTACCCGGTGGAGCAGCTGGCCGAGAAAAGCACTTTCATGGAAGTGGCCTACCTGCTGATCTCCGGCGAGCTGCCCAGCGCCAAGCAGCTGCAGGAGTTTTCCGGCAGCATCGGCCGCCACACGATGATCAATGAATCGCTGCTGCGATTCTTCAATGGTTTTCATCACGATGCGCATCCGATGGCGATGGTCTCGGCGGTCGTGGCGTCGATGTCGGCGTTTTATCACGACTCCACCGACATCCATGATCCGCGCCACCGGGAGATTTTTTCGCATCGCATTGTGGCCAAGCTGCCGACCATCGCGGCCGCTGCGCACAAGCACGCGCTCGGCCAGCCGTTCATCTACCCGCGCAACGATCTGGACTACTGCTCCAACCTGCTGAGCATGTTCTTCGCCGTGCCGTGCGAGCCCTACGTGGTCGATCCGATCGCCGCCCGGGCGCTGGATCTGCTGTTCATCCTGCATGCCGATCACGAACAGAATGCCAGTACCTCGACCGTGCGCCTGGCCGGCAGCACCGGCACCAACCCCTACGCCGCGATCTCGTGCGGCGTCGCAGCCCTGTGGGGACCGGCACATGGCGGTGCCAACGAGGCAGTGCTGGCGATGCTGGAGCAGATCGGCCGAGCGGAAAACATTCCGAAGTACCTCGCCATGGTGAAGGACAAGTCGAGCCACTTCCGGCTGATGGGGTTCGGTCACCGGGTCTACAAGAACTTCGATCCGCGCGCCAAGATCATCCGCGAGACCTGCCACAAGCTGCTCACCAAGCTGGGCCAGAAGGACAATCCGCTGTTCGAGCTGGCACTGAAGCTCGAGGACATCGCGCTCAAGGACGAGTATTTCGTTTCGCGCAAGCTGTACCCGAACGTCGACTTCTATTCCGGCATCATCTACAGCGCGCTCGGCATTCCGAAGTCGATGTACACGGTGATGTTCGCGATTGCGCGCACCGTGGGCTGGGTAGCGCACTGGCTGGAGATGATCAGCGATCCGAACATGCGCATCAGCCGCCCGCGCCAGCTGTACACCGGGCCGGTGCGGCGCGACTACGTGGCGACGCCGCAGCGCGAGACGCTGCCCGAAGCTCACGCAGCAGCGGGCGGATAGGTAACGGAAAGAGTTATAGATCCATATAACGNNCGTTATATGGATCTATAACTCTATGCGCTGCGAATGCTCCCGCTGCTAGCCGTCGAGCAGCGTCTTGAGCTCCGCGGCGTCGGCACGCCGCATCGGCTTGCCGTCCACCGGGCTCACCGGCGCCTGGCGGATGCCATCGAGCGGAAACACGGTGGCATCCACGCGGCGGTTGTCGACCGCGAAGCGCAGACCCGGATAAGCCTTGATGCGCTCGGCGTCCAGGCGCACGCGCCGCTCGGTGACCTCATGCGCGATGCCCCGATCCATCAGCTGCAGCGTGATGCGCTCCGGGCAGTCGGTAAACAGATGCAGCTGGATGTCGGCGTAAGCGGTGGCGGTGCCGGTGAGCACCGGTCCGACCAGCCGCGGCTCGAACTGCTGCAGCCCATGCATGGCGCGCAGGGCGGCGCGCCGCTGCTCCTGCAGGCTCTGCTCATGACCGCCGGCGTCGAACAGGCGCTGATATTCGGCCAGCGCATCTTCGATTTCGGTGTTGCGCGGCAGCGCGCTGCTGTCGGCGACGCCGAGGCGCTCGGCCGCCTTGCGCTTGGCGGTCAGGAAGTCATGAATACCGTGCTGCGCCATGATGCGCGCCGCCTCCTGGGCGAGCGCGCGGCGCAGGTTGCCGTTGCGGGGTGAAGCGCGGCGGTTCATAGATCAAACCCCTCGAGTCGGTCCGTCGACACAGGTAGCAGCCTATCAAAACAGCGGTTCACCACTCCCGGACGTGCTTTGCGTTCCGGTGCCCGGCGGCGAATTGGCGTTACTCGCCGCCGGTGGCAGGTGGTCTTCCATGAACGTCTCGTAGATTGCATCGGCATCGTTGGCTCCTGCCAGCGCTCCGGTCTTGGGCGAGATGCGCAGACTCACCAGGCCGGGCGGCATCGGGCGCGGCCGATCCGGCTGTCCGCGCAACGCCTCGCGCATGAAGTTGATCCAGATCGGCACCGCGGTACGGCTGCCTTCCTCGCCCTCGCCCAATGGGCGCTCCTGGTCGAACCCGACCCAGACGGTGGCAACGATGTTGCGATTGAAGCCATTGAACCAGGTGTCCTTGGCTTCATTGGTGGTGCCGGTCTTGCCGGAAATGTCCTTGCGATGCAGGGCCATGCCGGCGCGGATGCCGGTTCCCCGCGTAATCACGTCCGCCATCATGTCGTCCATGATCCACAGATTCTGCGGCGAAATCACGCGCGGCGCGATCAATGTCGGCGCCGTCAGCGGCGGCAGTGGATTGGCCGGTGCGCGATCGGGGTCGGCCTCGCCGCCGGCAGCGGCCGCCGGCGTCTCGCCCGCGGCAGCATGTGCGGCATCGTGCGTGTCGGGTTGCGTGCTGCCGGAAGCAATGGCAGCCGCTGCGGCATCAGGTGTCAGCGTCGCGTTCGCGGCATCGCCCGCTCCGGCCGCTGCCGCATCACAGCTGTCACACACCGTGATCGGCTTGGCCTGAAACACCACCTGGCCGGCGGCGTCTTCGATGCGCTGGATGAAATACGCGTCCACCTTGTAGCCGCCATTGGCGAACACGGCATAGGCGGTGACCATCTCCAGCGGCGTTGCCGGCAGGCTGCCGAGCGCGATGGTCATGTCCTTGGGCATGTCATCGGCGTCGAAGCCAAACTTGGTCGCGTAGTCGATCGCGGTGTCGATGCCCAGTTGTCGCACTACCCGCACGGTGACCAGATTACGCGAATGCACCAGCGCCTCGCGCAGCCGGGTCGGTCCGGAAAAGCTCTTTTCGTTGTTTTCCGGCCGCCAGATCTTCTCCTGGCCGCTATCGTCGTACACGATCGGGGCGTCCATGACGATGGTCGAAGGCGTGAAACCGTTCTCCAGCGCCGCCGAGTACAGGAACGGCTTGAATCCGGAACCCGGCTGGCGTCGCGCCTGAGTCGCGCGGTTGAATTTGTTGTCGAAGTAATCGAACCCGCCCACCAGCGCTGCGATCGCGCCGTCGTTCGGATCGAGCGCCACCAGCGCGCTTTGCGCCTCCGGCAGCTGCGCCAGAGCGGCCGTACCCCGGCCGTCGGTCACCACGTAGACCACATCGCCGCGCTGCATTACGTCCTCCGCATGTTTGGGTGCCGGACCGACGCGGGTATCGGAAATGCGCCGGTGTGCCCAGGACATGCCATCCCACTCGATCTGCGCGAATCCCATCGAACGTATGTAGACCCGGGCAGCCATCGGCGCCACCGACACCACCAGCGCCGGATGCAGGTCCCCGATCTCCGCGATGTCGGCGAGCGCCGCATCCAGCTTGGCACGTGCGCTGCGTTCATCCAGCGTGAGCTTGAGCTGCTTGAGCGGACCGCGGTAGCCGTGGCGGCGGTCGTATTCGATCAGGCCGATGCGAACCGCGCGATTGGCCGCAGTCTGCAGCCGGCCGTCGATCGTGGTGTAGACCCGGTAGCCCTGGTTCACGGCATCGTCGCCGTAGCGGCTCACGATCTCGGCGCGCGCCATCTCGGCGACGTAAGGTGCTTCGACGTCGTATTGAATGCCGTGATCGCGTGCTTCGACCGGCTCCTCTCCCGCACGCTGCGCGGTGGCAGCGTCGATGTAATTGAGCTTCTGCATCTGCGCCAGCACGTAGTGACGCCGTGATTGCGCCGCCTTGGGATTGGTGATCGGGTTGAAGCGCGAAGGCGCCTGCGGAATACCGGCAAGGGTGGCCGCCTCGGCCACCGAGAGCTGATCGAGCGGTTTGCCGAAATAGGTTTCCGCGGCCGCGGCCACGCCATAGGAGCGTTGGCCGAGAAAGATCACGTTCAGATAGGTGATCAGGATCTGTTCCTTGCTGAACTCATGCTCCATGCGATAGGTGAGAAATATTTCCTGCAGCTTGCGGCGGATGGTCTTATCGAAGCTCAGGAACATGTTGCGCGCCGCCTGCATGGTGATGGTGCTGGCGCCCTGCGAGAAATCGCCGGAAGTCAGATCCACCACGGCCGCGCGCAGCACGCCGCTGTAATCGAAGCCGTGGTGGCTGAAGAAACGCTGGTCTTCGGCGGCAACGAACGCTTCACGCACCAATACCGGCACGTCGTCGTAAGTCACGGGGACGCGGCGTTTCTCACCGATCTGGGCAATCAGTTCGCCGCTGCGGGTGAAAATCCGCAGTGGCACCGGCACGCTGCCACTGCGCATGGCATCTACGGTGGGTAACGAGGGCGACAGATAGACGTAGCTTGCCAGCAGCGCGTATGCCCCCAGAACCGCCAGTCCGAGACACACGACGATCACCAGGCCGACGACGCGAAAAGTGCGTATCTTCAGAAAGTTAGCCCCTAAAATCCGCTATCGTCTGCTATCGTGCGTTATCGTCGAGTTTCGCCGCAAGTCCATTCGGGACCCTTTCCGGCCGCTGGCACGAAGCTCTACCGCCACAATGCAGCATAGCAGCGCACCGGATAACAGCGCAGGGTGCGGAATTCGTCGCCGTTCGGTCAGTGTGGAACTTAGACCTCCATCACGCCGAACGATTCAGCCTGCAGTTTAAGGTTAAGGCGTGAACGGTCGTGCAGGCGTGCCGCCGGCGTCGTAATCACGTTTTGGCTGACAGATATTTCTGACATAATGAGACTGGGTTGTCCTAAAACGCGCGTAGCCTACTGAAAGGTCTCGAAAAAGTGTTTCTATTATCGCGCAAGTATCGCCAACTGCTGGGGTTGGACATAACCACTTCGTCAATAAAGCTCATTGAGCTGACGATGGGCGGTGGGCAGTACCGGGTCGAGTCGTACGCGGCTGAGCCGACGCCGACCAATGCCATGAATGAAAAGACCCTGGTCGATCCCGAGGCCGTGGGTGAGGCGATTCGGCGCGCGGTAAAGCGTTCCGGAGCCAAAAGTCACGAAGTGGCGATCGCCATCAGCGGTGACGCCGCCATTACCAAAGTCATACAGATGCCGCGCGGCCTGCGCGATTCCGACCTGGAAGCGCAGGTCGAGATGCAGGCCGATCAATACATTCCGTTTCCGATGGACGAGGTCAGCTACGACTTCGAGGTGCTCGGCCCGTCGGAAAAGGACGGCGACTCGGTCGATGTGCTGCTGGTGGCCTCGCGCAGCGAGAATGTCGAACAGCGCCGCGCCGCGGTGGCCGCAGCCGGGCTGACCGCGCGCATCGTCGATGTCGAAGCATTCGCGCTCGAGAACGCCTGCCGCCTGATGACGCACCAGATGCCCGACGGCGGTATCGATCACTGCGTGGCGGTGGTGGATTTCGGCGCCAGCAACACCACCTTCAGCGTGCTGCGCAATCTCAAGGTCATCTATACCCGCGATTTCGCCTTCGGCGGCCAGCAGCTGACCGAAGAAATCATGCGCACCTACGGGTTGTCGATGGAAGAGGCGGGTCGCGCCAAGAAGGAAGGTGGCCTGCCGGGCAACTTCCAGGCCGAAGTGCTCGATCCCTTCATCGACGACATGACGCAGCAGGTCAGCCGCTCGCTGCAGTTCTACCTGGCTTCCGGCAGCGGCCGCGAACAGCCGGATAAAATCCTGATCTGCGGCGGCTGCGCCAACATTGCCGGCGTCGCCGACGTGGTGCAGAGCCGCGTGGGCATCAGCGCCGAACGCGGCGATCCGCTCGGGCAGATGAAACTGTCGTCGCGCGCGCGCGCCCAGGCAGTGCAGCGCGATGCCACGGCACTGCTGACCGCCTGCGGTCTGGCGTTGCGGAGCTTCGACTAATGCCGCGCATTAATCTGCTTCCCTGGCGTGACCAGCAGCGACGCGATCGCAAACTGGCGTTCTTCGTGGCCCTCGGCGGCGCCGCGCTGCTGGCCGGGCTGGCGGCGTTCATCGCCTATCTGCTGCTCGGTTCGATGATCGACGCGCAGGAACACCGCAATGATCGGCTGCGGGCCCAGATCAAGATACTCGACAAGCAAATCGAGGAGATCAACGACCTGGAAGCGCAGAAGCAGAAATTCATCTCGCGCATGCAGATCATCGAGAAACTGCAGCGCTCGCGTCCCGAGGTGGTACACCTGTTCGACGAGCTGGTGAAGGAGATGCCCGACGGCACCTACCTGACCTCGGTCAAGCAGACCGGCAATAATCTGAAGCTCGACGGCGTCGCGCAGTCCTCCACCCGCGTGTCGGCGCTGATGCGCAGCATCTCCGCCTCGCAATGGCTCAAGAATCCGGAACTAGAGGTAGTCCAGACCAAGACAGATGTCGCCGGCAGCAGCTTCGTGCTCGATGCCCAGCAGGTCTCGCTGTCGGATACGGATGAGACCGAGGGCGCCAACCGGCCGGTGCGCGCTGTCGCCGGGAGCCCCAAATGAGCGTGCTCGACGAACTGCGGGCGCTGGACCCGCGCGACCCGGGGCGCTGGCCGCTTGCCGTGCGTGCGGGCGCAGTCGGGCTGTGTTTCCTGGCGGTAGCGATCGGCCTGATCTATGTGTTCGTGTGGCAGGATCGCATGCCGGAACTGCAGCAGCGCGAAAACACCGAACAGCAGCTGCGCGGCGAATTTCGCAGCAAGCATGCCAAGGCCATCAACCTTGCGATTTACAAACAGCAGCTCAGCGATATTGAGAAATCCTTCGGTGCACTGCTGCGGCAACTGCCGAGCAAGACCGAAGTGCCCAACCTGCTGGTGGATATTTCGCAGACCGGCCTGGCGGCCGCACTGGAAGAGAAGTTGTTCCAGCCCGGGCAGGAAGTGAAAAAGGACTTTTACGCCGAGCTGCCGATTCACATTCAGCTCACCGGCAGCTATCACGAATTCGGCGCGTTCGTCAGCGGTATCGCGGCGCTGCCGCGCATTGTCACGCTGCACGACATCCAGATCACGCCCATCAACAAGGACAAGAACACATCCTTCGATCAGCTGCAGCTCGATCTGACCGCCAAGACCTATAGATATCTGGACGACGATGAAATTGCAGCGGCGGAAGCCGACAAGCGCAAGGCCGATCAGAGCAAGCATCACGGCGCGGGAACCTAGCGATGACTGAACGATATAACAGCGCCGCACCAAGGCCGCTGGCGCGCCTGGCAGTGCTCGCCGCGCTGGTGGCGGGACTATTGGCCGGATGCAGTGGCCGCGATGGGGACCTGGATCGCTTCATCGACGCCACCAAGAAAGAGCCCGGCGGCCGCGTTGAACCGCTGCCTGAGGTCAAGCCGTACGAGGCTTTCACCTACACCGACCAGGATCTGCGTTCGCCGTTCGTGCCCGGCGGCTCCGGTGGAGCGTCCGCCGGCCTGCGGCCCGACAGCAAACGCAATCGCGAGTTCCTGGAACAATTCTCGCTCGACACGCTGAAGATGGTCGGTACGCTGAGCCTGGGCGGAAACCATTACGGTCTGGTATCGACCAAGGACGGCCGCGTACATCGCGTGGTAGTCGGTGAACACATCGGTACCAATGACGGCAAGATTACCGACATCACGCCTTCGAAGATTGCTTTGGTAGAGATCATTCCCGACGGACTGGGCGGCTACATCGAACGGCCTGCGGCCCTGGGGTTGAACGAGTGATCGGCAGGGAGACATATCGAATGAAACGGTCCATCCTCCACACGCTGCGCGGACGCAGCTCCTGGCTGGCGCTTGCCTGGGTTGCCGGGATGCTCGTGGCATCCGGTGCCCGCGCCGCCGACTCGGCGCCGGCTGCCGCAGCCCCCAGCGCCAACACCCTGCAGAAAATCGACGTGCAGACCCTGAGCGGCAATCAGCTGCAGCTGACGCTGCACCTGTCCGGGCCGGCGCCCGAGCCGTTGTCATTCACCATCGACAAGCCGGCGCGCATCTCGCTCGATCTGCCGAATACCACGCTGGCGTTGCCCTCGCGTCGCATCGACGTCGGTTCGGTCGGCGTCGATACCGTGCTCGCCGCCGAGGCCAATGGCCGCACGCGCATAGTGCTCAATCTCGACCAGCAGATGCCCTATCAGACGCGCGTCAGCGGGAACGATATCGTGGTACTGGTAGGCACCGCGGCCGACACGCGCGCTGCCGCCAGGAATTCCGCCGCCGCTGCCGCTGCCCCGCAGGCCACGGTGGCGTCGGCTGCGACTGGCGGACGAGCGATCAAGAGCATCGATTTCCGACGCAGCGAGACCGGCGGTGGCCGGCTGATCGTGCGCCTGTCGGATCCGCGCACGCCGATCGACCTGAAGCAGCAGGGTTCGCAGATCCTGGTGGACTTTGCCGGCACTGACCTGCCGAAGAGCCTGACACGCCGTTACGACGCCATGGACTTCGGTACGCCGGTCACCGGCTTCGATGCCGAACGGGTCGACAACGACACCCGCATCGTGATCGACACCAGCGGCAAATTCGAACAGCTCGCTTACCAGTCGGATGACCAGTACGTGATCGAGGTGTCGCCGGTACGCAAGGCCGCGGAGACCAATCCCGCCGACCAGAAGAAGGAATACAAGGGTGAGCGCCTGACGCTCAACTTCCAGGACATCGAGACGCGCGCGGTGCTGCAGCTGCTGGCCGATGCCAGCGGCCAGAACATCGTGGTCAGCGACAGCGTGCAGGGCAGCGTGACTCTGCGGCTGCAGAACGTGCCATGGGACCAGGCGCTCGACATCGTGTTGCGCACCAAGGGCCTGGATAAGCGCCAGGAAGGCAATGTCATCATCGTGGCGCCGGCCGACGAGCTGGCGGCGCGCGAGAAGGCCGAACTGTCCGCCAAGAAGGACATCCAGGCACTCGAGCCGCTGCGCTCGGAATACCTGCAGGTCAACTATGCCAAAGCGGCGGATATCGCCATGCTGCTCAAGGGATCGACCGGCGGCGGCAGCACCAATTCAGTCCTGTCCGCGCGCGGCAGCGTGTCGGTGGATGATCGCACCAACACGCTGCTGCTGGAGGACACGGCCGATCGACTCGCCGACGTGCGTCGCCTGGTGACCACGCTCGACATACCGGTCAGGCAGGTACTGATCGAGTCGCGCATCGTGATCGTGACCAATGATTTCGAGCGTGACCTGGGCGCGCGCTTTGGCGTGACCGCCACGCGCGCCAATGGCACCAATGGACTGTATGAAACCACCGGCACAGCGGCCGGCACCGATCAGGGCATCAGCTCGGCGCTGACCAACCTGACGACCAACGGCACCGTGTACCCGGTCAGTATCCCCACCGGTGCCACCGCGACCAATCGCTACAACGTCAATCTGCCGGTCGCCACTCCGGCCGGCAGCATCGCACTCGGCATACTGGGATCCGACTTCCTGGTGGACCTGGAACTGTCAGCCGCGCAGGTTGAAAACCGCGGCACGGTCGTCGCCTCGCCGCGCGTGATCACCGCCAACCAGAAGGAGGCCACGATCTCGCAGGGCGTGGAAATCCCGTACCAGCAGTCGGCCTCCAGCGGCGCGACCACGATTGCGTTCAAGGACGCGGTGCTATCGCTCAAGGTCAAGCCGCTGATTACGCCCGACAACCGCGTCATTCTGGATCTCAAGGTCTCGGATGACAGCGTCGGCCAGGTCGTGGTGGCCTCCGGCGGCGTCAACGTGCCGTCAATCAATACGCGCACCATCGAGACCCAGGTGGTGCTCGGCGACGGCCAGACCGTGGTGCTCGGCGGAATTCTCGAAACCACGCAGAGCCTGCAGTCCACGGCGGTGCCGTGGCTGGGCGAGATTCCGGTTTTGGGAAATCTGTTCAAGCAAACCACCCGCATCAATGATAAGGATGAGCTGCTGATTTTCATCACGCCGAAGATCCTGCGTGAAGGGGTCAGCGTTAATTGATCGACTGCCGGGGAAGCAGGCGCGGATACACACACCGGACAGTTCAGGTGAATACGATGCGAAATCTCGGATGGATAGTGATAGCGGCGGCGCTGTTCGCGGCCGCCGGTTGCGGCGGCGGCGGCACCAGTTCGTTTGCCACGCTCGGCTCAAGCAGCAGCAGCAGTAGCAGCAGCAGCAGCA
>PKWJ01000006.1 GCA_003132025.1 Gammaproteobacteria bacterium
CCTAGTCGAACTCCGGTTTGATCGGCCGCATCATCAGGCCGCGCACCACGTGCTCGGCGGGCAGCTTGTCGTACAGCACGCCGTAGATGCCCTCCGCGATCGGCATCACCACGTGCAGGCGCGCGGCGACGCGGTGCAATGCCGCGGCCGCATGGAAACCCTCGACCACCTGACCGATTTCGAACAGCGCCAGTTCGACGCCGGTGCCCTGGGCCAGCGCCAGCCCGAAACGCCGATTGCGCGAGTGATCGTCGGTGCAGGTCAGCACCAGGTCACCCAGGCCCGCCAGTCCCATGAAGGTCTCGCGTTGCGCGCCCAGCGCGACCCCCAGGCGCGTCATCTCCACCAGGCCGCGCGTGATCAGCGCGATGCGGGTATTGGCGCCGAACCCCAGGCCGTCCGACAGGCCGGCGCCGATGGCCAGCACGTTCTTGACCGCGCCGCCGACCTCCACGCCGGTGATGTCGGTCGAGGTATAGGCGCGAAAGCTGGCCGAGGACAGGTCGTGCGCCAGCGTCTCGGCATACACCGCATCCGGCGAGGCGATGGTCATCGCGGTCGGCAGACCGTCGCCGACCTCGGCGGCGAAGGTCGGACCGGACAGCACGGCGACAGAGCGGCCGGTGCCCAGCACTTCGTGCGCCACCTCATTCGGCAGCTTGCCGCTGTCGAGCTCAAAGCCCTTGGTCGCCCAGCACAGCCGCGTGTCGAGCCGCAGCAGCGGTTTGAGCTGTGTCAGCAGCGCACGAAAAGCGTGACTGGGCACCGCGATCAGCACGTCGTTGACGTCGTCGATCGCCGCATCCAGCTCGCCGATCAGCTGCAGGCTCTCGGGGAACGGGACATCGGGCAGGTAGCGCTGGTTGCTGCGCGCGCGCGCCATCGTCGCAACGTGCGAGCGATCGCGGCCCCACAGCCGCGCCGGCCGGCCGGCGCGAGCGAACTGGATGGCGAGCGCGGTGCCCCAGGAGCCGGCGCCGAGCACGGCGATATCGGCATGCGCGATGGAGCTCGCCGCCACGTGAGCGCCTCCTAGTTCTTGGTGGCGTTGGCGCCTTCGTTCAGTGAACTGGCGTACAAGGCGTCGAAGTTCACTGGCGGCAGCAGCAGCTGCGGAAAGCCGCCCTGGCTCACCAGCTGCGACACCACGGCGCGCGCGTACGGGAACAGCACATTCGGACAGATGCTGCCGATCGCACGCTTGAATTCATCGGGCGACAGATTCTGCATCAGGAACGCGCCGGCCTGTTTCACCTCGACCAGGAACAGCGTCTGGTCCGCCTGCTTGGCCGACACCGTGATGGTCAGCACTACCTCGCGGATGTCACCGGCGATCGGCTGTACCGTGGTATTCAGATCCAGCGAGATCTGCGGATTCCACTCGCCATTGCCGCGCGGGCCCTGCGGCGACTCGAATGAGCAGTCCTTCAGGTACACGCCCTGCAGCGCCAGCGTGGTGGACGGTGGCGCGGTATCCGCCGCTGCCGGTGCTTGTTCAGTGGCCATATGTCGTGAACCTTGTTGCCTTACGGACGTTTGGGAAATCAATGCTGCTGCAGCAGCGGATCCAGGCCGCCGGCCGCCTCCAGCTCCTGCAGTTCGTCCGAGCCGCCGATGTGGCGCTCGCCGATGAAGATCTGCGGCACGGTCGAGCGTCCGCTGCGACGGATCATAGCTTCGCGCTCACTCGGCTGCGCCTCGATATCGATCTCCTGGAATGGCACGCCTTTGCTGGTCAGCAACGCACGCGCGCGTGCGCAGTACGGGCACCAGGCGGTCACATACATCGTCACTGGCGCGCTAGCCATGGCACCCGTACTCCGCGCGACTCATTCGCGTGCCAGTGGCAGATTCTCGGCGCGCCAGGCTGCCAGCCCGCCGCGCAGGTTGAACACCTTGGTAAAGCCCTGCTGCGTCAGCGCGCGCACCGTGGTGGCCGCGGCCGTGCCGCGGTCGCAATAGATCACCAGCGGGCGCTCCTTGTACTTTTTCAGCGTGTCGGCGGCGGTGGCAATCTGCGCCGCGTCGAAGTGCCGCGCGCCGCTGATGTGGCCCTCCTGGAACGCCTGCTGGGCGCGCACATCGAGCACGGTAGCGCCCTGATTCATCAGCCGAATGACCTCCTGCGGCGGCAGCGCAGCAAAGCTCTGGGCCCGCAGGCGCAGCTCGTTGACCAGCACCGCCAGCGCGGCGGCCAGAGCAAGTCCCGCAAGCCACGGGTGGTGGCTGGCATATTCGGTCAGTCGATCCATTGCCTCACGCGCAGTTTCGGTACAGCGAGCCCTTCATTATAGCTGGTCGGGGTGGCGGTGCAGACGCAACAGCGGCCACATGGAATACTGAAGGCATGCGGTTGAATTACCGGCCCCTGATTGCACTCCTGATCGTGTTCCTGGCGCTGCCGGCGGCGCGACTCGACGCCGCCGCGACGGCTAAAACCGAAGCCGAGCTGCGCTCGCTGCGTGAGAAAATCGACCGTATTACGCAGCAGGTCAGCCGCGATGCACTGGAGCGCGACCGGCTGTCGGGCAGTCTCAAGGCGGCGGAACTATCGGTCGGCCAGGCGCGCGCCGAGCTTACGCGGGCCAGCCGCGACTATGCGGATCGCAGCGCACGCCGGGCCGGACTGGCGCTGGAGCGCCAGCAGCAGCAGCAGTCGCTGTTGAACCAGCGCGCGGCGCTGGCCGCACAGCTGCGCGTGGCCTACATGATCGGGCGCGAGGAGCCGCTCAAGCTGCTGCTGAACCAGCAGGATCCGCTGCACAGCGGCCGGCTGTTTACGTACTACGGCTATTTCGGCCGCGCACGCGCCGGGCAGATCAGCGAGATCCAGACACAGGTGCAGCGACTCGATGCGCTCGATGTTGCACTGGGACAGCAGCAGACCGAACTGGCGAGCATCAAGGCGGCACAGCAGCAGCAGCTGCAGCAGTTCGAGCGCGCTCGCAACGACCGGCAGCAGGTGCTGGCCAGCCTGACTGCCGCGGCGCTCACGCGCGAACAGAGCCTGGCGCGCCTCAAGAGCCAGCAGGCCGACCTGGAGGGCCTGCTGCAGCAACTCAATCGCTCGCTGAAATCGGTAGCGCCGCCGGACAATGCCACCGCCTTCGGTCGCTCGCGCGGAGCGCTGTCGTGGCCGGTCGCAGGCGAAGTGACGGCCAGATTCGGCGACCACCGGGCCAGTGGCGTGAAATGGGAAGGGGTCGTCATCGCCACCGAACGCGATGCGCCGGTCAAAGCGGTTGCGGCCGGGCGCGTGGTGTATGCCGACTGGCTGCCGGGCTTAGGCCTGCTCGCGATCGTCGACCATGGCGAGGGTTATCTGAGCCTCTACGGCCATAATGACCGGCTGCTCAAGGCGGTCGGCGAGCCGGTGCAAGCCGGGGAGCCGATTGCCGCGGCCGGGGACACGGGCGGCCGGGCCGCCCCGGAGCTGTATTTCGAGATCCGCCGCGGCGGCCGGCCGGTGGATCCGGCGCCCTGGTTCAGGACCCGCAGTCCCTCCCCTTAACCGCAGGAACCCCTCCCCGGGATGCGCTGTTACCGCTCCCTTGGCGCCCGGAATCCTTCCCGATGGGGCGCGGCGGCAGCATCGAAAGGCCAGTGAGCGCTCCATCTCGGATTGGATCGGGGAATAGCGACATCCATCAAGGATTATGGTCGCTCGGGCAGCGATGCTTGTATTCCACAGGATTACGAGAACGCATGAATACATCCGTGCCCGGTCGGCCGGTGGTCGCCGATCCGTCGTTGGAACCCTATGCGCAGCTGTTGCGCGCTTTGTTGCCGCGCATGAACAGCCTGAGCGTGTTCAACGCGCTTGGCGAACTGCATTGGTCGACCGAGATGTCGGTCGAACCGGCCCTGATGACCCTGGTGCCGCAGACCATCCGCAAAGCCGAAAGCGAGCCCGCGAACAACGGCGAGCAGTGCATGGCAGCCGGTGCGCCGACGTATCTGTTCTGGCTGCGGCGCGATGACGGCAGCTCGCCGGCGACGCCGTTCGCGGTGGTCGCGATCGCCTTCAAGCCCGCCAACGGCGAGGCCGAACAGCGCGCGTTCTCGCTGGTGCAGGCGCTGGTCAAGCCCGGAATAGAATGCCTGCGGCGCGAATTGATGGCGCGCGACAAAATCCTGAATTTGAACAGCTCGCTGCTGGCGCAGGACAATGATCTGGACATGCTGCTGTCGATTACCGGCGGCAGCGACAACAAGCCCGAGACCGCGGGCGATTTCAAAGCCATCGTCAATCGCGCTACCGAGCACCTGAAGGTCGGCTTGTCGGCGCTGATCGTGCCCGAGAAGGGCATCGCACTGGTGCAGGTGTCCGCCGAGTCGCCGATCGATACCGCGATCCTGGCCAAGGCGCACCGGCACCTGCTGTCGATGGCGCAGATGCGCCACAAGGCGACCATCGTCAATCGCATGGTGCTGTCGGTTGGCACCGCATCCAATGCCTACCGTGTGCTGGTGTGCCCGGTGCTGCGCGCCGATGGCAACACCATGGGCGTGCTGGCGCTGTTTCGCAACGAATCGGAGCCCGAGTTCACGCCGCACTACGCCCGGCTCACCGAGCTTCTGGCGAGCCGCGTGGCCGCGATCATCGGCCACAGCTACGACGCGCTGACCAGCCTCTTGACCCGCCCGGCGTTCGAACAGCGCGTGGGCAGTGCGCTGCAGGAAGGCAGCGGCACCGCCAGCGCCAACGGCGCGCAGCGCTGCTGGAGCGCGCTGTCGATCGACATCAATCGAATGCACGTGATCAACGACAACTACGGCATGCACATGGGCGATCGGGTGATCGCCCAGCTCGGCGAGCTGATTCGCACCCGCCTGCCGCCGGGCGCGATCGCGGCACGTATCTCGGGCGATCGCTTCGCCATCCTGCTGCCGGCAGCGTTGCAGGATGCCGCCAAGTTCGCCGAAGCGCTGCGCGCCGGCGCCGAGGATCTGGCCGCGGTATTCGGCGACGGCAAGATGCCGGTCTCAGTCAGCATCGGCGCCTCGGCGGTGGATGCGCGCTCGAAGGAATTCGTGCACGCCTTTGCCGCGGCCGAGACCGCCTGCAAGGCCGCCAACGACCGTGGCCGCAATCGCGTCGAGTTGTACCAGGAAGCCGATGAAAGCATCGTGCGCCGCTTTACCGACATCAATCTCATCGCCGATCTGCGTGCCGCGATCGCCGAGGACCGGCTCGAGCTCAACGCGCAGCTGATCGTGCCGCTCGGCAACCACGACGGGCCGCCGCATTTCGAGATCCTGTTGCGCATGATCGGCGAGAACGGCGAGATCGTCGGTCCGGACCATTTCATGTCGGCGGCGCATCGCTACCAGCTGATGCCGACGCTGGATCGCTGGGTGATAAAGCATGCGCTGGAGATGCTCACGCCGCATGCCGAGCTGCTGCGCAGCAGCCACATCGTTTTTGCGATCAATTTTTCCGGCCAGTCGCTCCAGGACGCCGATTTCACCGAGCATGTCGCCAAGTTGATCGAGACCAGCGGCCTGACTCCGTCCAACCTGTGTTTCGAGCTCACCGAGAGCGCAGCCATCGGCAACCTGAATCGCGCCGAGGTGCTGATGCGGCGGTTGCGCAAACTGGGCTGCAACATCGCGCTCGATGATTTTGGTACCGGCTTAAGCTCGCTGGCGTATCTGCGCACGCTGCCGATCGGCATGCTCAAGATCGATGGCAGCTTCGTACGCGACGTATGCAAGGATCCGCGCGCCGAATCGATGGTGCAGACGATCGCGCAGCTGGCGCGCGCGATGTCGCTCACCACCGTGGCGGAGTATGTCGAGACCGACGAGATTCGTACCCGCATCACCGCTCTGGGCGTGGACTACGGGCAGGGGTTTGCGATCGGGCGCCCGGTGCCGCTGGTGGACGTGGTGGCCGAGCTGCCGCTGTACGTTGCCGCGGCACATCCAAGCGGTATCTGGCCGGCCAGCAACGCCGCATGAACCGGCGGCGGACTGCGGTCGCTGGCCGCTGGTCGACGTCCGGCACGCAAGGAAGCTATTTGGGTCCGCGGCCGCAGCCTTGTAATATCAGGCGCATGTCATCGCGCTCACGTGTGATTCTGGCGCTTGTGGTCGGGCTGCTGCTCGGCCTGTCACTATCGGTGGCCTCCCGGGTCGTGGCCGATCGCAGTCCGGCGGACGCAAGTCCAGTGCCGGCGGGCGCTGCCGCGCTGCCCTGGAAGGATGCCCGGCTGCTGGCGGAAGTGATGCAGCGCGTGCACGACAACTACGTCGATCCGGTCGAAGACCACCAGTTGATGCAGAACGCCGTTCGCGGCATGGTCGAGGCGCTGGACGATCATTCGACCTTCCTGACCCCGGATGAATTCGACGACATGAAGGTCAGCACCAGCGGCACCTATGCCGGTATCGGCGTCGAGGTGGTTCCAGGCAAGGGCGGCGTAAGTGTCGTGGGACGCATGGCCGGCTCCCCGGCCGAGCGTGCCGGCATACGCACCGGCGACGTCATCGTCAGGATCGACGGCGTGGCGGTCGACCCGGCCAATCTGGATGCGGCAATCGCGCGCATGCGCGGACCGGAAGGCAGCTCGATCCGGCTGGGCGTGCGGCGCGAGGGTGCCGCGGCGCTGCTCGAGTTCCAGGTCGAGCGCGCCCACGTGCAGCTGCAGAGCGTGGCGGCCGAGCTGCTCACGCCCGATTACGGTTACCTGCGCATCACCACCTTCACCGATACCACCGCCACCGAACTGGAACAGGCCGTGGCCAAACTCGAGCACTCGCGCAACAGAAAACTCGAGGGCTTCATCATCGACCTGCGCAACGATCCGGGCGGCGTGCTCGACGCGGCGGTGCAGATCGCCGATGACTTTCTCGATCACGGCACCATCGTCAGTGCCGAGGGTCGGGCTTCGGATGCGAAGTTCCGCATCGAAGCCAAGCCGGGCGACATCACCAACGGTGCGCGGCTGGTGGTGCTGGTCAACGGCGGTTCGGCGTCGGCATCGGAAATTCTCGCGGCCGCGCTGCATGACAATCATCGCGCCACCCTGATCGGCCGGCGTACCTACGGCAAGGGTTCGGTGCAGACCATCATGCCGCTGACCGATGGTCAGGCACTGAAGATCACGACTTCGCGCTATTTCACTCCCGCCGGCGTTTCGATCAACGGCGTCGGCATCAATCCGGACGTGGCACTGGAAGGTCCGGAACAGCCACCGGCCGAGCTGGATAGCCTCGACTATCTGCTCGCCCCCGCCGGCAGCGCACCGACGCTGGTGACGCGCGATCCGCAGGTGTCGGTGGCATTGCAGGCCTTGAGTTCGCACACCGGTGCCGTGGCAGCCGGGGCCGGCGCCGTCACGGCGCGTTAGTGGATACCCGCGCGGCATGAGCGTGCTGCATAGCGCAGCCGATCTGGTGCTGCATCTGGATCGCCACCTGATCGAGCTGCTGGTGCGCTATGGGGTGTGGGTCTACGGCATTTTGTTTGCGATCATTTTTGCCGAAACCGGCCTGGTGGTAACGCCGTTCCTTCCGGGCGACTCGCTGTTGTTCGGCGTCGGCGCTCTCGCCGCCGTGGACCGCAGCGGCAGCCTTAACGTAGGCTGGGCATTCGTGCTGCTCGCCGCCGCTGCCATCGCCGGCAACTCGGTCAATTACGCCGTCGGCCGCATGCTCGGCCAGCGCGCTTTCAGCGGACAATACCGGTTCTTCAAGCTCGCCTATCTGCAGCGCACCGAGGGCTACTTTCGCCGCCACGGCGGCCTGACCGTGCTGCTGTCGCGATTCACGCCGATAGTGCGCACCTTCGCGCCGTTCGTCGCCGGCATCGGCCGCATGCCGTACCTGCGCTTCCAGGCGTTCAATATTGCCGGCGGCGTATCGTGGGTGGCATTGTTCCTGTTCGGTGGCTTTGCTTTTGGCAATCTAGCGCCGGTGAAGAATAATTTCGGTGCCGTGACGATGCTGGTGATCGCCGCCTCGCTGCTGCCGCTGCTGGTGGTGGCGCTGCGCGAGCGCGCCATCGGCGCCGCCGGCCCGGGCAGTGCTGAAGGACAGTAAAGTAAGCCATGGCGCACGAGACACGCGGCTATGCGCATCGAGTGGATATTCGCGCTGAGATCGCCGACGTCTGGCAGGCGCTGACCGACCCGGCGCTGCTTTCACGCTGGTACGGTCCGCAGGCGCGGGTCGATGGTCGCGAGGGCGGCAGCTATTGGATCCGGATCGATGCCGAGCTGATACGCGAGGCGCATATCGACGTCTACCAGCCGCCGCGCCGCTTGCGGCTGATCTACATGCCGCAGCCCGGGCTGCCGGCCGGCGACGCGGTCATGGTGGATGATTTCCTGCTCCATAGCGAGACCGCGCCGGCCGGGCGAAGCGGATCGCTGACGATCCTGAGATTGCTGGGCTCGGGCATTCCGGAAGGCAAGGTCTGGGACCCGTGGTTTCTGCGCAGTCGCAACGGCTGGGAGCGCGGACTGCTGCGCCTGAAGGTGCTGCTGGAGCCGACACCGGCAAAGAAGCCCGTCGCCGGCGGCAAGTCGCCGCCACCTGAGCGCTAGCCACCGAAACGCTAGGTCTTTGCTTCCTGGTCGGGTCTGCTGGCGATCCAGTACAGCAGCGCGGCCAGCGCCAGGTACATCGCAAGTCCGACGCCACGACCACACTGCAGGGCGCCGGGCAGCGCCAGTACGTCGGCGCGTCCGGACGCCACGATCGGAATCGCCAGCACCACACCGGTCAGCGACTCGCCGGCGATCATGCCGGCGGCGAACAGCATGCCGCGGCCGGCGAGGCTCTCATCACCGCCGGCCCGCCGCCTGCGCCGGGCCAGATACGACAGCAGCCCGCCGACGAAGATCGGCACGCTCAGATCCTGCGGCAGATAAATGCCGACCGCGACCGCCAGCACAGGGGCGCGAAACCCGGCGCCGCTTCTGCGCAGCCATTCGTCGAGGATGATCACCGCCGCCCCGATCAAGCCGCCGGTCACGATCATGCTCAGCGGCAGGCTGGCGCCGAACAGGCCCTTGGAAACCGCCGCCATCATCGTGGCCTGCGGCGCCAGCAGCGGATGCAGGTGGGTGGCATCGGGCACACCGATACCGTAGGCGCGCGCCAGCAGGTTCAGCACCGGCGCAATCACCATCGCCGACGTGACCACGCCGATGCACAGCATCAACTGCTGCCGCCAGGGCGTGGCGCCGACCAGCTGGCCGCATTTGAGATCCTGCACGTTGTCGGCCGCCACGGACAGCGCGCAGCACACGGCGGCGCCGATCATCACCGCGGCCACCGGCCCTACCACGGCGTTGCCGTGCGTGAGCACCAGCAGCATCGCCGAGGCCGCCAGGATGGTCGAGATGATCATGCCTGAGACCGGATCGTTGGAGCTGCCGACCAGGCCGGCCATGTAGCCCGATACCGAGCAGAACAGGAACGCCAGCACGATCATCGCCAGCGTCATCGGGATGCTGATCAGAAAACTGCCGACCACCGAGTGGTACATCAGCATCAGCGGCAGCGACACCAGCACGATGCCCGTGAGCACGTATTTCATCGGCATGTCGCGCTCGGTGTCAGGAATTTCGTCGCCGCTGCCCGCGGCCTCGCTGGCGCGCGCGCGGCGCGTCGCGGCGAAGCCGCTCCTGATGCCGGCCAGCAGCGAGCCGCGCAGCGATACCAGCGTCCACAGGCCGCCGATCAACATGGCGCCGACGCCGAGGAACCGGATCTGCTGCGACCACAGCATGCCGGCCGCGTCCTCCGGGCTCAATCCGGCCACGCTGGCAGCCAGTGAGCTGCCGTCGAGAAAGTAGGCGCTGTAGATCGGCACCGCGATATTCCAGGAAATGACGCCGCCGGCAAGCATCACGATGCCAACATTGATGCCGCAGATGTAGCCCACGCCCAGCAGCGCGGGCGAAAGATTGGTGCCGACGTAGGCGATGCCGCGGCCGACGTAGCGCGCCGCCACCGCGGTATCGGGAATCAGCCGCAGACCGTTGGCGGCCGCAAGCTTCACCACTGCACCGGCCGCCGCCGCCAGCGACAGCAGCTTCGCGCCGCGGGTCGGATCGGCACCGGCACGCAGCACCTCGGCCGCGGCGGTGCCTTCGGGAAACGCCAGCTTCTGGTCCACGATCAGCGCGCGCCGCAGCGGCACCGAGAACAGCACGCCAAGCACGCCGCCGAGCGCGGCGAACGCGAACACCCAGCCATAGCGGTAGTCGTTCCAGGCGCCGAGCATCACCAGCGCCGGCACCGTGAAGATGATGCCGGTGGCGGTGGAGGAGCCGGCCGAACCGCCGGTCTGCACGATGTTGTTCTCCAGGATGCCGCCGTGGCCGAGCAGCTTGAGCACCGCCATCGACACCACGGCCGATGGGATCGCGGACGCGATCGTCATGCCGGCGAACAATCCAAGGTAGGTATTGGCCGCGCCCATCAGGACCGCCAGCACGATCGCCAGCACGATCGCGCGCGCGCTGAGCTGCGGCGCCGGCTTCGCCGCCGCGGCTGAGGTCGCCAGAATGCTGACTGCCACCTTGAAACCTCCCGTCAGCGCCGTTCCCCGCTACTCTACCCCGCCCATCCAGCGGCGCATCAGTGGTAACAGCAGCGCCAGCAACCCCGCGCTGACGGCAGCGAACCAGAAGATGAACATGAATTGCCCCGGCATCGCTGCCAGGTTATTCGCATCGAAGCCCCCGGCAATGCGGCCGGCGAGCAGATTACCCAGCGACAGGCTGACGAAAAAGATACCCAGGGTCTGGCTGACAAAGCGCGGTGGCACCAGCTTGGTGGCGACGGACAGGCCGACCGGACCCAAGGCCAGCTCGGCCCAGGTGTGCAGCAGGTAGGTGACGCTCAACCAGCCCATGCCGACCAGATGCCCGCCGGCCACCAGGCGCGCGGCCGCGGCCATCACCACAAAGCCCAGGCCCATCCCCACAAGGCCGAAGATGAACTTCAACGGCGTGGACGGTTCCCGATGGCGGCGCGCCAGCCATATCCACAGGGCGGAGAACAGCGGACCGAATACCACGATGAACACCGGATTGAGCGACTGAAACCAGCTGGCCGGCACCGTAAGGCTTGCCCAGTGGCGGTCGGTATAGCGCTCGGCGAACAGGTTCAACGACGAGCCGGCCTGCTCGTAGCCGGCCCAGAACAGTGCCGAGGCCAGGAACAGCACCGCCAGCGCCAGCACCCGCAGGCGTTCGATGCGCGTCAGGCCGGCTCCGAACATCAGATAGGCGAAATACAGGATGGCGATGCCGAGAATCGCCTGGGTAGTCACCGCCTGCAGCGCCACCGGGGCCACATGCAGCCGGCCGCTCCAGATGAGGAACACCAGCAGCGCGATCAGCACAGCTGCCAGGCACATCCAGCGCAACGCCGCGCGCGCCGCCCGCCCGGTGAGCGCGGCATCGCTCGACGCCGACATCGGCGAGCGTCCCGCGTCTCCCAGGAGCCTGCGCCCCCAGATAAACTGCAGCACGCCGGCGCTCATGCCGGCCGCGGCAGTCATGAAGCCCGCCGGCCAGCCGTAGCGCTCCGCCAGCAAGCCCGCGATCAGGGGTCCTAAGGTCGCGCCGACGTTGACACTGACGTAATAGATCGTGAAGCCGGCATCGCGACCGGCGCCGCCTTCCGGATAGAGCTGCGCCACGAGCGCGGAGGCGCTGGGCTTGAGCAGTCCGGTGCCGATCACGATCACCAGCAGCCCGAGGAAGAACACCTGGCTCGACGGCGCGAACCCGAGCAGCAGATGTCCCAGTGTGATCACGATGCCGCCGATCAGCACCGCGCGCTGGCTGCCCAGCACCCGGTCGCCGATCCATCCACCGGGCAGGCAGGCGAGATATGTCCCGCCGACGTACATGCCATAGATGGCGGAGGCAGTGCGGTCGTCGAGCCCGAGCCCACCGTGCGCCACCTGGTCCACCAGGAACAGGATCAGCAGCGCCCGCATGCCGTAGAAGCTCAGCCGCTCCCACATCTCGGTGAAAAACAGCGTGGCCAGGCCCGCGGGTTGGCCGAGGATGGTGCGGCCGCTGGCGCAACTCAAACCGGGTCCTGCGCACTCGCTTCAGCGGCGGCGCTGCTGCGGTTGAGAATGGCCGCAAACAGGATGCCGCCCTCGAACAGCAGGTACATCGGCACCGCCATCGCGGTCTGCGACATCACGTCGGGCGGCGTCAGAATGGCCGCGATGATGAACACGATGATCAGCACATAGCCGCGCATCGATCGCAGCTTCTGCAGCGTGACCAGGTTGGTGAGCACCAGCAGCACCACGGCGACCGGAGTCTCGAACGCCACGCCGAAGGCTACGAACAGCGTCAATGCGAACTGCAGGTAATTGCTGACGTCGGCCATCAGCATCACATTGTGCGGCGTGGTGGCGATGAAGAAACGAAACACCAGCGGAAACACCAGGAAGTACGAGAACGCCACTCCGAGATAAAACAGCACGATCGCCGATATCAGCAGCGGCACCGCGAAGCGCTTCTCGCGCCGGTACAGGCCCGGGGCGACGAACGCCCAAATCTGAAACAGCACGTAGGGCATCGCTATCAGCAGGCCCGCGACCAGCGCCAGCTTCAGCGGCGCGGTGAAGGTCGCCGTCACCGTGGTGGCGATCAGCTTCTGGCCGGGCGGCAGCTTCGCGACCAGCGGCGTCGACAGGAAATCAAACAGCTGATTGGAGTAGTAGGCGCAGGGCAAGAAAGCGATCAGCACGGCGATGGCCGCCCGCAGCAGTCGCGAGCGCAGCTCGAGCAGGTGCGAGATCAGCGTGCCTTCCGGCAATGAATCATCCGGCTCGCTCATGCGGTTCCGCCGCCGGCGACGCCGGTTGCTGCTGATGTGCGTGGGGGTCGGTGGCGACGGCATCGGTGCCGATGGTGTCGGTGGCCGGCGCGCCAGTATCCGGCACGATCGACACGACCGGCGGCGGCGGCGCAGCTGCGGTGGCGGGTGGCGACGGTGGCGAGTGCTGCTGCTGCTGCTGCGGCGTGCGCAGATCGGCGCTGCGCTGCAGGGCGTCGGCCTCCTGTTCGAGCTGCTCGCGGAATTGCCGCGCCATGGCGCGCGCGCGTCCGACCCAGCGACCGACGGTGCGGGCAAGCCGGGGCAGCTTCTCCGGTCCCAGCACTACCAGCGCGATACCGAAGATCACCAATATTTCGGAAAAGTCGATCCCGAACATTGCGCGCGACGAAGCTTAAGGTGCCGGCGTCAGGCGCGCGGCGCGGTCTTGTTTTCGCTGTCCTGACCGGTCTTGTTCGTGGCCACCTCAGGAAACTCGGCGTCCTTGGCTGCCGGGCCGGGGCCCGGCGCCTGGGTCGGGGCCGGAATCTGTTTGGCCGGCTCGTCGGTCTCGCCTTCGTTCATGGCTTTCTTGAAGCCGCGGAACGCCGAGCCCAGGTCCGAACCGAGCGTTTTGATCTTCTTGCCGCCGAANNCCATAGGGCCCGTGACAGGCCAATGATCAATGATAGGGCATTTGGCGCTACACAACTAACTGGCGCTCAAGGAATTCTTGGCCTCGCGTCACGCTTTTCGCCTTGCCGTCAGCTCTCCAGCCAGAAGGTGACCGGGCCATCGTTGACCAGCGACACCTGCATGTGCGCGCCGAACACGCCGCAGGCCACCTCGCCCCACGATGCGCGTGCGATAGTCACAACATAATCAAACAGTGCCGCGGCTTGGGCCGGCGGCTGCGCGCCACTGAACCCCGGCCGATTGCCGCTGCCGGTGTCGGCCGCAAGCGTGAACTGTGGCACCAGCAGCAGGCTGCCGGAAGTCTGGCGCAGGCTCAGGTTCATGCGCCCGGCCACATCGGCGAACACACGGTAGTCGAGCACACGCTGCAGCAGCCGCTCGGCCCTGGCGGTGTCGTCGCCTCGCATTACGCCGATCAGTGCCAGCAGCCCCGGGCCGATTTCGCCGCTCAGGCGGTCGTCGACCCGTACGCTGGCCTCGGTCACGCGCTGAATCAATGCGATCATGCTGTGGTAAAACCGCGTTTCAGCCCGTACACTTTGCGCCCGTTTTCGGCCCGTTTTGTGCCATAAAAACGGCTAGCATTATTCATCAATCCGAAGCCGGAGTCGGTATGCCGTTGTCGCGTCGCTGCACCCTTGGGATCCTGTTCGTCAGCCTGGTCCTTGGCACCGCGACACCCGCCCTCGCGGCCGGCGATGCCGCCAACGGCAAGGTGCTGTCGTACACCTGCCTTGGCTGCCATGGGATCGACAACTACAAGAACGTCTATCCGACCTACAGCGTACCGGAGCTGTATGGCCAGCACGCCGCGTATCTGGTCGCCGCGCTCAAGGAGTATCGCAGCGGCGAGCGCTCCCACGCCACCATGCATATGCAGGCCGCGTCACTGTCGGATCAGGACATCGAGGACATCGCGGCGTATTTCGCCGGATCGGAGCTCAAACCGACCAAGGCCACGGTCGGCACGCCGCCGCCCAAGGTGGCGCAACTGTGCGTCGCCTGCCACGGCGCGGACGGCGTCGGCATCATGGGCGATTATCCGACTCTGGCCGGGCAGCACGCCGATTACCTCGCGCGCGCGCTCGATGAATACAAGCATGGCGATCGCAAGAACGCCGTGATGCCGAGCTTCATGACGGCGGTAAGCGAAGCCGAGATCCAGGAGATCGCCGACTATTATTCGCACCAGACGCCGCCGCTGCGTACCGAGCCGCGCCGCGTGACCATTCTGTCAGCGCAGTAACTGCGCGAGGAAACTGGCGGCAGCCTCGCGATAGGCGTCGAGATTTGATTTGCGCGTGAAGCCCGCAGCCTCATCCGCGGCCGCGAGGTACTGTACATCGACCCCGTCGACGCGCAGCCGCGAGCGCAGCTGTTCCATCTCGTAGGCCGGCGCGGCCGGATTGTTGAGCCCCTGCACCAGCAGCAGCGGGCGCCGGATCGCCGAGCGGTTGGCGAGTGCGGCCAGCTGCGGCGGAAACGCCGCGATGCCGCCGCGCAGCCGGTCGCCATAGTCGGCCAGCGACTGCAGCGCCAGATAGGCACCGTAACCCTCGCCGAGCAGCGCCACGCGGTTGCGATTCAGGTCGCGCTGCAGATCGATCCATACCAGCAGCGAGCCGATGTCACGCAGCGCGTCGTCGCGCAGCGCGCCCTGACCGGCCTCAGCCAGGGCACGGCCAAAACCTGTCGAGCCACGAACGTTCGGCGCCACGATCACCACGCCCAGCTGGTGGATCAGGTACTGCAGAAACGGTTCGAAACCGGGCCGGCACTGGCCGCCGCCGCCGCCGCACAACAGCAGCAGCACCGGTCGCGGACCGGCATCAACGCGAGCCTCGCTGCCTGAGGCTGCCGGCGGCACACCGGCCGCCTCGGTGCCGCCCCGATAGACCAGTGCGGTGAGCTCGCGCCGCTGTCCATCGACACGGTCCCAGGTCGGGAAACGCAGCACCTGCGGCGCGACGAAGCCTGCCGGATCCAGCAGCCCGAGCTCGCTTTGCGTCCAGCGCGTCAGCGCCTGGGTCTCCGGTTCCAGCACGTAGACGTCGCGCGGTGAGCGTGCCGTTTCAATCGTCAGGGCCAGGCGCTGGCCGCTCGGATCGAATTTCAGTGTGCTGATGACGCCGCTGGGCAGCGCCGCCACGGTCAGATCCAGCTTGCGCTGCTGGTCGATCAGCATCAGCCGGCTGCTGCCGTTGTCATTGACGACGTAGGCCAGATAGTGGCCGTCGATGCTGCGATCGAAGCGCTCGACGTCGTGGCTGGCATCGGCGCTCAGCTCACGCCACTCGTGACCGCCGAAATCGGTGTAACACAGCCGCTGGAACTGCGCCTCTGCCGCTGCCGAAGCCCCACTGCCCGGGGCGGTGTGCCTGGTGAGCAGCAGCACGCCGCGGCCGTCGCTGCTGAAGCGCGCGTCCTGCACCCGCAGTGCGGCGGCGGCAGCAACCTTGTGCGCTGCCGGTTTCCTGCCGCTGCCGGCGGCGCCACCAGCACCAGCAGCAGCACCAGCGCTGTCAGCGCCGACCGTGGTGATCTCGCCGCTGTCGACGCCGGCGATATAGAGCTCGCTCTCAGGCATGGCGCCGGCACTGCTGTTCACGCTGCCACCGTCGCCCGGCAGCTCGCGGCCCAGCAGCAGCCGCTTGTCGTCCAGCGACCAGTCGTAGGCGCGCCAATGGTTACCAGCGCCGCCCACCACCAGGCGCGGCGTGGCGCCGGGCTGGCCGGTGTCGAGCACGTAGATGTCGACGTCGCTGCCATTGCGGCGGTTGCTGGCGAACGCGATGCGCTTGCCATCGTGCGCCCATAGCGCCGGGCCGTCGCGATGGGCGCCATCGGTCAGCGGTGTCAATGATTGATCCGCGAACCGCTGCAGCAGCAGTTGACTGCTGTCGCCGCCGTGATGCGGCTCAAGGTATACAAACGCATCGCTGGCGTAGGGGCGCGCGGCGGCAGCGGCGACGCCGCCGGGGGCGTAACTCAGCTGCTCGCGCATACCCAGCGGCATGCGCAGGCGATGGATCTGCTCGGTGTCTCCAAAACGAGTGGCGATCAGCATGCTGCCATCCCACAGCCAGTCCACAAAGGTGGCGGAGCGTGACTGCAGATAGCGCGGCAGGGTGTCGCTGACGGCAGCGTCCGGTGCGCCCACGCCGTCGCGCGTCACCGCAGCTAAGGGCTGCTGCGCGTGCGGCGCATCGAGGCCGGAGCCAATGCCCAGCAGGATCAGGCCCAGCAGCGCGCGCCGGGAGGTTGCCATCAAGCCATGTTTTAAATACATCATCTCGTTAGTATGGTGCCTCATTGGCCACAGCAGCGGAACCACATCCAATGCCTGAAAACTTCAGTGCCTATCGCATCCATCAACGCGACCGCGGCGTCGACGCGCGCTTCGAGCAGCTCACGCTGGACGATCTGTCGCCCGGCGAGGTCGTGATTCGCGTATCGCACTCAAGCATCAACTACAAGGATGCGCTGGCGGCGACCGGCGCCGGGCGCATCCTGCGACGTTATCCGCTGGTCGGCGGCATCGATCTGGCAGGCAGCGTCGAGCAATCGGCCGATCCGGCGTTCAAGGCCGGCGATGCCGTGCTGGTCACCGGTTGCGGCATGTCGGAGACACGCGATGGCGGCTACGCGCAGTTCGCGCGCCTGCCGGCGTCGGCCGTGGTGGCGATGCCGCCGGGCCTGGATGCACAGTCGGCGATGGCGCTCGGTACCGCCGGCTTCGCCGCCGGGCGCGCGATCATGCGCATGGAAATCAACGGCCAGAAACCCTCGATGGGACCGGTGGTCGTGACCGGCGCTACCGGCGGGGTCGGCTCATTGGCGATCGATATGCTCTCGGCCAAGGGCTACGAGGTCGTGGCACTGACCGGCAAGCCCGAGTCGGAGGCCTACCTGCGCGCATTGGGCGCGAAAGCGCTGCTGTCGCGCAGTGAGATCACTGCCGCCAAGCAGCCGCTGGAATCGGCGCGCTGGGGCGGGGCCATTGACAATTGCGGCGGCGACACGCTGGCGTGGCTGCTGCGCGGCATGCAGGACGGCGGCAATGTCGCGAGCATTGGACTTGCCGCCAGCGGTGAGCTGCATACCACGGTGATGCCTTTCATCCTGCGCGGCGTGAGTCTGCTGGGCGTGAATTCATCGGGCGCGCCGCGCGATATACGCATGGCGGTATGGGCGCGCCTGTCCACCGACCTGAAGCCGCGGCACCTGGACCAGATCGTCACGCGCAGCATTGCTATGGCCGAACTGCCGGCGGCGTTCCAGTCCTTCATCAAGGGTAGCGTCATCGGTCGCACCGTGGTGCGTATCGGTCCGGTGGCGGCCTGAGCAGCGAACAGCAGCGACTGATCGACGATGCCGGCCTGCTCGGCGTTGTGCTGAGCGACGAGCAGGCGGCCCGCGCGCTGCAACTGCTCGATGAGCTGTCGATCTGGAATCGCAGCTACAACCTCACCGCCATCACCGAGCGCGGCGCGATGATCCGCGGCCACCTGCTCGACAGCCTGGCTGCGCACGTCGATATTGCCGGCAGCCGCATCGCCGATGTCGGCACCGGCGCCGGTTTCCCCGGCCTGCCGCTGGCGCTGGTATCGCCGCAGCGCTCGTTTACGCTGATCGATTCGGTAGCCAAGAAGATCCGCTTCGTGACCCATGCGGTGCGCAAGCTGGCGCTCGCCAACGTCACGCCGCTGCAGCTGCGGGTGGAGACCCTGGTACCGGATGCCGCCTTCGATACCGTGATCGCGCGCGCCTACGCCGCGCTGCCGGATCTGCTCGCGAGCGTCGCGGGGCTGTGCGGTCCGGGCACGCGCGTGCTGGCGCTCAAGGGCCGCTACCCGGCCGATGAGCTGGCCGAGCTGCCGCCGGGCTGGCGGTTGGAGCACTCACGGGCGCTCACCATTCCGGGTCTGGCCGCGCAGCGTCACATCCTCAGGCTTGTGCCGCAGGCTTTGTGAGCCCGCCCGGACGCGGCCCCAGCAATGCGGCTGGAATATTGAACGCGCTGGCGAGCGAAACCAGCAACGCGGCCGTGTACTGAATCGACTGGATCAGCAGCGCCGCCAGCCACACCGTCAGGTCGGGGCTGGCCATCTCCTTGGGGATGGTGCGGATGCCGATGGCGCAACACCACAGTGCGATCATGAACAGCGTCTCTTCGCGCGCCGCTCCTACTGCGGAAAAAAAGCGGTGTGGCGCGCTGTGCTTGGGAGTGCGGAAGAACGGCTCGTTGCGAGTCAACAGCCCCTTGAGGACCGCGCGACCGATGGTATGCGCGAGCGCCAGTCCCGATATGGCCGCCGCCGCGGTCTGGCGCACGTTCATGCCGACGCGGTAGGTATACAGATGTACCAGCTTCACCAGCTTGAACATGAACAGCGACAGCGGCAGTACTGAAAATACCATCAGCGGCGGGTCGACCTTCTGCGGCGCCAGGATCATCGCCATCGACCAGCCGATCGCCGCGACGTTGAACAGCAGGTTGAGGCCGTCGGCGACCCAGGGCAGCCAGCCGGCAATGAAGTGATAGCGCTGGCCGGAAGTCAGCGCGCTGTGCGTCGGCCGCAGCAACGCGGCCCCGTGATATCGCAGGATCTGCATCGCGCCATATGCCCAGCGGAAGCGCTGGCGCTTGTAGTCGATGAAGGTGTCGGGCATCAGGCCGCGACCGTAGCTGTGCGCGATGTAGACCGCCTCGTATCCGGCCTCGAATACCCGCAGGCCGAGTTCCGCGTCCTCGGTGATGCACCATTCGGCCCACCCGCCCACCGCCGCCAGCACGAAGCGGCGCACCAGCGTCATCGTCCCGTGCTGGATGATGGCGTTGCGCTCGTTGCGCGTGATCATGCCGATATAGAAGAAGCCGCGGTATTCGGCGTAGCACATGGCTTTGAAGGCGTTGTCGTTCTCGTCGCGGTAGTCCTGCGGCGCCTGCACGATTGCGATGCGCGCGTTGTCGAACGCCGGCACCAGATCGAGCAGCCAGTCCGGATCCACCTTGTAGTCGCTGTCGATGACGGCGATCACCTGGGCATCGGCGGCGGTTTTCCTGAGCGCGTAATTGAGGGCGCCGGCCTTGAAGCCGGCCAGCGGCGCGACGTGAAAGAACCGGAAGCGTTCTCCGAGCCTGGCGCAATGCGCCTCGATCGGACGCCAGACGGCCTCGTCGCGCGTGTTGTTGTCGACCACGATGACTTCATAGTTCGGGTAGTTCAGGCGCGCCAGCGCTTCCAGCGTTTCGATCAGCATGTCCGGCGGCTCGTTGTAGGCCGGCAGATGCACCGATACCTTGCGGGTCGAAGCCGGCCCGTTGCGCGACGGATCGAACAGGCGCATGTGGGCGCCGGTCCAGTGGGCCTCGGCCCATTCGTGCGCTTCGGCGAACAACACCGCGACCACGCCCAGCATCCCGAGGATCAGCAGCGAGCCGACCACGAGCGATGTCGGCGTCAGGTACTGCTGCGTGTAGTCGTAGACCACCCATACGGTGATGGTGGCGGCGGCGTACACCACGATGGCGATCAGCGTACGACCGAGCGTGCGCAACGAGCCGCTGTGCATGTAGAACACACCCAGCATCAGCAGCGCCAGCGTCACCGATATCGCCGCCAGCATGTGCCATGCTGGAATACGCACGATCGGCGCCACGAATTCGAATTTCGGCTGCCGGTCGACGTCGTAGATGCCCCAGTAGGCGCCGACCGCGCCCTCATCGCGCGCCTTCCATGGCTGGTCGAACGCCTCCATGATGTAGTAGCGCTCGCCCTCTTTCTCGGCGCGCGCCAGGAAGCGGCGCAGGAACAGCGCCTCGTTCGATACCGAGGCCACGGCGCCGGCGCGGATGCGGCCTTCGGATGGCCAGCCGATCTCCGCGATGATCACCGGTTTTTTTGGAAATGCAGCCTCCACCGCCTTGAGCTCGCGGAAGCAGAAGTCGACCGCGGACTCGACGTCGACGCCCTCCCAGTATGGGAACAAGTGCACACCGATGAAGTCCACGTGGCGCGCCATCTCCGGGTTCTTGAGCCAGGTGGCCCAGGTGTCGGCATAGCCGACCGGCTGGCGAATCGCCGCGCGTGCGCGATCCAGGTAGGCCGCGAGTTCGTCGCCGGTCAGGTCGCCGCGCAGCAGCACCTCATTGCCGACGATGACGCGCACGATGTTGCGATGCTCCTTCGCCAGCGCGATCCCGGTGCGCATCTCCTCCTCGCTCTCGGCTTTGTCGCGGCTCAGCTGCACGCCGAGTGCGACGCTGACATTGTGTTTCGCCGCCAGCTCCGGAATCCTGCCGAGCGTGCCCAGCACCGAGTAGGTGCGCACCGCATAGGTTCTCGTGGCGAGCAGCTTCAGATCGGAGTCGATCTGCTCCACCGACGGAATGTCTTTGCTGCCGAATGGGTTCTGGTCGGCGGCGTAGGGCGAGAAGGCAACACCCTGGATATGTGCCGGCCAGGGCGGTTCGCTCTCCGGACGATTCAGATACCCCCACACGCCGAAAGTCATGACCGCAAACACGGCGGCCACGAGAATTCCGGACAGCAACTTCATGGCGACAGTTTACCTGTAGTCCGGCAGCGCCAAGGGCTAGACTAATGTCGTTATGAAACGTGTCATCGCGCTCGCGAATCAGAAAGGCGGGGTAGGGAAAACGACCACGGCCGTCAATCTTGCGGCGTCCTTTGCCGCCATGCGCCGGCGCGTGCTGTTGATCGATCTGGACCCGCAGGGCAACGCCACCACCGGCTTCGGCATCGACAAAGCGGCGATCACGCGCGGCTCGTGCGAAGTGCTGCTCGGCGAGTGCACCGCCGCGGAGGCCGTGCTGACACTGGATCCGATCGGCCAGACCGCAGCGCACTGCCCGCTGGCCGTGCTGCCGACGAACCAGGACCTGACGGCCGCCGAGGTACGCATGATCGGCATGCCCAGCGGCCGCGAGCAGCGGCTGCGCTTAGCACTCGAGCCGATACGCGCCAGCTACGATCTGGTGCTGATCGACTGTCCGCCGGCGCTCAACATGCTGACGGTCAATGCGCTGGTGGCGGCCGACAGCGTACTGATACCGATGCAATGCGAGTACTACGCGCTCGAGGGCCTGTCATCGCTGGTCGCGACCATCGAGCAGATCCGCGCTACCGCGAATCCAAATCTGGAGATCGAGGGCATTCTGCGCACTATGTACGATGCGCGTAACAATCTGGCGGTGGAAGTCGGCGCGCAGTTGATGCTGCATTTCGGCGAAAAGGTGTTCCGCACTTCGGTGCCGCGCAATATCAAACTGGCCGAGGCGCCGAGTTTTGGCAAGCCGGCGCTGGTGCATGACCCGGACTCGCGCGGCGCATTGGCCTACCTGGCGTTGGCCGGCGAGATGCTGCGACGTGAAGAGGACGCTCAGCTGGCAGCGGTCGGAGTGCGCGCCGCTGGTGTGGCCGATGCCGCCGCCGTGCCCAGCATGGAACCGGCGCGCTAAAGCGCGCGCTATCATCGGCACATGACACAGAAGAAGCCGACGCTGGGCCGCGGCCTCGCTGACCTGCTCGGGCAAGCACGGCCTGCGCCGCCGGCGGTGCCCGCGCCGCCGGCCGCCGGCGCGGTTCAGACCCGTGTGCCGACTGATCAGGAACTCGCACGGCTGCCACTGGATCTGTTGCAGCGTGGCCGCTATCAGCCGCGCATGGACATGCGGCCGGAGACACTGAGCACGCTGGCCGATTCGATCCGCGCCCAGGGCGTGGTACAGCCGATCGTGGTGCGGCCCATAGGCGCTGCCGACGATCACGGCGTGCAGCGCTACGAGATCATCGCCGGCGAGCGGCGCTGGCGTGCTGCCCAGCAGGCCGGCCTGGCCGATATCCCCGCGATCATCCGCCAGGTGCCGGATGACGCCGCGATCGCCATGGCGCTGATCGAGAATATCCAGCGCGAGAATCTCAACCCGCTGGAAGAGGGACGCGCGCTGGAACGGCTGATCTCCGAATTCGGGCTCACCCATCAGCAGGCCGCCGACGCCGTCGGGCGCTCGCGCGCGGCGGTCAGCAACCTGCTGCGCCTGCTGGAACTGCCGCCCGAAGTGTGCGAACGGCTGGAAAAGCGCGAGCTGGAAATGGGGCACGCACGCGCGCTGCTCGGCCTGCCGCATCGGCGGCAACAGATCGAGGTCGCGGCGCTGGTCGCAGGCAAGGGTCTGTCGGTACGCGAGGCCGAGAGCCTGGTACGACGCATGATCGAACCGGCCAAACCCGCCGCTGGCGGCGCACCGGTGGCAATTGATCCCAACATTCAGCGACTTGAGGAGCAGCTGGCGGAAAAACTCGGCGCACCGGTAAGCATCGAGCACGCCCGCGCCGGTCACGGCCGGCTAGTGATCCGCTACCACAGCCTGGATGAGCTGGACGGCATCCTGAGCCATTTCCAGCACAATTCTTGAAGGCGCCAGTCTTCATCTCTATAATCGCGCGCGCTTGTCGCGGGCGGCTGTAACTAGTTGCCGGATAAGTAAAAGCGAATGCACTGCCCGGAGCTCCAGGATGAGTCCGGCAAGTGTCACTAGAGGGTCCGGAAGTCACGCCGTGCCGACGAGCAGCGATTCCGACATCCGGCCCCTGGCCAGCCGCATCCTGCTTGTGCAGACCGGCGCGGGCGCCGCAGTGGCGCTGGTGTGTCTGCTGGTCTGGGGTCGCTACGCGTGTGTCTCCGCCCTGGCAGGGGCAGCCACGGGCGTGGTGGCCAACTTGTATATGACATTCAAGGTCTTGCAGCCGGCACGCACGCCGCGCAAGGCGCTCGGACAGCTGTACCTGGGGCAGCTCGTCAAGGTGGCGCTGACAGTCGCGTTGTTCATGCTGGCGGCACGGATGCCGCATGTGTCCTGGCCGGCGCTGCTAAGCGCCTACCTGGCGACGCTGGTGGTGTTCTGGTGGGTACCGTTTGCATCGGCGCCGCGCACGCGGATTGGGAGCAGGGGCTAGAAACCCTTAAGGAACCGTAACGCCAAATGGCTGTTGAACACGGCGAGTCGCCGGCCGAATACATCGCGCATCACCTGACCCATCTCAAAGTGGGTTCGGGCTTCTGGACCTGGCATGTCGACACGCTGTTCATGTCGGCGCTGCTGGCGTTTGTGGTCAGTTTCATCCTGTGGTTTGCGGCGCGCGGCGATCGCAGCACGAAGGCCCCCACCGGTCTTACGGCTTTCGTCGAATGGATCTACGACTGGGTCGACCAGCAGGTCGCCGGCATCTATCCGGGCCAGCGGCGCTTCATGACCGCGCTGGCGCTGACGCTGTTCTGCTGGGTGGTGGCGATGAACACCATGGACCTGCTGCCGGTGGACCTGCCGGGGCACTTCGCCAGCGTATTCGGCGCCAAATTCTGGCGCGTACTGCCGACCTCCGATCTCAACGGCACCATTGCCGAGGCCATCGTGGTGCTGGCGTTGATCATCATCTTTTCGGTGCGCGCCAAGGGCATCGGCGGCTATCTGCGCGAATGGGCCACCGCACCGTTCGGTATCTGGCTGTTGCCGTTCAACATCATCCTCAATTTCATCGAACTGCTTGCCAAGCCGATATCGCTCGGCATGCGGTTGTACGGCAACATGTATGCCGGCGAGCTGCTGTTCATCCTGATCGCATTGCTGGGATTCGCCGTCACCGGATTGACGCTCTGGAGCGGACTTGCGTTCCTGGCGCAGATCGGTTTTGGCGTCGGATGGGCGATCTTTCATATCTTGATTGTGCTGCTGCAAGCCTACATTTTCATGGTGCTGCCTATCGTGTACATCTCGATGGCGGAAGAGCACCACTAGCGCGTTATGTTCGAATTTGACCAGGAGACCTAAAAGACTATGGACGCAATTGCTCTAATCCAGGCCCATACGGCGGTGGGTGTCGGACTGATGATCGGTTTGGGCGCGGCCGGCGCCTGTATCGGCATCGGCGTCATGGGCTCGAAATTCCTCGAGTCCTCCGCGCGCCAGCCCGAGCTGACGCCCATGCTGCAGAAGAGCATGTTCCTGCTGGTCGGTCTGATCGACGCGGCATTCCTCATCGGCGTTGGCCTGGCGCTGTTCTTTGCCACCGCCAATCCGCTGCTTCCCAAGAGTGGCTGACCTAAGCCCGCGCTGCGGCCGTCCTCGCGGCCGCCTCTTTGTGGAGACTGGTGCGCATGGATATTAACGCTACCTTCATCGGACAGATCATCGTGTTCCTGATCATGCTTTGGTTCATAGCCAAAGTCGTGGTGCCGATGATCGCCAAACCGATCGATGAGCGCTACGCGAAGATCGCCGATGGCCTGGCCGCGGCCGATGCCGGACAGAAGCAATTGCAGCAGGCGAGTGCGAGCGCGGACCAGATCGTGCGCGAAGCGCGCGAGCGAGCCAAGCAGGTGGACGAGCAGGCGCAGCGCCGATCAACCGAGACTATCGAAGCTGCCAAGCACGCGGCGCAGGCCGAAGGTGCACGGCTGCTGGCCGCGGCGCAGGCGGAAGTCAGTAACGAGAGCGTTCGTGCCAGCGAGGCGCTGCGGCGTGAATTCGGATCGCTGGTGGTGAAGGCGGCGTCAACGCTGGTCGAGCACGAGGTCGATCCGGCGACGCATGCGAAACTGCTCGAGCGCCTGACCGACGACATCGCCCGTGGCTGAACTCGCCACTACCGCCCGCCCCTACGCGCGCGCCGCGTTTGCCACCGCCGGCAGCGCGTCGCAGCTGGCGCAGTGGAGTGCTTTCCTGGCGCGTGCCGCCGCCGCCGTGCAGGACCCGCAACTGCTGCCGCTGATCGGTAATCCGCGCGTGCCGGCGACGCAGCTGGTCGATTTCCTGCTGGAGCTTGCCAGTTCCGGCAAGACCTCGGAGCCACAAGTGGCTCATCAGCGTAATTTCCTGCACCTGCTGGCCGACAACCGGCGCCTCAAGCTGCTGCCCGAGATCGACGCGCAATTCGAAGTGCTGCGCGCCGAGTCCGAACGCATCGCCGATGTCGATGTCATATCAGCGCGGGAGCTGTCGGCCGAACAGGCGAAAAAACTGCAGGCGGTGCTCGAGCGACGCCTGGGCCTGGCGGTACGCCTGCATCCGCAGGTGGACAAGTCGCTGATCGGGGGCGCGATCGTGCGCTATCGGGATTTCGTGGTGGACGGTTCGCTGCGCGGCCGGATCGAACGCCTGGGCGCGGCGATGAGCGGCGCCTGACAAATTTTTATCAAGGATTCTTCTTATGTCCATCAAGCCATCCGAAATCAGCGACCTGATCAAGCAGCGCATCGAGCGCTTCCAGTCGGCCGCTGAAGCCCGCAACATCGGCATCGTCGTTTCGGTGACCGACGGCATCTGCCGCATTCACGGACTGGCGGATGTGTGCTACGGCGAGATGATCGAGTTCCCCGGCTCGCTGTTCGGCCTGGCGCTCAACCTGGAGCAGGACAGCGTCGGCGCCGTGGTGCTCGGCGACTACAAGACGATCAAGGAAGGCGACACGGTCAAGACCACCGGTCGCATCCTCGAGGTACCGGTCGGGCCGGAGCTGCTCGGGCGCGTGGTCGACGGCCTGGGCGCGCCGATCGACGGCAAGGGGCCACTCAACGCCAAGGCGACATCACCCATCGAGCGTGTGGCGCCGGGCGTGATCTACCGCAAATCCGTGAGCCAGCCGGTGCAGACCGGTTACAAGGCGGTTGACGCGATGGTGCCGATCGGCCGCGGTCAACGCGAGCTGATCATCGGGGATCGCCAGACCGGCAAGACCGCGCTGGCGATCGACACCATCATCAATCAGAAAAGCTCCGGCATTAAGTGCATCTACGTCGCGATCGGCCAGAAGCAATCCTCGATCGCAAACGTGGTCCGCAAGCTCGAGGAGCATGGTGCGATGGCGCACACCATCGTCGTGGCGGCCTCGGCCTCGACCCCGCCGTCGCTGCAGTATCTGTCCGCCTACTCTGGCGTGACCATGGGCGAGTACTTCATGGATCAGGGCGAGGATGCGCTGATCATCTACGACGATCTGTCGAAGCAGGCGGTGGCGTATCGGCAGATCTCGCTGCTGCTGCGCCGCCCGCCNNCTGCACTCGCGCCTGCTGGAGCGCTCGGCGCGCGTCAATGAAGAGTACGTCGAGCAGGTCACCAAGGGCCGCGTCAAGGGCCGCACCGGCTCGCTTACCGGACTGCCGATCATCGAGACCCAGGCCGGTGACGTCACCGCATTCGTCCCCACCAACGTCATCTCGATCACCGACGGGCAGATCTTCCTGGAATCCGATCTGTTCAATGCCGGCATCAGGCCGGCAATGAACGCCGGAATCTCGGTATCGCGCGTCGGCGGCGCGGCGCAGACCGACATCATCAAGCGCCTGGGCGGCGGTATCCGCCTGGCGCTGGCGCAGTATCGCGAGCTCGCCGCCTTCTCGCAGTTTGCATCGGACCTGGACGAGGCCACGCGGCGCCAGCTCGAGCGCGGACAGCGGGTCACCGAGGTCATGAAGCAGCGCCAGTACGCGCCGATGTCGGTGGCCGAGATGGCGCTGTCGATCTACTCTGTGAACAACGGCTACATGGACAAGGTGGCTCGCAACAAGATAGTGGAATTCGAGAGCGCGCTGCAGAATTTTGCGCGCTCAAGCCACAAGGCGGCGCTCGATGCCATCAACGCCGAGCCGACGCTGAAAAAACACGAAGCTACGCTGAAGAAGATCTGCGAAGACTTTCAGTCCACCGGCGCCTATTGACGAACCGACGCGATGCCCGGCACCAAGGAAATCCGCAGCAAGATCGCCAGCGTCAAGAGCACGCAGAAGATCACCAAGGCGATGGAGATGGTTGCGGCCAGCAAGATGCGCCGCGCGCAGGAGCGCATGCGCCAGGCGCGGCCGTACGCGGCTAAGGCGCGCACGGTCATCAGTCACCTGAACGAAGCCAACCCCGATTATCGCCATCCGTTCCTGCAGCAGCGCGACACCAAATCGGTCGGCATCGTGGTGGTTTCCACCGATCGCGGCCTGTGCGGGGCACTCAACGCCAACGTATTCAAGGCGACGCTGCAGCTGGTACGCGAATGGCAGGGCAAGGGCGCGAGCGTGAGCGTGAGCGTCATCGGCAGCAAGGGGCTGGCATTCTTTCGCCGCCTCGACCTGCCGCTGCTGGCGAGCGTGACCTCCCTGGGCGATCGACCGCACATCAAGGACCTGATCGGCACCGTCAAGGTGATGCTCGATGCCTATCGCGAGGGCAGCCTCGACCGGGTGTTGCTGGTGCACGCGCAATTCCTCAATACCATGTCGCAGCGACCACAGGTGCTGCAGCTGCTGCCGATTCCGGCGGTGGCGCCGGAGGACTCGGGGCTGCAGGAGCGCTGGGACTATATCTACGAGCCGTCGGCCGCGGACATTCTGGATGGGCTGCTGATGCGCTACATCGAATCGCAGGTCTACCAGGGCGCGGTCGAGAACGTCGCCTCCGAGATGGCGGCGCGCATGGTGGCGATGAAGAGTGCCGCCGACAACGCCGGCAAGCTCATCGGCGATCTGCAGCTGGTGTACAACAAGGCGCGCCAGGCGGCGATCACCAAAGAGCTGGCAGAGATCGTCGGTGGCGCGGCGGCGGTTTAATTTACGAGACCAAGGTTGAACGGCGCACCGCTGGTGCCCATTAGGAATGGTGAACATGGCTACGGGTAAGATCACGCAGATCATCGGTGCAGTCGTCGACGTCGAGTTTCCTCGCGAGGCGATACCGAAGATTTATGAAGCGCTGAAGCTGGTCGATGTCAATCTGACGCTCGAAGTGCAGCAGCAGCTCGGCGACGGCGTGGTGCGCACGATCGCCATGGGTCCTTCCGAAGGCCTCAAGCGCGGTCTGGCGGTGAACGCGACCGGTGCGGCGATCCTGGTGCCGGTCGGCGAAGGCACGCTTGGTCGCATCATGGACGTGCTCGGTGAGCCGCAGGATAACCGCGGACCGGTGGAGGCCAAGGAACACTGGCCGATTCATCGCCCGGCGCCCAGCTACGAGGAGCAGGCCGGCGGCCAGGACCTGCTGGTCACCGGCATCAAGGTCATCGACCTGCTGGTGCCGTTCGCCAAGGGCGGCAAGGTCGGGCTGTTCGGCGGCGCCGGCGTTGGCAAGACCGTTAACATGCTCGAGCTCATCAACAACATCGCCAAGCAGTATTCCGGACTGTCGGTGTTCGCCGGCGTCGGCGAGCGCACGCGCGAGGGCAACGA
>PKWJ01000047.1:0-52122 GCA_003132025.1 Gammaproteobacteria bacterium
AGCAGCATCGGGGTGAGCACCTGGTACATCACCGCATCCGGCTGGCCGTCCTTGTTGAAAACCACCAGCTCCGGCAATACGTCGGCGACTTCCTCGGCGATCAAGCCATACTGGATAGACTTGTGACCCTCAGCATCCGGTTTCTTGTAGCGAAACGTCACCGGCCGCAGCTTCAGCAGCCGCTCGCTCAAATCCGCCATCGGCTGGATGTCCTCCTTGTAGCGGCGAGAAGACGGAGTCCCGCACGAGGTAGCGTTGGTTCCCAGCTGTCCGTTGATGCTCACACAGACATACGCGCCTGATACCGTTGTCCCGGAGATGCCGGCGATATAGGTGGCTGACTGAGTCGAGACATTGCTGCTGCTGATAGTACCAATGCGTATCATTCCACTATCGCCCGCCACCCCCGGACTGCCGATGTCGATGTTGTTGCTGCCTTTTGTCACGAAGTAACCGCCGTGAAACCCAATGCCAATGTTGTAGGTGCCGCTAGTGTTGGAATAGAGTGCAAGGTGACCGGACGCGGTGTTGTAACTGCCATCGCTGTTGTTGTGCAGAGCCTGGTACCCGGATGCGGTATTGCTGCCGCCGGTCGTGTTCAGATAGAGCGCTTCGTAACCGGAGGCGCTGTTGTTGCTGCCGATCGTATCGGAATAGAGCGCGTTCGCCCCGGAGGCAGTGTTGTAGCTGCCCTCGGTGCCACCGACGCCGGTGTCGCTATAAAGCGCCTGGTAGCCGGTGGCGGTATTATTTGTGCCGGTGCCGGAGTAATTGTTGAGGATGTAGCTTTGGAGCGCAGCGGTTCCGAGAGCAGTGTTGGAGGGTGCGAGGATCGCCATACCAAGACCCGTCCACGTGACGTAGCCGGTATTCGTAAGAGTCGTGGAAGTGTTGGTTACCACGAAGGTATTGGTAGTCGAGGAGGCGGCTAGAAGGACATCGCCTTGATAGGAGATTGTGACAATTCGGGCTGCACTGGATGAAACACCCGAGGTGATGGTACCGGTGTTGTAGGAATTGAGGCCAATCCACTCCAGGAAAGGCTGGTCAGAAACGATACCCGATGTGATTTCGACTTCGCCGACACCATCATTGTTAGGTGTAGTTACCACTCCGCTAACATGCCAAGGGACGTTCAAGGGCAGCTGGATTACGCCGGTGCTCGCGCCGGGAGCCAGGGTAAAGCTAAAGAATCCGCCGTTTGGCATGCCTTCATAAATGGTCTGTGCCATCGCCGGGGGGATGCACGCGAACAATGTGGCAATGAGGATCACGAGGATCAGGCTGGCGGGGCGCTTCAGATTGCTGAGAGTTGGCCTGAGTGATTCTCTTCTCGGGGCGAGCGCGGTGATGGTGCTTAAGGGAGACCGATAGATAATTTTCATGGCACATTTCCTCGTAGGCCGTTTTGATTAATATTTCTGACATAATCTAACGGTAGCTTCGCATGGCTTACCGTTGGTCGATAGCGGTTTGAGCCGCTAGCGCATCGCATAAATTTTTAACTTTGGCTTACAAAAATACTCCCGGCATAGAAGGCGTCAAGCATTGCCGGATCGACACCGATTGCTTCGCTCGCCGCTCCAAGTTCCAGCCATTCGCCTTCTTGCCGCTCAAATACTTCCATTCGCTGATTTTCAGATTCCCAAGCGGGTCGTTGGGGCCAGGCGGTTACAGTATGCTGACCATGCGCCGCTCGGTGCCGCGCGTGCAAAAGAACGTGCCGGGGACGAACTGAATTCGCCGAGCTGCGAACCGGCGTCGATCCAGTCAAGGATGGCTGCGGTGAATGCGCGCTTCAGGTCGGCGCCGGCCGCCAGGCGACGTGATTCCAGTAAGGGCCGTGCATGTTCCTCACGGTGTGCCAGCGCGGCCCAAGCAGCGGGGTCGGATTTGCTAGTTTCCGCGGAAGTCAGGCGCTACACCAAGCTGTTTGGCAGCTCATCCTGCGCCGCGTGGTAGACAGGCTGCTATGAAGATGCTGTTGACTTTTAAGGTTGCCGCGCGCATACGCTGCCCCGAAAGCCCCTTAGAGGGACAGGAGGAAGAAAATGCAAAAGGAAAATTGGGAAAGAGTAATTGTAGTAGTAATAACTCTATTTATCGTATCGATCGTGAGCTTAATGAATGGAGCTCAGGCTTCCCCCAGGGTCGCAACAAACCGGCCAGCGGGCGTTCCAGAAGGCTTTGTCATCACCCCGTTTGGCTACTTCCATCCCAGCTGCGTGAATCAATTGGCGCAGGGGGATGTTTTGCAGCAAGATCAACAATCTATTAAGCACGCCGATGGATCCGTCGACAAAATCCAACCGTGTGCCTTCGCGCGATACGGAGCCGACGGCGAAGAGATGTCAGAGAACGAGCGGGCAGATGAGAATCCCACTGCCAGTGGTTGGCTTGCAAGTGCGAGCGTCACCACAACCACTGCATATGGATATTTGTATGGTTTCTGGAACGTCCCTCTTGCACCCACCAAGGACGACGGCCAGTATTTGTTCTTCTTCAATGGCCTGGAGGATAGCAATAATCCTGAAACGACGATCCTTCAACCCGTCTTGGGGTGGAACACCGATTACTCCAACGCGTGGGGCATTGCCAGTTGGAATTGCTGTGTGAAGGGCAACGCCAATGAGGCCCCGCCGGCGCCGGTCAGTTCCGGAGATCTAATCTTCGGCTACACGTTAAATACCTGCGCTGTGGGAACCGAGACCTGCTCCTACTGGAACGTTGTAACCTCGGATCTGACGAATAAGAAAATCTCACAGTTTTCAACTGATACCTCCGGTTATGGTCAGACCTTCAATTGGGCCTTTGGCGGCGTCCTCGAGGTCGGTAACATCGTCCAGTGCGGCGATTACCCCAACGGCCCCGCCGAAGGTTCCAGGGGCGGCGGCCCCGCAATCCATTTCTATAACCAGGGGCTCTTCGATTACAACCTTGTCAGGATCGCTTCGCCGGCATGGAAGGTGTCAACACAATCTGGCTTGACGCCATCATGCGAAAATGGCGCATCAACGCCGGAGGAGATAACTATCACTTATTGACTCCGCTTCTCTATCTACGTGTGAGTGTCCCGAGGCTTTTGCACTTCTAGTCCGTCGAGACCAGACTGCTCTTGCATCGCTACTGGGCATCAACTTGTCCACGCTTCCCGATTAAGGCGCAGCGCACGACCGGGGACTACCGTCGCGTCAGCCACTGGGAACACGAAGCAGTCCAGGAGGAGATACAGAAACGTCTGGAGAGGATGCCAGAGGCCGCGCGCATCCGGCGGAAGACCGCCGAGCATGTCTTTGGCGCCTTGAAATCCTGGATGGGTACCACTCACCTCCCGATGAAGCGATTACCGTACGTGAAAACGGAGATGAGGCTGCACGTCTTGGCTTACAACCTGAAGCGTGGGATGCAAATCCTCGGGCGTAACCCTGATGCGGGCCATGAGGGCACGAGATGCGCACCCATTCTGTTCCAACGATGAACCAACCACAGCGCTGACCCTCAACGATCAACCACTCAACCGCCCTAGAAAATCATTGTTCTCACACAGCCTGGATCATTCGGGCCGGTCGGCGGTGTCCCATGGCCGAACCTTCGCGGAGGCATTGGCGACCCTTGAACAGCCGATCCCGGACCCCCAAGGACTGTGTATGGCGGCGCACGGCTGTACTTCTGAAGAGTTGCCATAGCGTTTGGTGTCGGCGTCGGCACGCCGCCAAACTTGTAGTCGCGTAGCCCCCGCGCCCATAAGGCGCGGGGGTGTCGTGAAGTTATGGTGCTCTATCGATCGCGGCGTCATCCAGCTTCAGGCGGTAGTACAGCGCCTTTTTTAACGAATGAATTGCGGTTTGTGTATCCGTCATCGCGGCGGCCTTGTTGCCCCCAAAATCATCCGGAGCGGCCTGCATCAACTTGAGTGCGGCCACCAGATGATCGATAGCTTCAACGATTCTCGGGTGAGTGGCTCGCTCCGTTTGAATATTCATCTCCGCTGCCGACGCGACCATTGGTTGGGCCCCCAGCGCGAGCCCAAGAAGCATTCCTGTCACAAGAGCCTTTTCCAGTATCTTCATTGAAGCATCTCCATATGATCAATGTTAAAGAGGTTGTGTCCGTCGAAACTAACGCGCGTAAATCTCTTTGCACCGTTATCTATGCCACTGGCTAAAACCAATCCGCGGCGGAATCATAATGTTCCGATGTCCTCCATATCAAGCGGCACCCGATTATCCGGCATTGCGGTGCTCGTTGAGGCGCTGAATTCTTGGTTCGAAGGTGCAAGATCATATTGCAACCAGGTCCACAAGTGATTGTGGTGTTGTCCGTTCGAACGATGCTTCGGCGCCGATCAATCCTTGCTGAATGAGTCGATGCGCGACAGCTTTCCGGGCAACTCTACGCTGCTCGAGACAGGTATCTCGTCTCACAATTGCATGGTAGGGATGGATTAACGTCACTTGTGCAGCGCGTAATCACTGGTAACTTCACTAGCTTCTTTGATGGGCAGTGCTCTACAAAACATTTCCTCAGCAAGGTCCAACCTGCATCAATCGTCATACTGCTCAGCCGAATTTGAGAAAAGGTCTGCTTAACTTGTTACCCGCGCGGGAAAATCCTTGCTGGCACAGCGATTAGGGTTGCGATATCAACATACATGGAAAACGTTCGCTCAATTCTGTAGCCGAATCCGTCGAAAAAGCTTCGAACTTCATTGATGCTCTCCGGCGTGACCTCGATCGCGATGACCGGCGCGGCCGATGCAATCAACTTTGTAGCGCCCCGCAGAACGGGCATTTCCATACCCTCGACATCGATTTTTATCATCCCCACTCGGAAGCACCTCAGCACGTCGTCGAGCCGGACAGTAGCTATGGGTCCGCCTGAATCTTCAACGAGAGTTGTCCCACCCAAGTTATTGTGAGGCGTTTCGCCGATACGGTATCGGCCTGCTCCGTCGCTTACGCCAAACTTAAGGTAGCGCGTATTAATGTTTCTACAATCGTTGAGTGCGATATTTTTCAACAGAATTGCGCTGGCGACCTGGTTGGGTTCAAACACTACCACCTCACGCGCTCCGAATACCTTGTCGAGGTATACGGCGTGGTTTCCAACGTTTGCACCCACGTCTACAACCATTAGTTCCTTGGGGCAAGTGTCCCGGATATACTCGAGAACCCCAGATTCGTAAAAAAGACCTCTAGCATGGTGACGGCCCTGGATCTCGTCATCCGCGTTTTCCACGTAAAAGCGGAAGCATTCTTTTCCGTAGCGCACTGTCGATATAAAGGGCGCCGATACGCGGGCGCGTTCATTTTCAATTAAGTGAATAAGCGCGGCGTGCCGTCCTTCTCCATCAGAAAAATAGGCATGAAGCATCAACCACGGATGTTCCTGAGCGATATTTGCAGCAAAGGAGATGCGGCAGCACGCGAAGCTGCTTTCAGGGAACTGAGAATATTGGGACCCGATACCAGGCGATGGCAACCAGAGTTTGGGTACCGAGGGCAATACAATGTCGTCGTATCGAAGTTCAAGCGCCTCAAGGCGCATTCCGGGCCGGTAGCATATTCCCGTGAGCTCCCAACGCGGGATAGATGTGGTAGGGTCACTAAGGAGTTTCACGCTGTCGAAGAACGCTACGAGCCCTTGCTGCGCCGTTTGGTCGACAATCAATCGGGATGAATAGCGTTCCACTAGCCATGCACGCTTTCGTTAAAATTTTAAAAGCCAGATTACCCGCTCCGACGATGGGTTTCCACTCGCGAAATTTATGTGCGGCTCACCGGCGGACACTCAGGCGACGATTCTTCGCTATTTAGAAAAGGCCTCGCTCCACTGCCTCGAAGCGGTCGCCGCGCGCGACGTCATGGGAGAGTAGCGACGATCATGCAGGCGGTCGAGTCACCGGCGACCGCCTGGATGATCTCGGTAATCGACGTAGAGGAACAACGGCCGATGACGATAGCGCGTTTCAGGTATGTGGATTTCGGCAGCCTTTCCACGGTCGGTTTGTCCTTCGCATTGTCTGGATGCGCCGCAGCCGTGGCGGTGGGGTAATCGATCGTTCGGGTCTAGCTACGCGTGGAAATAACCGAATATCCGCCGGTGGTCAGGGCAAAGAGCAGCTGGCATAAGCAAAAGGCCGCGACAAAGATCAGGCTGCGCCGGATTTAATCGATCTTGATTCACTCGATCGGAACTTAAGATAAAAGCCGTTCGGCCGTGCGGTGGATACTACGGGCAAAAAGGCTTCCGCGCGTCGGTGATAACGGTGTTGCATAAAAAGACGCATAGCCGATATTGCATAACACTTTTCCCCCACATTGTTCACATCTGAACTACGAGCACCATGTGCTTGAATTTGGGGCGGTATAAACGATGAACCGCTGAGTGTTCATCATGCGATGTGCGGGATACCGAGGAAGGGGCTCAGGTGCGATCGTGGCCCCGAGGGCCTGTCTACTCCGGTTGCTATGGAGTCAAAGTGAACCGAATTGTGCCGCAGCTTTTGCCGCCTTCCGCGACCGAATGTACTTTGGTATACAATTATTCAAGATGGAAGGCGGGGGTTAGAGGGACATAACCAGTCCACTGTAGGGGGCAGTCTCATTACATTCCAAGTGTGACGGACCCGCCATCGCACGCAATATACCTTGCAGCCACATTCGGGTTGATTGGTTTTGTTGCCCGGTCCTAATTGGGACTCTGGCCGCCCATGAACGCAGGATCTCCTAGTGTTGTGTCCCGCAGATAACTTTGCCGAGTCGTTCGAGTTTGGCCAGGATGGAGTCGGCGGTAGCGGTCCACATAAGGGGCCTCGGGTGTTGATTGTAGTGCTCGACGAACTCATTGATCTTGCGTTTGAGGTCCGGCACGGAGTCAAAGGAGCCGCGTCGGATGGCGCGCTGTGTGATCAGTCCGAACCAGCGCTCGACTTGGTTGAGCCAGGAGGAGTAGGTCGGAGTGTAGTGGACATGGAAGCGCGGACGCTTGGCGAGCCAGACTTTGACACGGGCGTGCCTGTGGGTGCCGTAGTTATCGACGACCAGATGAACATCCAGATGCTCCGGGACATTGGCCTCGATATGACGCAGAAAGCTCAGGAACTCCTGATGGCGGTGCCGCGCTTTGCATTGCGTGAAGACCTGTCCGTTGGCGACATCGAGCGCCGCGAACAAGGTCGTGGTGCCATGTCGGACGTAGTCGTGGGTGATGCCTTCCACGTAGCCCAAACCCATTGGCAGCACCGGCTGCGTGCGCTCCAAGGCCTGCACCTGGCTCTTCTCGTCGACACACAAAACCAGCGCTTTGTCTGGTGGATTCAAGTACAACCCAACCACGTCGCGAAGCTTCTCGATGAAGAACGGGTCGGTCGAGAGCTTGAAGGACTTGGATCGATGGGGCTGTACGCCGAACAGCGCCAGATAGCGCTGCACGGTGCTCTTGGAGATCCCAGTCTCATCGGCCAACTCGCGCACACTCCAGTGCGTGGCCCCCTTGGGTCGGCGCGTCAACGCGGCGTTGAGCAGCACCGCGATGTCCTCTTCGCTGTGGGTGCGCGGCCGCCCGGATTTAAGTTGATCGTGCAGACCGGTCAGACGCTGCTCTCGAAAGCGCTTGCGCCAATTGGTAACCGCAGGCGGTGTTACCTTCACACGCCGCGCCGTCTCGCGTATCGACACTCCGCTTTCCGTCAGCAGAATCATATTCGCGCGCCGTACCAACCCGTACGGCAGGCTGCGTGAGGCAACGATGGCTTCCAAATCGCCTCGTTCCTGCGCTGTGAGTTCGAGTGACGCTCCGCGTTTGTGTGTGAGCATGAAGGCTGTCCTGGAGATACCAAAGATACCTCTTGGACAGCATTTACGTGTATTAGTTTCTTATGGGACATCACACTAGCAATCTACAATGCATATCCGGCCGAGCGTATCGAGGGCCATGCCATGACGATCAGCATCGCGATTTGTATATATAACGACTTCGACTTTATCGACGAATGCATAGATCGGGCCTACGACCTTGCCGACGAAATAGTGATTCTCGACGGACCTTACGGTTACTGCAAGCCCATACTCGAATTTTTTGATCTTTATTACAGCGGCCTGCCGGAGGCCCTGCGGAGAATTTCTGGCCTTAGCAAAGTCCGATATGAGTACGGGGAGTTCGAGAACGAGAAATCCAAACGCATGGCTTTATACGATATGTGCTGTTCTGATGTGGTGATGCTTCTAGATTCCGATGAACTCATCATTGACATCAACAAAGATGAACTGGAGAAGTTTTTTCACAGTGACAAGAAAGTCGCATGCTCCTCATTCAGTAATCTCACGCGCAGAGATTGCCTGATTGGCAAGCCCACTAGGAAGTACATATTTTTCAAGCGCCAGGATATAGGTGCGGAGGAACATCTGAATTATACGTGGCTGGTTGGCGTCGATCAGGGAAAACCGAATCCCGAGCTTATGTATGAACCGCCTGTCATGGATATGGCGCATTTGACGCTAATGCGCTCGCCATACTTCAGCATGGTGAAATATTGCTTCTATACAAGGCTCTATTACTACAGCAGAGGGATGCACGACCAACTAGACAAGGTGTTTGGTCTAACCTTTGACACGCTCTCGAGCAAAGGATTGAGCGCCGATGAGGTCAAGAACATATTCCGCCGGTCCATCCCGGCACTGATCAACTTCCCGGCTGAGGCACCCCTTGTGAAGAGCACGTTGCCATCGATAGGTGCGAGATTTGACCGCGTTGCGGCGATGACGTTTCTTACCGATGACCAGCACGTGACCGTTCTGACCTCAGTCGATTCTTACCATTACCTAAATATTCCGAAGCACCTGTTATCGGACGATGAGGTTCATTTTTCCTTTCTTATGCACGATATCGAGCAGATCGAGGTTGAGGTAATCGTTAACAGCTTCACGGCTTGTACCAAACCTGGAGTTAAGCTGGAGCAATTCGCGTCAGGAGAAGTGCATGGCTCATTCGTACTTCCGGATAACTCTGCCAGCCTGTTTGGAACCTTGATCGGATTCAAGGCCAAGTGCAGCGAGCAGGGCGTTGGGATGATTACCCAATTTGTGATCAAACGGCGGTTCGGCATATACGGCAATTGCCAAACTGAGAGCTTGCGAGATTTCCTCCTAAGCAGCGATTCCTTTCGTCGCCGCTATCAATTCGAGGAGACGCCAGGAAGACTTGTTCATATGATGACCGAGGAAGACATAAGGGAGTTTCACAAGCGGACTTATCGTGTCGACTGGCTTATCACCCAACCGATGAGCAGCACTTTCGGGGATAGTGAATATCTCGGTGCCGAAGCAATATTGCGAAGGCTGCGCTCTGATGCCAAGGTCTTGATGTTGCCAAACCTGTTCTTCACGGGCTACGCACCGGACTCATACTGCGTCTCGTTCAGGAAGAAGTTCCTGCAGGAACCGATGCCCGTTCACGACGTGAATTTCATCTACGGCTACCTGAAGCACGGCGGTAGACGAGAAGAAGTTGGCGAAGAGTACATCGGAAAACTGACCGACCCTGATTTCTACAGCGCGAAGCTCATTCGGAGCCATGTGCAGAAAAACATATCCGAGCTCTCGGCACGGGAATTCGATTCCTGCGAGAAGTTCAGAGGAGAGCAAGTCCGCTTTTACTTCTACAGCAAATTTGTTGCCCGCTGGTTCGACAAGGCGCTCCTACACTATTCGGACGAACATCCCACTGAATTTGTTTTTGGAAAACTGGCTCGGGAAATTCTCGAGGACCTGGGTCTCGAGGACGATATACTGCCGGTCGCTCTTGGCGACAAAGGAGTCCTTCCCTTTTACAAATCGATTGCCACAATATTTGGGCTAGATGTGTGCAGCACCCCCATCTACATCAACGACCGCGAGGTCGGTTTCGATGAGTATTTTCAGAGGTACTGCGACGCATACGACAAACTCGATAAACGGGAGCTGTTTGGATACATTTCAGAAAACGTCACCAAAGTCGTAGTCACTAATGACAGGGCCGGCACAATGCTCATGCGAGGTATAGTTCGGGAGTACTGTACCAAATATCATCTGCGTCTCCTGGAGCTGAATCACCATCTCAGCGGGAATAACAACCAGGTGGATCCGGCTTTCGATTTTCAGCACTATGACTTCATATTTGTCTCAGATGCCAAGCATTTCGAGAAGCTCGTAGACGCGGTGCCCAACCTTCGATACAGGACTGTCCACCTGATCATAAATCCCTACGAGATCATCTTGTCTGGGGTCAGATATCACCAGGTCACGGATGACGACTGGTGCAACAGGAAACTCTTTGTCGCCGACGAGAAAGCGTACTGCGGATTCAGAAGAGTAGCGGCCTACGACGTTGCTGAGGGGGGGCAAGTAGGTGACCATACATATCGCGAAGTCATGAATGAGCTCTCGGATGCGGACAAGATTGCCTTTGAAATCCGCAACCATGCTTCAACGCTTGGAACCATAATCTCCATCGAACAATTCCTGAAGCGCTTCAGGGACGACGGCAATGTGACTTCCATACGGTTAGAGGACATAGGGACCGATGAGTGTGTGGCTCACGTATTCAAATTCATGGCCTTGAACGAAGAGTTCGTCGCTAGCTATCGGAGCGAGGTGGGAAACAAGGAATGGCATGGCAGACATATGACCGATCAGGATAGAGAGGAGATGTTTCAAAGCGTCTTCGATGACACGCTGTATGACTTGTTTGCATCAGAATTTGGGTCTTCCATTATACGTGACTTTGGTTACGCCTCCGATTCACCAATAGCGGAATATTTCGTAAATTACATAAAGTCGGAAAGTTAGGTGCGCGGCGTTGAGGATCGGGCCGGCTCCGAGCCAGAATCTGCAAAGAGCTCAGCCAATGCCTGCCAGGGACTAGATTAGAAGGAAAGGGCGATTCAGAGCCTTGAGATGGTATTGGCGCTTAGTGAAGGCTCAAAAAGCCTAAGAGCGACGGTAGAGGAGTTGCTGGCATCCGTTGGATGAATTCGAGTGCGATCGGGAAGCGCCGTGGGGGCCTGGTATCGCTCTGGCGCTACTCACTTGCAGGACCGGGGCCCTGGTCGATTTACCGCGGCAGAGGCAAAACCGGACGTCGCTGTATCAGACAGTTGGCGCCGGCTGCCAAGGCAACCGCTCATGCGAATACATGGGAAATCGGGCACGACTGGCCGTCCATTGATCCCAACTGCATACTGTTGCCGGCACAGCTGCCGTTGATCGTGCGCTCGGAGCCGGCGCATCTTACTGGGCCGCCCGGGGCCGATAAATCCCGCTTGGCGATGATACTAGGGCTGGTGGCAGTCGAAGCCTGCAAGAGTGTGTACTTGTAGCGAACCTCGCGGGCCAGGTCATGGGTGTTGCCAAGATTGAGCGCGAGGCATACTTCGCGGCGCATCGATCCTCCATTAAATCGAATGTGGGGCCTCAAACTGGCGAAACTTGACTACAATTCTTTCCGACTGGGGTTTCGCCTCCAATAGTGCGAAGAATTATGTTAGGTCATCGAATGAGCCCGATGCTCTTGAAGTAGCAGCCGCGGTCGGAAATGGAGAACTTGAATGCACGGAGCGGACCAGGGGTGGCTGTGACGTCTAAACTGAGAAATCCAACGCGAGTGCTTTCGACCGTCGCCCGGAGCCGCCTTGGCGACAGCACCGGCCGTTCGGTGCTACAGAGTTGAGGAAGATGGAAGGACGGAAAGAGAGGGTCTAAACTGCACGCTAAAAGGAGTGACGTCCATAGACGTTAGTGTGGCGGATTTGCCATCGTATGCAGTAATTTAAAGGTGCTTTCGGGTTGATTATTTCATGCTAGCCGGTTGATATTGGAACGCTGGTCGCAAAATGACCGCATGATTTCCTGCCAAGCAACAAAGCCTATGCTGTCACGCGCATCGAGAGCTACGCCATGAAGATCAGCATTGCGATCTGCATTTATAACGATTTCGACTTCATCAATGAATGCGTAGACCGAGCTTACGACTTTGCCGACGAAATTGTGATCCTCGACGGCCCATACGGCTACTGCAAGCCGATACTCCAATATTTCGATCTATATTACAGCGGCATGCCTGAGGCCCTGCGCGAGATATCTCGCCGCCCAAAGGTCCGATATGAGTACCGGGAGTTTGAGAACGAGCAATCCAAACGAATCGCCCTGTACGAGATGTGTCGTTCTGACGTAGTGATGCTCTTGGATTCCGATGAACTCATTGTAGATATCGATAAGGACGAGCTAGAAAGGTTTCTACGCAGTAACAAGAAAGTCGCCTGTTCTTCCTTCAATAATCTCGTGCGCAGAGATTGCCTGATTAGTAATCCCACCAAGAAATTCATCTTTTTCAAACGTCAGCAGATAACCGCGCGCGAGCATTTGGATTACACGTGGCTGATTGGGGTCGATCAGCAAAAACCCAACCAAGAGTTCATGTATGACCGTCCGGTCATGAATATTGCGCATGTGACTCTTATGCGATCTCCGTACTTCAACATCGTGAAATATTGCTTCTACACGAGGCTCTATTTCTATAGCAGAGGAATGCACGACCAACTAGCTAAGTTATTTGGTCGACCGTTTGAAGCTCTGTCGAGCGTAGGAATGAGGCCGGAAGAGATCAAGGAAATATTCCGACGATCCAGTCCGGCGTTGATCAATTTCTCGGTTGATGCGCCGCTTGTGAGGAGCACATTGCCGACGATAGGGCCGAGCTATGACCAAATCGCGCCGATCACGTATCTGGCAGAGAGCCAGCGGGTAACTGTTCTAGGCTCGGTCGAGTCGTACCACTACTTGAATGTCCCGCAGCATCTGCTATCGGGAGATACGGTTCATTTTTCGTTTCTGACGCACGATATCGAAGATATTCAGGCCGAGATCATCATTCATAGCTACGCGGACTGCACCAAGCTTGCAATCAAGCTGGAGGTATCCGGATCGGGTGAGGTCCATGGCTCTTTCGTCCTTCCGCACGACTCGGCCAAACTGTTTGGCACGCTAATCGGATTCAAAGCGATACGCTGTGATCGAGGGGTGGGGGCGATCACGCAATTTGTCCTAAAGCGGCGCTTCGGTATCTACGGCAATTGCCAAACTGAAAGCCTGCGAGACTTTCTCCTTTCGAGCAAGGCCTTTCGCCGCCGGTATCTGTTCGAGGAAACGCCCGGAAGACTCGTACATATGATGAGTGAGGATCAGGTCAAGGAGTTTCACAAGCGCATTTACCGGATCGACGAGCTCATTACGCAACCCATTGGCAACAATTTCCGGAGTAGTCCAGAGTTCAGCTCCGAGGCGATCTTGGGAAAGTTACGGCCTGATGCCCGGGTTTTGATGCTGCCCAACCTGTTCTTTACAGGCTATGCGCCGGACTCCTACTGTGTCACGTTCCGGAAGACGTTCCTGCAAGAACCAATGCCAGTGCACGACGTTAATTTCATCTATAGCTACCTCAAGCACGGCGGCAGGCGAGAAGACGTCCGCGCGGACTACAGACGAAAATTGGCCGACCCGAAGTTCTACAGCGCGAAGTTCATTCGCGCTCACGTGGAGAAAAATATTGCTGAGCTGTCGGCAAGGGAAGCCGATGCTCGCCAGAAATTTAAGGGTGAGAGAGTCCACTGTTACGCCTACAGCAAGTTTGTGGCGCACTGGTACGACAAAGTACTTCTGCACTACTCCGACGCACATCCCACCGAGTTTGTCTTCAGAAACCTCGCGCAGGAAATTCTCGAGTACCGGGGCCTTGATGACGATCTACAGCCGGTCGTTCTTGGTGAGAAAGGGGTTGTTCCGTTTTACAGGTCAATTGACGCGGAATTAGGGCTAAATGCGTGCAGTACGCCAATCTATGTGAATAACCGCGAAGTGAGTTTCGAAGATTATTTCCAGAGGTACTGCAATGCATACGACAAGCTTAAGCGCCGCGAGCTTTTTGGATACATCTCCAGAAATGTCACCAAGGTCGTCGTCACCAATCACAAGACCGGCACAATGCTCATGCAGGGCATATTGCGGGAGTACTGTGCCAAGTATCGTCTGCGTCTTCTTGAGCTGAATCACCACCTAAGCGGGAACAACGACCAGGTGGATCCGACTTTCGATTTCCAGCGCTACGACTTCATATTTGTCACACATGCCCAGCATTTCGAGAAGCTCGTCGATGCGGTGCCCAACCTTCGGTATAGGACTGTTCACCTAATCAGAAACCCCTACGAGATCATCATGTCGGGGGTGCGATATCACCAAGTCACGGATGAGGGCTGGTGCAACAAGAAAATCTTTGTCGCCGACAAGCATGGGAATTGCGGGTATAAAAGAATAGCAGCCTATAACGTCGATGCGAGCGCTGAAGTGGGGAGTTATACCTATCGCGAAATCATGAATTTACTGCCGGATACCGACAAGGTTGAGTTCGAGATCCGCAATCACTCGTTGACGTTCGGTACCATTCTGTCTATTGCGCACTTCTTAAAGCGCTTCCAAGGCGACGACAACGTGACAACCGTACGGCTCGAGGACATCGGGACCGACGAGTGCGCCGCGCACGTATTCAAGTTCCTGGCTCTGAACGAAGAGTTCGTCGATCACTACCGGAGCAAGGTAGGCAATAAGAAATGGCTGGGGAAACATGTTACCAATCGGGATGGAAAGGATACCTATGAAAGCGCCTTCAACGACAGACTCTATGCCTTGTTCGCGGGAGAATTCGGAGCTTCCGTCGTGCGCGACTACGGTTACGCGCTCGATTCACCGCTGCCGGAATATTTTCTAGCCAACGGAGAAGCGGAGAAACACTCGAACGGCCCGAAGGACGGGGCAGGTTTCGAGCTGCAGCCAGGCACGAGCCCCGGTGATGTTCCGACAGTTCCGGATCAGGGTAGCGCCGATGAGTTATATGCTGCCGGTGACAAGCTGTTCGCACTCGGTAAATTGGATATGGCCCGCGAGTCGTTCAGAAAATCGCTTGCACTTGACGGCAGCCGGGTATCGACTCTAGGGCGATTGGGGGACCTCAGTGTGCGACTGAGAGATTATGAATACGCGATTGTGTATTTCCAGAGGATCGGAGCGCTGGTTGCTGAACCACCGGTTTGGGTTTACATTGGTTTAGCCAATGCGTACCAAGGGTTGGAACAGAGGGAAAATGCAATTCTGAACCTTAAGATGGCTTTGCCCTTGATGCGGGACTCAACAAGCCTCAGGGCGAGACTCGAAAAGTTGGGGGCGGCGGTTGAGTGATTCTGGCGATCGAACAGCAAATCTAGCCCGACGGTGGATCGTGCCGCTCAGTTGGGCGGCTATTGCACTCTACTCGACGTCGATTTCGCTGGCTCTTGAAGTCGGGATGACGCCCTCGGTCGGCCTCAACAAGTTCGACCTGACGCTGCAATACTTGGGGCGGGCTAGCGGGGGCGATGGAAGCCCGGAATTCATTCGCGTCGAGCGGGCAATGGGGAAGAAGTCAATTACCGACGCCCATCAGCTTGGCGTGAAGTTTTTTCGCGTGGCCATGACGGGCTATGCCCCATCAACCCACGGTGCGCCAGGAGACTTGGACCTGTGGGTCAAGGACCCAGACCAATACTGGAGCGCCATCGACGCCATGATGGCTGATCTGCGGCAAAACGATATAGAGATCGTACCGTCCCTGGCGTTCAACAGCGTGCAATTTCCGGCAATGACCGGCGAAACCACCGGCGACCTATTTCGCAACCCCAACTCTCGTTCCTGGCAGTTGCTTTCCAAGTATGTGACGGAGTTCATCAACCGGTATCGTGGCAAAGGACTCATCCTTTTTTATGAACTGACCAATGAGTTGAACGTGTCTGCGGACATCGACTTGTTAGGGTTCTGTTCGAAAACTCAGAAGCCAGACGCCTGCGCGGTCATGTCAAACTTTACGACAGCCGAACTCGGCGCTTACACGGGAAGATTCTCCAAGCTGATCAAGTCGCTGGACCCTTCCGCACTCATATCGTCGGGATTTTCGGTGCCGCGTGCCTCAGCGGAACACCTGCGCCGACATCCCGCGACTGCGGGGGGGAAACCCGACTGGACGCAGGACTCTGTAGATGAGTTGACTACCAACATGGGAATCATCCATCAAGATTTAGACATCATTAGCGTACATATCTATCCCGGCGAGGAACTGGGACGTTTCGGTAGCCCAACTGCGGTCGACTTGATTACCGTGGTCAAGAGAGCAGCGGATAAGCTGGGGAAGCCGTTGTTCGTCGGAGAATTTGGAGACAAAAACATAAAAACAGCCGGAGCGGATTCATTTGTCGATCGGACCCTGGACGAAATCACGGAGCTCCACGTCCCATACAGCGCGGTGTGGGTGTGGGAGTTTTACCAGCGAAAGCCATACCTTACGTATGATAACGTTGCTACCCAGTACAATCTTGAGCCTGGCTATACGGATCGAGTGCTTAGTCACCTTACCCAAACCAACGAGAAATTCGGTGTCTATCCGCCTGAAAATCAAGCGAACAAGCCCACGCCGCCGATAGTCGTCATCACGTGGCCATTGGATTGCAGATCGTATGCGGGAGACGTGCCGATTCAGGCGGTATCCAGCGCGCAATCGGCCAAGATCGAACGCGTGGATTTCTGGCTTGACGACAAGAAGGTCGATACCGCGCTGGCTCCTCCCTACACGGCGAATGTGCGGCTCGAAGGACTTAGTGCGGGCGACCATAGGCTCGCTGCGCGGGCCTATGACGCTAATGGAAATGTTGCCGAGTATCGGACCGTACTGCGAGTGGGTCCTTCTAATCCTGGGCAAGAATGTCCTGTAAGGTAGCAGAAGAATTCAATTGGTACGAAGCGCCGGGATCTGTCGGGAATTGTCTTGACCGTTTTCGCCGGCACCCAGCGCCGGCGTCGATATACCCCGGCTCAGAAGATGGCCGCGGCGCTGGAATCCGCCCAGCCTTGGATGACAATACCTGTGTTGCCCGCCGTGTGATCCGGCAATGAGCCGCTGCCGCAGGGAGCACTATGTTAAATCTTAGGGGCAATCCCATTGTTGCACAGAAGTCCCATAACGCGGGCGACCTGGCAGCGCTGACAACCGGAAGAAGCTCGAAATAAGCGCGCGCGGCGATAGCTCAGATCTAAGAGCTCATCCCGTTCTTACTTGCTCAGCCTGACGACATATTTTTTCTACGGGTGTCTTGATGGTCATGATCGCCTCCGTCGTCAGCGTTACGATATAACCGAGTCTTTAATTCCTTTTAGATTGGTTGATGTGAACCAATAAATCACTGCCGGATTGTTATCGCAATGTACCTAGATTAGTATCCTTTTTGCGGCCTATCTATAAGTCTTAAAGCACGGTCGTCTGGCGGACGAAAGTCATCGCGAGCGGCCATGACAGAGTTCGAAATACATCTTGATCCGATTCGAAACACGCCTGGTTTTCGAGCGAGGGGTTGGATTAGCCTGTCCCCTCGAAATTGAAACTGAGGGAGTTAGAGACGGTTTCATTGCCGTTTATGATGAGACACAAGATGTGATTTTTTATTTCGGCGTCGAGCGCGGGCCGGGAAACTTAGTCTTTGGCGGCAAAGTCGGTGAACGGTGGGTGAATGTTCGGCGCATTAAGCTCGACCGGCCGCATGCTCAAATCCGCGCGAAAATCATTCCATTGGACGAAGACCACGTCTCGATCGATCTGGGAAGTGGAAGTGCCATTTCTTACCGGACCGAAATTCCTTTGGACAGGGCCCGAACTTTGTCGAGCTTCGGCGAGTGGAAGGTCGGCCAGCAAAAAACTGCCAATGATTCGGAGCACTATCGGCCACCGCTGCGTTCGCTCGACGGTCTGCCCGTTCTAGGTCCGCTTGCGGCAGCGGATCTCATCTACGATTTCGGAATGCACATCGGCTCAGACACCGAATTCTATTTAAAGAAGGGCTTTCGTGTTGTCGCCGTGGAAGCCAACCCGGTACTCGCTGACGCCGCTGCGTTCAGGTTCAGGAACTGGGTAAATATTGGACGTTTGGTGATCCTGAATATTGGCGTGGGATCAAGCGCGGGCACCTTTGCATTCTACGTGAACAAGACACACAGCGAATGGAGTTCTTTCAACCGCGAGATTGCCTCTCGCGGCCATCCGGTCGACACTAAAGAAGTTCACACGATCCCACCCAAGCAGATGTTCGCCGCCTTCGGCTCGCCGTACTTCGTTAAGATTGATATCGAGGGGCACGACCACCTAGTTATCGATGCGGCCATAGAGCTACCGACGCCGCCAACATACATTTCGTTTGAGAATGGCGATATCGCCCTGTTCGAGACCCTCGCCAAGGCGGGGTATGACGCTTTCAAGCTGATCAATCAGCGGACGGTGCCGGAAATCGCGCAGGCCTCGCCAGCATTAGAAGGGTTGACGATCGACTATGAATTCCCCTTCGGCTCGAGCGGTCCCTTTGGAGAGGAGACACCCGGGTGTTGGAAAGAGACCGGCGCGATGCGCAATTTCCTACACGGGCATTTCGAAAGGCGCGCCCTTCTGACCGGGCCCGATGTCGATTGGTGGGACCTTCACGCGCGTCGGCGACGCTGACCGCACCCGCTGCGAATACGGATGAGTTGGCGCGACTCCATATTGGAAATGCCATGCGTCGCCGAAGGCGATGAGTTTTGCATTACGCTTGGCCCCGGTTCGGATCAGATGTTGACGTTTTCCTCGCTGGGCAAGCGATACATGCTCGGATTTCAAACAAGCGACCCGATCGGCGAAGTTCAGATCTGCGAGCGTTTGGACGGTGCGTGGAAGCCGATCGGGCAATTTGAACCTGTCGTGCTCAAGAACAGAGGCGACGAGGGTCCTATAACCTTTTGTGTCGCATTCCACGGGAAGAAAATCATATTGCGTCAGGATAAACGGATTGTCTTGGAAGCGCAGGTAGATCAATGCACTTCGATGTTTGTCAACGTTGCGGGCACATCATCGGCGGGCGTCCGTCTCCTCGGTGCCAAGTCCATTCGTGTCGAGACGAATCTAAAATTGCCAAACGCCGAGCTCACTCTAATCCCCATGGTACACTATAGCCGATCGGGCAGCACGGTGGTGGGACAACTCCTTCCACGCGATCGCATAGTAAAGGTCACTGAGCTCTATTCGCCGGGGAGCTTCATCGGACCGCGAATTGCCGGAACTGTATGGGAGCGGGCGCGCGATGCTTGGCGGTTTAGTCCTACAAAGATTGAGGCGTTCGTATCGAAAATGGTTTCCGCTAACAGGATGTGGCTGCTTCACGAGCCCCGACTGTTCTTCGAGATTAAGCTAAATCTATTCACATCGGGGGTCTTCAATTTTGATGCGCATCGCTACTTCGGGTACCTACAACGAATAGGGGTAGAAAAGTTGGTCTTCCTGCACCGGCGCAATCTTCTGCGGCGGCTGATTTCCGCGCGAATCTCACTGGAGAGCGGCAATTGGCACAATTTTAAAGGCACCACCGTGACGCGCAGCAATCCGGTGCATATCGACACCAATTGCGTGCGCGACCCTGACTTCGGCTCGAACCCCCTTCCTCTTCGCGTGTTGCTCGATCGGAGCTTTGCCGAGATTGAGCGGTTTCGGCATTTGTTGAAGGCCAATTTCCAAGTACTAGAACTCTGGTACGAGGATCATGTCGAGCACGACCCCAATGTTGGCGCGGGAGCAATTACCGAACTGTATCGCGTACCGTACACAGCTCAACCAGCTCCCTTGGTCAGGCAAAATCCCGGTACGCTCACGTCGCTCATAGCGAATTTTGACGATGTCCGGCGGGCGCTCATCGAAACCCCTCACGAATGGATGCTCGCGGATAAGAGCCCGACGTAAATAGTGTTGACTAGGGAAGCTCTGATTTAGTCGCAGGATGCGGATTAAAATGCAGTATCTGATGAGGATGCTAGGTTGATCGATGCGGCCAAAGCAGGAGACGCAGAAGGATCTTGCGTTCGTGCGGGAGAACGGAATTTTCCGCAAGCATGTTGATGTATGGTAGATGCATTGACTGTGAACGCAGTCCGAGTCGACACGAAGATGGCTGAGAAAAGTGCGGTAACCGATTGGACGCCGCCGTTGGACAAAGTGGGACGCCTGATCAATGAGGGTGACCGGGTTTCCGCGCGACGGGAACTGTCGCTGGTCGGAGTCGGTCTCGAGGCTGCGTTGCGCGCGAACCAGTTCGATCGGACAGATTGGGAGCGCCTTGCCAAGTATCGCACGCAATTGGAGGAATATTGCGGAGCAGCGGAGGCGCTCAAGGTGATCGAAGTACGATGCGGCCGTGACCCGTTACTGTTCCTCCAAGCGATCAAAGTACGCTCCAATGTAGATAACAAGGACGAGCTCGAACAGGAACTTTGGGATAGCCTGCACCACCTTCCCCGAACCCCCGAGATTCTACGCGCCGCAGTCGGCGCCTACGGTACTGTCGGTACCCGTGTTCATTATTACAGGTCATTGAGCGGACGGGACAAGCGATGGGAGCTTCGAAGGTGGAACCGTCGCTTGAGCCAGCTGGAGGACCAATTGATCGACGCAGCACCGGACGATTTCCATGCTGTTGCGGATGCGGCCTCTCGCGCAAGGCACAGGATAAAAGAATGCACTATGAGATTAAGCGCATGGGCCGCGCGATGGCGCGCTGTCTCCCTCGGGAAGCGCGCGCATAGCATCCTGCTGCGGCGACGGGAAAAGAACCCCTTGGCTTGGCTTTATATATCCGAGATCGAGGAAGGATTGGGGCTGCTTGAGCGCAGCGTCGAATCTGGGATAACCGGGTTTCGCCAGGCACCAGAGAATGTGCAGTGCCTTCGCTGGATCGCCAAACGGTACAACTCTGTGCGGAACTCACTCACGAAGGGGGAGCTTGACGCGGCATTCAAGACTGCCTTGACCCTCGCAGAAAATCGGGCCGACGATCTCGCCGTTTTCGCCGAGCTGTTGGTCGACTGCGATAGGCAGGGGTTGGCCTCAGAGGTTCTTGAGCGCTGTTTTCTGCTAGATCCGGGCAACGTCAGAGCGCTCGCAGCGCAGCGGAGTATTGAGCTGCTGCAGATCGCCATAGCGAGACTAACCGGAGCGTAGCGACAATGATCCGACGTTGGTTACCCTGCGCGGCGGCAATTACCGTTGTCGCTGGCGGAACAACGCCTCTCGTGGCCTTGGCTGAGCCCGCCAATTGTGCCGGTGATGGCACGACCGATGATGCTGACTGCATTTCAAGCTACTTCGAGCGGAGTTCCGTGGTCGAACTTGTCGCCGGCGCGACCTATAGGGTGACGCGCCCCGTCGTTGTACACGCTGGCCGGGAGGTTGACGGGCATGGAGCGACCATTCTCGGCGAGGGACCTTTGCTCTCTGTGTTGGTGATCGACGGCAGCGATATTCGGGTCGACTCGATCCGAATAGTCACCCATGCGGCCTCGAATCACGCGGTCGCAATCAACATCGCTGCCAGAGCAAAACACGTAAGTGTGACGCACAGCCGATTCGAGGGCCCGACCTCGGTCGCGGCTCTAAACATAAACGCGCCAGACGTCGAGGACGTCACCTTCGACGACAACACGGTGTCTGACGGGATCTATGGCGTCCTCACAAACTGGCAAGCGATGCGCCTCCGGCACGTCCAGATCGCCCATAACCAGATGTTCGCCTTAAGTGGCGATGGCATCGAGATTAATTTTCCTGTGCTCGTCCCGCCGCACGGTACCGGAGACGCCATGGATGCACCCTCGGACATCCACATCTTCTCCAATACAATAAATGCTCCCGGGAGCCAGTCGATCAGTGCGGGATTCTGTATCGGAATCGCGGGCGCGCATAACGTCGAGATTCGCGACAACACTCTTTCCCAATGCAGATGGCAGGGGATCCATATCGAGGACACCGCTGCCGACATTCTAATCGCACAAAATACGATCGCAGATGTGATCGGCCAGCAACCAGCCGACGGGAAAAATTGGGCGGGCTTTCGCGACGGAATACTTGCGTTGAACTCGCGCCGCATCACAGTGCGAGGCAACATACTGTCTGACATCCCAGACACTGGGATCGACTTCACTTTCGATGGAAAGACGTTTGACGCAGGGAATACAGTCTGTGGCAATACGCTGCGAAGGATTGGGCATTTCGGGATCTCCGTGATGGCGGCCCCCGGGCAGGACGTGGCGACCACGATCGGACCCGCCGCGTCGTGCCCGGCGAACACGATCGATGCGGGCGAAAAGTCGTTCCGCACGAATCACCCGGTGGGCTTGATGATGGGCAACCGTTGATCCTCACTCCGGTCTACTTGGCTTCGATCCGGCGAATACCGTTCGGCGGCTGACTCGGCGCTTTTCCGCAAACCCTGACTCTGAAGGGCTACCTTTGGAACGAACGAAGCGTGCATACAAGCCTTAAAGGTCGGCGATGACGAGCAGTGCCGCCGGGCGGTCCGCCGTTTTCGCCGGCTGTGCGCGAAATTGCCGGCCCCACCTGGACCAGGTGCTCCGCAACCTAGCGGGGATGGCCACACTGTATGCAAAAGCGGCCTTCGTGTTCGTTGAGAACGATTCGCGGGACGGCACCAAGGAACGGCTGGGCGAATGGCTCAGCGCCCACCCATGTGCCGCATTGTTGAACCTTGATGGGCTCGCTGCTAGCGAGCAAAGCCGCACCGCGCGCTTGGCTCGGGCTCGGAATAGCTACCTGGACTACCTAAAAGGTAGTCCGTATGAAACATACGACGATTTGATCGTATTGGACATGGATGATGCAAATGTGCGTCCGCTGGATCTCGCCGCATTCGCGGCAGCCGCAGAGCTGCTACATGCCGAAGATCAGACAGTCGGTGTATTCGCAAGCTCTCTGCCGGTTTATTACGACATTTGGGCGCTGCGACACCCCAAGTGGTGCCCGAACGACTGCTGGGCAGAGGTACGCGGACATCAAGGTACCAAGGCTGAAGCCATCGACCGTTATGTATTCTCACGACAGATCGTGATCCAACCCGACGAACCGCCCATCCCCGTCGCATCAGCCTTCGGCGGCCTTGGAATTTACCGCCTGACCAAGGTGTTGGCACATCGATATGTCGGCACAAACGCGGATGGCACGGAGGTTTGCGAACACGTGGCGCTTAATCTAGAGCTGAGCCGCAACGGCAACCTGTTTATATTTCCCGCCCTACAAAACACTGCGCCGCGGGAGCACCTTCCTCCAATCAGATTTCCGACACGCCAACTCAATCTTGAACAAAGTGGGCGAAGTTGCGTTCTTCTAGCACCCACTGAGCATCGTCTGGATGTATATCGTGCCGCGAATCCTTTGTACGATCGGAGGCTGCCGCTTCTTTCAAGCCTTGTCGGCGCTGCCGCACCTGATAGTACAATCATTGACATTGGTGCGAATATCGGTGACACAGTTGCATTGTGCCGCATGGCAGGCTGTGACGTGCCAATGGTCGCGGTAGAACCGTCAGTGCGCTATTTTACGATTCTTGAGGCGAACAGTCAGTCATTACCGCAGTTGTTCAAGGACGTGCGCATGTTGCGTGCGTTCATCGGATTGGAGAAAGAGCAGCTTCGCCTTGTCGAGCACGCCGGCACTGCAAGCGTTGAGGTTCGCGCGCAAATCGCGAACTCTGAGGCCCCGGGCGATACGCCGACCATGCCCCTGCGTCTGGTAACTGACCAACCGGTTTCGCTAATCAAGACGGACACAGACGGCTACGACGCGGTCATTCTGTTAGACAGTCTGCCATTTTTACGCGCAGCACGGCCCGTAATTTGGGCGGAGGCGGAGGTGTTTGACTTCTCTGACGAGCAACGTTGGCGCCACCTCTGTACTGAACTAGCGGAGTCACATCCGCACATGTGTATATTTGATAACTTTGGGTTCTTGGTCACGCATGGAACTGTTGCTGAAAAAGTGGGCACGTTCATGGATTTACTGAGATATACGCGACTACACAAAGCCAGCGACATAAAAAGCGTTGGGCCACCAACGATTTATTACGTTGACGTAGTTTTTTTCCCGTCAGAGAAATTTGACGTCTATACAGCTTTCGTAAATCTTCTGATTGAATCCAGCCCGCTTAGTGGAAGCTGATTTTGCTGCGATCGGGACGACCAATCCTAATCTTTTGCAGATTTGTACGTACGGTTTCTATGCCTCGCTGCATTCAGACCAAAAGTCTCCCTGAAGTTTTCGTACATAGCCTTCATCAATTTCGTTGTATTCGAATTCAAAATCTTCCTGAGACGCGAATTCAGAAAATGTAGCTTCATTAGAAAGCACTGCGAAGTGACGGCAAATTCGCTTCGCCTCCAATATCAAAGTGCTCTCAGTGGAAAACAAAACCGGGACGTCGAGCAGGGCCGCAATCCATAGTATTCCAGAGGTTCTACCGTGGTATCTTTTGGGATCATAATTAATGTAAATAAGATCGAGACTCGAGAAGAATGCAAACAATTTCAGATTATCTAAAGCCTCGAACTCCAGCTGAACATCTCCTCGCTGTTCTGCAACCATCCGGAGCTTTAGCAATTCTTGATCGATTTCCAACGTGTGGTTGCCCGATGCTACTTGAACGACATAAGCAGTTCGCCTCTGGTCGGCTGAGGGCAGGTCAATCAAAAGATGATACAGGTCGAAGAAACCCTTCTCTCGCTTTGGATCCCCGCAATAAAGACAAATTCGGCTACGTGACAAATCTAGGAATCGCTGCGACTTGGTGTCGTAATGTGGAATTCGACAGCTAGAATCCAAAAACATAAGTCCGTGTACATAATCGAGCGGGCAGCCTTTGCGAAACACCTTCGCTATAGCTTCAGACGCATATTCAAACGCCGAAAAACGGACTCGGATGTTGCGGAATGCAGTGAGTTCCGTAATTGCTTTCCAATATGCTCGCGACGGCAGATCAAGGCTTTCGCAATATGGTACGAGCTCGACGCCCTCCGCGCACACGATAATCTCAGCACGATCCATATTGAGGCCACGCATACCGATTCTTAGCGCCATCAAATGCGGCCACTGCAGGGACGGAAGAACAATTCTGGATCGTTGCCACGGGCCGTCAGCCAACTCTTGCAATACTGCGCGGTATTCTCCGGCCAAAGTAGCGATGTATGCGAAAAGGCCGGCAAGTGTTTCCTGCCATCGATAGCCATAGAACTCGGTCACGAATGTGGGGCATATCGCTACCCTTGGTGACCGTATAGCCGACGGAAATGAATGGCGAAAAGTTGACGAAACGTAGTATCGACAACCAGTAATTGGCTGCTTAGCACGGCCAATATAGTCTAGAAATGCCTCGAAGGCTGCTTGATGGTGACTGCCCCTTGCGCCGCAGCACCCCGCATCGAGCACCGCTATTCGCACTCTTGCGTTTGGCCAAAATCGACGCCAGCAACTTCTAGTGAAGCACGTCCATTAGCGAAGCGCATTGCTAGCTCGGTAAAGGAACTCCAGTTGCTTCCGTATATCTTAGTTGCCTTGGCGAGAAGTAGCGCGTCGGCCAGCGCGTAAAGTGCTTGCTCCTTTGAGCGATCAAATACATTTCTCTTCAGATAACGCACTCGTTCGCTCCCGTACCGATCCAAAAACATCTGGTATACGACCTCCGTATCAGTCGCCAAAAAGGCGCATCCGAATGCTTGGTCCCGAAGGAGCTTATCGGTAATGATCAGGAATGCGCGCGGGCTACTCTTGCTTCTCCAATAATTTATCTGCGCATGACCTTCGGCAGTCCAATTCGAAATGTGGTCGTAGGGCCTCAAATCATTACCCGCAGCGCCTTCACAGCGCACGTGCAGCGCTGCAATGTAATCATGTGGCACGCTTTGAACAAGGTCTCGCACCCGCTTGGCTGGAACCAATTGCGCCAGAAAGTCGTTTTCGGCCACCCAAGTGGCTTTTGGGTGGTTTAATGTATAAGCACTCCTGACGTAGATGTCTTCACCGACATCGGTAATAATGGCTTCGTCTTTGCGCGACTTGGCTTCAATTTCCATGTAGTTGTAAATTTTTACGCCTTCAGCGTCAGCTTCCTCCCAGCTATCGGAAACCATTAGATCCGACTCAAATAGCTCTGGGAAACGCGCCTCGCAGTGAAAATCGGAGCGCCAAATCACTCGTAGTTCGCGATTAGTGGCCTTTGCAATCGCTGCCGCCGAAGCGATCGCCCTGAGGCGGTTTCCGAGTCCATGCTGGGCGTCGATGTATAGCCTCTTTCTCCTTCGCACCATTGGGGTTGGCCGCTGCCAATCGTCTTTAGCGCGGCGACATTGTTCTAGTAGACAGATTTCATTTCCGTATATCGCAAGTACTTGCCTATCAACCGTTGCGCCACCACGCTCATCTGCGATAGCGTCACGTAACTCCTCTATAGAAACTGTCATGGCTTCGCTCAAGTCAAGCCCGTCACGAATGAAAATAAGCTGCGGATAGTTCCAAAGAGAACTCGACTCGGATGGTCTCCGTCGGTGTATAAACAGGTTGCGGCGCAACGATCTCGCAATCTCAGAGAGCGCAAGGTAAAGGCCGCTGTCATCGTGATCGGAAACGGTATCCTTGATGTCTACTAATATTATTGTTCTCTCTTCAAACACGTCAGTTCCGCTGGCCCGAAGTAGAAGATCAATAATCAATTTCGCAGGCGATTTNNTGACGTTTTGGCAAAACATTCGCATCTTCGCTTGGTCTAACCAAAAGGAGCCACCGCCATATCGCCACGACAGCCACTTGCAACACGAAGCGTACTCGCAGAATTCCAATATATGCGGGGGAGTAATGTGCCAACTGTCCTCAGTCTGCCTGGCAATAAGAACCCCGTCTTTGAACTCCTCTATGCGTATGTCAACGAAGTGGCGATCGACGTTCCACTCAGGCATCAGTGCCGCAAGAAATCTATTCGTACGAATACTATGGGCTGGATCCTTGGCTAAAACGTCGCGCAGCGACAATCCTTGTGAGGTGGCGATATGAGGGGAAAGCCGCTGTTCGTCACCGTGTGGAATATGCCAGATAGTGGCGGGAGCAATTTCCAAGCGTTTGAATCCTTGCTCCAGTAGACGTTCATATAGGTCGTCGTCGTCCCATCCGTAGGTCGTAATATGCTCATTGAAGCCCTTTACCGCTAATAGGTCGGCACGATGGATATACACGAACCCATTTATGTGTTCTTGACCCTTTTCGGCCGTGCGCCAATTGCCAGTGCGAAACTCGCCTGGTTTAATTGTATTGTCGGCAAGAAAGTTAGGTTTTAGCTTGATATCTGCGTCGCATTTGAGAATATGCGAAAATTGTGCGAGACGAAATCCGGCGTTATATGCGTAAGAAAGGATCCACCGAGATTGCCCTTCAACTCTGAGATATGTAATTTTATCTGAGTGAAGTCCAGCGTCAGAAATGGCTTTGCTTACGAATTGTTTGGAACTCCAATCGACGATAACTATCTCATTTAAGTTTGGGATTGCGAGCCAAGTGGTGAGCGCCTTAAGGAGGTTTTCTTCACGATTCATACAACAAGTAACGAGACTCACGCCTTGTTGAATCTCTGAGCTGCATTCATCGATTAGCTTTCCTTTCAGGGAAGCTTGCCAAGGCTCTGATAATTCATCGTACCCCGCACAGTAATAATCAAAAACTTTTGCAACGAGATCTTGCTCGATTCGATCTCTGCGCTCAATTGCAGCGCCTAACATTTTGTCTTTTAGAGCGTTTGCTTGGCGTCTATCTCCGGCTTTTAGGAGGTTAATTAGCTCAAGAATCAACGCGGTCATTGCACTTCGACCACTCTAATGGCGACGCCGAGGAATCTCTTGTCATTTCCGAGGCCGGCGCTATGGGGGCAAACTGTCTTTTGAGTATCAATGAGCAAAACCGTTGGCAGACCAACGAGGATTTTATCAGTGGGAACAGAAATGAGAAATGCTGTCCCTTTCTGTTCAAACGTCGCAGGCTCACCGTCTATATAGAGAGTCGTAAGAGATTTAATTTCGTCAGAGGCGTATGCGACAAGGTCAAGCAAAATTGTGGCGTCAGTGGATCGATCGATATTAAATGGTATGCTCGTAATCGGGGCAGGTCCCGTCCAAGAAAACTGAATACCGCTGGCATTCCGTTCAGAGGCGTATAAATTTGCACCTAAGGGATTTATATCTGCCTGCGCATCTCGACTTGTTGGCGAGGCGAGTGTTTTATCCTTCTCAGAACTCGCTGCGCCAAGACTCAAGGTATATTCGAGCATAGCTTCAAGCAACGACTCTAATTTCTTAATTCGACCTTCTAATTCGTCAAACCTACCTTGGTTCATCCGGAGTCCCTCGCCGATTTTTATAAATAGCTGTAGGGGCGATAGTTATGGAATCGCCAGGAGGCTAGGTTCGACGTTAAGTGAACAGAATCAACTAGTAGGCGCGAGATATTGAGCCGCTTGCTGATGATTACACTAAGCACGTACAGCATGACCCAAGTCTGCGTCTTCAAACCACTGTATTTGATACCGAAGAAGGCCTTCACGTGCAAGTCCCCGCCTGTACGGCGAATGTGAGATCCGAAGGACTTAGTGGGGACCGCCGCCGTCTCGCTGCGAGGGCTTATGACGCTTATGGAAATGTTGGCGAGTATCGGCCAGTGCTGCAAGTGGGTGCTTCGGCTCCTGCGCAGGAATGTCCTGCCCCGTAGCAGAATTCAGGCGGAAAGCAGCGCAAGCATCTTGTCGGGGATTTTCTTGGCGGGCCGGATTAGCCCGCTCGTAAACAGAAAACATGTAAAACGGGACCCATCTCAAAAGCCGCCTTTTTCTAGCTAAAGACGGACCTAAAACGGGACCCATCTCAGCTCTGATACGCGGCAGACTCTATCTCTATGAGAGCTTGCGTACCGCAAATTGCCCGGCAAGTTTGAATTCAACGATAGAGTTCGATTCCACCACAAATTCGTTGAATGCGCGAACGATGCCATCCTTCCACCATCCCCCCAAGCTATAGTCGTCCCCTATAATAAGGCCTCCTTTTTTCACTTTTGGGAAGTACGCNNAGATCCTGCGCTACCCCCTTATAGCTATGATCGCCGTCAATATAAACAAAATCTAATTCGCCATCTTTAATGTGCTGCGCCGCTTCGTAGCTTAGTTCACGACACACTTCCACCTTTCCCATTGAGATTTCGGCGCTAAACCGTTTTAAGACTCTCTCGTATCTCCCGTCCATATCCTTTTGGGTTACACGATCTCCTCCGTACATAGAATCCTTGTAGGTGCTTTCCGAAAAGTACTTCCAAGGATCAATGAGGTATAGTTTTTTTGGCTTGGCCATATTTAGAATGACAGACGAAAAATCGCCAATATGGACTCCGATCTCCGCTCCGATTCCGTTTTTGACAACCAAATCGATAGCTGTCTGTCTAGGGTCAATTAACAGGCGCATATTTTAAATTTCGAACAGCAGTGTGGTGTAAAAGGGAAACGGCGGCTTGGCGCGGACAAACAGAGAGACTCATGACTACTTACCATCCGCCTCCGCTGACACGAGCATCGCCAGAGGAAACGCGTTGCGTTGCAATTCCTGGTTTTTATCGAACCACTCACATATAAAATCGGTGTTGGGGTGGCCGGCCGACGAATATTGTTCACGAATCAGTGTGTATGCGTTGCCTCCTACAGGACATTTGATAGTCATCGTCGGTCCGCCGGACGCGAGCTTGACTTTATCTCCGCACTTAAAACTCATACTTTCTCTCCCAATAGTTTGACGCACGTTCATTTACTCCTGTGCGAGCGGACGAAACGCACAACTGCGCTTTTCCAATTCCCCGGGCGACCCTTTATTGGCCGTTAGACGCACTGCGTGCGATTGCATGGAGCGGCTTTCTGAACTTGAAGAAGTGGAGATCGCCTCGATCATCGTCCGAATATCCAAGGTCGGTGAAGTACCGCTTCAGCAATGGTGCGCGTTGTGCCAAGGACGTCTGAAAGATCGAATAATGCGATATGTAAGTCTCGACAGTCAGTGCTGAAAATATACGGGTCACTTCCGGCCGGCTATATTCCCTGACATGGGGCCGAAACAGCACCGGCGGTTCATGTCTGAGGATCTGCATCGTGGCGTATAAAGAACAGGCATTAGGTGTCGTTAGGTAGAGCACGCCCCCTGGCTTCAGTACTCGCACAATCTCCGACGCGAAGCGTTGCACGCCGCTCTCGTTGAACAGAACGACGTCGTCGAACTTCTTTTCGGTCTGGTCTTTGATGTGCTCCATCACCTCGAAGCTCACGAGCACATCGGCGGACGCGTCCTCGGCTTCAATGGCGTAACGTAAGTCCCCTCGTGTCGAGGATGTGTGGGCGCCCATTTCCGCCAGGAATTGAGTGATCGGACACGGGTGGCCGGTTTCAATGACGACTTTGCCACCGACGTCTAAGCCACTAGCGAGCATCAAGTGAAATGTGTTGCAAAATCTGTAATAGTGCGAATGAAATCCGTAATGTTCATCGATGAAGGCCACGAATCTTCGGTACTCTTCGCTGGTGTCGCTGTGGTCGATCTCTCGCGTCCGAACAGCGACCATGAAGGCGCGTTTGCTTTCATCTAGCATGCGAAGTTACTCTCCATCGATAGCGTCTGATCTGCAGACATAAATTCCGTCTGTGGTTCGTATCGATGAGACGCCGAAAATTATTATAGGCTCCGACCACCCTAGGCGCAACGCTGAATCGAGCAGGTACTCCGGCGTATTTTCGGTCCATCGCTTTCGACGTGTGATAGACAAGGTCGGGTGAGGGCGTGTCCTCGTTATGGCGCTCATGAGGTCAACTTCTTAGTCGGCGTCGAGAGCAACGGGTGGTCGAATGGCGCATTCCAGCCGTGAGCACTAGGGGCTAGTTGCACTCAACCCGCCCTTTGAACCGATATAATATCCAAGCTGTTTCGAAGTAGCTGTGCAGCTAAAGACCGAAGTGTTGTCATAATCGGTGCATGTCTAACCTACGCAAGGGTAGTGGTGCGACGGACGCATAGCGTTTTTCGGCTTTCGTACGTGGAAAACGGGGCGGTGATTTTTTTGTGACCCACTGACTTGGAGCCTCGGCCATTGTTCGGCACGCATGACCGGTGATTTTCAACAGACTTCGAGGACTGGACTTCGATTCGCTCGTCTAGGCGACGCAGATCTTCCTGTCCCGCAATAATCCATGGCTGAAAAGGCTGCGGCATTCGTTCATCCTTAGTTAATCGGGGTATCGCACGGGGCAGCGGAACAGGCGATCTGTCCAGTTGCACGCAAGATTCAATCGGCAGCAGGCGTCTTGATTGATCAACGCTGCCCTTTCGTCGCTTCGGCCCATACGCATGCAATGGCAGGCGAGTCGCAGCCGTCGAAACGGGGACATGGCGGTCAAGAAGTACATATCCGCCAGACGCATCGTTTTAACGATTCCTTTTGCACTGCTGCAGTCGTTCCTAGTGCCATGGGTTTTGCGTAACCGCTTGCCGAATTCAACGGTCATTAGTCGCAACCCGTGGCCATACGGGGCGACCGGCGCCCCGCACCGCGCCGATCTGTAAGCTTCCATGCCGATCGTCCACAGTGCCGTTTCCGTCGGCCATCGAGCAAAGGAGCTGAAGGCCAATGGCTGTCAATTGTTTATCGGTTTCGCCACCTCAGTTTCCGCAGCGCACACCAATCCTGCGGGCGTTGCCCACAGCCACTCGCCGTAACCGTTGCGGCAATTGGCACGATCGGGGCTGCGCTCCCCGTACGCTGCGGCGCACAGATTTTCGGTTTCTAGGTCCATCATGCGCTGGGCGACAAACTGGATTATGTCGCGCAGCAAGTCTGNNCGGGGACGTCAGCGCCGCACGCTCCACCACTGCGGGAAAGTTCCCTTGTTAGGGGGGCAAGTCGCGGAAATTCAGCACGAATCGGCCGATGTCTGCGTATTAAGTATCATTAGGTCTTCCTCTTGCGCGTCGCTTATAGTTACCGGACCATCTGCCGAAAAATGTTGGCGAAATGCAAAGGGCAATAGGGTCGAGAGAAGAAAGTCTTGAAACGGCAATTCCCAGCTCCCTTAGGGCGCTGGCTGCCGTGGCGTCGCGGCTGGGCATGGATGTAAGCGTCGATCAGTTGCGGCGGCGCTTTGCTCTGCAATCTGGGGAACCTGATACCCCAACGCTCATCGCGCTGGCCCGGGAGCTCGGCTTAGAAGCCCGGGCGCTGCGAATGACGTTTCAGGAGCTTCCGCGGCTCGCCCGCGCACTACCGGCCATATTGCGCGCCAAAACCGGGGGTGCCCTGATACTAGAAGAAGCGCGCTCGGATCCCGCCAGGGGCACGGTGGCGGTCATTCGGGACCCGAGTGCTGCTGAAGACGTGGTGCTAGCCGTCGATGAACTGCACCTAGCTGAGGTCTGGGAGGGTGAAGCGATCCTCATCAAACGCCGTCATTCTGTCACCGACGAGCAGCAGCCCTTCGGCATGGCATGGCTACTTGGGCAAGTGTTGAGGGAGCGCAAGGTATTCAAGGACATCTTTATAGCGGCCTTCGTCAGCACGGTGTTTGCTATCGCGCCACCCTTCATATTTATGATCGTTCTGGACCGAGTGCTGGTCAACAACTCGTATTCCACGCTCAACGTGGTGGCGGTTGCGATTCTGATTCTTCTGTCGTTTGAAACAGTATTGATGTACTTGCGCCGCCTCTTGACGCAAGTCGTGACCACACGTATCGACGGCCGGCTTAGTCTGTACATCGTGGAGAAGCTGCTCAAGCTGCCAATGGACTACTTCGAGCAGACACCGACAGGGCGCATTGTCAACATGCTGTCTCAAGTCTGGCAAATCCGTCACTTTCTGACCGGTCAACTCTTTGGCGCGTTGCTGGATGCCGTGCCGCTCGTCGGCCTGATTCCAGTGATGCTGCTTATCGAGTGGCACTTGTCGCTTTTGGCGTTCGCACTCGCAGGCATCATTTTCGTGATCGTCATGGTGTTCTTGAAGCCGATGAACCGGGCGTTTTACAAGGTCGTAATCTCCGAGCAAGCTAAAGCGACGCACCTGACCGAGTCGATTTATGGCATGCGGACGATCAAGTCTTTGGCGCTCGAAGGACGGAGGCGCCGGGAGTGGGATCGTCGCGTCGCCGATGCGGTCTCTGCCCGACACGCCTTCGGGCTAATGTCGAACTATCCGCAGACACTGTCGCTGCCGTTCGAGCGTTTGATTTATTCCGGCTGCATGGTGGTGGGGGCCTATATGGTGCTGGCCCACTCGGACACGATCAACGCTGTTAAGACGATTACTCCTGGTGCGCTGGTGGCTTTCGCAATGCTGTCTATGCGGCTTTCCAAGCCACTGATAGCAATTGCGCATCTCCAACTGGACTTGGCCGAGGTGCGAGGGGCGATCGGTCAAGTCGCATCGGTCGTGAACTATCCACCGGAAAACACCCGCACCAATGGCCTGCGCCTGCCGATCAAAGGCGAGGTGTCATTCAAAGACGTTCGCTTTCGCTACTCAGCGGGCGCACCATATGCTCTGGACGAGGTTTCGTTCACTGTGCCGGCCGGCACTATGCTCGGCATCATGGGGCGTAGCGGCTCCGGCAAGACTACTGTGACGCGTCTGTTGCAATGCCTGAATGCGAACTATGAGGGCATGATCAAGATCGACGGTATGGATCTACGCGAGATCGACCTCATGCATCTGCGCACTCACATTGGTGTCGTGCCGCAGGAAAATTTCCTGTTCTCCGGTACCATCCGCGAGAACATTGCCATGGCCAAGCCGGATGCGAGTTTTGCCGACGTCGTACGAGCAGCTCAGCTCAGCGGTGCCGAAGAATTTATCGAGCGGATGCCGCGCGGTTACGACACCGGGCTCCAGGAGGGCGGCAGCAATCTTTCCGGAGGCCAGCGGCAGCGGCTGGCGCTTGCGCGCGCATTGCTGATCGACCCGCCGGTGCTGATTCTTGATGAAGCCACCAGCGCCCTGGATGCGGAGAGCGAGGCTATCATCAATGCGAATTTGAAGCGCATGGCCAAGGGTCGCACTGTGCTTTCTATTTCACACCGGCTGTCGATGCTCGTGGAAAGCGACGCTATCCTAGTGCTCGAGCAAGGCAAGGTGTATGACCTCGGAACGCACGAGGAGCTGCTGCGGCGCTGCGATATCTACAAGCACATGTGGTACCAGCAGAACCGTCATATCGATCCACACGCAGCGGATATGCCGTTGGCCGTGCGCGGGGCCGTTCGATGAGCCTACAGCTCGCCAATCCGAGCAAACTTCCCGCTCTGCGACGAAGAGCGGAGGTGGTGGGCGAAGTGATCGGGGCGTTCGAGTCGGACACAGCTGAGGTATTACTGCGTACAGCGCCAGCTAGGGAACGTATGGTTGTATACATACTTGGAGCCATGCTGGTTCTAGGGGTCGTGTGCGCAGCCATAGTTAAACTCGATCGCGTGGTTACTAGTCAGGCGGGTTTTGTTATGACGACATCCGGATTCCTCTATGTCTCTCCACTTAACGCAGCCGTGGTACGGGAAGTCAATGTAAAGCAGGGAGAGGTGGTGAAGAAAGGCCAGGCGCTCGCGACGCTTGATCCGACCTTTACGCAGGCGGACTTGCTGCAGATGCAGAAGCACCTGGGCAGTGATGAAGCGCAAATCGCTCGCGAGGAGGCTGAACTTTCGGGGCGCCCCTACCGCTTTTCGAATACGGATACGTATCAGCGAATTCAGGGAGCCATCTGGGAGAAGCGTCAGGCGCAGTATCGGGCCGACCTCGCGAATTTCGACGGCCAAATCCACGCCGCTGATGCGCAAATGGCGCAGGCCAAGTCCGATGCAGAGAAATATGTGATGCGGCTGAAGCTCGCGGGTGATGCCGAGAAGGTCTATCAGCCACTGCTCGAAAAGGGCTATGTTTCAAAATTGCAGCTCATGCAATCCACGGATGCCAGAACGGAGATGAGCCGCCTATTGGCGGACGCACAGCAACAGATATCTCAATATCGCGAGACGTCGAGCTCCCTCAAGGCGCAACGGGAATCCTACATTCAAAACTGGTACTCCACCACGTCCACTCAACTGGTGGCGGACCGCAACGATCTGGATCTGACGCGGGATGGTCTGGATAAGGCACAGAAGCTTCAAGATCTGACTAGCCTCGATGCGCCAGCGGATGCTATCGTGCTGAAGATCGGCAAGCTGTCTCAAGGTTCGGTGGCTCCAGGCAGCGGCACGGATGCTCTTACCCCCGGGACGGATCCACTCTTCACGCTGACGCCGCTGGACGCACCTGTGGAAGCAGAAGTCGACGTCGCCACTTCAGACATCGGCTTCATTGAGGTCGGCCAACATGTGCAGCTAAAGCTCGATGCCTATCCCTTCATACGGCACGGCACGGCCAAAGGTGTTGTCAAGACCATCAGTGAAGGTTCATTCTCGACTGACATCAATGGCAGCCCAGTAAACCCATATTTCAAGGTCAGAGTCAGTGTCACGGACGCGCATCTGCGCAATGTGCCGCCGGATTTCAGATTGATTCCCGGCATGACGATCGTGGGCGACATCTTGGTCGGAAGGCGCACGATACTTTCATATCTGGTGGAGGGAACCCTACGGACGGGTTCTGAGGCGATGCGGGAACCATACTAGACGCAATTACTAAGTAGTTCTCCCTCCGTGGTATTAGGTATTGAAAATCACGCTGCAAGGCGTTTTCTCGCGGGCTAGGACGGCGGAATGCGGAATCGCGTGCACGTGACTGGCAAAGTAGCATGACTCCTGTAGGCATAGGGACGCGGATCGGAATGGCGCTTCTTGTCACGGCGACGCTGCTCAGTGGGGCCGTAAGGTTGGCCGTCGCCGCAGATCCGCACTCCGATACATTCCAGCCCGATGTGTTCGGCACGGGTGCAGCGCTTCAGCGGCGCACCCCCCAGCTCACCGATCCGTTGGGCCGCGAGTGCCCACCGCCAGCTGGCGCGCTGTCGTTTGCCACCGCGGTGGATATCGCGCTTTGCCGAAATCCGACGACACGCTCCGCATGGGCGAGCGCACGCCAGCAGGCCGCGGCGCTCGGCAGCGCCGAGAGCGCTTGGTTGCCCAATGTTTCGGGCACCGGTTCGGAGACGCGAGCCTTTGGAGAGCACGTCGAAGTCACTGGCAATCTTGACGCGAGCGTTCAAAACTCGCGCGACGCAGCACTCAATCTTTCCTGGACCTTATACGACTTTGGCGCCCGGGGCGGACGCATCACGAACGCCCGCAGGCTGCTAGACGCCGCTGCCTTGACGGTGAACAGCGTGACGCAGCAGACGGTGCTCAACGTCGTGCAAACCTACTATGGTCTCGTGGCCGCCGATGCCAACCTTGAGGCTGCGAACATTACTGAGTCCGATGCCTTGCACGCCCTTGAGGTCACGCGCGCACTGGCCCAAGGCGGTGCGGGGAGTCTGGCGGACGTGCTGCAGGCTGAAACGGCTTACGATCAAGCGGTGCTCGCGCGCGTGCAGGCCGAGGCGGCGGCGAAGATCGCACTTGGCACACTCGCTGTCTCGCTCGGTTTGCCCGCCGATCAGTCGCTCACACTTAATGCAGAACCAGTGCCCGCCCAGGTGCCAGAACTCACGGCACATATGACGGATCTGATGGCAGAGGCGGTACGCCAGCGGCCGGATCTCGCCGCGGCAGAGGCCCAGCGCGAGGCGGCCGTGGCAAACGTCACCGTCGCACGTGCCGCCGGTCGCCCCTCAATCTCGATCTCGGCTTCGCGTAACCTAGTCGATACTACCGGCGTTCCGAATCAAAGCTACAATCTGATCGGCGTCAACGTCACAGTGCCAATCTTCTCCGGCTTCAGCGTCGATTATGGCGTGCGTCAGGCACAGGGCGCGCTCGAAGTGAGTGAGATAAACGCGGAAAACATACGGCTTAATGTGACGCAGAGCGTCTGGAGCGCTTATTACTCTCTCGCCTCTGCCAACCAACAGATCGCGGTGACATCCGGGCTCATTAAGACCGCAGAACAGAACGAGCAGGTGGCACTGGGCCGCTATCAAGGTGGCGTCGGCACGATCATCGATGTGCTCACCGCGCAGGCGGCCGCATCGCTCGCGCGACAGACACGCATCGCCGCGGAGCTTGCGTGGCAGACGGCGCGCGCGCAGCTGGCGTTCGCGCTCGGTCGCCTGTCGGGCGCCGAGCCGATAGCAGACGGGGCGGCGTTGCCCTGAAGCGTCGTCGCGGGGTCGATCAGACCGGGCCGACGAGGTGCTCCACAATCAAGGTAGCGGCCTGTTCGGGGCTCATTTTGGTCGTGTCGATGTGAATGTCGGGAGCGACGGGCGCTTCGTAGGAGCTGGCGATACCGGTAAAATTCGCGAGTTCCCCGGCTCGTGCCTTCTTGTACAGCCCCTTGACGTCACGCCGCTCGGCCTCTGACAGCGGCGTGTCGATATATACTTCGATGAACTCCCCCGGTCGCATCATGTCGCGTACCATCTGCCGCTCCGCACTGAACGGTGAAATGAACGCGGTGATCACAATTATGCCGGCATCGGTCATAAGTCGAGCCACCTCGCCTACGCGTCGAATGTTCTCCACGCGATCGGCGTCGGTGAATCCAAGATCGCGGTTGAGGCCATGGCGGACATTGTCGCCATCAAGCACGAATGTGTGTCGATTCATTCGGTGCAGTTTTTTCTCAACCAGATTAGCGATCGTCGATTTACCCGCCCCGGATAGACCCGTGAACCAAAGCACCGCGGGTTTTTGATTCTTTATTGTCGCCCGAGCCTCGCGGCTGATGTCGAGCGCCTGCCAATGCACATTCTGACTGCGCCGGAGCGCAAAGTTCAGCATTCCGGCAGCGACAGTCGCGTTGGTCAGTTTATCGATGAGAATGAATCCGCCGAAATCGTGGTTGACCTCGTATTTCTCAAAGACGACGGGACGATCAGTTGCAAGATTAGCCACTCCAATGGAGTTCATGGTGAGTGTCTTGGCCGCCAGATGAGCCATCGTGTTGACATTGATTTCATACTTGGGTGCCTGCACCGTCGCACTTACTATCTGGGTGCCCAGTTTTAGCCAATAGGGCCGACCGGCCAACATCGCCTGTTCAGCCATCCAAACAATGGTCGCTTCGAATTGATCCGCAACCTGCGACGGTGCATCGACGGCGACGAGCACATCGCCACGCGAACAATCGATGTGATCCCTGAGGCAGATGGTGACGGACTGGCCGGCGACGGCATTAGACGAATCGCCTTCAGGAGCCAAGATGCGGACAACCTGCGAAATCAGGCCTGACGGCAGGGCGCGAACCTCGTCACCGACCTTAATGGTGCCGGTGCTAATGAGGCCCGAAAAACCCCGGAAATCAGGATTCGGTCGGTTTACCCACTGCACCGGCATGCGAAACGGATGTTTCTGCGCGGCATCGATGTCGACCGCTACGGTTTCCAAGTGCTCGATCAGCGACGGGCCGCGGTACCAAGGCATATTGCCGGATCGCGTGAAAACGTTGTCGCCAGCCAGTGCCGACATCGGCAAGGCCAGGAAATCAGTGATGCCGATGCCGTCGGCGCAGATTCGATAGTCCGCTACGATGGCCTCAAACTTGCGCTGCTCATAGTCGATGAGATCCATCTTATTGACGGCCACTATCACATGTCGGATACCGATGAGGTGCACCAGGAACGAGTGGCGTCGCGTCTGCGTCAGTACGCCCTTGCGGGCGTCGATCAGAATCACAGCGAGATCTGCCGTCGATGCCCCTGTAACCATGTTGCGCGTATATTGTTCGTGGCCAGGGGTGTCGGCGACGATGAATTTGCGCCGTTCAGTCGAAAAGAACCGATAAGCAACGTCGATCGTGATCCCTTGCTCACGCTCAGCCGCAAGACCGTCAACCAACAAAGCAAAATCGATGTTTTGTCCCTGGGTACCCAGCCGCTTGGAATCGGCTTCCAAAACAGCGAGTTGGTCTTCGTAAATCAGCTTCGAATCGTAGAGCAGGCGCCCAATGAGGGTCGATTTACCATCATCCACGCTGCCGCAGGTAATGAAGCGTAACAAACTCTTGCGCAGGTGTTGCAGAAGATATGCTTGAATATCCTTGGCGATTAAACCCTGGGTCTCAGTGTCGATTTGCGGATGGCCGATGCTCATCAGAAATAGCCATCCTGCTTTTTCTTTTCCATGCTGGCGGCTTGATCATGATCGATCGCGCGGCCCCGGCGCTCGGAGGTCACGGTGAGCAGCGTTTCCTGGATCACCTCAAGCAATGTCGCGGCAGTGCTTTCGACCGCCCCCGTGAGCGGATAGCAGCCGAGTGTGCGAAAGCGGATCGAGCGCATGGCCGGAGTCTCGCCAGGTCGCAGCGGAAATCGATCATCGTCCACCATGAGGAGGAGTCCATCGCGTTCGACAGTCGGCCGCGGAGCCGCGAGATACAGCGGCACGATTGGGATGGCTTGTAAATGAATGTAGTGCCAGATATCCAGCTCGGTCCAATTGGAGATCGGAAACGCTCGGATACTTTCGTCCCTACCCTTTTTTGCGTTGTAGAGCCGCCATAGCTCCGGGCGCTGGTTCTTCGGATCCCAGCGGTGGTGGGCGGAGCGGAATGAAAACACCCGTTCCTTCGCGCGGCTTGCTTCTTCGTCGCGTCGCGCTCCGCCAAAGGCGACATCGAAACCATGCAGATCGAGCGCCTGCTTCAGCCCCTCGGTCTTCCAAATATCGGTATGCAGTTGCGAGCCATGTACAAAGGGGTTGATGCCGCGCGCTTTGGCTTCCGGGTTCTGATAAACGATCAGGTCCATGCCGGATTCCCGCGCGATGCGATCGCGAAAGTCGTACATCGCCCGAAATTTCCACGTTGTGTCCACATGCAGCAAGGGAAACGGCGGGGAGCCCGGAGCGAATGCCTTGCGTGCAAGATGCACCATCACGGCCGAGTCCTTGCCCATCGAATACAGCATCACCGGTTTTTCCGCTTCCGCGACGACTTCCCGCATGATGTGGATCGATTCCGACTCGAGCCGCTGCAAATGCGTGAGCGATACCCTGTCGCTGGTCATTTGGAGTGCTCCACGGACTAAATGGAGTGCATGAACGGTCGAAGTGGAGCTGGCTCGTAAAGTCCGGTGGCCAGGAAACCTGGATTTCGAAAATGCGGCTTGCCGTAGACGAGCAGCCTTCCGTCGAGGTCGAGTACGCGTCCGCCGGCCGCGCGTAATACCGCGTCTCCCGCCGCGGTGTCCCACTCCATCGTCGGGGCGGGCCGGGGATACACGTCCGCCTCACCCGCGGCGACGAGAACAAATTTCAGCGATGAGCCGATTGATACGCGACGGCCGATAGCTGCGGCGCGCAACCAGGCCTCGGTCTGCGGTGTGTTGTGGGACTTGGAGGCCACCGCACACAGCGACGACCGCGGCTGCCTGACTGCAATGCGCACCGCCGGGCGACGCGTGCCATGAGGCGGGTGTGTGGCACGCCATGCCGCACCCGCCACGGTGTCCCCCCAATACACGGTCGAGCGAGCAGGCGCATACACCACGCCGAGCGTTGGCACGCCATACTCAATGAAACCGATATTCACCGTGTAATCTGTGCCGCCGCTAATAAACTCCTTGGTACCGTCGAGCGCATCGACCAAAAAGAAGCTGGCGTCCACATCAGGAAGCCGGCCTGCCGCGACTTCTTCCTCGGCGACCACCGGAATGCCAGGCGCTGCATGGGCTAGGCCCTAGAGAATCATGGCTTCGGCGTTCCGGTCCGCCGCGGTCACCGGCGAGGCGTCGGCTTTACGCTCCGCCTTGCGTTCCCCCTGGCCATAGTCCGCGACAACCCCGCCAGCCGCGATAGCAAAATCGACCATGGCCCGTAGTAGCCGGAGTCGGTCATGGCCGGTATCAATTAATCTCGGGTTTAGCACGTTTCACGCGTCGCGTTATGTCGAAAGCCACGTCGTGACGGAATGGCCATTTCGCTCGTCCTTGCCGGAGCGGGTGCCGCGGAAATCTCCCTGCAAACCAGCGGCGGGCTGTCGCCATCGTCACGCGCTCCATCAGCGCCTCGCGAAGAATATATCGCGTTTCTCGCCGACGCGGTGCGTATATCCAAATACGCATTGTTAGCAGCCGGGTATCTTCCGTTCGCGCCGCCCGCGTTTTGGGAACCGGTGATCAGCGCTATTGACCCGTCTAACTAAGATCCTGGCAGCCATGCCGATGCCACCTCAATAAAATCCAAGGATTGCAGGACCTATATGCGCAAAGGCATCATCCTCGCCGGCGGAGCCGGATCGCGCCTGAAACCAGTGACCTACGCCGTAAGCAAGCAGTTGCTTCCGACTTATGACAAACCGACGGTGTACTACCCGCTGTCGACTTTGATGCTCGCGGGTACGCTCAGTAATTGCGTCACCAACTACGGCCCCTACCAGTTTCCCGATAAGCTGATTCCGTTGATGATCGCGCAACTGCTTGCGGGCAACTCATTGCCCGTCTATGGCGACGGCCGCAACGTTCGTGACTGGCTGCACCTGGAAGATCATTGCCTCGGGATCGAGGCGGGGGCTCAGGCGCGTTACCCCAGGACAGGTCCGGTCCTGCCAGATCTTAAAATTCTGCTGAAGTCTTCGGGACGTGTAATCGGCGGCAAGAATGCATTCTGGCTAGCCGGCGGTGCCCCCGTTTCTTCCGGATCGTAGAGAGATTACCCAATCGGCTATCCACTCATCCGCCGGGGTACGGGAGCTTCGCTGCACACTTGCGCTCGCCGCAGTCGAATGCACTGTCCGAGATGCGTGGATTGAGAAGCTGCTCGATGAAGGCAGATGCGGTTCTTTCTGTTGCCACGTCGGACGCGTCCGTTTGCCGGGCATGGACTGACTGTATGGCCCGTGCTTGGCGGTATTCGGGCAATGCCATTTCATCTTGGGGTATTCGCTCATCGTGCCACTTCCCGCTCGGCGTCATGAGGCCCTCTGCAGTCTCTAGCAAGGCACATGCCTGCAATAATGCCGACTCCACCATTCCTCTTAAGTCGTCCCCGTCGGGAACCGCGAAGGCTACACCGCCTACCGACTTGCCGGCGATAGCCATGGCTGTCTCAACTCGCTCGGCGGCAATACTCGCTGCTATAACGGCCTCGATCTCCGACTGATTGAGCGATATCAGTCGCCCGAAGTGAAGCCGGAACAAATTGATCTGGTTGCGTCCTGAAATCAACGGAGACCCCCTGTCAATAAGCACGCCCAGATTGCCTTGATAGAGAATGCGAAGAGCCTGCAGGCTAATGGCCAAGGCACTCCGTAGTCGCGACGCCTCATCATGCAATCGTGCATGCTGAACGCGGCGGGCAAACGCTTGAGTGCCAACCATGAGTACAGCCATGAAGAAAACCGGGCCGAGATGTTCCGATATAGTCCGCAGCATCACATACCTCCTGCCGGGATCCACCAAGTGACCGAGATAGGCCTCATAAAACCCACGCCAGCCTAGCACGCCGCTCGAATTGGACGGAATGTGCGGCACGGGCGGTTTAGCGGGAAGGGACCTGCGAGGTTCGCGTAAACGGCAGCACGACGCCCGCCGGGTTGCGTGGGGGTCAGGCACCTTAGGGGCGGCGAGGCTCAAATCCGAGCAGCTAAAAGGGCTGCTGGGAGTCCCGGGGCCGCGTAGGTGCCTTGGCGTCGAAGAATAATCAGAGACGGATGAATAATTGCTGATTGCGATTGGCGTTGCAGCGCGGCGTTTCTTATTTTCTGCTTAGCATCCGCTGCCCGAATCGGCGCATGGCCGCGGCAGCGTGTGCCGGCGGTGCTCGCGCCGGTCGGCGCGATGAGGCTTAAAGAAGCGCCGGCGGGTTGGCGCAAGTTGTCGTGCTCGTGCATCGAGACCATGGTCTGTGGCTGTCTCACCGGCGGGCCCGTCACCTCGCCACTGCTTTGAGCGCTGCACGACAGTCAACGGCCAGAGGGTGGGCCGCATCGCTCACCGGAAATCGTCAAATCGACACCAGGGGCGCTGGAACCACCCGGTAAGAGGCCAGCGCACCATGAAGCCGCTCGCGCCGCGGCGGTGACACAGTTCGATTGGAGTAGCTTCGTTCAGCCTCGCTGGCTCACGTTGTTTGACGACCTGGTCGGTGGCGTACGACCGGCAACAGGTTGATAGTTGCGAGGTTCTGAGGGTCAGAACACTCGACAGCAGATGCTGTTCAAGGAACAGCGAATTGATCTAGGCTATGAGCACTGTCGGTTACCGGAAGGAAGGGAAGGGGTAGGGTATGGATGCAGTGTCGATCAGGGATACGGTTCTATCTGTCTTTAGGAAGGTCGCGGCCGATCAGGGGCGCACGCTGGCGCCGCTATCGGATGAACTGCCGCTCCTGAAATGCGGCCTTGATTCCCTGTGCTTCGCGATCGTAGTCGCGTCCTTGGAGGATTCGCTCAACGTCGATCCCTTCAACGCGGACGAGTGGGTGGATTTCCCCGTCACACTGGGGGAGTTCATCAAACTCTACGATCGGACCGCGGCCTAATGTGAATTCACTGTGGGATTCCGTCGCGCACTCCGGTGCGCCCAACGCGGCCGAATTTCACGGCCGGAACGTGGGTATCGCCCTTAAAGAGCTCTCCCGCGCCTCCATGCTGGGCACGAATCCCGAGTCCCTGCGGGGTCGTTCGGTGATGATCGCGACGCGCGAACAGCTTCTCGCGGCCGTTTGCCTGATAGAACTCGATGGCGTTGCGCGCCGTCTCATTCTCTGTCCACCCTACCTAGCGGAGGAGCAGCTGTGCGCGGTCGCGCACCGCGCCGGGGCCGACGCCGTTGTGGTCGAAGCCGGACCCTCGCCGTGGACATTGTCAGGCACGACTACGCATGCAATGACCCCAACACCGATTCCAGGCCAGGTGCGCCGTCACGCCAGCGAGGCAACAGACTGGGTACTCCTGACGTCCGGGACAACCGGAGCGCCGAAACTCGTGGTGCACACCTTGCAAAGTCTCGCCGGCGCCTTGCCACGGGAATCGCCGCCAGTTACCCGAACCGTCTGGAGCACTTTTTATGACATCCGCCACTACGGCGGCCTCCAGATCTATTTGCGCGCCGTACTCAGCGGTTCGAAACTCGTTCTCTCAAGCCGCGGTGAGTCGACAGGTGAATTCCTGACGCGCGCCGCAGCGGCTGGAGTCACTCATGTTTCCGGTACCCCATCGCACTGGCGACTCGCGCTGATGAGTGCCGAGGCGGCGCAACTGGACCCGGAATACATACGCCTATCCGGCGAAGTTGCAGATCAGGCCGTGCTCGACAAATTGCGCGCAGTGTTTCCGAACGCGCGCATCGCACATGCCTTCGCCTCGACCGAGGCGGGCCTGGCTTTCGACGTCGACGATGGATTGGCCGGTTTTCCTGCCGAGTTTATCGGCAAGCGCGCCGGCGCACTGGATCTGAAGGTCGAGGACGGCACGCTGCGGATTCGCTCCCCCGGAAATGCCGCCGGGTACTTGGGTAACGGCCTGACCGCCGTCGTGGGCGCGGATGGCTATGTAGACACCTACGATCTGGTTGAGCGAGTAGAGGGTCGGTACTACTTTCGAGGTCGCAAGGATGGGGTGATCAACGTCGGCGGCTCGAAGGTATTTCCGGAAGAAGTCGAGTCGGTGTTGAACGCCGATCCGAGGGTGCGCTGGTCACGCGTTAGCGCTCGCCCTAATCTTCTGACCGGCTCCGTCGTCGTTGCTGACGTGGTGCTGATCGATGCGCCGACTCCAGTCGATTTGGAGAATACCCAGAGCGTGAAAACCGACCTGTTGAATGCTTGCCGGCGCACGTTGCAGCCGTACAAGGTGCCGGCGATTTTACGGATTGTGCCGGCCCTCGAACTCACCGCGGCCGGCAAGCTGGGACGTTCCAGTGCGTAACGTCATCGTGACTGGCGCCAGCCGCGGACTGGGACTCGAAATTTCACGTACCATCGCGGCCGCAGGGTATCGGGTACTTGCCATCGCCCGCGCTCCTACCGACGAACTGAAAGAAGCGGCTCGTGTTTTGGTGGGCAGCGGAGGAGCGATCGAATTCCGCACCTGCGATTTATCCGATCCGCCTCAAATCTCACCGTTGGTGCGCAGTCTACGCGCCGATTTCGGTCCGTTCTACGGGCTCGTGAACAACGCCGGTGCGGGAACCCACGGGGTTCTCGGCAACATGCGCGACCTGGATATCGAAGGCCTTATACGCCTCAATGTACTGTCACCCATTCTGCTCACAAAGTACGTCACCCGATCCATGATGATTGAACGCGGTGGCCGGATCGTTAATATTGCCTCCGTGGTGGGTTTCACCGGCTACAGCGGGCTTTCCGTCTACGGTGCCACCAAGGCGTCTCTGATCGGCTTCACGCGCTCGCTTGCGCGCGAAATCGGGCAGCTCGGCATTACGGTCAATGCGATCGCGCCGGGCTTCATCGACACCGCCATGACCGAAGAGCTGAACCAGTCGCAGCGCGAGCAAATCATGCGCCGCAGCGCGCTGCGCCGCATGGCCGATGCCATCGATGTGGCGCGCAGCGTCGAGTTCCTGTTGGGAGAGGCCGGCCGCAATATTACCGGCACCGTGTTGACGGTTGACGCCGGCAACACTGCCTAACCTGCGTATTGGCTAAATCCTGACGCGGCCGGCCCGGATCGCAGCATAGCGTGCCGCATTTAGCGGCACGTAGGATTGTTCGCCTGCGTCATCAAAGAAGAGCGCATCGGTGGTGGCTTGTGGATCGTATCCAGCCTGCAGCAGGTCCTGCTTGCGCGTCTTGAAGGTGCCGGTCGTCTCCAGCGACTGCAATAACCGCAGGAATACAGGGCGCGCATAGCTTGGTAGACGTTGCCCAACATGCGCGCGAAAGGCGGCAAGATCGAAAGCCGAATCGACCACCAATGCCGCCATGCCTGCTCGTCCGTCGGCTCCCGGTAGAGAAACGCCGAAGACGACCCCGTCCCGGACCCCGCGGGCCGAGATCAGCGCACCCAACACCTCGGTGGTAGACACGTTTTCACCTTTCCACCGATAGGTGTCCCCGACGCGGTCGACGAAGTAGTAGAAACCCCGCGCGTCGCACCGCATGAGATCCCCGGTGCGATACCAGCAATCGCCGGCGCGGAATACATTTCGCAGCAGCTTTGCCTGCGAGGCTTTGCTATCCGAATAGCCTTCGAAGCGCCCGACGCGTGAACTCGGCGCGTCAGGAATCAATCCCACCGCCTCGCCGGTCTCGTTCGTCGCGCAGCGCTCACAGTATCCGGCAGTGTTGCGCCAAGGCGCGCCGGTGTCGACATCGAATCGCAGTAACACCACCGGCAAGCGCTGTGTCAGGTACGCCGGTATCCGCCCAATTGCCCCAGGTTCGCCTTCACAGTTGTAGAGCGAGAAAGTACCCTCGGTCGACGCATAATATTCCAGGATCCGCGGGATGCAAAATCGCGTCCTGAATTCTTCCCACACGTCCACATGCAACCCGTTACCGCAGGCAAGACGTAACGCGTGATCGGATTCGGCGGCCTGCCGCGGGGAGTTCACCAGGTAGCGGCATAGTTCACCGATGTATTGGAACACCGTGCAGCGCTGCTCCCGGACGTCACGCCAAAATTCGGATGCGGAGAATCGGGTGCGAATCACGACCGCGCCGCCGCCGACTAGCGTTGCCCCGGTCGCGACGATTCCACCGACGCTGTGGTACAGAGGCAGGCAGTTATACATGCGATCCTCGGGCTTCATATCCATCAGTCCGGCGAACCACTGGCTCCACTGCAGGATCCGGTAGTGGCTGACCCGAGCCGCCTTAGGCAGCCCGGTCGTGCCCGAGGTATAGATGTACAACGCCGTGGCGTCCAGCGACGGCGCACTGTGTTCCGCTGGCCCTATGCTCTCGCCGGAGAATCGTTGCAGCTCCGCCTGCAGGGACGCGAAGTGCTGTGATGCCCCGTACTCCCAGATCGCGGGCTCCGTCGAGACCTCGGAAAGGACGGCTGCCAGTGCTGGTCCCAACGAGGCGCCGACGATTAACAGCCTCGGAGCGACGAGATTCACTGAATGGGTTAGCTGCGTGCCCGTCAGATGAGTATTTACCAGCGCCACCGCTGCTCCGATGCGCGTCAGGCCGATCCAAACGGCTAGATATTCAGCGCAATTTTCCATGATCAACGACACGACATCGCCCGATTTCAGTCCCTGCGCCAGGCCCCACCGGGAATATTGGTTGGACCGGGCCGTCAATTGACGATAGCTCATGGCGACGTCGTTCGACACCAGTGCCGGTCCGCCGTCGAATTGTTGGGCCAGGCGCTCCATCAGCACTGGCAGCGTGACATCGGGATGCCGTTCGATGTCGGCCGTGCGCTGCAGCGCCCGCATCCACGCTTCGCGGGCGATACGGGTATTTGCGTCGGCGGATTGCATCTCCCGTAAACCGTACCACGAGCGGCCGGGCCATTCGAGTTAGACTGGGCGGGGCTCCATCACGGTGTACACAGCCATGAAGCTAGAGACCATCGCGCTGCACGGCGGTTTCGACTCGGATCCGGCCACCAAGGCCGTGGCGGTTCCAATCTACCAAACGGCGGCTTACGCATTCGATAGCGCCGAGCACGCAGCGGCCCTGTTCAACCTGGAGGTCGAGGGCCATCGTTATTCGCGCATCAGTAATCCGACCAACGCGGTGTTGGAGCAACGGGTGGCCGAACTCGAAGGCGGCGTCGGGGCCCTCAGCGTCAGCTCCGGACAAGCCGCCCTGTACTATGCGGCGCTGAACGTCACCGAAATGGGGCGTAACATAATCTCGGTGCCGCAACTGTATGGCACCACCTACACGCTATTCGCGCACATCCTACCCAAGCTTGGGGTGCAAGTACGATTCGCCAAATCAGACCACGCCGCCGATCTAGAGACGTTGATCGATGCCGACACTCGCGCGATCTTCTGCGAAACCGTCGGCAACCCGGCGGGGAATGTCTGCGACCTGGAGGCACTGGCGACGAGTGCGCATCGCCACGACTTGCCTCTGATCGTCGACAACACGGTGGCAACGCCCATGTTAGTGCGGCCGGTCGACTACGGCGCGGACGTGGTGGTGCACTCACTGACGAAATTCATGGGCGGTCACGGCACCACGCTCGGCGGTATTGTCGTGGACTGCGGGAGTTTTCCGTGGGCGCAGCATGGCCCGCGCTATCCGATGTTCACGGAACCAGACGAGTCCTACCATGGACTTGTCTACACGCAACACTACGGAAACGCGGCGTTCATCGGCCGTTGCCGCAACGTGTACCAGCGCGCCATGGGCGCGGTCCTTGCGCCAATGAATGCATTCCTATTGCTGCAGGGCATAGAGACCCTGGGAGTGCGAATCGATCGTCATGTCGAGAACGCGCGCAAAGTGGCGGAGTATCTCAACGCAGACCCGCGCGTCACATCGGTTAATTTCGCGGGATTTGCCGATAATCCTTATCACCCGCTGGTAGTCAAATATCTCGGCGGCCGCGCCTGCTCGCTGATGACCTTTGACATCCGCGGCGGGCTGCCGGCCGGCCTGCGCTTTTACAACGCGCTGAAATTGTTCAAGCGATTGGTCAATCTGGGCGATGCGAAATCGCTCGCTTGCCATCCCGCATCAACCACGCATCGGCAAATGACTCCGGCGGAACAGCTGGCAGCCGGCGTGGGCCCCGGCAGCATTCGACTCAGTGTCGGAATCGAACACATCGACGACATTCTGGCCGATCTGGATCAAGCGCTCGCGGCAGCGGCAGCCTAGTCACAATGAAACGACCGACTTCCGATTTGCAAGGCGCGGGTTACGCTTTGGATCGGGAAAGCACCGCGGCGCAGAGCCGCATACAAATCGGGGCCGGCGAAAAGCAACATACGATTTATCGGTTTGGATGTCCACGCGGCGACGATTGCCGTAGCAGTAGCGGAGCCAGGCGGGGAGATGCGCAGCCTCGGGACGATTCCCAACCGGCCCGAGTCGATGGGTCGATTGATCCGCAAGCTCGGCAAGCCTGAGCAACTGCGGGTGTGCTACGAGGCGGGGCCTACGGGATACGTGCTGTACTGGCAGCTGAGCGAGTTAGGCGTGAGGTGCGAGGTGGTGGCTCCGACGCTGATACCGGTGAAGGCTGGGATCGGGTCAAGACCGACCGGCGCTACGCCGAGGAGCTGGCGCGCCGTCACCGGGCCGGGGACTTGACGGCGGTGTGGGTTCCGGATGGGGCGCACGAGACACTGCGCGATCTGGTACGCGCGCTTGGCGGGCAAGTGCGATCAGCCGCGGGCTCGTAACCGCTTGAGTAAATTCTTCCTGCGCCACGGCCGGCACGCGCTCGAGGGGGTGGAACGCGCAGTATCTGGCCTGGGCCGAGAGCCTGCGTTTTTTGCAAGCCGCCCAGCAGTTGACGCTCGAAGATTATCTGCACGAAGTCGAGCACGCGGCCGAGCGCAGCGCGCTTGATGCACTTTGCGCCGGGCGTATAGTGTAAGAGCAAATAACAAGTACATGTTGCGATAGCTGCTCAGACTGCTTTCGGTGAATGGAAAGCCCAGGAACTTACCGCGAGATTATGTCAAGAACAGTAATCAACACGGAATTACGGGGCATGCTGACGCGGCAAGCCGCGCGCCACGGAACAGTCGAGGTGCAGGATGGCTGCGGGTCCTGTTATCACGCGCGCGCGTTCGCGCGAATGGACGCCTTCCACAAATAGAAGAACTCGCGAGGAGCGAGAGCCATGCGATTACGCGAGATCTCTTTGGCGATGCTCTGGGCAGTATCATTGGCGCGGCCGATTGCCAGTGCGGTCGCGCTGGCCCTCTTGTTCGGACCGACCACTGCGGCCGCGCAGGCCCCGCAGCCGGTGCTCCAGCGCGGATACGACGCCGGCGTCTCCGGCGCCAACCTGACCGAGACCGCGCTCAACACATCCAACGTTGTCCCGAACACCTTTGGGCTCGTTTTCAAGCTCCCCCTCGACGACAGTGTCCTCGCCCAGCCGCTGTACGTACCGAGCGTCGTAATCCCAGGCCAGGGAACCCACAATGTCGTGTACGTCGCGACGATGAGCGATACGCTCTACGCCTTCGACGCCGATACCGGCGCGCAGCTGTGGTCGGTCAATTTCGCCACCAGCGTCGGCGCCACTCCGGTGCCGTATGCGACGTTCGCTTTTTACGGCAACCGCAATATCGTCGGCAACCTCGGCATCCTGAGCACGCCGGTAATCGATCAGTCCACCAACATTCTGTATCTCGTGGCCTGCACGCTGGAGAATGGCGGTACCACGATGGTGTATAGACTGCACGCGGTCAACATCGCCAACGGCACAGAGCCGTATACCAACATGCCAATCTCGGGCGGATACAACCGGGTGACATTCGATGCGCGAGACCAGATACAGCGGCTGTCGCTGGTGCTCTCGGGGAACGAGGTGGTGTTTGGCTTTAGCGCCTTGGAAGAGGAGACGGACGATGAGGATGGCTACGCCGGGTGGGTGATGGCCTATGACAAGACCACTTTGCTTCAGAGCGGCGCCTTCGCGACAGTGACCAAAGGCACCACCTTGGGCGGCGGCGTGTGGCAATCCGGGCGCCCACCGGTGGTTGACAGCTCGGGCTACGTCTACGTATTCGTGGGCAATGGATACTGCACTAACACGAACCCTGATACCTGCTCCGGTTGGGACGGCGCCAACAACTTCGGTGAAAGCGCGCTGAAGCTCGATCCCGCGACCGGCCTTAATCTGCTCGACTGGTTCACGCCCGAAGACTGGGCCTACTTAGACGAAAACGACCTCGACCTCAGCAGCTCCGGGCCGCTACTGATTCCAGGCACGAGCCTGCTCGCCGGTGGCGGTAAGGCAGGCGTCATGTATGTGCTCAAGACGGCCAATCTCGGCAAGGAGACCGCCAGCGACACTGGCGTTGCACAGGAGGAAACCATCACGAACGAGTTCCGGGGCGGCCCCGTATACTGGCAGCGATCGTCCAAAAACGGCGGCCCCTTGCTCTTTAACTGGGGCGCTAGCGACTGGGTCAAGGCATACGCGTTCAACGGAGCGACGTTTGCCACCACCCCCAGCTCCCAGGGAAGCGGCACCCAGATCTGGCCCGGGGGCATCCTGGCACTCTCCGCCGACAGCGATACGCCCGGCAGCGGCGTGCTGTGGGCGACGGTCGCGACGAGCGGCGACGCCGAAAACAATCCCCCGGTCCCGGGGGAGCTGCACGCCTTCGATGCCGGGAACGTTTCCCACGAGTTGTGGAACTCGACGATGAACGCGTCGCGCGACGGATTCGGCAATTTTGCAAAATTCGTGCCGCCGCTGGTCGCAAACGGCAAGGTCTATGTGGCGACCTGGTCCAATCAGTTGGCGGTCTACGGACTCCTGTCGACGTACACGGTGTCGTCGACCTCTTTGGCCTTCGGCAGCCAGACGGCAAATGTCGCGAGTGCTCCACAGTTGATCACCGTGACAAACACCGGCACCGTGGTGCTGCCCATCACGAGCATCACGCTCTCGGGCGCGAACTCCTTGCAGTTCTCGCAGAGCAATACCTGCGGCACGTCGGTCGCGGTCGGAGCGAATTGCACGATCAGCGTGGAGTTCAAGCCGAATTCGACGGGCTCGAAGTCGGCGACGTTGAGCGTCAACGCCGGCGGGGGTGCCGGTACGCAGTCGGTAAGCCTCACCGGAACCGGGGTGGTACCGACCTACACGGTGTCGTCGACCTCTTNNCTAGCAGGCTGCTGAAAAAGTCTTGTTTTTCAGCGAGCGTGTGATATGCAGTTGTTTGGGCAGTGAAGGCGAGATGCATTGATGCGTGGTCATATTGATCCCCAGTCTCATCTGTTCAGTTACTTCTCGCCCGAGGAACGAGTTCCTGCTGCGCATCCACTGCGCACGCATAACTCCCGGTTCCCCATGTCGTTCAATATCTTCCTAAAAAGCGAGCCTTTTTCAGCAGTCTGCTAGGCGGCAGATTTCGGTATTTGGAGGGACTGTGCACCTGAGCGAGTTGCCGCCCAT
>PKWJ01000047.1:52127-94461 GCA_003132025.1 Gammaproteobacteria bacterium
TTCGACTTCGATGTGCCGCGCCCGCTCTACGAATTGCTGCACTGGTCGGTCGAGCAGTTGCAGCACGGGATTGTGCAGACGGCGAACCCGCGCTATTTCGGGCTGTTCAATCCCGGCGCGGCGTTCGCGGCGCAGTGCGCGGACAGAATTGCCAGTCATTTCAATCCGCAGCTCGCAAGTTCTGGGTCATCTCCGGTCCCGGTGGCGCTCGAGCGCCATGTGATTAATGCGATTGCGCAGCGCGCAGGATTAGGTGCCGAGTCGACCGGGCATTTCTCTACTGGCGGCTCGGAGGCCAATTACACGGCGCTCATCTGCGCCCTGACCGCCGCCCATCCTGGGTTTGCAAGCGACGGCGCACGCGCGTTTGCAGGACCGCCGACGGTCTATACATCACGAGACTGCCACGTCGCCTGGTTGAAAATCGCACATCAGTGCGGCGTTGGCCGCGCCGCNNCAGGGGCGCAGTACCCGTGATGCTGATCGCGACCGCCGGCACGACGAGCAGCGGCATGATCGACCCCCTGCATGCCTGTGCCGAAATTGCCGAGCATGAACGGCTTTGGTATCACGTCGATGCCGCGTGGGGTGGTGGTGCGCTTGCGTCCGATCGCATGCGCGGCTTACTGTCCGGCATCGAGCACGCCGATTCGATCACGATCGATGCGCACAAATGGCTCGCGACCACCATGGGATGTGCCATGTTCATCACCACGCGGGGTGGCGTGCTGTCACAAGCCTTTCATGCATCCACCACTTTTATGCCCTCGAGCGTGGCGGGTATCGATCCCTATCTCAACAGTGTGCAGTGGTCGCGCCGATTCCTGGGACTGCGTCTGTTCCTCGCCCTGGGCGCTGCCGGCTGGCGCGGACTCGGCGCCCACGTGGAGCGCAGCATCGAGGTCGTCGAGCGGATCAAAGGCCTGCTACTCGCACGCGGGTGGCAGATCGTTAACGAGTCGCCGCTCGCCGTGCTGAACGCCGTGCCGCCGTCCGCTTTGGGCGACGTGAGATCTCTGGTCCGTCGGGTGGTAGCGTCTGGTCGTGCCTGGATCGCCCCCGCGGTGTTCGAGGGGCGCGACGTGGTGCGCGTTTGCGCCACCAACGGCGAGACTACGCAGCGCGATGTCGATGAGCTAATCGCAGCACTGCACGAGCCGGCGTGAGGCGGCGCGTCGGGCACGGCCAAATCGGCGACGCAGCGCAGACCCCCGATATCTAAGGCACCTCCGACAACATACTTAACATAACGTGACATCAATAACCTGATGAGTGGCTTCGACCGGACAAACCCCATCGCGACTTGTGCATAATAATAATTACTTAGTCCTCAGCCCGTTCCACTGGGCAAAGAGTCGCTGTTGAACGTCGAGATCGGGATTTCCGCTGCCAGTCGAGAGATCCCGAAGAACATTCGGACGATCGATTTCCGCGCGGGCGGAAACTGTGAAGGGCTGGTGAGGGGAGGCTGGTCAGTTCCTGAACCCGCGTTTAGATGGATGATCGGAGTGGAAAGCGAACTCCGACTTGATGAACCCTTGCTCGACGGCGACTACCTTATCGAGCTCGAACTCACTCCATTTGTGAGGCCGCCGGGGCTTCCCTCCCAGCGCTTGACGGTCTGCGTCAACGGTGCCGCGGTCGGACAGTCCACCGTCGAGGCAAACGCTCGAATCGGGTACCGTATTCCCGCTGCCGCTCTTTCCAGCAGGAACAGCACGTCGATCCTGCTGAGTCATCCCGACGCGGCGCGTCCCTGCGATTTCGGCGAGAGCAAGGACCTGCGCTCGCTATCCTTGGCAGTCAAGCAGCTGCGTCTATCGCGCATTGTGGATGGCGTATCGGGGGCGCACCGGGCCGGTACCGGCGGCATATCGCTCGCCAAGCTCGAGCGCATCGTGAGCATGAGCCCGGCCAGATTCATATTGAATTTTGAGAGCCTTGGCGACAATTGTGAGTTCGGAGTTCTCCAGCGGCTCTGCGGCGCCGAATCCTTCTTGAGCCTGCTGCGCTTCGCCGGCATGGAGCTTCCAATTCTGCGGCGTGCGTTGGACGCCGATTTGCAGGATTTTGGCGATGACGCGAATGTAGAGATTTATCTGGATGACAAGCCAAAAGCGGAATACGTCGTGCGTGAAAAGCGCTATGGCGCGTACTTCCACACCTTTCGGTACCAAGGCGAAATCGACCCAGAGCAGCTGCGCGCGAGCGAATCGAAACGGCTCGCGTATTGTGCGCGAAAATTCGTCGGGGACCTGAAAAGGGGGAATAAAATCTTTGTCATCAAACGCAATCTAGCGTTGCCAGAAGAGGAAATACTTCCGCTGTATGCGGCGCTTTCCAGGTACGGGCGCAATGTCCTGCTATGGATGGTTCCTGCCGAAGAAGGACATGCGTCCGGTTCCGTGGAGGTGGTCCTGCCGGGGCTTCTCAAGGGCTACATCGATCGATTTGCCCCGCACGAAAACGCTTACGATCTGTCGCTTGAGGGCTGGCTGGACGCCTGTGTGAATGCTTATCAGTTATCGCTGGCAGACGGGTTGATATCTGGGATGGCATCATCCGAGGTCCCGTGAGCTATGCACCGGCATTCCCGCCTAGCCAGTACTGTCAATTCTCAGCTTTCGCTCGATGAGCGCTTCGATCGACGCGACACAATAGAAGTTTTCGGGCGTGATGTCGGATTGGCGAATCACAATGCCAAACTCCGCCTCAACGGCCAGCATCAACCCCACCATCCTCACTGAGCTGATACCGAGGTCACTGAGCCGTTGACCGATTGGAAACGGCTCGAGGCCGGCCGCGTCAGGACCAAGAATCGCGGTGACGAGGCTGATCAACCGGCGATCTACCGCGTGTTTCTCCACATCCACCAGGCTTATCTCCCGCAATTGGGCGCGCAATCCTGCGTCGTAGCATAACGAAGTGTTGCGGCTAACGCCTGATCACGGGTGTTTTACATATACTGCGACGACTGCCGGCCCGCTGTGTCTCCGCTTGACCATTTGAAGCCCTATACGAGCATAATCGCCGGAAAGCCGAATCAGCACAGGGAACATCAGCGATGNNGAGCCGCTGCAGCAGCGGCAGAATCAAATGCGGCCGCGGTCGATGCCGAGGCACGCTTTCCACGTGAAGCCATGGCCGAGATTCGCAAGCAGCGTCTCCTCGGCATCATGATTCCGCAATCCTTGGATGGCGAAGGGGCGACTCTCGCGGACGTCATCGACGTTTGCTATATCCTCGGTCAATCCTGCTCTTCGACCGGCCTGATCTATGCGATGCACCAGATCAAGATCGCTTGCATCGTACGACACGCCAACGGCAGCGCGGCGCTCGAGACCATCATGCGCCGCATTGCGAGCGAGCAATTGCTTCTCGCCTCATCCACGACGGAAGGGCAGGCGGGTGGCAATGTCCGTTCCAGCGACGCCGCCATCGAACGCGACGGCGACCAGGTCACTCTCAATCGCAAAGCGACAGTGATCTCCTACGCGGTCGAAGCCGACGGCATCGTGACTACGGCGCGACGTGCGGGCGACGCCACGGTCTCGGACCAAGTACTAGTGGTTCTTATGAAAGCGGACTACACGCTCGAACGCCTGCAGGTTTGGGACACGCTCGGGATGCGCGGCACGCTAAGCGAAGGCTTTACGCTGCGCGCCAAGGCGTCTGCCCAGCAGATCCTCGCGGACGCTTATGAGAAAATTCACGTGCAGACCATGGTGCCATACGCCCATCTGCTATGGGGCGCAGTCTGGGCGGGAATCGCCGCGGCGGCGACCGCGCGGGCCCAGGCGTTCATTCGCCATGTGGCGCGTCAATCCAGTGGTCAGATGCCGCCCGGGGCAGCGCACTTGACCGAGTGCGTGACGTCGCTGCGGACGTTGCGCGGAGTGCTGGCATCGGCGCTACGCGACTACGAGAGTGCCGTGGCAGACGAAAAAGCGCTCACCTCGATCGAGTTCCAGTCCATGATCACCTTGACCAAGGTTCAAGTCTCGGAGCTTGCCGTCGCCGCGGTCCTTGGAGCGTTACGTGCGTGCGGTCTGTCGGGCTATCGCAACGACACCGAATTCAGCATTGGACGGTATCTGCGGGATGTGCTCTCAGCACCGCTCATGATCAACAACGGCCGAATACTGGCGAACTCGGCCACGACGTCGCTGATGACGCCGCTGCCCGCATCGATCGGCGATTGATCCGGTCTGTGTCCAAGGGACCCGAGCCGCTGTCCGCACCGCCCGGGGAAACGCCAACCGATCCACTGGCGCATATCGCTGGGGCGTTGTTTCGCCCCATGGGTGCAGACGGAGTATACGCGCGCACTGCACTCTATGAGCTGGTGGCCGAGCGGCTCGAACGCTACATCACCGGTCAGCGTGATGCGCAGGCCGAGATCTTGCGCTTTCCCCCAGTCATGAGCCGGCAGCAGTTGGAGAAATCCGGGTATCTAAAGAATTTCCCGAATCTACTGGGGTGCGTGTGCGCGCTGCGCGGTAGCGAGGCCGCGATTCATGCGGTAGTCGATCGCCACGGCGCCGGCGAGGACTGGACCGGATCTCTGACGGCATCGGACTTGGTGTTGTCGCCAGCCGCATGCTATCCGGTTTACCCCATGGTGGCCGAGCGCGGCCGGATACCCTCCGGCGGTTTGCTGTTCGACGTCGAAGCAGACGTATTCCGGCATGAACCCTCCCGTAACCTCGACCGGCTGCAGTCGTTTCGCATGCGCGAGTTCGTCCGAATCGGTTCGCCGCAGGAAATCCAGGATTTTCGCGAGGGCTGGATGACGCGCGCCTCGGCGCTCGCGGCCGAACTTGGGCTGCCGTGCTCGCTGGAAGTGGCAAGCGACCCGTTTTTTGGCCGCGTCGGTCAGGTCATCGCGGTCAGTCAACGGCAACAGGCGCTGAAGTTCGAGTTACTGATTCCCTATCACACAGAGGCGACACCGACCGCGTGTATGAGCTTCAATGACCACCGTGAACATTTCTCTCAGCTGTGGGCAATCCACGATGAACGCGGCAAGCTCGCACATACCGGCTGCGTCGCCTTTGGCATCGATCGCCTTACGGTCGCTTTGTTTGCGGTGCATGGCTTAGACCTGGAAAAGTGGCCACCTCCGACCCGGCTGGCGCTCGCGATGTAAATGAGTCGTCATGATTTAATTTCCACCCGCCGCGGCAACGCTGCGTTGCCAGCTTGATGTTCTGGGCCCCTAGGGAGTTCGAAGCCTTCAGCTCGCGCGAGCTCCCAGGGCGGTGACGTGTGCTAGGCTCGTCAAGCCATTTGAACACCGGATAGTGTCTCGGTTTGGCCTAGAATATTCCCCTGACGGGCAACTCCAGCCGGTCTTTGCTGCCGGCTTGACTGCCGCTAAGCTGCCGTTCACGCCCCTCTCTCAAACTTTTGGTAGCCGAATCGCGCACCAGGGAGTCTTATACCTATAAGTGCTAGGCTCACTTATCTTCGCCCAAAATACGCCGCAATAATGAACCCGTGAGGGAGATTACGTTATGAGAAGTCCGATACTATTCGTTGTGGGGGTCATCGTCGCGGTCATTTTTACAGCTCCGGTGAATGCGCAATTTGCCGACGACAATGTGAAAAGCGATGGTTACGGAAATACCGCCGCGGGCACCGATGCGCTATTCACGCTCACTCCCTCTAACGAGTCATCGCTGGGCTGCAGTACCTCGAAAGACCTTTGCATAAGCAATACCGCGCTCGGAAACAATGCGCTGTATAGCAATACGACAGGTGCTTACAACGTCGCCGCCGGAGCAGGTGCTCTGTACATGAACACGTGGGGTACTGATAACGTCGCGATAGGCATAAATGCGCTTTATAAGAGTACTAGTATTCAAAACGTTGCCGTGGGTTCCTCGGCGCTCGCTGACAATACAAGTGGTGGGGCAAACACGGCCGTAGGCTACACAGCACTTTCTCAGAACCAGGATGGGAGTTTCGACACCGCCACCGGCTACGACGCGCTTCTCGAAAATGACCAGGGCGGATCCGGCGCATCCTACAACACGGCCGACGGAGCCGATGCGATGGCAAATAACACTAGCGGCCAGGACAACACCGCGGTGGGCGCCAAAGCGATGTTCGGGCAGCGAACCCCGACTTTCGGCACGGGTTCCGAGAACACCGCCATCGGCGCCTATGCGCTGTTTTCGTATTCTACCGGCTCCTATAACACCGCCTCCGGGGGCGACGCGCTCAACTTCAACACGATCGGCTCCTATAACACCGCCTCCGGGTTCGAAGCGCTCTATTCCAACTCGACCGCTGAGGCCAGTACCGCCACCGGTTACCAGGCACTCTATAAGAGCAATGCCGGCAGCAACACCGCATCCGGCTTTAAGGCTCTTTACGCGAATACAAGCGGTACTAACAACACGGCGACGGGCGTGCGCGCCCTGTTCAATAACAGCAGCGGCAGCGACAACATTGCTGAGGGCTACAACGCCGGCTACAACCTGACCACTGGCAGCAACAACATCGACATCGGCAGTCCGGGGGTGGCGGGAGAGAGCGGGATCATCCGCATCGGCACCATCACCGGCATGACCTCGACCCAGTCAGACACCTATATCGCCGGCATCTACGGCAAGACCTCCAGTGGCGGCCTTCCCGTCGTGATCAACTCGAATGGGCTACTGGGTACGACTACGTCCTCGGCGCGTTTCAAGACCGCGATCGAACCGATGGGATCGAACACTGCAAAGCTTCAGCAATTGCGACCGGTGACGTTTCACCTGAAGAGCGACCCTACGGGTGCTGTGCAGTACGGGCTGATCGCCGAGGAGGTGGCGACGATTTATCCGGAGCTGGTAGTGCGAGATCAGAATGGCCGCATTGACGGGGTGCGCTATGACGAACTCGCCCCGATGCTGCTCAACGAAATGCAGAAGGAGCACGCCACTGTCGCAACGTTGGTCGCACAACACGAGTCGGACGCCGCAAAGATTGTGTCACTTGAGCAGCAGTTAGCTGGCATCCAGGCGGCGCTCGTCAAATTGCAGACCAGGGATGAGCTAGTCGCACGGCGTTAATGTCGATCCATGAATCCCGGCATCGTGCTGGGCGTCTTCACACGGGCCGACCCGAAAGCAGACACTCACGACCCGCAGCTCGGGGTCTAGCCCGTGTCAAACTCGCGGAGTCAGAAAGCTGTGCTCTGATGCGTGGCATGAATCGCGCCTTGAGCGACCCAAGTGCATTAGAACAGCGTCCACGTGCCCCATTTTGCGAACTTACACAGCGGTTGCAGGCGTTTTCATACATATATGGACCCACCCCCGTTTGCAAGACGATGAGTTGGTGATTTTGTTTTGATCGAGATTGCAGCCATATATCCGGCCTGTTTCTGAGAGCACGCTCTCTGGCCCTGATGGAATCTGCTCTCGGTGACCTAAACAGCCTAGCGGTCTTATCGACCTGTGTGAAAAACAGGTTTGCACCGAGTTGATCTGATCAATTACGCCATCACGTCGTCATCGGCTCTGCAACCATTGAGGTGAATTTACTATCGCTATCAATCAACCACCGCTCTGCTCACGCCGCAACTGCCACGGCTGATTCCAGCGTTGCTGCAGGCGCTCTATACACTTCACCTCTGGCCATGATCGCCCAGGCGATCCGGGCCGTGTTGTTCGCTTGCGCCACATAACTACGTGGTTTTCCGCGGCGCTCGCGCAGTTCGTTGAGCCATCGATCTTGTGGCTGCGGTTTACGCTCGGCGCGTGTTGCGATCGAGCGGGCTCCATGCACCAGTAGCTTGCGTAAGTATTTGTCGCCGCGTTTGGTGATGCCGAATAATCGTTGTCTGCCACCGCTCGAGGATTGGCGGGGCACTAGGCCGATCGACGCCGCCAACTGTCTGCCGTTTTGATACTGCTTCGCATCTCCCACCGTGGCAAACAGCGCGCTCGCCGACAAAAATCCGACGCCTGGTATCGTTTCTAAGCGGCGCACCACATCGTGCCGCGAACCGAGCGCGCGAATCGAACGCTCCAGTTGAGCGATCCGCTCCTCGCGCGCGCCTAAATCCTCGTACAACTCATTGAATATTTGCCGAGCCATTACCGTCAGCTCATTCTCGGCATCCTCCAGGATGCCGGGTGGCTCGCTCCGAAGATTGCACACGTTCTTCGAAATCACAATCCCGTACTCAGACAGCGAGCGACGAATGCGATTGATCAGCGCAACGCGCTCCTTCATTAGCCCCTCGCGCACCCGATGCAGTGTCAACATGTCTTGTTGCTCGACGCTCTTTACCGCGACAAAGCGCATGCTGGGACGAGTGACCGCCTCGCAGATCGCCTCGGCATCATTGCGATCGTTCTTGTCGCTCTTGCGGTACGGCTTCACAAACTGTGGACTCATCATCCTTACCTGATGACCGTGCTCCGCAAACCGCCGCGCCCAATAATGTGCGCCGCCGCAAGCCTCAATGCCGATCAAACACGGTTCCAACTGTGCAATTGTCTGCATCAATTGCGCCCGCCGCACCTCTCGGCGCAGCGCCATCTTTCCCGCCGGATCCACGCCGTGCAACTGGAACACATTTTTTGCCAAGTCGACACCTAAAGTCGTAATCTTCTTCACGGACCCATCTCCTCTTCGGTATGAAAGGATTTAACTCACCTTGATCCTGGCGCACTACGTGACGCCGTTAAAGTAGGGATGGGTCCATTCCATTAGCCTAGGTCAAATTGAGACATTACCGAAGGCCGAATGCCATTGCTCCAGATCGTCGGCCACCTGATGCGGCGAAATCTTCGCAAGGCCCATGCCCAGCTCGGCGGCGCGAACGTACTTCTGCGAGTCGCGCAAGTTGGCGACGATGACCTCATTTCTCTGTCGAGTCGCTATGTGCATGGCAAAGGACGGCCAGCTACAATGAGATTGTTCGGCTGAAAGGGGTAGCTTGTGACATACGCCTGTAGGCAGTTTTATATAGACGGGCAGTGGGTCAATCCCAGTGCGCCCAGGGAATTTAAAGTCATTAATCCGGCCACCGAAGAGGTTGCCGGGGTCATTTGCCTTGGTAATGGCGAAGATATCGACCGGGCGGTTGCAGCCGCGAAAGGTGCATTTCCCGCCTACTCGCAAACCACGCGTGACGAGCGCCGGGAACTCCTTGAGCACATCCTCGCCGCCTACAAGGCGCGCTATCCCGAATTCGTTGCGGCGATTTCCGATGAGATGGGCGCGCCGATCAATCTATCGCGCGACGCGCAGGCCGAGATCGGCGTGGGGCATTTAGCGGCGATGATCGATGTGCTTGGCAGATTCCAGTTCGAAGAGCGTAAGGGCAACACTTCACTGATTCTCGAGCCGGTGGGGGTCTGCGGACTCATTACGCCCTGGAATTGGCCTATTAACCAGGTGGCCGCCAAAGTTGTCCCGGCACTCGCTGCCGGTTGCACCATGGTTCTCAAGCCGTCGGAGTTCTCCCCGTTCAGCGCCATGCTGTGGGCGCAGGTCATGGACGAGGCCCACGTGCCGCACGGCGTCTTCAATATGGTGTACGGCGACGCTGCGGCGGGAGCGGCGCTCTCCGCGCATCCGGATGTCGACATGGTGTCATTTACCGGCTCAACGCGCGCCGGAGTCGAAGTTGCCCGCAGTGCCGCGCCCACGATCAAGCGCGTGCACCAGGAGCTTGGCGGCAAGTCGCCAAACGTGCTGCTCGACGATGTCGATTTCGAGCACGCGGTAAGGGTGAGCGTATTGCACGTCATGCAGAACACCGGACAATCCTGTAACGCACCGACTCGGATGCTCGTTCCCGCAGACAAACTCGGCGTCGTCGAGGCCATCGCGAAGAGAATCGCCGACGGCATCGTGGTCGGCGACCCCAAGTCAAAGTCGACAGAAATGGGGCCGGTCGTTTCAAAGATTCAATTCGACCGAGTCGAGAGCTACATCGAGAAAGGCATCGAAGAAGGCGCCAAACTCGTCACCGGAGGATTGGGTCGGCCCGAGGGCCTCTCGAAGGGTTACTTTGTCAGGCCCACCGTGTTCTCGAACGTCCGCAATGACATGATCATTGCGCGCGAGGAGATTTTCGGACCGGTCCTGTGCATCCTGCCCTATGATACGGAGGAACAGGCAATAGACATCGCCAACGACAGTCCCTACGGGCTCGCGGCCTACATCTGGGGTGCAGACGCGGCGCGCGCCCGCCGGGTTGGCAATCGGATCCGAGCCGGTCGGGTGATTCTAAATGGCGCCCGTGGCGATATGCACGCACCCTTCGGCGGGTTCAAGCGCTCGGGTAACGGGCGCGAATGGGGTGAGCATGGGCTTCGGGACTTCCTTGAGATCAAGGCGCTCATCGGCGCCGACGCAGCGTAAGGTCCGTCGGCTACGCTGCGCCGCCAGCTCGATGTTCTAAGCCCTTAGGGGAGTTCGAAGCCTTCAGCTCGCGCGAGCTGCCGGGGCGGTGACGCGTGGTCGGCTCGTCCAGCCATTTGAACACCGGCTGCCATTGCTCCAGGTCGTCGGCCACCAGATGTGGTGTCATCTCCGCGAGGCCGAGCCCCAGTTCCGCGGCGCGCACGTAGTTCTGCGAGTCGCGCAATGTGGCGATGATCGGTACGCCGAGCGTATCCAGAAAGCGCATCAATGCCTGTGAACTCAAGGTGTTGCGACGCACGCGATTGGCAATGATAGCCAGGCGATTCTCGCTGCGGTGCACTTTGGCGACCAGCAGCAGGTTCTGCACGCAGCGCGAACAGGCGTGGATGTCGATGTCGGAGGGCAGCACCGGAACCAGGATCTTGTCGGCGCTTCGGGTCAGCTCGGGCATCTCCGGCGCTTCGACCGCCGCGGGTGTATCGATGATGGCGCGCCCGGTAGTCGCCGGGAAGCGCAGCTCGAAGGTGCGTGTCGCGAGCGCCTCGCGCTCGAATACCGAAACCAGGTGGACGTGCGGCTGCTGTTCATCGCGCTTTCTGACCCAGTGGGAAGAGGAGCCCTGAACGTCGTAATCCATCAATACAGGCTGCTCGCCATGCACCGCGAAGTGGCTCGCCAGGTTGGTGGCCACGGTGGTCTTGCCGGAACCGCCCTTCGGGTTCAGCACGACGATGCGCTGCATGACAGTTTCTGCTTGGCACAATGATTATGTCGTACTGCAATTTACGCAGCGACGGGGCGCACCGCAAGCGATGATCTTTTGGGCTCGACTTTGGGATCCCGTTTGGGCCGAAGCGTCTGGCTCAGCGCAGCGCCCGGCTCGCGGCGCCGAGTATGGGACCCTGATCGCGCTGCTGCACCAGCACTGCGACCGCGGTGGCGTCCCCAGGTAGCGTTTCCAGCGGCACGCTGAATGACTCGCCGACGCCTTGCCAGCTGCCGATCGTGCGGAACGATCGCACGATATTGAATTCGTGCAGCTCACGGCCGGCGTTCTCGCCGCGCGTGACTTTGGACACCGCCTCGGGGAGGTAAGCTACCAGCAGCACGTCGCAGGGGGCGGCCGGTTGCAGCGCACCGAGGGCCACCACGACGGCATCGTTCTCCACCGATATCGCAATCGGCACGCCAGGGGTCCTTGCACTGGCCGCCCCGATACCATCGCCGCCGCCGACCACATCGTGCCGGCCATCGACCACCAACTGCGGTGTATAGACCGTAGCCAATTTCAGCGTACGCGCGTACTGGCGCTGCCTCGCCGTGGCCTCCGGGAAATCGAAGCGATCATGCCATCCGAGGCTGTCCCAGTAATCGACGTGGAAAGCCAGCGCCATGATACCGTCCTGCTGCGCGAGCTTGCCGATCTGCGCCTCTGCGGGCGGACAGGAACTGCAGCCCTCGGAGGTGTAGAGCTCGACCACGGTGGGACGGGATTGCGCGTCAACGCCACTCGCCGCCAGCAGCAGCGCGAGGCCGAAGCAGGATCTTACGCAGGCGGATCTGAGCATCGCGATGCCGCTCCGGAGTGAGATGGACGCACTTGATTCATTCGCGGCGGCACAGCGCAAGGTTACAGCTGCCGTGCCGGCGGTGTATCTACGGCAGCGGCACATTGTGCCCGCCGTGTTGCGACATTGGTACGGCAGGCTCGATCTGGTAATAATCGCCGGCCTCGCTGACGAAGATCTGTGCAGCGATCTTAAGTCCCTGCGGCGCATCCAATGATCCGGCGGCAATCGATACCCGCTCTGCGCCGTCTTCTTCGAAAAACAGGCTCGAGCCGCATTCCTTGCAGAAGCCGCGCCGAAACCCAGGCACGGCGACATACCACTTCAGGGTCTCATCGTTTAACAGTTTGAACGCCGGCCGACGGCAGGCGGTCGCCGCGACGAAGTGCCCGCTGGTGCGTCGGCACTGCACGCAGTGGCAGGTGATGACGTCGCGCAGCTTGCCGTGGACTTCGTAGCGCACCCCGCCGCAGACACAGCCGCCAGTGATTACCCGGTTCATCAGGGCCCCTCCATGAAGTTTGGCCAGTACTTTGTTCAACCATGCTCAGGGCCTGGCCGTCGTGTTGGAATCAATCGGAGCACAGTTGGTGCGGCCCGACATCACGCAGTCCTGCAGTTGCGACATGTGGCGCAGCACCTGTGTCAGCAACAGTCCACCGACGACCAGCACCACGACGAACAGAAGTGCGAGCAGCGCCTTGCGGCGCGAATCGGGGGGCTCAGGGTCTTCCGGTTGTCGGTTGATCATCAGCATGTTGGTCAGGACAGCAGCCACCATGTGAGGCCCGCGAGCGCGGCCGGCGCGCCGAAGATGGCCAGGAAAATAGGGAACTCCTCGCCGATCGAATAGCCGGCCTGACTGACGCCGAGCCACATGTTGACGCCGGCAGCGACCAGCCACAACGGCAGAAATACCTTCGCTCCAGTGACGGCGCCCGGCGGGCCGCCTCCAAACGCATGCCCGAGCAGCAGGCAGCTCACCAGTAATGCCAAGCCGCCGCCGAGGACGATTGCCGTGTGCACGATGATTCTCCTGGTTACGCCGCCGTCCAGCCGCCTCGCGTAGGCGAGTTCCGACGGGAATTCGGCGAGCTGCCGACGCAGCCGCGAAGGCCCATAACCGACAATATTATCGTGCCGCCAAGGATCTTCGACGATCATCTGATGAAGCCGGTGGAATCCCAGGCGCTGCAGCAGGCATTGGCTGGGTTTGTACCCGTGAAAGGGCAATAATGAGCGTGGCGGATTGCCGTCGTCCACGGGAGTTGAGTGATCATGGAGGTATCGAGCCGTCCTGAGGTGCTGCGCGTCGGTGTCGGCGGGCCGGTCGGCTCGGGCAAGACCGCGCTGGTGGACCTACTGTGCAAGCGGTTGCGGCAACGGCTCGACATCGCGGTGGTCACCAACGACATCTATACGCGCGAGGACGCTGAATTCCTGATCCGCAGTCAGGCGCTGCCGGCCGAGCGTATCCGCGGGGTCGAGACCGGCGGCTGTCCACATACCGCGATCCGCGAGGATGCGTCGATGAACCTAGCCGCGATCGACGGCTTGATGCGTGAATTCCAGCACCTGGACATGATCATCGTGGAGAGCGGCGGGGACAACCTGGCTGCGACCTTCAGCCCCGAGCTGTCGGACCTGACGCTGTACGTGATCGATGTCGCCGCCGGCGACAAGATTCCGCGCAAGGGCGGACCGGGCATCATGCGATCCGACCTGCTGATCATCAACAAGATCGATCTTGCCCCCCACGTCGGCGCCTCACTCGAAGTCATGGAGCGCGATGCCCGCAAAATGCGCGGCGAGCGACCGTTCGTGTTCACGAATCTGAAGACCGGCCACGGCCTCGATACCGTCATCGAATTCATCCTGCGCGAGGGCATGCTCGACGACGCAGCGCTGCCATACGCCGCGGACTGCCGGCCAGCACCGAATATGGCGCTCACCGACCCCGCACTTCCGTTCAGCAGCGTCGCGGCTGCCCGCGAACTGACTGCGAATCAGGTGCACGTCTGGTGCATTGCGCTCGAAGCATCCACGGCACAGGCACAGGACCTCAATCACCTGTTGACGCCGGCGGAACAGGAACGCGCGCACCGCTTTCGCATGGACGAGGACCGCTGGCGGTTCCAGATCGCCCGCGCCGCCACGCGCCGCATCCTTGGCACCTACCTGGGGCTGACGCCGGAGAAGGTCGGCATCGATCTGAATCAATTCGGCAAGCCCCAGCTCGATGTTTGGACAGTGCCGGTCGATCAGCGGGTGCATTTCAATGTCAGCCATTCCGGCAGCTGGATACTCACGGCGTTTGCGCGCTCGTTCCCGGTCGGCATCGACGTGGAGCAGGTCAGCCCAGAACGGGTCACCGAGGATCTGATCGCACAGATCATGTGCGAGAGCGAACGACGCACGCTGCGGGCGTTGCCGCGCGAGCACCATATCGCCGCGTTCTTCAACTGCTGGACCTCGAAGGAGGCCTGGCTCAAGGGCCTCGGTCTGGGACTGTCGGTGCCGTTGCGAGCCATCGAAGTGTCGATCGATCCGCGCGAGCCGGCGCGCCTGATCGGGGCACCGCTCGAGCACCGCCCGGGCGACTGGCAGTTGGCCCGGATCGAGATCTGCGCGCCCTATGCAGCGACGCTGGCTTTCAGGGCGCCATCGGCGCAGATCGTCAACATCAGCGGATCACCGCCCAGCGGATGAACGTGGGTGCGTCAAACCTCGTAACAAGCTTTTTATGACAGTCGCACGCGACGCGAAATGTGATTGTGCTCAGGTTCATTGGCCCATTGCTGAAGCTGCGCGAACTGGACCCAATAGCCTGAGGCCAAAGGCAGCATGGCGCGCGACGCGCTATGATTAGCCTACTCAACACCGACGATTGAATCCTGAGGACGCAGCAGTCTACGTCCTTAGATTGCACGATGGCCGGAAGAAACCCCGCGATATTGATTGTGAGAACCCGCGATTAAGCGCCCGGTCGACCCGACGATGGCGGCCGCCGACGCCACGGTGTTTGGCGTCATCCTGGCCATCAGCTTCTGTCACCTGCTCAACGACATGATGCAGTCGTTGCTGCCGGCCATCTATCCGGATCTGAAAGCCGATTTCGGCCTCAGCTTCGGCCAGGTCGGCATCGTCACGCTGGTGTACCAGATGACCGCCTCGATACTGCAGCCGCTGGTGGGCCTTTACGCCGACCGGCACCCGACGCCGCTCGCATTGCCCGGCGGCACGTTGTTCTCCCTGGGCGGACTGGTGGTGCTATCGCTGGCCCACACCTATCCGATCCTGCTGGTGGGAGCGGCGCTGCTGGGCGTCGGCTCCTCGGTGTTTCACCCGGAGTCCTCGCGCGTGGCGCGCATGGCCTCGGGTGGACGCCACGGTCTGGCGCAGTCGCTGTTCCAGGTGGGCGGCAACACCGGCCAGGCGCTCGGGCCGCTGGCCGCAGCGCTGGTGGTGGTGCGCTGGGGTCAGTCCAGCGTGGCGTTTTTCGCGCTGCTGCTGCTGTTTTCCACCGCGATCCTGTGGAATGTGGCCCGATGGTACAAGCATCACGGGCTGGCGCGGCTGCAGCGTGGCGCGGCGGCGGGCAGGGCCGCCCGGGCCCGGCTGCCGCGAGCGGCCGTGATACGCGGCATAGCCGTACTGCTGGCGCTGATTTTCTCCAAGTACGTCTACCTGACCAGCCTGACCAGCTATTACACGTTTTACCTGATCGAGCACTTTGCGCTGTCGGTACAGGCCGCACAGCTGCACCTGTTCGTGTTCCTGTCCGCCATCGCCGTGGGGACTATCCTGGGCGGCGCGATCGGCGATCGCATTGGGCGCAAGCGCGTGATCTGGATATCGATCCTGGGGGCTCTGCCGTTCACGCTGCTGCTGCCGTATGCCAGTCTGTTCTGGACCGCTCCACTGACCGTGGTCATCGGCCTGATCCTGGCGTCTGCTTTTCCGGCCATCCTGGTGTACGCCCAAGAGCTGGTGCCGGGCAAGGTCGGCATGATCTCTGGCCTCTTCTTCGGGCTGGCGTTCGGCGCCGGCGGCATTGGCGCGGCCTGGCTCGGTGCCCTGGTCGATGCCACGAGCCTGGAGCATGTCTATCGGCTGTGCGCCTATCTGCCACTCATCGGGCTGCTGGCCGCGTTGCTGCCCGACGCCGAGCCCTGAGGGGCTTACGGCAGCGAACGCGCCACGGTCGGGGCGGTGGCCACCGCCATCGGCAGGCGCAGCGCCATGCTCGGCTGATTGGCGGTGAGGCCCAGCTCGCGTCGGCCGACATTCCAGGTCACGCGCCGGCCAAACTCGACGCGCAAGTCCGAGGCATGCCTGAACTGCAGATCCACGATGGAGCGTTGGCCCGGTATCGCGCTCGTGATCGGATCCACCATCGCGCCGGCTTGAGGCGGCGTGCCGCCCTGCTGATCCACGCGCAGCCCGTACACCCGGGCAGCGCCGCGGGCGCCGAGCGGTACTCTCACATACAGCATCATCAACGGGCCGTGCGCGGAAGGCACTGCCGACATGCCGTCGGCGGGACAAGCTTGAGCCAATCCCACAAGGCTTCCGAACAGCAGCAGCTGCTGAACGACGCGTGTTGTCGGAAGACCTGCCACCGCACCTCCTTCGGTCTGAAGCACGTGCAGTCAGTATGCGCGGCCGCAACAACAGCCGGCCCCAAGTCACCATAACCGCCGCGGGGCGATACAGGACCTGGGGCGATGTCTCACTTCTCGGGCGTTATGGTAAGCATGTTCCTCAGGCGCTCAGTCCAGAGGGTTCCAGGTCCCCGCCATGCTGGGCTTCGATCTCGTGCTGGCTCATCGGCGCGGCCGACAGCCGCGTGCAGCCCACCATGAGGCCTGCGATGCATAGGTAGCTTACGGCCACCAGCGGTGACTGGCCGATGCCGATGGCCTCGCTGTGCATCAGGCCGAAGAAGGTCAGTCCCGCGGCCACCACCGCAAAGCCCGCGGCCTTGAAGAACTGGCGTTCGATCGCGCACACCGCGATCGCCGCCAGCATCAGGCCGCCCAGCGTGGCGCCGCTGCCGAGCACCGACAGGCCGTGATAGAGCACACCCTGATCGCCGAGCTTGTCCAGTCCGACGGCGCTGGCGGAGGTTCCAGCCGCGCCCAGCGCGCCGTCGATCTGATTCTTGGTCCAGGCGGCAAGATTGGGCAGGATCGCCAGTACGATGGCCGGGGCGTGCCGGCGCGGGGTTTCCTGAAACGCCTGCGCGCCGATCAGCATGCCGATATAGACCAGGATCGGCAGTATCGCCACCACCGGAATCAGCGCGATCATCACCGAGATGACGCCGAACCAGGCAAGCGCGATCACCGTCACACCGGTCGCGGCGGAATAGCCGATGCGTCCGCCCATCGCCTTCCAGCCCGGATGGCCGATGTAGACCGCATTGATGAATGGATTTCCCATCATGCAGCCGATCAGGCTCACCACACCGTCTGCGGTCAGCACGCGCGTGGTCGGAAAGCTGTCACCGGCGGCGGCGGCGCTCTCGACGTTGTCGAGCGCTTCGACCAGGTCATAGATACCAAACGGAATCGCGGTCACCAGGATGATGCCGAAATATTCAAACCCCGAGAACACATGATTGAACGCCGGCAGCGGCAATGAGAAGCCGAAGTTAGCCACCGAGGCTGCGAGGTTGTGCACGCTCATGCCGCCGATGCCGTAGCCGAGGAAAGTCGAGCCCCAGGCGATCAGCATGCCGACCGCGATCGCGACCAGGCCTGCCGGGATGCCCTTGAAATAGCGCACGCCGCCGAACCAGCTGGCGACGATAATCGCAAAGCACACCAATCCGATCAGCGGTGTGCCGAATACCTGGAATGCCGGTCGCAGGGAGATAAACGTGATCGACACGCCGGCGAGCGTGCCGAGCAAGGCGGCGCGCGGGGTAATGCGGCGCACCACCGGTCCGATGAAACCGCCGATCATCAGCACGAAGCTCTGGATGAACACCCAGGTCAATCCGGCTTCCCAGCCTTTGATCGGATCGCCGGTCCTGAGCACGATCGGCAGCATCACCACGAAGGTGACGACGAACATGTGCGGCACGCTGATGCCTGAGGGCAGCGCGCACACGTCACTGCGTCCGGTGCGCTGCGCCAGTCGGTATGCCAGCCAGGCGTAGTACAGCGTCGACAGGCACAGCATCAGGCCGGTCGCCGGCAGGATGCGGCCGTAGATCAGCGCATCGGGCATCTTCAGCACGAATTTCAGCAGACCGGTCAGGGTCAGTAGATTCACCAGGATGTTGGTGCCGAATCCGAAGAAGGCATTCCAGTCCCCGGGGACCCATAGTTTTGGCTTTGACGTGTTCATGACGATGACTGCTCCTGCTGCTATGCGCTGCGTCGGATGGCCGCTTGCTCGCCCAGGGCGCGCAGGATCCGGGAAGAATCCGACACCCAGCCGAAGATGCCGCCCTGCGCGGCGATCATGCGCAGGCCGACCTCGTGAAATTCCGGGAAATAGGAGCCGCAGCAATCGGCCGGAACGATGCAGCGAAAGCCGCGGTCGTTGGCCTCGCGCACCGTGGTGTGTACGCACACCTCGGTGGTGACGCCGCACACGATCAGTGCATCGATGCGGTGATTGTTCAGGATCGCGTGCAGATCGGTGGCATAAAATGCGCCCTTGCCGGGTTTGTCGATCACCGGCTCGCCCGCAATCGGATACAGTTCGCGCACGATGTCGTGGCCGGCTTCGCCGCGGATCAGGATGCGGCCCATCGGGCCGGCATCGCCNNCACGGCGCGCGCGAGCTGGCCGATGTCGTTGCCCAGGGAATCGCCAAAGCCGCCGGGCTCGAGGAAATCGCGCTGCATGTCGATGATCACGACGGCGGTGTGATCGGGATCGATCTGCACGGGTGCCGGGTCGGCTTCGATGGTAATCATCGCAAGGCTCGCTATATTTGTTTTTGCAGATCAACGAAGCAAGAACCGGACCAGCCTCACCGCAGGCGCGGCACGGCGCAAAACGGGCGCCGATAGTCGACGCAAGTGCATCGGCAGCTTGGCTTTTTCATCGACCTGCGCTCGCCATCGCTCGCCATCGCTCGCCGCCGGCCAAGGCGCGGCTACGCCCGCAGACAGTGCAGAGGGTGCCGGAGCGCTGCGCTAACGCGCGGCTTGCGACAGGCTGACGTGCGCCACGGCGATCTTCCAGCCCTTGCCGGTGCGCACCCAGGTCTGTGTCTGGCGGCCCAGGTGCGCGCTGGCCGGATCGGTGAATTCGGCGCTCACGCAGGCCACGTCCTCGCCCAGGCTTGCCACCTCGACCCGCAGCAGACGGCGCTCTGGATGCACAGGCAGCGAGGCCGCGCGATAGGCGGTGATGGCGTCGATGCCATAGTTCTGCTCGGCCAGCCCGTAGCGAATGGCGCACACCGAGATCAGGAAGAATCCGTTGAGCGCCTCGACATCGTGGCGCATCAGCGCCTTTTCATACTGCTCGAACGCGGCGCGCACCTCGCGCAGCACCGCGGCGCGATCATCCGCGCCCACGCGCACCGTCACGTCAGCGCCGCTAGCAGCGCCGTGCTTGAGGCGACGGCGCCGAACACGCCGCCCTGCATCTTGACCATCTTCAGCGCCGCCAGGTGGTTGCCGTGATCGGTGGCGCCGCAGCAATCCTCCAGCAGCAGGCATTCGAAGCCGCGATCATTGGCCTCCCGCATGGTCGTGTGCACGCACACGTCGGTGGTGATGCCGGTCAGCACCAGATTGCGGATGCCGCGGGTGCGCAATATCAACTCCAGATCCGTAGCACAGAATGAACCCTTGCCCGGTTTGTCGATGACGACTTCGCCCGGGGCAGGCGAGAGCTCCGGGATGATCTGCCATCCGCGCTCGCCGCGCACCAGGATCCTGCCGCAGGGTCCGTCATCGCCGATGCCAGCACCGATCTGGCGCGAGCGCCAGCGTTTGTTGTCCGGCAGATCGGACAGGTCGCTACGATGGCCTTCGCGCGTATGGATGATATGCAGCCCGCGCTCGCGGGCGCGCTGCAGCACACGCCGTATCGGCTCGATCGGCGAGCGCGTCAGCGACAGGTCGTACCCCATCTTGTCGACGTAGCCGCCGATGCCGCAGAAGTCGGTCTGCATATCGATGATCAGCAGCGCCGTGTCGGACGCCTGGAACGCGCCGTCGTAGGGCCACGCGTAAGGATCGGATACGATGCAGCTAAAGCTCATGCCCCCCTCAACCGGTGAGTGTGCGCACCGCGGCGGCCGCGGCTGCGGCGCGGTTTTCGACCCCGAGTTTCACGAAGATCTGTTCCAGGTGCTTGTTGACCGTGCGCGGACTGATATTCAGGATTTCGCCGATATCGCGATTGGGCTTGCCGCGGCTGATCCACAGCAGCACTTCCGCTTCACGCGAGGTCAACGCGGAGGCGCGTTGCAGTATCGCCTGATCGCTGTCGGTATTGGCGATCTCGGCGAGGCGGAACAGCAGCTCGTCCGGTCCCAGCGGGCTTAAGAACGAGCATTCCAGCCGCCGCCCGCCGATGTCCACCAGACAGCGTGCCGGCGCCTGGTGTTCGCCGCGGCGCATGCGCAGCAGCTGTTCGATGACCGTCGCCGGCAGCGTTGCGGCCACGCCAGGGGTTGCCACCGCAGAGCTTGCCGGCGCAGGGGCGGCCAGCAGCTGCCGCGCCTTGGGGGTGCACCACAGCACCCGGCCGGCGCGGTCGGTGGCCAGCAGGAAGCGGCCGCTGGCGTCGAGCGCCGCGCGCGTTTCGTACGCCAGCCGGGCGTTACCCAGGTGCACGCGGATGCGGGCCAGCAATTCGTCCAGCACGATCGGCTTTACGACGTAATCAACGCCGCCGCAGGCCAGTCCCTCGACCACGTGCTCGGTCTCCGACAGACCGGTCATGAAGATGACCGGCAGGTCCGACAGCAGCTTGTCGCGCTTCAAGCGCTTGCAAGTCTCAAAGCCGCTGATGCCCGGCATGCGCGCGTCCATCAGCACCAGATCGGGCGTGACCTGATCCACCAGTTCCAGCGCGGTTTCCCCGTCGGTGGCGATCAGCACGGTGAATCCGGCCTGATCGAGCGTGTCGGTGAGCAGGTGCAGTGTCTCGGGGGTGTCGTCCACCACCAGCACGGTATCGCGGCGCAGCGCTATGGCGGGTTCAAACATTGGTGCGCATCGCTTCCAGCACGTTCATGTAGCGCTTGAGATCGAAATTCGACACCAGGGTGCGCAGCTGGGCCGCGACCGCCTCGTGGCTCGGATCCTCCAGTTCCAGCTCGCGCAGCTTGGCCTCAATACCGCGCACATGGCCGATGCTGCCCAGCCGGTACAGGTCCTCCAGGTGATGGCGCGAGCGCTCATTCGCGCTGCGCGACAGCGCCAGATCGCGTTCCGGCGGCGCTGCGCGCTCGGGCTGGTCGATCCAGGTCAGGTCCAGCAGCGTGCCGACCTGCTGCAGCAGCGGCGTAAGTTCGATCGGCTTTACGACAAAGCTGTCGTGCAGCGGGCCGGCCACAGCGGAGTATTCATGCGCGTTGGCCGAAACGATCATGATCTTCAGCCCCGCAAGTTGGTGCATGGCGCGCAGCTGCTGCGCCACTTCCCAGCCGGAAATGTCCGGCAGCGACAGATCGATCATCGCCAGATCCGGCTGGCATTGTTCCGCCAGCTGCACGCAGGTCTTGCCATCGCGGGCGATGAACACGGTGAATCCGAGTGGGCGCAGCAGATTCTGCACCAGCTCCAGATGCAGCGGATCATCGTCGGCCAGCAGGATCTTCTGGCGCGCGCCGAGGTAGTCGCAGATACGCTGCGCCGGCCGCGACGCCGGCTGGTGATCGCGCACCTCGCCGAGCATCAGGCGCACGACGAAAGTGCTGCCGGCAGCGCTGCTGCTGGCCACCTGCACCTCGCCGCCCATGATCTGGGTCAGCAGTTTGGTGATCGTGAGCCCCAGGCCGGTGCCGGGGAGCGAGCGTACTTCCTGGCTGCTGCCGCGCTCGAATGGCTCGAAGATGCGCTCCAGGTCCGCCGCAGCGATCCCGGGTCCGGTGTCCGCGACTTCGATCTCGGCGCTCGGGCTGCGGTAACGCAGCGTCAGCGTCACCGAACCGCGCTCGGTGTACTTGATGGCGTTGGACAGCAGGTTGATCAGGATCTGTCGCAGGCGCTTCTGGTCCGTGTGCACGTACAGCGGAAGGTTCGGGGGGCGCTGGTAATAAAAATCCAGGCCCTTGGCCATCGCCTGCAGGCGAAACATGTCCACCAGCTGGTCCAGGAACTCCGGCAGCTGCACCGTGTCGCGGTTGAGCTGCAGCATGCCGTTCTCGATCTTGGATACGTCGAGCAGCCCATCGATCAGGTTGGACAGATGCTCGGCGCTGCGCCGGATCACGCGTACGGCTTTGTCGGACGGGCCGGGCGCACCGCGCTCGAGCAGCTGCGCGTAGCCGAAGATCGAGTTGAGCGGGGTGCGGATTTCGTGGCTCAGGCCAAGGATATAGCGCGTCTTGGCGAGATTCGCCGCCTCCGCGACTTCCTTGGCCCGCTGCAGGGCAGCGTCGGTGCGCCCATGCGCTTCGATCTCTTCCATCAGCATGCCGGTCTGTCGCGCCGACTCGGCCTGCGCTGCGCGCCGGCTCTCGTGCGCCAGCACGATCAGCCAGGCGCCGATCCCTGACAGCAGCAGCAGGCTCAGGAACACCATCCACAGCGTGGTTTCCACGCTGTCGCGCACCGCCGGCGCAAAGTGGCTGTAGCTGTGGTAGATGAAGGACAACAGCAGCCCGGTGACCAGGTTGCAGCCGATGAGAATGCCGGCGAAATGACCGCCGCGCGTGTTGAGCGCCGCGGCGATGCGTGCCGGCAGCACGCGGTCGATGAATGCCAGCAGCTGATCGGCGATGCGCCCGTGCGGCTTGCACACGTCATGGCAGCGTGACTCGAGCGTGCAGCACAGCGAGCAGATGGGACCTGAATAGGCCGGACACAGTGCCATGTCGGCGCCTTCGAAAACGTTTTCGCAGATGCTGCAGCGCATTTCATCGACGTTGGGCGGCAGGCCGTCGGCGCTACGCGCCAGGTAATAGCGCCCGCGCGTCGCCCAGGCGATCGCCGGCGCCGCGGCGAACGCGGTCAGCAGCGCCACGAACGGTGACAGCACCTGCGGCACGGTGCCGAATACCCCGAGATACGCCAGGCTCGAGACCGCGATCGACAGTAGCAGCGCGCCCACGCCCACCGGATTGACGTCGTACAGATGCGCGCGCCGAAACTCGATATACGGCGGGGACAGTCCGGCAGGCTTGTTGATCACCAGGTCCGCGGTCAGGGCGCCGATCCAGCCGGCGGCGAAATTGGCATAGATGCGCAGGATGCCGTCGATGGCGCGAAAGATGCCGATCTCCATCAGCACCAGGGCCAGCACCACGTTGAATACCAGCCACACCACGCGCCCGGGGTGGCTCTTGGTCAGGCGCGAGAAGAAATTCGACCAGGCGATCGAGCCGGCGTAGGCGTTGGTGACGTTGATCTTCAGCTGGCAGACGATCACGAACACGCCGGTCAATACCAGCGCCATCGTCGGTGAGCCGACCGTCTCGCGGAACGCCACGAAGTACATCTGCGTCGGTTGCGTCGCCTGATCGCTCGCGATGCCGTGCCGCAACGCGAGGATCGCGAGGAACGAGCCCGCGAGGAGCTTTACGCCGCCGATCAGTACCCAGCCCGGACCGGTCGACAGCAGTGCGGTCCACCAACTGAAGGACTTGCCGTGTTTACGCGCCGGAAGGAAACGCAGGTAATCCACCTGTTCGCCGATCTGCGGCAGCAGCGACAGCAGCATCGAGGCGGCCATGCCCAGCAGCAGGAAATCCACCGAACCGCGGCCGCCGGCCGCCGCGGCTACACCGCCGTACTGCGTCCAGGCCGCGACATCCGCCGGATTCCTAAACAGGATATAGAGCAGCGGCAGGAACTGCAGCCCCAGCCAGATCGGCTGCGTGGCGAGCTGCATGCGGCTGATCATGCTGATGCCGTAGACGGCGATCGGGATCACCACCAGCGAGCTGATGACATGCGCCAGCGCCAGCGGTATGTGAAACAGCAGCTGCAACGCCACCGACAGGATGCTGGCTTCGATCGAAAACAGCAGGAAGGTGAAGGAGGCGTAGATCAGCGAGGTCAGCGTCGAGCCGAGGTAGCCGAAACCGGCACCGCGCGTGAGGAGATCGATATCCACGCCGTACTTGGCGGCGTAGTAGGCGATCGGCAACCCGATCAGAAACATCAGCACCATGAAGGCGACGATGGCCCACACGGCGTTCGGGAAACCGTAGGCGATCGTGATGGTGCCGCCAATGGCCTCGCAGGCCAGGAACGCAATGGGACCTAAGGCAGTATTGCCGACGCGAAACGAGGACTTGCGCGCACTGACCGCGGTGTAGCGCAGCGCATAGTCCTCCAGCGTCTGGCTGGCAACCCACTGGTTGTACTGCCGACGCTCGCGGACGATTCGTTGATGTGCAGCCATGCGTTGTTGTACTCGTGAGACGCGACCGCTCGCTGGAATTACAGAGCAAGCGACGTGCCATCCATTTTGGCGCAACAGTCGCCGCTTGCACCGTCAGCGCCTACGTCAAACGACGCATACAGCAGGGCGCCAAGCTCCCGTAGCTTAAGTCACGGCAGGCGCGCGACGGATCGACAGGGAGCTTCGAGGCGGCGAGGCGCTTAGGACTAGGCAGTGCAGGGAACGCGTTCGCCGGCACTGATTTGGCCGGCCTGCAACTGCTTTTGCCCTGACTTCGTGCACCAGCTCGCGCCGTCGCTAGGGATTGCGGACACGGTCGTCCGCATCGACGGTCGCCCACTAAACAGAAGGAAAATTATCATGGACCCCAAACAACGATGCATCCGCGTCGCTCCGCGAGTAGCGCTGGCGGCGGCGCTCACCGCAGCCGTGCTGGCCGCGCACATCGACACTGCGGCGGCCGATATCTCCATTCCGCCGGTCACGGTCGGCGTCGGCGTGCAGACCAACTTTTATTCCTGCAATACCGGCTGCGTCTACAGCCCGGGCGTGGTGGAACCGGGCGACAGCGGGGTCAGCGGCTTTGCGGTCGACAGCGTGCGCCTGTACATCAACGGCGGCATCACCGACCAGATCAAGCTGACCTTCAACACCGAGTACACCGGCAGCGGACCGGGCGAGAACAAGGTTGAGGTGATGGATGCGATCGGGCGCTTCGAATTCACCGATCAGTTCAACATCTGGGCCGGCCGCTTCCTGCCGCCGAGCGATCGCGCCAATCTCTACGGTCCCTATTACGCCAATGACTGGGCGCCGTACGCCGATGCAGTGGCGGACTACTACCCCAACGTCGCGGTCGGCCGCGACAACGGTGTGGCCTACTGGGGCGATTTCGGGCTGGCGAAAATCCAGGTCGGCGCCTTCGACGGTGAGTCGCTGGGCGGCAGCACCGCGGTGAAGGACCCGAGCAAAATATTGTACGCCGGGCGCCTGACTTTCGATTTCTGGGACAAGGAGAAGGGCTACTACTTCAACGGCACCTATTACGGCGAAAAGGACATCCTGGCGCTGGCGGTTGCGGCGCAGTCGCTGGACAGCAAGACCGACTTCGATATCGACGGGCTGATGGAAAAGCGGCTGTCCGGTCTGGGCGCCGTAACAGTGGAGGCTGAATACCAGAAGGACAACGGTCTCAACGCCAATTCCTTCGACAATGCCTCGAGTAACGGCTGGTACGTGCTGGCGAGCTACCTGTTCCCGCAGGTGATCGGCATCGGCAAGTTCCAGCTGCTGGGCAAGTACAGCGACAAGACCTTCGACGCCACCGCGACGACGGCGTCCAACCATCTCAAGACCGATGAGGTCAACGTCAACTACATCATCAAGACCTTCAGCGCGCGCGTCGGCATGTATTACCTGTATCAGACCGACAGCCTGCCCGGCGCGCCGACACCGAAGGAATTCGGCATAAAACTGCAACTGCAGATGTAAATACCCACTGGAGATCAAGCTATGACTACGGGGAAATCTTTAACCAGGCTGCTGTCGGTGACGCTGGCAGTGCTGGCCTCGACGCTGGTGTTCGCAGCGGCACAGGCCGCCGATACCATCAAGGTCGGTGTCATGCACTCGCTGTCGGGCACGATGGCGATCAGCGAGACTACGCTCAAAGACACCATCTTGATGATGATCGATGAGCAGAACAAAAAGGGCGGCGTGCTCGGCAAGAAACTCGAGGCGGTGGTGGTGGATCCTGCGTCGAACTGGCCGCTGTTTGCCGAGAAGGCGGCGGAGCTGCTGGAGAAGGACAAGGTCGCGGTGGTGTTCGGCTGCTGGACCTCGGTGTCGCGCAAGTCGGTGCTGCCGGTATTCGAGAAGGACGATGGCCTGCTGTTCTATCCGGTGCAGTATGAGGGCGAGGAATCGTCCAAGAACGTCATCTACACCGGAGCGGCGCCCAATCAACAGGCGATCCCGGCGGTCGAATACCTGATGAAGGACGTCGGCGTGAAGCGCTGGGTGCTGGAAGGCACCGACTACGTCTATCCGCGCACCACCAACAAGATCCTGCAGGCGTTCCTGGAGCAGAAGGGCGTGAAGCCGGAAGACATCATGGTCAATTACACGCCGTTCGGTTTTTCCGACTGGACCAGCGAAGTCGCCAAGATCAAGGCCTTCGGCTCGGCCGGCAAGAAGACCGCGGTAGTGTCGACCATCAACGGCGATGCCAACGTGCCGTTCTACAAGGAGCTGGGCAACCAGAAGATCTCAGCGGAAGACATCCCGGTGGTGGCGTTCTCGGTCGGTGAAGAGGAGCTGTCGGGACTGGATGCGAAGCCCTTGGCAGGACACCTGGCCGCCTGGAATTATTTCATGAGCATCGACACGCCCGCGAACAAGGAATGGATCGCCAAGTGGCATGCCTTCACCAAGAATCCAAAGCGCACCTTCAACGACCCGATGGAAGCTCACGTGATCGGCTTCCAGCTGTGGGTCAAGGCGGTGACGAAGGCCGGCAGCACGGATCCCGAGAAGGTCATCGCCGCGCTGCCGGGGCTTGAAGTGCCGAACCTGACCGGAGGCACGGCCAAGGTGCTGCCGAACCATCACATCACCAAGCCGGTGTACATCGGCGAGATCCGTGACGACGGCCAGTTCGATGTGGTCTGGAAGACCAAGGAAGAAATCCCGGGCGAGGCCTGGTCGCGTTACCTGCCGGCCGACAAGGACATCATCGCCGACTGGGTGCAGGTCAAGTGCGGCAATTACAATACCGTCACCAAGGTGTGTTCCGGACAGAACTACAAGTAGCCCACACGTGACACATACGCGGCTCCGACCGGCTGAACGTCGGTCGGAGCCGTCGTCGTCAGCGGCAGCGCGTTTTGGAACGGGTATTGCTTGGGGGTAATCACATGCTGATGCGTTTGCCCACCCCCCGCTTGCTGCTACCGACGCTGCTGTGGCTGCTGGCCTGCCTGGCGCCGGCGCCATCGCCAGCGGCGATGGAAGCGGCGACCCCCAACGCGACCACCCCGGCCGCCACCACCCNNGGCCGCCACCACCCCGGCCGCCGCGACCCGGTTGCCGCAACTGTTGCAGCAGCTGCCCGACGCCAGCTACGCCGACAAGCAGACACTGATCAAGCAGCTCGCCGCGACCCACGATCCGCGGGTGCGCGTGGTGCTGAACGCGCTGCTCGAGGGCAACCTGTACGCCCGCAGCAGCGACCATCAGGTGTTCATCACCCGGGCCGACGGCGACAACCTTGCTTTGACCGATCCGCTGACCGCCGCCCCGGCCGGTACCGCAAGCAGCGATGGGCTGACGCGCATCGGTGTCAACAACCAGCTGCGCAAGACGCTGCGCGTCGCACTGGCGCAGTTCGATCTGTCCAGCCCCGATGCCGGCGTTCGCCGTGAGGCGGTGCGCGAGATGCTGCGTGCGGTCGATGCGCAAACCGTCGAAGTGCTGCGCGGGCGCCTGCACGAGGAGCAGGACAAGGGCGTGCGGGCCGACATCCGCGACGGTTTGGCGCTGGCCGATCTGGACAGCGGGGATGCCGATACGCGGCTGGCGGCAGTGAAGACCCTGGCCGGCAGCCTCAACCTTGACGTCTACAACCGGCTGAGCTCGATGGTGGAGCAGGCCAGCGACGGCAGCTACGGTGAATCCGACCCGCGGGTGCGCGCGGCCGCGCAGTCCTCGATCCGGGCGATCAATCGCTGGCGCATTTTCTACTCCGGGATACAGACGCTGCTGTTCGGCCTGAGTCAGGGTTCGGTGCTGGTGCTGGCGGCGATCGGACTGGCCATCACCTTCGGTGTCATGGGCGTCATCAACATGGCGCATGGCGAGCTGATGATGCTCGGCGCCTATACCACCTATGTGGTCCAGCTGCTGATGCCGCAGCACATCGGCGCCTCGATCCTGGTGGCGATTCCGGCCGCGTTTCTGGTCTCGGGGCTGGCCGGTATCGCGATCGAGCGCACCATCGTGCGCCATCTGTACGGCCGGCCGCTGGAAACGCTGCTGGCAACCTTCGGCCTGTCGCTGGTGCTGCAGCAGGCGGTGCGCGACATCTTCTCGGCCAACAACCGCCCGGTGCAGTCCCCAGAGTGGATCTCGGGCCAACTGCAGATCAACCAGGCGCTGTCGATCACCTACAACCGGCTGTACATCATCGTGTTCACCTTCGTGCTGTTCCTGGTGCTGCTGCAAGTGCTCAAGCGCACGCGGCTGGGGTTGGAGGTGCGCGCGGTAGCGCAGAATCGCGCCATGGCCAAGGCCATGGGCATCCGCACCGAATGGGTCGATGCCCTGACCTTCGGCCTGGGCTCGGGCATCGCCGGCATCGCCGGCGTGGCGCTGAGCCAGCTCACCAACGTCGGGCCGAACCTCGGCCAGAGCTACATCGTCGACTCGTTCATGGTGGTGGTGTTCGGCGGCGTCGGCAACCTGTGGGGCACCGAACTGGGCGGCAATGCGCTCGGCATCGTCAACAAGTTGCTCGAGCCGTATTCGGGCGCGGTGCTGGCGAAGATATTCGTGCTGGTGTTCCTGATCCTGTTCATTCAGCGCCGGCCGCGCGGTCTGTTTCCGCAAAAGGGCCGCGCGGCGGACGGCTAGCATGGACGCCATGACAATCGGGCCACGCAACCGATTGATCGCCGCGCTGCGCGCCGATCGGGGCGGACAGTGGTTTCTCGCCGTGCTGTTGGCGACCGGAGTGCTGGCGCCGCTGTTGAATCTTGCGGTGCCGCCATCGTCCGCGCTGCACCTGTCGAGCTATACCGTCACGCTGATCGGCAAGTACATGACCTACGCCATGCTGGCGATTGCGGTCGACCTGATCTGGGGCTATTGCGGCATCCTGAGCCTGGGTCACGGCGCCTTCTTCGCACTCGGCGGCTATGCCATCGGCATGTACCTGATGCGCGAGATCGGCACCCGCGGCGTCTACGGGGATCCGGTGCTGCCGGATTTCATGGTGTTCCTGAACTGGAAGCAACTGCCGTGGTTCTGGTACGGCTTCAACCACTTTGCCTTCGCCGCCTTGATGGTCGTCGTGGTGCCGGGCCTGCTGGCACTGGTGTTCGGCTTCCTGGCCTTTCGCTCGCGCGTCTCGGGCGTCTACCTGTCGATCATCACGCAGGCGTTGACCTATGCGCTGATGCTGGCGTTTTTTCGTAACGACATGGGCTTCGGTGGCAACAACGGTTTCACCGATTTCAAGGACATCCTGGGTTTCAACCTGCAGGCGCCCGGCACGCGCATGGCCCTGTTCCTCGTGACCGTGCTCGCGTTGGGCGGCAGCTACCTGCTGTGCCGCTGCATCGTCGCATCGCGCGCCGGGCGTGTGATCGCCGCGATACGCGACGCCGAGAGCCGCGCGCGCTTCCTCGGCTATCGCGTCGAGTCGTACAAGCTGTGGGTGTTCGTATTCTCGGCGGTGCTGGCGGGCATCGCCGGTGCGCTCTACGTGCCGCAGATCGGCATCATCAACCCGAGTGAATTCTCGCCGGCGAACTCGATCGAGATCGTGATCTGGGTGGCGATCGGCGGCCGCGGCACGCTCTATGGCGCGGTGGTCGGCGCGCTGCTGGTGAACTATGCCAAGACCTATTTTACCGCGGCACTGCCGAGCATGTGGCTATACGCGCTGGGCGCGCTGTTCGTGCTGGTGCCGCTGTTCCTGCCGCGCGGCGTGGTCGGCGCGGTCACCCAGTTGCGATCGCGCATGATTGGCGCCGGCGCGACCTCATGAGCGGCGCCGAGCAATGATCAAAGCGGTCATGGGGCGATTTTCCGGCCGCTCGCACAGCGCCAAGCCGCCGCGCGTCGGCCCCATGCTGGCGCCGAACCGCATTGAGACGGGACCCGACTCCTCGCGCGGCGTCATCCTGTATCTTGAGGACATCACGGTCAGCTTCGACGGCTTTCGCGCGCTCAATGCGCTGACGCTGTACATCGAGGTCGGCGAGCTGCGCTGCATCATCGGGCCCAACGGCGCCGGCAAGACCACGATGATGGATGTGATCACCGGCAAGACGCGCCCCGATACCGGCTCGGCATGGTTCGGACAGACGCTGGATCTGCTGGCATTGACCGAGCCGGAAATCGCCCAGGCCGGCATCGGCCGCAAGTTCCAGAAGCCGACGGTGTTCGAGCACCACACCGTGTTCGAGAATCTGGAGCTGGCGATGGCGGGCGACAAATCGGTGTGGAAATGGCTCTACGCGCGCATCACTCCGGCAGAACTGGAACATATCGAACAAGTACTGGAGACGGTGCGGCTGACCGAGCGGCGCGATGAGCGCGCCGGTGCGCTCTCCCATGGGCAGAAGCAGTGGCTTGAGATCGGCATGCTGCTGATCCAGGAGCCGCAGCTGCTGCTGGTGGACGAGCCGGTCGCGGGCATGACGCCACAGGAGGTCGAGCGTACCGCCGAGCTGCTGGCCTCGCTTGCCGGGCGGCATTCGGTGATCGTGGTCGAGCATGACATGGAATTCGTGCGCTCGATCGCGCGCCAGGTGACTGTGCTGCACGAAGGCAGTGTGCTGGCGCAGGGCAGCATCGACGAGGTGCAGAGCAATGCGCGCGTCAGAGAGGTCTACCTCGGCGTATAGCATGCTCAACGTCAAAGGCCTCAATCAGTTCTACGGCGGCAGTCACATTCTGTGGGACATCAACCTCGATGTGCCTGTCGGTTCCTGCACCTGCCTCATGGGCCGCAACGGCATGGGCAAGACCACGCTGCTCAAGTGCATCATGGGGCTGCTGCCGGCGGCGTCCGGACAGATACTGTACGAAGGCCGCGACCTGCGGGCTCTTGCGGCCGAGGAGCGCGCGCCGCTGCGCATCGGTTACGTGCCGCAGGGCCGCGAGATTTTCTCGCAGCTCACGGTGGAGGAGAACCTGCGCATCGGCCTGGCGGTGCGGCGGCCGCGGCTGCGCGAGCTGCCCGAGCACCTGTTTCAGATGTTCCCGGTGCTCAAGCAGATGCTGCGCCGGCGCGGCGGGGACCTGTCGGGCGGACAACAGCAGCAGCTGGCGATCGCGCGCGCGCTGGTGCTGGACCCTCGCCTGCTGATCCTTGACGAGCCGACCGAGGGCATTCAGCCTAATATCGTGCATGAGATCGGCGAAGTCATCCAGCGACTCAATCGCGAGGCCAACCTGACGGTGCTGCTGGTGGAGCAAAAACTGCCGTTCGCGCGCCGGGTCGCCAGCGATCTGCGAATTCTCGACAAGGGCCGCCTGGTAGTGTCCGGCAAGATCGGCGCGCTGACCGATGAGCTGGTGCGCACGCATCTGACGGTATGAGCCTGCCGGCGGCAGCGGCGGCCAGTGATGGCTGGCAGGCGCGACTGGAGCTTAAGTTTGAGGCCAGCGACGCGCGCACGCGCCTGGCGCATCGCCGCCACTACGGTCCGCTGCTGGTGCAGCGGGTATTTTATCCTGAGCCTATTGCCGGCCCCGGCGCGCTTAGCGCCGAGCCCTGTCACGTCTACCTGCTGCATCCGCCCGGCGGCGTGGTCAGCGGCGACGAATTGCAGCTTGCGGCCGAGGTGGGAAATCACGCGCACGCGCTACTGACGACGCCTGCGGCCGGCAAGTTCTATCGCCGTGGGCCGCCGATTGGAGGGGAGCCGCGTGTCGCGTGCCTGACCCAGACGTTTGCCGTGGACGACGGCGTGCTGGAATGGCTGCCGCAGGAGAACATCTTCTATCCCAACAGTGCGGCGACGCTCTGCACGCGGGTTTGCCTCGGCGCCGGCGCGCGCTTTATCGGGTGGGAGATCGGCTGCCTGGGATTGCCTGCAAGCCAGGCCTCCTTGGAACATGGCTCGGTGCACCAGTCGCTCGAACTGTGGCGCGGCGCGGCACCCCTGCTGCTCGACCGCCTGAACATCGGGCATAGCTGTCTTACCGCACGCTGGGGCCTGGCGGGGAACAGCGCACTGGGCACCTGGCTGGCGTATCCGGCCGGCGAGCAGGAACTCTCGGTGGCGCGCGCGACCGCCGCGCCCATGAATTGCGCCGACCTGACGCTTGCCTGTACGCTCGTGGACGGGGCGCTGTGCTGCCGTGGCATGGCGGCGCGCGCCGATCGACTGAAACAGGCATTCATCGACTTGTGGCGCGCACTGCGACCGCAGCTGCTGGGGCGAGCCGCGATCGCGCCGCGCATCTGGGCGACCTGAGACTTTAGATGGAACTGTCACCGCGCGAAAAGGACAAGCTGTTGCTGTTCACGGCCGCGTTGCTGGCCGAGCGGCGCAAGGCGCGTGGCCTGCAGCTCAACTATCCGGAGGCGATCGCCTATGTTTCCGCCGCGATCCTCGAGGGTGCGCGCGACGGCCGCACGGTGGCCGAGCTCATGAGCTACGGCACCACGCTGCTGCGGCGTAGCGATGTCATGGAAGGGGTCGCGGAGATGATCGCCGAGGTTCAGGTCGAGGCCACCTTTCCCGACGGCACCAAGCTGGTGACCGTACACCACCCCATTACCTGAAAGCGCGCGATGATTCCGGGCGAAGTGGTGGTGATGGATGGCGAGCTGACGCTCAACGCCGATCGCGACACGCGCCGCATCACGGTGGCCAACCGCGGCGATCGACCGATCCAGGTCGGATCGCACTACCATTTCTACGAAACCAACAGCGCGTTGCAGTTCGATCGCGAGCTGGCGCGCGGCTATCGGCTCAACATTGCGGCCGGCACCGCGGTGCGCTTCGAGCCCGGCCAGCAGCGCGACGTCGAGCTGGTGGCGCTAGCCGGGGAGCGCATGGTGTACGGCTTTCAGGGCAAGATCATGGGTCCGCTGTCGTGAAGCATATCGACCGGCGCGCCTACGTGGAGATGTATGGGCCCACCGCCGGCGACCGCGTGCGCCTGGGCGACACCGAGCTATGGATCGAGATCGAGCGCGATCACAGCATCTACGGCGAGGAAGTCAAATTCGGCGGCGGCAAGGTGATCCGCGACGGCATGGGCCAGGGGCAGCGCGGCGCGGCCGAGGTGGTCGACACGGTCATCACCAACGCGGTGATCCTGGATCACTGGGGCATCGTCAAGGCGGACGTCGGGATCAAGGACGGTCGCATCGCGGCGATCGGCAAAGCGGGCAATCCCGATATTCAGCCCGGCGTCGACATCGTGATCGGCGCCGGCACCGAAGTGATCGCCGCGGAAGGCCTGATCCTCACGCCCGGGGCGGTCGATGCGCATATTCATTTCATCTGCCCGCAGCAGGTCGAAGATGCGCTGATGAGCGGCGTGACCACCATGATCGGCGGCGGCACCGGCCCCGCCGCCGGCACCGCGGCCACCACCTGTACGCCGGGGCCGTGGCACATCGCACGCATGTACCAGGCACTGGAGGAGCTGCCGATGAATTTCGGCCTGCTCGGCAAGGGCAACGCCAGCCTGCCCGAGCCGCTCGAAGAGCAGATACATGCCGGCGTCATGGGCCTGAAGCTGCACGAGGACTGGGGCACGACGCCGGCGGCGATCGACAACTGCCTGGCGGTGGCCGATCGCTTCGACGTGCAGGTGGCGATCCACACCGATACTCTCAATGAGAGCGGCTTTGTCGAGGACACCATCGCGGCCTTCAAGGGCCGCACCATTCATACCTATCACACCGAGGGCGCCGGTGGCGGCCATGCGCCCGACATCATCAAGGCCTGTGGTGTGGCAAACGTGCTGCCGTCCTCGACCAATCCGACCCGACCCTACACCGTCAACACCATCGATGAGCATCTGGACATGCTGATGGTGTGCCACCATCTGGATCCGGGCATCCCGGAGGATGTGGCGTTCGCCGAATCGCGCATCCGCCGCGAGACCATCGCGGCCGAGGACATCCTGCATGATCTGGGTGCGTTCTCGATGATCTCCTCGGACTCGCAGGCCATGGGCCGCGTCGGGGAAGTGATCACCCGCAGCTGGCAGACCGCGCACAAGATGAAACTGCAGCGCGGCGCGCTGCCGCAGGACAGCGAGCGTCACGATAATTTTCGTGCGCGGCGCTACATCGCGAAATACACCATCAACCCGGCCATCGCGCACGGCATCGCGCACGAGGTGGGTTCGGTCGCGGCCGGCAAGTTGGCCGATCTGGTGCTGTGGCGACCGGCGTTCTTCGGCGCCAAACCGGCGATGATTATCAAGGGCGGCATGATCGTGGCGGCGCCGATGGGCGATCCGAATGCCTCGATTCCGACGCCCCAGCCGGTGCATTACCGGCGCATGTTCGGCGCGCTTGGCGGCGCACGCTCGGCCACCTCGGTGAGCTTCGTGTCGCAGGCGGCCCTGCAAGGCGACCTGGGTGGTCGGCTGGGCCTGTCCAAGCGGCTGGTGCCGGTGATGGATACGCGCAGCCTGCGCAAGAGCCACATGATCCTGAACGATTACCTGCCGCACATCGAAGTCGACGCCCAGACCTACGAGGTACGCGCCGACGGCAATCTCCTGACCTGCGAGCCCGCCAGCGTGCTGCCGCTGGCGCAGCGCTACTTTCTGTTTTGAGCGCGCAGCGGGCGATGCTGACCATCTCACAGCGCCTGCAGCAGCCACGCGTTGCCGATGCGCGTCTGCTGCTACCTTTCGAGCAGCGCAGCCGCAGCCGGTTTCGCGCGCAGCTCGTGGGCGGCGAGGATGTCGGTGTCATCCTGGCGCGCGGGCAGATCCTGCGCGGCGGCGATCTGCTGCTGGCCGACGATGGACGGGTGATCGAGGTGGCCGCCGCGGACGAGACGGTGTCGACCGTGCACAGCGGTGAGCCGCGCGCGCTGGCGCGCGCCGCCTATCACCTCGGCAATCGGCACGTCGCTTTGCAGATCGGACCGGGCTGGCTGCGCTACTGCCACGATCACGTACTGGACGACATGCTGCAGGGGCTGGGGCTTACCGTCATGGTCGAGCAGGCGCCGTTCGAGCCTGAAGCCGGCGCCTACCACGCCGATGCCGACGGCGCCCACAGCCACGGTCATTCCCACGGCCACGGTCACTAGAAGCGCGGCGCAAGCTTAAGCGCTACGGCGAATGAATGAGCGACAACGGCGCACCGGATCGCGACCCGCAGGCGCTGCTGCGCCTGTGTCACCTGGTCAGTCCCGCGTTGCCGGTGGGCGCTTACGCGTATTCACAGGGGCTCGAGTACGCGGTGCACGCCGGCTGGGTGCACGACGAGGCCTCCACGCTCGACTGGCTGCAGGGCATCTCCAGCGCTTCGGTCGGCACGCTGGACCTGCCGATCGTGCTGCGCCTGCATCGCGCCTGGACGCGCTCCGACATCGCCGATGTGCGCCACTGGAATGCGCAATTGATTGCGGCGCGCGAGACTTCGGAGCTGCGCGCGCAGGAACTGCATCTCGGCCGGGCGCTGGCGCGGGTGCTGGTCGAGCTGGAACTGAGCGAGGCCGGCGAATGGATCGAGCCGGCGGCGGCGTTTGCGACACTGTTCAGCCTGGCTGCAGTGCGCTGGCACATCGATGCGCGCGATGCGATGAGCGGTTACCTGTGGGCCTGGAGCGAGAATCAGGTGCTGGCGGCGGTCAAGCTGGTGCCGCTGGGGCAATCGGCCGGCCAGCGCCTGCTGCACCGGCTTACCGCGGCCATGCCGGGGCTCATCGAGCATGGCCTGACGCTTAGCGATGCGGCCATCGGTGTCAGTACGCCCTCGCAGGCGCTCGCCAGCGCACTGCATGAATCGCAGTACAGCCGTCTGTTCCGGTCCTAGTCGGGTCCGGGTAGCCGTCCGAGAGGATTCACCATCGCCTCATGACCGTGCGCACGTGCCAGTTTGCCTTCACAGGTCAGTAACGGTGCCTGCAAACCCTCGGCAAGCGCAATGAAACATGGATGTCGCGAACCATCATTGAATTTCGCAACGAAGTGGCCAGAAACACGCNNGCGGTTGAAGGTTCGTGCGGAAGCCTCCGCATGGCTCAAGGCCATCTCTAAAACCGCCGAGGCGTCGGCCACAATCAACGGCTGTCGCGCTCGGCTCGCAGCACATCGGTAGGCGAGCGGCGGCCACGGTGCGCAATTCGCTGCCGTAGACGCACGCGCATCTCTTCCGGCGTCGGCTGCTCGGCGATCTTTTGCACTTCCCGAATCAGATCATCCGACAGGGACAGTCCTGCGAGCGCCGCCCGTGCTTTGAGTCGACGGTGCAACGAATCCGGAACATGACGCAACTGAATCATCTTCGGCATATTTCCACGATATAAGCTTGTTTTGCCCGTGGCAATGGCGGCAGCGTGTCGCTGGCCGCGGTTCGCTCCGCCAGGTTCCATCGGCTCGCCACATCAGAGCGGTATTCGTCAAGCCGCGGGCCATTCTGCTACCCTCGGCAGCGCATTGGACGCGCTGCGCAGCTGGGAGATTGCGGGATGTATGTAAAGCCTACGGCACCGCGCCCCATCGGCGGCGTCATCGACGATGCCATCAAGCTGTACCGGGCCTCATTTCGCACCTGCCTGCCGATCGCATTGATCGGTTCGGTGATCACGGGCTCGGTGAGTTATTACGTGATAAGCAGCTTTCCGGCACTGGAGTCGTTGCGCGACCCGGCGCAGATCTGGCAGATGCTCAAGCCCTCGCCGCTGTGGACCTGGTTCCTGCTGCCCGGTATTGCCTCCCTGTTGCTGCTCGGCGCCATCATCGCCTGCCAGAACGCGCTGGCCGCGGGAGCCGGTCCGATGACGGTGCTGCAGGCCATCGGCGCTTCCTTGCATCGCTTGCATTGGCTGCTGCTGGCCGTGTTGCTATGGGTGGTTTTCATCTGTTCTGCCGTCGGCATCGCGCTGATTCCGATCAGCCCGGCCTCGCGCGTGCTCGGCGTGCTGGCGTGGATCGTGTTTGCGATTTACCTGTGGGGCCGGCTGCAGTTGTGGATGGTGGCGCTGTACGCCGAGGATGTGGGTACCGTGCGCGCCCTGGGAATCAGCTGGCGCCTGATCGAGGGCCATTGGTGGCGCGCCGCCATGATCCTGACGGTCGGCATCGTCATCGTCCTGGTGATCTCGCTGGTGTTCGGTTTCGTGGGCGGCCTGGTATTCATCGTCCACAGTGTCGATCCCAAGTCCCTGATCATGGACAATCAGGTGGTCACGGCCGTCGAGCGGGTGTTCGTGACGCCGATGATCCCCGCGGTGCTGGTGGCCATGTATTACGACTTCAAACTACGTCGCGAAGGCGGCGATCTGGCTGCACGCACCAAATCGCTGCCGGGCAGCTGATGCACGCAAGCAGTCGTGCAACGAGCTGACACTATGGCCAAGGAGATTGTAGAGAACCCTGCATCGGCGGCCGCGCAGCTGTTGCTGCCGCCGGGTACCACCGTGCGCTGCCCGGCCTGCGAGCGCGAATTCAGCCTCGAGCAGGGCTTTGCCAGCAAGGCGCTCGAGCACCTCGAGGAGCACAGCCGCAGCGCGCTCGCGGCCATCGAGGGTCAGGTCAAGCGCGAAGTCGAGCGCCGCGCCGCGGCCATGGCGGCCGAGCACACGGAAGCCGCGCAGCAGCAGATCATGCAATTGCAGCAGCTGATCGAGCAGCAGTCGCAATCGCACGCCAGGGCACTGGGCGAAGTACGCTCACTGGCCGAGCGCGACTTCGCGCCGCAGCTGCAGGCGTTGCGGGCCGAACTGGCCGCAAGCGGCGACCAACTCAAGGCGCTCGGTGAGCGCGAAGCGGCGCTGAGCGCGCGCGAACGGCAAATCGATTCCAGCGTAGCCGCAGCGGCGCGCCTCAAAGCGGACGAATTGCTGGCGGCGGACCGGCAGGCCTTCGAGCAGCGCCTGGCCGATCAGGACCAGCAGCTTGCCGCGCTGCGGGAGCAGGAGCTGCGGCTGCTACGCTCCAAGTCCGCGCTCGAGGATCGGGCCAAGGAGCTCGAGCTGGAAGTCGCGCGTCGGCTCGACGCGGGGCGCTCCGAGATCGAGAGCAGGGTGCGCGCGCAGGAAAAGGAACGGTCCGATCTGGAGAAGGCGGAGCTGCAGAAGAAGCTCGATGATGTCGACGCCAAGCTGCTCGAAGCGCAGCAGAAGAGCAGCCAGGGTTCGCAGCAGCTGCAGGGCGAAGTGCTGGAATTGGCGCTCGAGGAGCAGCTGCGCCAGGCGTTTCCGGTCGACGCCTTCGAAGAGGTGCGCAAGGGCGCGCGCGGCGCCGACCTGGTGCAGCGCGTCACCACGCGCACGCTGCAGGTGGCCGGCACTATTCTGTGGGAAGCGAAACGCGCCAAGGAGTGGGGGCGCGACTGGCCGGCGAAGCTCAAGCAGGACATGCGAGCCGCGGGCGCCGACGTCGGCATCCTGGTGACCACCGTGCTGCCGGCCGCATTGCCGGCGGCCCAGGTGTTCGGCTTGCACGAGGACGTGTGGGTCAGCAGCTGGGGCGCCGCGATCCCGCTGGCCGTGGCATTGCGCGAGCGGGTGCTGGAGGTGCACAAGCAGCGCGCGATCTCGGCTGGCAAAGGCGAGAAAATGGAAGCCGTGTACGACTATCTGACCTCGCCGCAGTTCGCGCAGAAATTGAAAGCGGTCTACGGGGCGTTCGCGGCGATGCAGGAGGATCTGCAGAAGGAGCGCAACGCGTCCGAGCAGCGACTGGCGCGGCGCGAAAAGCAGATTGCAACCGGCATGAAGGAGCTGCTTGGATTTGCCGGCGACGTGCAGGGGCTGGCGCAGCAGGAATTACCGCAGCTCGAGATGGAACCAGCCGCGGCGGAACTACTGCAGCGCAGCTCCGAGTAGCCGGCGCAGGCGCTGCAGAAGTTCGGCATCGCTTAAGGCCCCAAGCTGCGCGGCCGTTGTTGCGCTGTCCACGCGCGCCAGGATCGAGCGCGCCAGCTCATCGCGCTTGCCGGCCTCGAGCGATGGCCAGCGCTCCACAACGTCATGGATCAGTTGCACCAGCGCCGGCGTCAGGCCGCTGTGCGCGTCTGACGATGCGAGCGGCACGCGCGACTTGGCAGCGCTATCGTGGTCGAGTACCAGGACTGTGCCGGCAGCGAGGTCACCGATACGCACGCGCTGTTCGGTGATGAAACAGCTCACCAGTCCGACCACGTAAAAGATCGGCAGGCTGTCCACCAGCCGCAGCAGGTTGCGCACCAGCAGGGCGGTGCTGTCCGGCGTGGCGCCATCGCGCGTGACGATGCGAACGCCGGCCTGGCGCTTCCCCGGTGTGCGGCCGCGCATCAGCACTTCGAGCACCGGATGGTAGAGCAGATAAATGGCGAGTGCCGGCATCAGCGCCGCTAACCACTGCAGCCTTGCGATAGCGACGTCCGACCCTAGTGCGATGACCCTGACCAGGAGCCAGGCGCCGCAGAACCACCCCAGCGCCAGCAGCGCACGATATTGCCAGTCGATGATGAATGCGTAGCTGCGGCTGCCGGGGCCGGCGATGTCGAGTGCAGCAAGCTGCTGATGATCCACGCTGAGGTGGCAGAGGCTAGCGGTGATAGGTCGCGATCAGCTGGCCCCGGCCCACGATGTGGCCGCGCATCGCGCTGCGCAGCGCCTGCTCGTTTGCGTCCGCGGGCAGGTCGGGCTTCATGTCTAGTGCATAGAGCGTCAACGCGTAGCGATGCGTCGCAATGCCGGGTGGACAAGGCCCGGCATAGCCCAAGCCGTAGTTGCCGTTCTTGCCCTGGAAAGTGCCGTCTGCCAGCTGCTGCTGCGACGCCGGTATGCCTTCCGGTAATTCGCGCGCTGCCGCCGGCAGTCCATAGATTACCCAGTGCACGAACAGGTGGCGTTTGATAAAGCCCTTCGGTCCATCCAGGTCGGTCATGATCAACGCATAGCTTTGCGTGCCGGGCGGCGGTGCAGTCCACGACAGCGCGGGAGAAATGCCCTCGCCGCCACAGGCGTATTTGCTGGGAATGACGCCGCCGGCCAGACTGGAACTGGCGAGCGTGATGACAGCGGCGGTTCCCTGCTGTTCGGCGGGTGGCGCGCAGGCGATCGGCGTCACGATCGCGAACAGCGCGATGGCGAGCCAGCGCAACGCACCGAGCCGAGGATAAGTGTTTCGCATGCCGTGATCATCGCAGATGAGCTGCGGTTTGTGCAGCGCTGGAAATGCGCCGCTGAATTTCTGTCGCGTGAGAATTAAACGCGCAAAAAAAACCCCGCGCGGCGGGGTTTTAATTTCCTCACACGACACAGGTCTGTCCGGGTGCGCTGTCCAAATATTGGCAGACCTTAGTGTCTGGCCAAAAGGCCCGTCCCGAAAGTGCGGGACCTGCGCGTCAATTCGCGCCGCGAACACCCGCGGCAGGCGTTAAATGTGGCTCGCCGCAGTCTGTGCGCACCCCGACAGCCTGGGTTTCTAACATCGGGAAGACGGGAGAAACTCTTACTGTCCGATTTTTGCTGCAACATTTGCTGCCGCAGCAACGTGCTGAGAATAGTAACGCGGTGTCGCGGGCAAGGCCATAAGGAACAAGCAAATTATTTTCGATTTGTCGCCATGTGGCGACAGCTTCCATGAGACATATTTAGTTAAATGTAGCGGCGACCCTACGCCACGGAAATCAGAACGCCGCGACTCCCGTGACCGCGCGTCCGATCGTGAGCTGATGGATCGTTTCGGTGCCTTCATAGGTGACGACGCTTTCCAGATTGAGCATGTGCCGGATCGCGACGTGTTCGACGCTGATCCCGGCCCCTCCCAGCAGATCACGGCAGTCGCGGGCGATGTCCAGGGCCATGCGGCAGTTGTTCCATTTGCCAAGGGAAATCTGGGCTGCGCTCAGGGTGTCGCGCTGCTTCTGCCGGCCCAGTTGCAGCGCCAGCAGCTGCGCCGTGGCGAGCTGGCGCACCATCTCGGCCAGCCGCAGCTGGACCGCCTGGGTGTGGCTCAACGGGCGGCCGAACAGCACGCGCTCGCCGGCGTGGGCCAGGGCCTCGGCCAGGCACGCCTGCGCGGCGCCGATGACGCCCCAGCAGATGCCATAGCGGGCCTGGGACAGGCAGGACAGGGGCGCCTTGATGCCGTTCGCTGCCGGCAGCGCGGCCTCGGCCGGCAGCCGCACCTGGTCGAAGAACAGCGCTCCGGTGTTCGATGCGCGCAGACTGAACTTGTGCTTGATCTCCTCCGAGGTAAAGCCGCGCGTACCGCGCTCGACCAGAAAGCCGCGCATGCCATCGGGCGTCTGCGCCCACACGATCGCAAGGTCGGCGATGTGGCCGTTGGTGATCCAAATCTTCGAGCCGGTGAGTATCCAGCCATCGCCGTTGCGGCGCGCGGTGGTGCCCATGGTGGCCGGATCGGAGCCGCCCTGGGGCTCGGTCANNTGTTTCTGCTGCTCGCTGCCGTAGGTGTGGATCGGGTACATGCACAGGCTCGACTGCACCGAGACGAAGCTGCGCAGCGCGCTGTCGCCGCGCTCCAGCTCGCGGCAGATGAGGCCGTAGCTGACGGCATTGAGGCCGGCACAGCCATAGCCCTGCAGTGTCGAGCCGAAGACACCCAGTTCGGCCAGTTCGGGCAGCAGCTCGCGCGGAAAGCGAGCCGTCTCAAAGCATTCGCTGATGATCGGTAGCACGCGCTTGTCGACCATGCGTGCCACCGCGTCGCACACCAGCTGCTCGTCCTCGCCTAGCTCGGCGTCCAGCCGCAGAAAATCCAGCGCACTTTCGCTTGGCGCGGCGGTCGATGTCGGTGCGGTCGATGAACTCATATGGGCGGCCCAAGTCCCCTAGAATCGGTGAATGATGCCCGAACTTGCGAACCGATGAGCAGCCGGCGAATGCCACCGCTGATGAGCGCCTGCCTGGCGACGCTGGTACTGGCGCTGCTGGCGGGGCCGGCGGGCAG
>PKWJ01000043.1 GCA_003132025.1 Gammaproteobacteria bacterium
GGCCGGCGGCCCCGGCGGCGAGCTGCAGAGTCGCGATCAGAGTGCCGGAGGAAACTTTCGAGCCTTTGGCGACATGCACTTTCTCGACCACGCCGGCATCGGGGGACGGCACATCCATGGTCGCCTTCTCGGTCTCGACCGTCAGCAGCGGCGTATCGACCTGCACACTGTCACCGGGCTTCACCAGCACGTCGATGACGGCCACGTCCTTGAAATCGCCCAGGTCGGGCACGACGATGTCTTTCGAAGCCAAGGCTATCCCCTTGAAGCTTTAGCTGTTGAGAGGATCGGCCTTGTCGGCATCGATGCCGAGCTTCGTCACTGCCGCGATCACGGTCTTGCGCTCGATGCGTTTGGCATCCGCGAGCGACCTGAGCGCCGCCAGCGCGATGAAGTTCCGATCGACTTCGAAATGCTGACGTAACTCCGCCCGCGCGTCGCTGCGCCCAAAGCCGTCGGTGCCGAGCGTCACGTACGGCTGCGGCACCCACGACCGGATCTGGTCCGGTACGTTGCGCACGTAGTCAGTCGCGGCCACCAGCGCGCCCTCGCGCCCGGCGAGCAGCGTCTGCACATATGGCACGCGCGGCGCCTCGGACGGATGCAGCAGATTCCAGCGCTGGCACTCGAGCGCTTCGCGCCGCAGCTCGCTGAAGCTGGTGATCGAGAACACGTCCGTCATGACACCGTACTGCTGCTCGAGCAGCTCGGCGGCTGCAAGGCATTCGCGCAGGATGGTGCCGCTGCCCAGCAGCGTCGCGCGCAGCTTGCCCTCACCGCCGCCCTTGAGCAGGTAGCCGCCCTTGACGATGCCCGCTTCGGCGCCGGCCGGCAGCGGCGGCTGCGGATAATTCTCGTTCATCACCGAGATGTAATAGAACACGCTTTCATTCTGGACGTACATGCGCTGCATGCCGTCCTGGATGATGACCGCGAGTTCATAGGCATAGGTCGGATCGTAGGCGCGGCAGTTCGGAATCGTGGTTGCAACCAGCTGGCTGTGCCCATCCTGGTGCTGCAGGCCTTCACCGGCCAGCGTGGTGCGCCCGGCGGTCGCGCCCATCAGGAAGCCGCGCGCACGCATATCGCCCGCCGCCCAGATGAAATCGCCCACGCGCTGGAAGCCGAACATCGAGTAGTAGACATAGAACGGCACCATGGCAATGCCGTGATTGGCATAGGAGGTCGCCGCCGCAATCCACGAACAGGTCGAGCCGGCCTCGTTGATGCCCTCCTCGAGCATCTGTCCCTTGCGATCCTCGCGATACGACATCAGCGTCTCGGCATCCACCGGCGTGTAGAGCTGTCCGACCGCCGAGTAGATGCCGATCTGGCGAAACAGGCCCTCCATGCCGAAAGTGCGCGCCTCGTCCGGCACGATCGGCACAATGTGCTTGCCGATGCCCTTGTCCTTGAGCAGCACCGTGAGGATGCGCACGAACGCCATGGTGGTGGAAATTTCGCGCTCCGCCGTGCCTTCCAGGATCGATTTGAACGCTTCCAGCGGCGGCACCGTGAGCGGCGGCGCGGTCGGCCTGCGCTGCGGCAGGTAGCCGCCGAGATTCTTGCGGTGGGTCTGCAGATAGCGCATCTCGTCGCTATCCGGCGCCGGCTTGCGAAACGGCAGATCCTCCAGGTCCTGGTCCGATACCGGAATGTTGAAGCGATCGCGCAACTCGCGCACCGCAGCCAGATCCAGTTTCTTCTGCTGGTGCGCAACCATCTGCCCTTCGGCCACCTTGCCCAGACCGAACCCCTTCACCGTCTTGGCCAGGATCACGGTCGGGGGTCCCTTGGTATTCACCGCCGCCTGGTAGGCGGCGAACACCTTGAGCGCATCGTGCCCGCCGCGATTGAGGCGCCAGATGTCCTCGTCCGACATGTTGGCCACCATTTCCTTAAGTGCCGGATCCTTGCCGAAGAAATGCTCGCGTGTGTAAGCGCCGCCCTTGGCCTTGAAATTCTGATACTCACCGTCAACGCAATCCTCCATCACGCGCTGCAGGATGCCGCGGGTATCGCGCGCCAGCAGCGGATCCCAGCGCGAGCCCCAGATCACCTTGATGACATTCCAGCCGGCGCCCAGGAACGCCGCCTCCAGCTCCTGGATGATCTTGCCATTGCCGCGCACCGGACCATCCAGCCGCTGCAGGTTGCAGTTGACCACGAAAATCAGGTTGTCGAGGCCCTCGCGCACCGGCATCGTCAATGCGCCCATCGACTCCGGCTCATCCATTTCACCGTCGCCGCAGAACGCCCACACCTTGCGATCCGAAGGCGCCACCAGGCCGCGGTTTTCCAGGTAGCGGATGAACCGCGCCTGGTAGATGGCCATCATCGGCCCCAGGCCCATCGATACGGTCGGGAACTGCCAGAAATCCGGCATCAGCCACGGATGCGGATAGGAACTCAATCCGCGCCCGCCGACCTCCTGGCGAAAGTGCGCCAGTTGCTCATCGCTCAGGCGGCCTTCCAGGTAAGCGCGCGCGTAGACGCCGGGTGACGAGTGGCCCTGGATGTACACCAGGTCGCCGGGATGCTTGTCAGTCGGTGCGCGCCAGAAATGATTGAAGCCCACCTCGTACAGCGTCGCCGACGATGCGTAGCTGGCCAGATGTCCGCCGTATTCGGCGGACTTGCGATTGGCCTGCACCACCATCGCAATCGCATTCCAGCGGATGAAGGCTTCGATACGCCGTTCGAGCGCCCGATCGCCCGGGTACTCCGGCTGCTGACCCACCGATACCGTATTGACGTAGGCGGTGTTGGGCCGGTACGGCAGATAGGCCCCGGAGCGACGGGCGCGGTCGATCAGCCGCTCGATCAGGAAGTGCGCACGTTCCGGGCCCTGCGCACGCAGCACGGATTCGATCGATTCCAGCCATTCCTGCGTCTCTACCGGGTCCAGATCCTGGGACGCTGTCACGTCCTGGGGGGGTGTCACGTCGTTCATAGGTGCAATTCTAGTGCTTTTCGGAAACCGCGTGCGCTGGCGAAAAAGCTTCCCGCGACGCTGTGTTAGGATCGCGCAGGCGCACCGGCCCCGCCTTGGGCGGCCGGCATGATCCGAGTTTTAATTAGCATGGTCAAGCAATGGCGGCGGTCGATGGAGGCCGTCTGAAATGACGCTGCCCGACTGCACCCTGCCGGAACTGCAGCGGCGTCGAGCGCTGCCCAACGAGCGCCGCACTGCCGGCCTCGATGCACTGGTAGTGCTCGCCGGCCCCAATGATGTCGCATTGCTGCGGCGACTGCCGGAGGCGCGGCGCTGGTTGGACCTGCACGCGCGCGCCAAGCCGGCGGCACTGGCGTGGCGCAGCACCACGCTGGCCAACGGCCGTCAGACCTTGGCGCAACTGGGCTACGTCAAGGCTGGCGCCAGCAGTTTCGAACGCCTTACCCTCGCCGGTAAGCTCATGCGCGAACTGGCAGCGCGCAAGCCCGAACGCATCGGATTTCTGGTCGGCGGCGCCGTGGCCGATGCGGCGCTGTGGTATGAGGCCTTGCTGACCGCGGCCTGGACCGAGAGCTTCGCACTGCCGGTGTTCCGCAGCCGGCGTCCGGATCGCTGGCGCCTGAAGGCGATCGAGCTGTATGCGGCGCCGATACTGGATGTGGATCGCATCGCGGCCAGCGCGCGCGCCGCCAACCTGGTGCGCGCACTGACGGCGCTGCCGCCCAATAAGCTCGACGCCGGCGCCTACCGTCGGGCGCTGGTCGAATTGTCGCGTCGCCATCGCCTGCGCCTCACCTGGTACTCGCAGGCACGGCTGCAGCGTCTGGGCGCCGGCGCTTTCCTCGCCGTGGCGCGCAGCAACGCCGCGCGCACCGCCGGCATTGCCCACCTGCGCTGGCGCGGCCGCAAACGGGTGCGCGGCAACGCCGGCCGCTCGCCCGACGTCGCGCTCGTGGGTAAGGGCATCCTGTTCGACACCGGCGGCATCAATCTCAAGAGCCATCGCTCGATGCTCGACATGCACACCGACATGGCCGGCAGCGCGGTGGCCGTGGCCACGCTGGTGGCACTGGCGGAGCTGCGGGCACCGATGAACGCCGACGCGTGGCTCGCGATCACCGAGAACAATATCGGCCCGAGCGCCTACCGGCCACAGGAAGTGGTGCGGGCGAGCAATGGCACCACCATCCAGGTGATCCACAGCGACGCCGAGGGCCGCATGGTGCTCGCCGACACGCTGGCGTTGGCCGCGCGCACGCATCCGCGCCTGACCATCGATTTTGCCACCCTGACCGGCGCCTGCGTGAACGCATTGACCGAACGCTACAGTGGTGTATTCACCAATCGGCCGCAGCTGGCCGCCGCCCTGGTGGCAGCGGGCGTCAGCAGCGGCGAGCGGGTGTGGAACTTTCCGCTCGACGAGGACTTCGACAGTGATCTGGAAAGCCCGGTGGCCGACATCATGCAATGCAACGTCGAGGGCAAGGGTGATCACATCCTCGCGGCGCGCTTTCTGAAGCGATTCATCGGCGACGACAATGCCTGGGTGCACGTTGACCTGTCGTCGGCTACGCGGCGCGGGGGCCTGGCGCATGTGGGCACCGAGATCACCGGCTTTGGCGTGCGCTTCGCCCTGGAGCTGCTACTAAGCGTCAAGCTGCAGCAACGCCTGCCGGCCGCATGACGCGCGAGCTGCGGCTGCGCCGCCCCGATGACTGGCATCTGCATCTGCGCGACGGCGCAGCGTTGCGCGCGGTACTGCCGTTCACCAGCAAGCGCTTTGCGCGCGCCATCGTGATGCCCAACCTTGCGCCGCCGGTCACCAACACGGCGCTGGCCCTGGCGTACCGCGAACGCATACTGTCGGCGCTGCCGCCAGGCGCCAGGTTCCAGCCGCTGATGACGCTGTACCTGACCGATCACACTAGCGGTGCGGAGATCGAACACGCGCATGCCAGCGGCGCGATCTTCGGCTGCAAACTTTATCCGGCCGGCGCGACCACGCACTCCGAAGCCGGCGTCACCGACATCGCGCGACTCGAGCCGGCGCTGGCATCGATGACGGCGCTCGACCTGCCGCTGCTGGTACACGGTGAGGTCACTGACGCGCAGGTCGACGTGTTCGAGCGCGAGGCGCGATTCATCGACCGGGTACTGGCGCCGCTCGCCGAGCGCTGGCCGCAGCTGCGGATCGTGTTCGAGCATGTGACCACGCGCGCGGCGGTCGAATTCGTGCGCTCGGCACGGCCCGGTATCGCCGCCACGGTCACGCCACAGCACCTGTTGCACAACCGCAATGCATTGTTCGCCGGCGGACTGCGCCCGCACCTGTATTGCCTGCCGGTGCTCAAGACCGAGGCCGATCGGCGCGCACTGCTGGAACCGCTCGCCGGCGGTGATATACGATTCTTCCTGGGTACCGACAGCGCGCCGCACGCGCGTGCGGCCAAGGAATCCGCCTGTGGCTGCGCGGGCGTGTTCTCTTCCCATGCCGCCATCGAGCTCTATGCCGAGATCTTCGAGACCGAGAGCATTCTGCCGCGGCTGCAGGGCTTTGCCTCCGAGTACGGCGCGGATTTCTACCGCCTGCCGCGCAACCAGGATGAGATCAGTCTGGTGCGCGAGCCCTGGTCGCCTCCGGCCAGCTATCCATACGATGGCGGCGAGCTGGTGCCGCTGCGCGCCGGCGAACCGATCGCCTGGCGGCTGCAGAGCGCGCCCGCATGACCGAGACGCCGCCGCCGTATGATGCGGCTGTCGCGCCGCCAGCATCGGTAGCACCTGCGTCCGCGCCGCCGCTGATGGTGCGGCGCTTCCGGGGATTCCTGCCGGTCGTGGTCGATGTCGAGACCGGTGGATTTCAGCCTCGCACCGACGCCCTGTTACAAATCGCCGGGGTGCTCATCGACATCGATCCGAATGGCCGTCTGCATCGCGGCGAAACGCATTCCTATCACGTGCGGCCGTTCGAGAACTCGCGCCTCGATCCTGCGTCGCTGCTGGTCAACAAGATCGATCCGTGGCATCCACTGCGCCCGGCCATTGACGAAAGCGACGCGCTGCAGCGGATCTTTCGCGCCGTACGCACCGCGATCCGCAGCCACGGATGCCGGCGCGCGGTGCTGGTCGGACACAATGCCGCGTTCGATCTGGCGTTCCTGAATGCCGCCGTGCTGCGCACCGGCATCAAACGCAATCCGTTCCATCCGTTCTCATGCTTTGATACCGCGACGCTGGCCGGCGCGGCGCTGGGCCAGACCGTGCTGGCCAAGGCCCTGGTGGTTGCAGGGCTGACGTGGGATAAGGCTTCGGCCCACTCGGCCACCTATGATGCCGAGCGCACGGCGGACCTGTTTTGCCTGATCTGCAACGAACTTGCGGACAGCTACGCGCGTGCCGAGCAGCGGGCGCGCCTGTTGGGCTGGCAGGAACTTGTGGCATCGCCTCCCGAGCCGGAGGATGAGCCGGGTCTGGAGCCGCTGAGTTAGAGGACACAACTGACGTGGATTTCAGTGTAGGTGAACTCTCCTACGTGCCGACCACCGGCGTACGGCGCCTGCATGAGACACCTTTTGTCGCTGCCAGCCAGGACAGCTTGCAAGGCTACGGCTGCCTGGTGGATGACCCGCATGCATTTCCGATCGAGATCGTGCGCTGGCCGGCGCAGGGCTGGCGACCGATCGACGCCAATTCCGGGGACCAGGGCGGAGTCACCGAGGGCGTATTCGAATTCTGGTGGAAAGGCGAAACCCTGTACGCCCGCAATAACGCCGTCGGAGACAGCTACCTATTTGGTTGGAGCAACTGGCCGGACGAGGCGACCAGCAGCGGACCTGCGACCGTGCGGCAACGCGCCCTGATCTGGCGCGCGAATTATCATCCCGACGGCGGCCAACTCATCTATCCGATGCGCGGCCAAAGCTTCGTGGTGCCGCTGGCCCTGCCAGGCGACGACGTCACGCCGCAACGCTTCGTGACATTCTGCTGCGACGGCAGTCGTGGCCTGTATATCCACCCCAATGTCTGGCATGGGGCTTTTGTTCCACTGGATGATCACGCCGAGTTTCTTGATCGCCAGGGCCGGGTACACGCCCGCGTATCCGTGGATTTCGCCCGGGAGTTCGGCTGTTATCTCGCCGCGCCGCTGCGCCGGCCCGACGTCTAAGCGCGACCGCGACGCGGCCGCGCACACGCCACACGTCAGGCGGGAACGGCCGCCAGCGCCCCGGCTTCCTGCAGCAGCTGCTTCAGCTCGCCGCTGCGATACATATCGAGCGCGATATCGCAGCCGCCGATCAGCTCGCCCTTCACGTACAGCTGGGGATAGGTCGGCCAGTTCGAGTGGCGCTTCAGAGCCTCACGCAGCTCCGGATCATCGAAGATATTGACGTAATGAAACTGTGCGCCAAGGTTGCGCAGCGCAGAAACCGTCTGGGCCGAAAACCCGCATTGCGGGAAGTCGGGGTTGCCCTTCATGAACAGCACTACCGGCGCGGTAGCCAGTTCCTTGCGGATCCGATCGGTCACTTCCATCGTCATTCACCTGCCTTGATGTATGCGTTGAATTATGGGGGGCGCTGGCCTATTCTTCAAACCGCATTTTTTATGCGGCGGTCAAGCAGAACAACAACTTAAGCGAGGTCGACATGAATCCCCTCAATTCCGTGCGTGGCGCCATCCTCACCGGCGTCATCCTGGCCCTGATCATCGCCCTGGCCATTCCGCCGACCGGCTTCGCGGAACTGGGGCTGGCCGTCTGGATTCATATCCTCGCCGGTGTCATGTGGATCGGGCTGCTGTACTACTTTAATGTCGTGCAGACGCCGGGGCTGGCTGCCGCGGCGGCCGACAAGGGCGGTCCGGGGGGCGCCGGTGTCACCAAATACATCGCTCCGCGCGCCCTGCTCTGGTTCCGCTGGTCGGCGCTGGTCACCTGGCTCAGCGGCGTGTGGTATCTGGCGCGCGCCAACAATCTGGGCAATGCGATCAGCCTCGGACACCTGGGCCAGGATTACTACGGCCTGGTGATCGGCATCGGCGGCTGGCTCGGCACCATCATGCTGTTCAATGTCTGGGCATTGATCTGGCCGAACCAGAAGAAGATTCTCGGCATTGTGCCGGCCACCGATGAGGAGAAGGCCAAGGCGCGCAAGATCGCGGCCATGGCGTCGCGCACCAACTTTGTGCTGTCGATTCCATTGCTGCTGTGCATGGGTGCCTCCAATCACCCATTGCCGTTCTGAACCAGCTGCCCGCCGACCTGCCCGATCAGGTGTCCCGCGCGCTGCGCGAGGACATCGGATCGGGCGATGTCACCGCGGCGCTGATTCCAGCCCGGCAGCAGGCCCGGGCGCGGGTGCTGTGCCGCGAGGCCGCTAGCATCTGCGGCACGCCCTGGTTCGACGAGACTTTCCGCCAGCTCGATCCGGCAGTACGGATCGAGTGGCTCATCACCGAAGGCGCGCGCGCGCCTGCCAACTCCATACTATGCGAGCTGTCCGGCCCCGCCCGCCCGATTCTGACCGGCGAGCGCACGGCACTTAATTTCCTGCAACTGCTGTCCGGCACCGCGAGCATCACCCGGCGCTACGTCGAAGCACTGCATGGCACGCGCTGCCGTATCCTCGACACCCGCAAGACCATTCCGGGGCTGCGTAGCGCGCAGAAATACGCCGTGCGCTGCGGCGGCGGCAGCAATCATCGTCTGGGCCTGTATGACATGGTGCTGATCAAGGAGAACCACATTGCCGCCGCCGGCTCGATCGGCGCGGCGGTGAGCGCCGCGCGAGCCCAGTCGCCCGGGGTGCGGGTCGAGGTGGAGGTCGAAAATCTCGACCAGCTGCGCCTTGCGCTCGATGCCCACGCCGAACTGGTGATGCTGGATAATTTCGAGCTCGACACCATGCGCGCCGCGGTGGCGCTCAATCGCGCGCATGCACAGCCGGCACTGCTGGAATGCTCCGGCGGCGTCACACTCGAGGGTGTGCCGGCGATCGCTGCCACGGGAGTCGACTACATCTCCGTCGGCTCGCTGACCAAGAATATCGACGCCATCGACCTGTCGATGCGCTTTGCAGCCGGTGATCATTGAGCCGATGCAGGCGCAGCACTGGCCGGCGGTGCGCGCGATCTATCAGGCCGGAATCGACACCGGCCATGCCACTTTCGAGAGCCGCGCTCCCGACTCCTTCGGGCAGTGGCTGGCGGGTCATGTGCCCGAGCTGTGCCTGGTGGCCGTCGACGCCGGCACACCGGCAGGCTGGGCAGCGCTGGCCGGCGTCTCGAGCCGCTGCGTATACGCCGGCGTCGGTGAGGTCAGCGTGTATGTTGCGCCATCATGCCAGCGGCGCGGTGCCGGACGCCGACTGCTGATGGCACTGATTGCACAGTCCGAGGAGCGCGGCTACTGGACGCTGCAGGCTGGCATCTTCCCGGAGAATCGCGCCAGCACTGCTCTGCATCAGGCACTCGGTTTCGAAGTGCTGGGGCTGCGCCGCCGCCTGGGCCGAATGAGCTTCGGGCCGCTGGCTGGACAGTGGCGTGACGTGCTGCTGCTGGAGCGGCGCAGCCAGCGCGCGGGCATCGATTAGCCTGCCGACGGGTTCGACGGTCGTTCTTCAGAACTCGAATCCCGCTATATTACAGCCCATATGACGCAAGAGCGGTGGGCTGCGAGGTCGTGCGCGACGCTGGCGCTGAGCCTGGCGGCGAGTCTCGCCTCGGCGCAGGATGACCCGTGCGCCAGGTTTTCCTGGAACGTCGAGCATGAACGCGCGCTGTTTGCCACCACCCCGCAAGCCGTCGCCGCCGGCCACGACGCTGCGTCGGCGCCGCGGCTGGAGCCCAACCGGCTCTACCAGCTGCAGCTGCCAGCAGCTGCCGAGGTGACGCTGGCGCTGCCACCCGGCAAGAAGACCGCTGTCGACGGCAGCTACGCCGGATTGGCGCGTCTCTCGCTTCCGCAGCCCGGCAGCTACCGGGTGTCGGCGGATCAGCCGGTGTGGATCGACATCGTGGCCGACGGTAAAATGATCGATTCGGCCGACTTCCAGGGCCGGTCAGGGTGCCTGGCGCCGCACAAGATCGTTCAGTACTCGCTTCCGGCCGGACGCGAGCTGCTGCTGCAACTGAGCGGCGCGCCCAGCGCCGGCGTTCGGCTCACCATCACGGCGGCCGGCTGAGCGCAGCTGCATGCCAAAGGTCAAATCTGCATCAATCGCCATCCACGGCGGCCTGTGGCTCGAGCGCAAGGGACAGAAATATGTCGGCGCCGGTCGCATTGCGCTGCTGGAAAGTATCGATCGCATGGGTTCGATCACGCATGCGGCGAAAGACGTCGGGCTGAGCTACAAGGCGGCGTGGGATGCGGTCGATGCGATGAACAATCTGGCCGACAAACCGCTACTGATCCGCGCCACCGGCGGCCAGCACGGCGGCGGCAGCCACCTGACCGAGCACGGCCGTACGCTGGTGCGCCTGTACCGCCTGCTGGAATCCGGCTACCAGCAGCTGGTGGCACAAATGCAGGCCCAGGTGCATGACTTCGGCAAGCTCGACGAACTCATGAAGGCCATTACCATGAAGACCAGTGCGCGCAATCAATTTCGCGGCATCGTGCGCGAGGTGCGCAAGGGCGCAGTCAATGCCGATGTCATCCTTGATCTGGGCGGCGGCCTGCACATCTTCGCCAACATCACCAACGATGCGGTCGAGGATCTGGCCTTGAAGCCGGGGCGCCACGCCGTGGCGTTGATCAAGGCCAGTTTCATCGTACTGTCGCCGGACGCGAATCTGCGCGTCAGCGCGCGCAACCAGCTGCGTGGGACGGTCACTGCGGTCATCCCGGGCTCGGTCAACGGCGAGGTCAAGATTGAATTGCCGGGGGGCCGCGTGCTGACCGCCATCGTCACCAATGACGCGCTGAAGGAGCTGAATCTGGTCAAGGGCGCCCAGTGCACCGCGCTGATCAAATCCTCCCACGTGCTGATCGCCGTCAATGACTGAGCCGGCGCGGCACAGTATGCGGCTTGGCACACGCATGCTCGCCCTGCTGTGCCTGTTGGTCGCGCTGTCGGGGCTGTCGGCGCCGGCGGTGCGGGCCGAGGAGCTCAATGTCGCTGTCGCCGCCAATTTCTTCGCCACGCTGCAGAAGCTGGCGCCGAAATTCGAACAGGCGAGCGGCAACAAGCTGCTGCTGAGCTCGGGGTCTTCCGGACAGTTCTACACCCAGATCCGGGAGGGCGCGCCGTTCGATGTGCTGTTGTCGGCCGACAGCGACCGACCGAAACAGCTTGAAGCCGAGGGCTTGGGGCTTGCCGGCAGCCGCTTCACCTACGCCATCGGCACGCTGGTGTTGTGGAGCCCGAAACCCGATGTGGTCGACCGCGACGGCAAGGTACTGCGGGGCGGCGCGTTTCACATGATCGGCATCGCCGACCCGCGCAATGCCCCATATGGAACGGCGGCACAGCAGGTGCTGACCGCCCTTGGCCTGTGGCAGCAACTGAACCAGGACAAGAAACTGGCGGTGGGCGAGAACATCAATCAGGCCTGGCAGTTTGCCGCCACCGGCAACGTCGACATGGCGTTCGTGGCGCTATCCCAGGTCAGCGACCGCAATGCGATCTCCGGATCGTACTGGTTGCCGCCGCAGGCGCTGTACACACCGCTGCAGCAGGACGCCGTGATACTCACGCGCACCAGCAAACGTGCGCTCGCAGAGACGTTCCTGAAGTGGCTGCGAGCCGATCCGCAGGCCATCGCCGGCATCAAAGCGGCCGGTTACCATATCGCGGAATGATCGCGAGCTTCTATTCCCCTGACGATCTGGTCGCGCTGTGGATTTCCCTGAAGCTTGCGGCTGTGACCGTGGCATTGCTGCTGCTGCTGTGCACGCCGCTAGCCTGGTGGCTGGCGACCACGCGCTCGCGGTTGCGGGTGCTCGGCGAGGCCATGGCGGCCCTGCCGCTGGTGCTGCCGCCGACCGTGCTGGGATTCTACCTGCTGCTGTTTCTCGGACCGTACGGCTGGGGCGGCAGGTTGATGCATCACCTGGGATTGCAACCGCTGAGCTTCAGCTTTGGCGGCCTGGTGATCGGGTCGATGCTGTATTCGATGCCATTCGTCATACAGCCGTTGCAGGCTGCGTTCCACGCGGTCGGCACGCGCGCACTCGAGGTCGCGGCGACGCTGCGTGCCCGGCCCTGGGATCGTTTCTTCACGGTCGCGGTACCACTCGCGCGACGCGGCTTCATCACCGGATCGGTGCTGGCGTTCGCCCACACCCTGGGCGAATTCGGCGTGGTGCTGATGCTCGGCGGAAACATCCCGGGACGCACGCAAACCGCGTCGATCGTGATTTTCAATCACGTCGAAGCGTTGGACTACAGCGGTGCGCAACGCCTGTCGATCACCCTGCTGGTTGCGTGCTTCATCCTGCTGCTGATCGTCTACAGCGCTAATCGGTCGCGCGCCGAAGTCGCAGCCGTCGCGTGAGCCTGGCGCTCGACATCGCCTGGTCACGCGCGGATTTTCTGCTGCAGGTCGAATGCGAAATGCCCAGCCGTGGGATCACGGCATTATTCGGCCGCTCGGGTTCCGGCAAGACCACCGTGTTGCGCTGCATTGCCGGACTCGAGCGTGTGGCGCGGGCATCGGTGCGCTTCAATGGCGAGGTCTGGCAGGACCAGCGCCGGTTCCTGCCCACCCACCGGCGGCCACTGGGATATGTGTTTCAGGAATCGAGCCTGTTTGCCCATCTCAACGTACGGGGCAACCTGGAATACGGCCTGCGCCGCGTGCCGGCAGCGCAGCGCCGTATCGGTTTTGACCAGGCAGTGCGCTACATGGGGCTGGAGAGCCTGCTTAAGCACCGCTCCGACCAGCTATCGGGGGGTCAACGGCAGCGGGTCGCCATTGCGCGCGCCCTGCTGACCAGCCCGCAATTGCTGTTGATGGATGAACCGCTGTCGAGCCTGGATCTGGCGAGTCGCCGCGAAATCCTGCCGCATCTGGAGCGGCTGCGCGATGAACTGTCGATTCCGATCATCTACGTCAGCCACGAGATCGGCGAAGTCATGCGCATCGCCGATCACATTGCGCTGCTGGAGGCGGGCCGGGTACGCGCATTCGGTTCGATCCACGAGATGTTGACCCGCCCTGACCTGCCTCTGGCACACCTCGAGGAGGCCGGCAGCATCTTCGACGGCGTAATCGCGGAACACGATCCTCGATATCATCTGAGCTATGTCGACACTGCCGCCGGTCGGCTCGCGATCTCACTGCGAGCGGCGCCGGTCGGCCAGCCGGTCCGGGTGCGCATCGATGCCCGCGACGTGAGCCTGGCCCTCGAGCCACCCGAGCACACCAGCATCACCAACATCCTGCCGGGCCGTGTCATGGATGTAACCGACGATCGCGATCCAGCGCAGCGCCTGGTACGGATCGACGTCGGCGGCCGGCCGCTGCTGGCCCGCATCACCCAACGCTCGGTGGTACAACTGGCAATCGCCCCCGGCCTTGCGCTGTACGCGCAGGTCAAAAGCGTGGCGTTGATGGACTAGTAGGTCTTGTACGGCAGGAATTTCCCGGACATGCCGATGCGCACCCGATCGCCCTTCGGGTCGGGCTCACGCGTGAGTTCCATCGTGAAGTCGATCGCGCTCATAATGCCATCGCCGAACTCCTCGTGTATCAGCTCCTTGATGGTAGTGCCGTACACAGTGACCAGCTCATAGAAGCGGTAAATCAGCGGATCGGTCGGCACGCTGGTAGGCAGCGAACCCTTGTAGGGCACGACCGTCAGCCATTTGCGCTCCTGCTCGCTCAGGCTGAAGATCTCGCCGATCACAGCCGCCTGCTGCGCATTGAGTGTCATCTGACCCAGGCAGGCGGCGGTGACCCACTCCTTGCTCAGCCCGACCTTGGCCGCCACGTCGGCCCACTTCAGGCCCTGCCTGACTTTGGTGGCGATGATTTTCTCGGTGACTTCATCCCGGCTCATGCTGTACTCCTTATCGGTGCATTTATATGCCTGTCCATTCGAGCGGTCCGCGGCCCTACTCCGCGGCTGCATGCTGCGCGCTGCGCGGCCGGCGCGCGAGCCACACCAGGATCAGCGGCGCCAGCGTCAGCCAGCCCGAGATGCGGAAATAATCCAGCGACGACAGCAGGTAGGCCTGGTGGATCAGATCCTGGGACAACACGCCAATCGCGGTGTGATCATTGCTGATACCGAGAGCCTGCAGCCCATTGATCGAGGCCTGCAGGTTCGGGCTGTAGACACTCGAACTCTCCGCCAGGTGGGTCTGATGCAGCGCCTCGTCGCGATCCCAGAACGTGGTGGTAATCGAGGTGGCAAACGCGCTGGCAACGATGCGTATGAAGTTCGACACGCCGGAGGCCGACGGCACCCTCTCCGGCGGCACGCCGTCGAGCAGAATGGAAATCATCGCGACGAAGAATGTCCCCATGCCGATACCCATCACCAGTTGCGGCACTACGAACGCGAAGAAGCTCGCATCCGCGGTGAGCTCGGATCGCATGAAAAACGAAATCGCAAAGCTCAGGAAGCCAACCGTACCCAGCAGGCGCGCATCGACTTTGCCGACCATGCGGCCAACGAACGGCGCCACCAGCACTGACACCAGCCCCGCCGGCGCCGCCACCAATCCAGCCCAGGTCGCGGTATAGCCCAGTTGAGTCTGCAGCCACAACGGCAGCAGCACGATGTTGCCGAAGAACACCGCATAGCCAATGCAGAACGCAATGGTACCCAGGGTGAAATTGCGCCGGGTGAACAGCGACAAGTCGACGATCGGATAGCGCTCGGTCAGCTCCCAGATCAGCCAGGCGATGAAAGCAATCACGGCAACGACGCAGAGTGACACGATGACCGGTGAGCCGAACCAGTCCAGGTCCTTGCCCTTGTCGAGCATGACCTGCAGCGCACCCACCCAGAGCATCAGCAGCCCCAGCCCCACGGTATCGATCGGCAACTGGCGCGTCGGCGTGTCGTGCCGTCCCAGGAAGTGCCAGCAGACAAATCCCGACAGCACTCCGACCGGCACGTTGATGTAGAAGATCCACGGCCAGCTCCAGTCGTCGGAGATGTAGCCGCCGAGCACCGGGCCGGCAACCGGCGCCACCAGCGTGGTTATCGACCAGATCGCCAATGCGGTACCGGCGCGCGCCGGTCCGAACAGCCGCAGCAGCAGCGCCTGCGAGCCCGGGATCATCGGCCCGGATACCGCACCCTGAAGCACCCGGAACACTACCAGCGACGACAGGCTCCAGGCCGCACCGCACAGAAACGATGCGGCCGTGAAAGCCAGCACCGACAGAACGAAGGTACGTACCACGCCGTAGCGCTGCATCAGCCAGCCGGTGAGCGGTACCGATATGCCGTTGCTGACCGCAAACGATGTGATCACCCAGGTGCCCTGATCGCTCGATACCCCGAGGTTGCCGGCGATGGTCGGAATGGCAACATTGGCGATGCTGGTATCCAGCACCTGCATGAAGGTGCCCAGTGCCAGCGCCAGCGCCACCAGCCCGCGGGCGCCGCCGCTGAGCGCTACGGCGTCGGCCTGCGCGTTCACTGCATCGGCGCGGTGGCCGCGCGCGCTACGGACTGGCCGCCGTCGCGGCCCGCATTGAGCGTCACGATGCGATCGATGCGTGCCTGCACCTCAGGGTCGTCGCCGGCGCTGGCCTGCGTCGGCTGCGGCACGTTGCGCACCTGGGTCGACACCACCGGCCCGGAGGTGTCGTGCTCGTCAACCTCCGCGACCATCGACAGGCCCACGCGCAGCGGATGCGCCTTGAGTTCCTGCGGATCAAGCGTGATGCGGACCGGCAGGCGCTGCACGATCTTGATCCAGTTGCCCGAAGCGTTCTGCGCCGGCAGCAGCGCGAAGGCGCTGCCGCTGCCGGCGGACAGACCGGCGACCCGCCCGTGGAACACCACGTCGCTGCCATACAGGTCCGCGTGCAGCTTCACCGGCTGTCCCACGCGCATGGCGCGCAACTGTACCTCTTTGAAATTCGCGTCCACCCACACGTCATCGAGCGGCACCAGAGCCATGAGCGGGCTGCCGGCGGCCACGCGCTGGCCGAGCTGTACGGTGCGCTTGGCGACGACACCCGATACCGGCGCGCGCAATTCGGCGCGATGCAGCGCCAGCGCGGCATTGCGAACCGCGGCTTCGGCGTCGAGCACCTGCGGATGTGTCTCGATCGTGGTGCCCTGGATCTGCGCTTCCGTCGCGTTGAGCTGCTCGCGCGCCGCGTCCAGCCCGGCACGCGCCACCGCCACCGCATCGCGCGAATGCGATAGCTCCTCGCCGGAGACCGCGCCGTCGGACAACAGTCCCTGGCGGCGATCCAGGTCATCCTGCGCCCGCTTCAGGTCCGATACACGCTGCGCAATCAGCGCCTGCAGCTGCTCGCGCTGCGCGAACAGCCCGCGCACGTTGCGCACCGCGCGCGCCAGCTGCGCCTCGGCGCCGTTGATCGCGACCTGCGCATCGGCGGGATCGAGCCTGACCAGCAGCTGTCCGCGCTCGACGCTCTGCGTGTCGTCCACGTTCACGGCGATCACCGTGCCGGGCACGTCGCTGGTGACCTGCACCAGATCGCTGCTGATGTAGGCGTCGTCGGTGCTCTGGTAATAGCGCCCAACCAGCAGCAGGTGCGCCAGCCACGCCAGTCCAGCGACCAGCGCCACCACCGCAAGGATCAGCAGGGCGCGATTTCGGGTGTGGTTCCTGGCCGGTGCGGGCGGCGTGGGCGGCGTGGGCGGCGTAGGCGGCGTGGGTTCGTCCATGGGATTCTCGGTACTTGAATGTTGGCCGCGGGTCGCGCCTTTAGCGCGCGGCGGCGATGCTGTGCGGTGCCGAATACTGGTAGCTGCCGCCGACCGCCAACAGCAGCGTTACCCGCGCCAGTGCCAGCGAGGCGCTCAGATCCAGCTGCTGACGGCGCTCGTTGAGCACTTCGGTTTCGGCATTGAGTACCGTCAGGTACCCGGCCAGGCCGGCGCGGTAGCGTTCCTCGGCCAGGCGGTAGGCTTCTTCGGCGGCATCGAGCGACGCGCGCTGCTGGCCAAGCTCGCTGCTCAGCGATTCGATCAGGCTCAGCTGGTCGGCGGCCTGGTGCACCGCTCGCAGCACGGTGTCGTCGTAATCGGCCACCGCCTGGTCGAGCACCGCCTCAGTGCCGCGATACTCGGCGCGCAGGCGACCGCCATCGAACAATGGCAGCGACAGGCCCGGGCCGGCGCCGTAACCAAATGACCTGGCACTGATCAGGTCGGACAGACTGAACGAGGCGAACCCGGCCAGCGCCTTCAGGTTGATGTCCGGATAAAACGCCGCCTTGGCGGCGCGTTTGCCGGCGTCGGCGGCCTCGATACGCGAACGTGCCGCGATCACGTCCGGACGGCGCGCCAGCAGGTTCACCGGCAAGTCGCCCGGCAACGGCAGTGCCGCATCCAGGTTCAACTGCGGTCGGGCAACTGCCGCGTAGGCGTCGGCGCCGCGACCCGCGAGCGCCGCCAACTGATGTATCGCCAACGCCTGCGCGGACTGCGCCTGTGTCAGGGCCACGCGCGCCTGCGGCACGGCGCCTTCGGCTTCACGCAGTTCCACCCGCGTGTCGAGCCCGGCCGCCACGCGCTTGCGCGTGATGTCGAGAATGTTGGAGCGCTGCGCCTCGGTGCGCTCGGCAATGTCCGCCAGTGCATAGCTGCGGTACAGGTCGATGTACGACTGCACCATGGCGCCCGCGAGCAACAGGCGGGCCTGGTCGATATCGACGCTTGCGGCCTCGGCCAGCGCGCGTGTCTCGCGCACCTGGTCCTGGCGCAGACCCCACAGATCCAGGTCCCAGGACAGCGCCACACCCAGATCGCCCAGCCATACGGTCTGGCCGCCGGCGATCGCCTGCGGAAACCCCTGCGGGATCTTCAGCCGCGTCTCTCCGCCACTGAGTTTGAGCTCGGACTGCTGACCGGCGCGGGCCGCGGCCGCCTGCGCTTCGGCCAGCCGCAGCCGCCCACCCGCCTGCGCCAGTCCTGGGTTATCGCTCAATGCCTGCTCGATCAGCCGATCCAGCTGCGCGTCGCCGAATCCTTGCCACCAGGTGTCACTCACGACAGGGGCGGCAGCACCGCTCAGCCCCAGTGCCGAATCGGCGATCGCGGGGTGCTGCACTTCCGGCTTGGGCGGCGTGGCACAGGCGTAAACGAGCGCGCACAGCGCGGCGGCGAGCCATCGAAACTCGGTGCCCACCGCCTTCATGCGGCTGCTCCGGGTTGGCTGCTTGCGGCCTCGAGGCTGGTGATCAGTTTGGTCAGCAGCCGATTGAGCTCGGTGGCCTCCGCACGCGTGAAATCACGCAGTGTGAAGTTGAGCTTGTCCACCACCTTTGGCAGCAGCGAGGCCAGCGTCGACAGCCCGGCAGCGGTCAGGCGCAGCTGCACCGCGCGCCGATCCTCGCGGCTGCGCTCGCGATGCACCAGCCCGCGTGCCTCGAGCTGGTCGATGAGGCGCGTGAGCGCTCCGCTGTCATGGCGGAGCTGCGAGCACAGGTCACTGGCATTGATCGCAAGGCCATCGCGCAGATGCATCATCACGATCCAGTGGGTGATCGTGATGTCACTGGTGGCCACAACTGCTTCCAGCTGATCGAGCATCAGCAGGTGGGCGCGCTTGAGCAGGTAGCCGACACTGCCGCGCGCCTGGTAGAGCTCCGGTCGATAATGCTGCATGAGCACTTACTGCCTTAACAGTGTCTGTCTAGGCAGCAATCTTGCCAGCGCGCCCCGGATTCTGTCAAGCCTGTGGTCGCACCCGCATTACGGTGCCGTCATCTTTTGCGGATCATCTCCGACCAGGAGTCTGTGGAAGCCGGCAATGGCCGCGGGTTCCGGGCGGCGGATGCCCGGCACGCTCTGGTACTGCTCCCAGCCGCCGCCGAGCGCCTTGCACAAATAGATGAACGCGTCGGCGGCGCTCTGCTGGGCCGTGGTGTACTTGTCTTCCAGGCTGTATTGCTGGCGTTCGGCATCCACGACATTCAGAAAATCGGTAAGCCCGCGGTCGTAACGCTGCTGGGCCAGGCTCAGTGCCCGCTCGCTGGCCGCCATGGCATTGGCAAGATCGTCGAGGCTGCGTTCCTGCGCGTCGAAATTCGCGATCGCCGTATCCGCGTCCCGCACGGCATCGATGATTGATTTGCGGTAGTCGATCAGGCGCTCGTGCGCCTGCAGGTCCGCGATACTGACATTGGCATCCAGAGTACCGAAATCCAGCAGCGGCCAATAAACCTCGGGACCAAACGCCCAGATGTGGCCGCCGTGCGCGCCGATATCCGCCGATTGCGTGCCGAGCCCGCCGGCAATGCCGACCTGCGGGAACAGTTCGGCCGTGGCCACCCCGATACGCGCGGTGGCGGCAGCCAGCTGCCGCTCGGCGGCTCGAATGTCGGGTCGGCGCCGCAGCAGGTCGAGCGGCAGACCGGGTTCGACCGCCCGGGGGACTTCCGGCAGGCTGGCGGCCTGCGCCAGCTCCTGTGCCAGGTCCTCCGGATACCGGCCGAGCAGCACCGCGATGCTGTATTGAGCCGCTTTCAGATCGCGCTCCAGGATCGGTAGGTTGGATCGCAGGCTGTCGAGTTCGCGCACGGCCAACTGCAGATCCAGTTCATTGGTCAGGCCGCGATCGAATCGCGTCTGCTCCAGGTCACGCAATTGCTCGGCCGTGGCGATGTTATTGCGGGTGATCAGCAGCCGGGTCTGCACGCCGCGCATATCGACGTAGTTGCGTGCCAGCTCGCTGACGACGCTCAGAAGAACCGCACTGCGGGTCGCCGCCGCGGCCTCCACGTCGTATCTGCCCGCCTCGATCGCGCGGCGATAGCCGCCAAACAGATCCAATTCCCAACTGGCGGTAAACCCCGCGACCTGGCGGATCTGGTCGAGCTCGCCCTTGTTGTCGCCCGCGCGCAGCGCCGGTGCCGCCCCGAGGCGCGAAATATCGCTGCCGGTGCCCCGTCCCGCCGCTCCGCTGGCCGCGACCTGCGGCAGTGCGCCGCCCACCAGCCCCGCCTGCCGCGTTCGAGCCTCCTGCAGCCGCGTCAGTGCGATCTCGATGTCCGGGTTGGCGCGAATCGCCCGTTCGATGAGCGAATTGAGTTCCGAATCATTGAGCGAGTGCCACCATTGACTCAGGTCCACGGCCGCGGCTGGCGTCGGCGGCGGCGGCGCGCCGTCCCGCGGCACTGCAATGAACCTGTCCGGAGCTGCGCTCTTGGGCACGTGGTAATTCGGGCCGACGGCGCAGCCCGCCAGGCCGACCAGCAGCATTCCGATACCCAGTGACCTGCTTGGCTGCATCTGCTGCATCTTCAGTGCGCTCGCGTCGTCGCGATCGGAACCGGGCGGGTGTCGTTGTTCACGCGCACTTTTTCTCCGTCGACGATCTGATTGCTGATATTGAGCACCACCCGGTCGTCGTCCGACACACCCGAGCTCAACTCCACTCGATCGCCATCGTCGCGAGCAATCGTCACGGCTCTAAAGTGCACCGTGCCGTCGCTGTCGACCACGGCGACCTTCGGCCCCCCGGCCTGGAACACCAGGGCCGCAGCCGGAATTTGGCTCGCGTTGCCGTTCTGCAGCTGGAACGCGACCTGCACGTACAACCCGGGTATCAGGCGCCGGTCGGCGTTGGGAATATCCACTTCCACACGAAAGGTGCGCGCCCGCGGGTTGACCGCATCGGAAGTTCTGGTAATCGCTCCGGTAATGGGCCGACTGGACGCGTCCTCGGTGGAAATCTGCGCCGGCACGCCGACCTTCATCAGGTCAGGGGCGGCGCTTTGCGGTACTTCGACGAATACCCGGATGGGATCGTCCTGCGCCATGCGGTACAGCGACGTCGTGCTGGCGGAACTGCCCGCGGTGACCAGATTGCCGATATCCACGCGTCGTTCGATGATGGTACCGGCGTACGGTGCGGTGACGCGCTTGAACTGCTCGAATGCCGACAGCCGGTCGACGTCCGCCTGATCGAGGTTGACCTGCGCGCGCGCGGCCTCGAGCTGCGCGGCCGCGCCTGCATCGCCGGCCTTCTTATCTTCGCGCTCCTGGTCGGATACGACGCCTTTGGGCGAATCGCGCCAGCGTTCGTAGGTGCTGGCCGCAAAAGCTGCATCGGCCTGCTTGACCTTGACCTGCGCCTGTGCGACCTGCAGCATGGCGCGCGCTGCCGCCAACTCCGCATCCAGTTCCGGTGTGTCGATCGTGGCCAGCAGCTGCCCCGCTTTCACCTGATCGCCGATATCCACGTACCACTTCGACACATAGCCGCTGACCCGGGCGTAGATGGTGCTCTCGTACCAAGCCGCAGTTTCACCGGGCAACGTCAGGCTGCCGGCCGCCGCGCGGTTGTGCACCACGACCACATCGACCGTCGGTCGGGCGCCTGCCGAAGCCTCGCTGTCACGCTCCAGCCCGCGCTCGGTGTGCAGTTTGATGAAATGAACGATAAGAAATGCGAGCAGCAACGTAACGGCGATGCCGGCCGCTGCGCGCTGCAACGTGCGTCCTGAATCATTGGATAGCAAGGGGATCTCCCGGGTCCGATGCATGAGGCGACGCCGGATGCCCGGCCCGCAGCAATCGATAGACGGTGGGTACGAATACCAGCGTCGCAAAAGTGGCGAACAGCAATCCGCCGATGACCGCCCGCGCCAGCGGAGCGTTCTGCTCGCCGCCCTCGCCCAGTCCCAAGGCCATGGGAATCATGCCCAGGATCATTGCGCCGGCAGTCATCAGCACCGGGCGCAAGCGGGTGAAGCCGGCGGTGGCCGCAGCGGTCGCGGCATCGTCTCCGGCCGTCATTCTCTGGTTGGCGAAGGTCACCACCAGGATGCTGTTGGCGGTGGTCAGGCCGATGCACATCAACGTGCCCATCAGGGCGGGCACGCTCAGATGGGTGCCGGTCAGATACAGTATCCACATGACGCCGCCGAGCGCGAACGGCACCGCCATCAATACGATCAGCGGATCGATCCAGCTCTGGAAATTGACGACCAGAAACAGGTACACCAGAATCACCGCCAGGGCCATGCCGGAAAACAGTCCGGCGTAGCTGTCGCGCATGGTTTCCACCTGCCCGCTCAACAGCACGGAAATTGCCCTCGACGGCGGCGGCCGATCAGCGGCGATGACCTTGTCGATGTCTGCCGCGGCCGAATACAGATCCCTGCCCTGAACATCGGCGTCCACGTCGAACACCGGTCTGATATTGAGCTGCGAGAGCACCAGCGGTGCGGTGCTGCGGCTGAAACTGGCGACGTTCATCAGCATCTGGCCGGCTTTGCCGTTGCTGCCGGACGTCAGCGGCATGGTCCACAAATCGTGCGTGGAGTCGATATGGTAGGTCGGCAGCTGCACCACCAGCGGGTAGCTGACCTGGTTGCGTGGATCAACCCAGAAGTTCGGCGCGCTCTGCGCGCTGCTGTTGGTGGTAATCAGCACATCGTTGGCGGTCGAGCGTTGCTGCAGGCCCATTTGCGCCGCCAGCGATCGGTCAACGTCGACGTTCAACGTCGGCGCATCGGGCACCTGGAACACATGTGAGTCGACGATCCCCGGCACTCGTTGCAGGTCGCGGGCGAGCTTGCTGGCGAGCGCGTAGTTCTCGTCGCTGTGCGGTCCGGAGATGCGGATGTCGATCGGCGCAGGTTGCCCGAAATTCAATACCTGATCGACGATATCGGCCGGCTGAAAAAAGAATTGCAGCTCGGGAAACTGCTGCGGCAGCTCACGCCGCAGGCGCGCCACAAGCTGCGCCGTCGGCGTATGCTTCGGCTTCAGCGACACCAGAATCTCACCATCCATCGGACCTACGGTCGCCGAATCGCTCAACGCGATATTCATGCCGCTATAAGGCAGCCCGATGTTGTCCAGAATGGTATCGATCTGAGCGTCGCCGGCCATCTGCCGAATGCTGTCTTCGACCTGGGCGAAGTCGGACTGCGTTTTCTCGAGCCTGGTGCCCGGCGGCGCGCGCACGTGCAGCCGCATCTGGCCCGCATCCACCTGCGGGAAGAAGTCACGACCGAGCGCGGGAAACAGCAGCAGTGAAAATAGAATCAGCAGACCGAAGAATAGCACCGTGCGCACCGGCTCGACCAGCGTCCAAGCAAGAACATCGCGGTATCGTTCACGGAAACGCTCAAAACCCTGGTCAAATCTACGATGAATGGCCATGAATGGGTTAAGGCGCCTGCCCGGCGCCGCATCGCTGGGCGGCTCAGTTGAGTGGTCCACCGCGACCTGCGAGCGCATCAGGTACATGAACAGCACCGGTACCATCGTGAACGACAGCACCAGGCTCGCGAGCAGCGAGACGCACACCGACAGCGACAAGGGCGAGAACAGGTACTTGGCGGTGCCCTGCAGCAGGAACACCGGCACGAAAACGATACAGATGCACAGCGTTGCCAGGAAGGTCGGGATGGCCACTTCGTTCGCGCCACCGACGATCGCCTCCACCAGTGGCTCACCCAGGCCGACGTGACGCTCGATGTTTTCGATCACCACGGTACCGTTGTCGACCAGGATTCCCACCGCCAGCGCAAAGCCTCCGAGCGTCATGGTGTTGAGCGTCTGTCCGCCGACATACATCACCAGCACTGCAGTTATGATCGACAGCGGTATGGCCGCCAGGATGATCAGCGTCAGCCGCCAGTTACCCAGAAACAGCAGAATCATCAGAGCGGTAAGACCAGCGGCCATCAGCCCGCCCATCTTCACACTCGAGAGTGCGGCATTGACGAAGATCGACTGATCGAAGATCGGCTTGATGCTGACGCCGTTCGGCATCACTTTTCGTATGTTGGTGAGCGCGGCACGCACGCCGTCGATCACCGCCAGCGTCGAGACTCCGCCGGTCTTGCGGATCGTGATCAGCGCCCCTGGTGTTCCATCGACGGTGACGGAATTGGTCTGTACCTGAAAGCCATCGTGGACATGCGCGATATCGCGCATGAAGACCGTATTGCCGCCGACCTGCGCCACCGGGAACGCATTGATGCTGTCGATCACGTCCGGACTGTTATTCATCGACAGCGCGTAGTCCTTGCTGCCGATCTTCACGTCGCCGGCTGGCAGAATGACGTTCTGTCGCTGCAGCGCATCGCTGACATCGGAAGGCGACAGGCCGCGCGCCGCCAGGGCCTGAGGATCCAGATCCGCCATGATTACTCGCGGCTTACCGCCGTAGGGCTGCGGCACCTCTGCGCCGTGCACCACCGCCAGATCGGGCCGAATGATGTTCTGCCCCAGATCATTGAGCTTGGTGTCGGGCAGGGTCTTGCTCGAGAGGCTAAGCTGGATGATCGGCACATCGGTGGCCCCGTACCGAAGCACCATCGGCGGGGTGATATTAGGCGGCATGTACTTGAGCACGACCAGCGCGCTGCTGGCGATTTGCGACACTGCCCGGCTGACGTCGGCGCCTTCGTGCAGATAGACTTTCTCGACGCCGACGCCCTGGTAGCTGGTCGCTTCTATACGTGCGATATCGTCCACCAGCGAAGCCATCTGCCGCTGGTGCAGCGACAGTATCCGGTTCTGAATATCGGTCGCGCTCATGCCGTTGTAGGTCCAGACCACGCTGACCACCGGAATGTTGATCTCCGGAAAAATGTCGATCGGCATACGAAGAGCGGCGCCTATGCCGAGCAGGCAGATCAGGATCAGCATCGATGCGACGGTATAGGGACGCTGCAGCACGAACCGGACAAGCGACATGCAATCAGCTCCTCAAAGGGCGCCAGTCACGGACCGCATTTGCGGCGTCGCCGCCCGCGCGGGACGCGCCGCGCCGGCCGGTATCGGGGGAAAGCGCAGCCGAAAGCAGCTGCCGTGCCCGACCTCGCTATGGACTTCGATCTGCGCTCCGTGGGCCACGCAGATCGACTGGGCGATCGACAGCCCCAGGCCGGCGCCGCCGTCATCGCGCGAACGCGCCTCGTCGACCCGATAGAACCGGTCGAACACGCGCGCGAGGGCCGCAGCCGGAATGCCGATACCGGTGTCCAGTACCTCGAGCACGATGTCGCCGCCGCTGTCGCCAGTACGCAGCGTCACGGCGCCGCCGCGCGGCGTAAATCGTATTGCATTGTCGAGCAGGTTAACGATCACCTGCTTGAGGCGGCTTGGATCGCCACGAACGATCATCGGCGCCGAGGGCGGGAACTGCAGTTGAATGCCGCGATCCTCCGCCATCAGGCGCATCTGCTCGGCGGTGCTCGCGGCCAGTTCCACCAGGTTCACATCGAGCCACTCGCGCTGTGCTTCCCCTGCATCGAGCCGTGACAGCGCCAGCAGACCGGATACCAGATGCTCCAGGCGCGCGACCTCTTCAAGTACGCTGCCGATGCGCTCGCGTACCTCGCCCTGCGCCGCATCGCCGCCGACAATCTCCTGCAGTTCGCCCTTGATAACGGTGAGCGGAGTACGCAGCTCGTGCGAGGCGTCGGCGAGGAAGCGGCGCGAAATCTGAACCGAATCGCGCAGGCGCGTCAGCATATGGTTGAGTGACATCGATAAGCGCTGCAGCGCATCGCCGGTCGGTACCACGGGCAGCCGTGCTTCCAGATTCTGCATGCTCATATGCTCCGCGGTCTGCGACATGCGGTCCACCGGTCGCAGGGCCCAGGTGACCAGCAGGTAACCGCCCCCGGCCGCGCATATGACAAGAGCCGGGAGCAGCAAGCCGAGCAATGCCAGCAGCCGATCCTGTAAGGCATCGATTGATTGCAGCGAGGTCCCGAGCTCTATCAGATAGCGCCCTGAAGGCGTGTCTATCCTGGTGGCGTTTACCATCAGCCGCTGGTTCTGCACCGTCACCGTCCGCCGGACCATATTGGTGTTGAGCCACTCGTAGGACATCGGCGGCACGGCCTGTGGATCGAAGCTGCGATCGGCTGGCGACCCGGAACGGTATATCAATGATCCAGGCGCTCGCGTGACGCGCACGAATCGATTGTTGAATTCCGGCGACACCCGGGTATTGATTGCCTCCGAAATATCCGCGTTCGAGACGCCGGCCGATCCCTGCGCGAGTATTTCCTCAACCTGCACCGAGCGGCGCCGCAGTGAATCGCGCAGACTGGCGTGCAAATACTGCTGCAGTCCATAGAACATTCCGATCCCGACGAGCGCGAACGTTGCACTGAGCAGCAAGGTGTACCAGAGCGCGAGCCGGAATGCGAGCGAGCGATGATTCATTACTGTTGCGGGCCGGCCGGCTGCTGCGTCTCGCGCACGCAATAGCCCACGCCGCGGACGGTATGGATCAGCTTCACCGGGAAAGGATCATCCACCTTGCGTCGCAGATGACGCACGTAGACATCGACTATATTGGTGACACCCTCGAAGCTCTGATCCCAGACATGTTCGAGGATCATGGTGCGCGTGAAGACGCGACTCGGGGAGGACAGCAGATATTCGAGCAGCGCGTACTCCTTGCTGGTCAACTCAATGTTCTGCCCACCGCGACGTACCTCCCGCGTCAACCGGTTAACCTCCAGGTTGGAGACCAGAATCACGTCGGTCCGTTCGACCGGGGTGCGGCGAAGTAACGACTTGACGCGCACCACCAATTCCGCAAAGTCGAACGGCTTGGTCAGGTAATCATCGGCGCCCGCCTCAAAGTGCTTGACCTTGTCGTCGGTGGCATCGCGCGCCGTGAGTACCAGTACCGGAAGCATTGGATTCGATCGCCGCACCATCCGCAGCAGCTCGGTGCCGCTTATTAGCGGCAACATCAGGTCGAGAATCAGCAGATCATATTGATAGGAGTCTACGTGCCTGCGGCCCTCGCGACCGTCCGTTGCCAAGTCAACCGCGAATCCTTCGGCCCGCAGTCCACGGGCCACGAAATCCGCAAGTTTGCGGTCGTCTTCAACGATGAGAACTCGCATGCCGCAGGATTACATGCAATCCAGATTAGAGCCGCGTTAGACCGACATTAGAATTCTCTAATCTGGCCCGGCGCCGGCCCGCAGTGCCGATCGCGCATGCCGTAGGTGGATCACGCCGCGCTGCCAACACAATCCGTTACTTAGCGCCGCTTCAAGCGCCCACCGCGAGCGATCCTGCGCTATAACTGCCGCCAGGCGCGGCAGCGATCTTTTTCACGCTCGCAGTCAGATGAGGCCGGCGTCGGCTGCGACGACCAAGACCACCCTCGAACACGGCGCGCAATCGATAGTCGATCATCTCACGTGCCCTGTACACCCGGGAGCGCACTGTGCCAATCGGGCTGGTCATCGCTGCGCCGATCTCCTCGTAGGTCAGGCCGTCAATTTCGCGGTACATGATCGCCGTTCGATGCGCCGCGGGGAGCGCCTCGAGTGCGGCACTCACCACGCCCTCAATATTGCTGGTGACAGTCATGTCTTCCGGAGTATCCATGTCCCGCAGACCCGCCGCCTCGAAGGAGGCGTCGTCATCGGACACCATATAGGCGCCGAACATTGGGTCGCGAGCACGTGCCGCCAGAACATTGCTTGCGCAACGACTCGCGATCCGATGCAGCCACGTGTAGAACGCGCATTCGCCGCGAAATGCACCTAGACCTTGATAAGCCTTGATGAAGGCTTCTTGCGACGCGTCCTCAGCATCGGTGAGATTGCGCGTGTAGCGCAATGTGAGCTTCAGAATTCTGCCTTGGTACTTGCGCACCAGCAGGTCGAAAGCCTCGCGCTGGCCGAGCTTGGCGCGTGCCACAAGATCAACATCTCTGACATCGGTGTTCGCGACGCCATCGGCGCGCCAGGCACTCGCTCGATGAGGTCGTGACACATTTGGATCTGATCGAAGTATTCTCATAATGACGCCAGCCTATGGGACGCACATTAAGGCGCGGTGAATACGGCATTAAAGCCGGGCACACTCGGGGCGATCCATCCACGGCTCGGTAGCGCGCGCACGCATTCGGCCGATACGACATTAAATGCCTATGAATTCGCAATTAAAACTATTGCGAGCGCATGCAATATGCGCTCGAATTCACCACATGGCGCTGAGCATCTTTCCAATGGAGTTTCCGTACGGCATATGAATCGAGACCGAACCGCCAATTATGTCCGACCGGCACCGCCCGCGCCGACGTGTGCGCAGCAAGCTTTCCGGTGCTGCGTTTTCTGTCATGAGGCTCGGCGCAGGTGCCGGCACCGCTGACGCCTTCCAGCCGCGACATAAGCTACCCGTTCCTGAGCGAGGTAGCGGCAATTCGTCAACGCGCGCGCCAGCACATCCAGCGCGGCGCGGCGGCGCCAGCGCAGCTCGCCACAACAGAAACGGTGCTGCGGCTGCTGAACGAAGCATTGTCAATCGAGTTGGGTCGGATGTGCCGCAATTGCGGGAGCTCGTACGTCGTCGGCGACGCCATGGTTGCCGGATCTGAACACCGATGTCTGGCATCGACTCGAGCGCAACATCATCCAGTGGACCGGATCGCGGCACGCATCGCCCAGCTCGGCGGCACACCGGATTTCACGGCAGACACATTCCCAGGTTTACAACAATCCGCGCACATCGAATACGAGTCATTGGCGGACCGGATCGAGGAGGATCTGATCGCCGAGCACATAGCGGTCGAGAGCTATGCCGACATTCTTCACTATCTGGGCGGCGAGGATCGCGTCACACGGCGGCTATTCGAAGCGCTTTTAGCCAAGGCACGACGGCGCCTGGAGAAACTGGCGTGCACGCGCGAGCGGCTGCTACCTAAAGCTGCCGCAATATCCGCCCCGGAGACTTGAGTGACTCTTCCAACGAAAGCGTTAACATTCCAAGGAGCATTGCCATGCACCAGCAGCGGATCAACTATCTGTGTGGCCTGTCTACGCTCGTCGTGTCATTGACAGCCTGCAGCAGCATTCCGACCGGCCGCAGCGGCGTGGAATGGACTCCCACCCGCGGAACGTTGAATCGAACTCTAGACGAAGGATTTCATCTGGTGTCTCCGTTCAGCAGGGTCTACCAAGTGGACCTACGCGAACAGCAGCGCGACGTGGACCTCGACGTGCTGGCGGACAACGGCCTGGAAATCAAACTGACCAGTTCGATACTGTTCCAGCCGATCGACGGCCAGGTATTTGACCTGATCAGGCAAACCGGACCTGAATACTATGCAACGCTGATTGGTCCGTACGTACGATCGAGTGCCCGCAGGGTCGTGGGACGTTACAGCCCGGAAGAAATTTACTCAATCAAGCGCGAGCAGATCGAGCGCGAGATACGAGACGACGTCAGCAGGAAACTGGAAGGCCGGCACCTACGCATAAATGCGATCCTGATCCGGGAAGTGCACTTGCCCACGGTGGTGCAAACCGCGATCCAGGCCAAACTGCAGGAAGAGCAAAAGGCATTGGAAATGCGCTTCGTGCTCGATCGGACGCGACAGGAGGCGGAGCGCAAAAGAATTGAGGCGGCCGGCATTGCCGACTACCAGGCAACCATAAGCAAGGGATTGACGGACAAGATTATCTCCTGGCAGGGAATCGAAGCCACTGAGAAACTGGCCGAATCCCCCAACGCCAAAGTAGTGGTTATCGGCAGCGGCAAGGGGGGATTACCGGTAATCCTGAACGCAGCCACATCCGGCGGCGACACCGGAAATCCGTAGATCCAGTTGGTGTCAGATCAATACTCTCACGCAGGCGATGGCCGTGACTGGCGCGGGTTCGGCGGCCCGGACCGAGTCCAGGTCGGGCAGCGCCGCGCGCCTGCGCGCAGTCAACGGCGACTACCCATGAACGATGATGTGATCGAACAGGCCGTGGAATCCGAGGCCGGCGATACCGGCGCCGCGATTCTCTTGCCAAATGTGTCCGGCGGCGCGGCGATTGGAGCTCCCGGGATCGCGCCGACCTGGAGTTCGAGCGACAAGGACTTCATTACCACGGCATTGGGGGGCTCTCGCCTCTGGGCGACGGTCGGACACGGGATCATCAACGAGGTCTACTGGCCATCCACCGGTCAGCCGCAGATTCGCGACTTCGGCTTCTACCTGGTGGGCCAAGACCACTGGATCGATCTTAAACGCGCCCGGCGCTACCGCCTGACAACACCCGGCCCGTGTCTGCCGGCACTCACGGTGCTGCATTACGGCGATGACTACCAACTCGCGCTCGAAGTGCTGCCTGATCCGCTACGTGATGTTCTTCTGGTGCGGTTCAATCTGACCGGACCGTATAAGTTAGTCGTCATTGTGGCACCACATCTTGGCAGCACCGGCCGCAATAATTTCGCGTGGACCGGCACTGGCGCCGGATATGCTCGATGCGGCGATTTTTGCGCCTGTCTGGCCGCCGATGTACCCCTGCTCAAAATCAGCTGTGGCTACGTGGGCGCTTCCGACGGCTGGCAGGATTTAAACCGCCACGGCGCCCTGACTTATCGCTTCGACAGCGCTGAGAACGGCACCGTCGCGTTGACCGCCGAGGCGGCCGGCCACTGCGGCGTATTGGCACTGGGCTTCTCCTACAGCGCCTATGGCGCCTTCACCCGTGCGCGAACGTCGCTAGCAGTGCCGTTCGAAGCGACGCGCGCGGATTTTCTACAGACCTGGCACGACTGGGGTGCGCGTCTGCAACTGCCGCGGCCTGACGATGCGCTCGGAGACGCTGGATTGTTGTCGGCGGTGGTGCTGAAAACCCACGAGGACCGCGCCTATCCGGGCGCGGTCGTGGCAAGCCTGAGCGTGCCTTGGGGCAACAGCACTGATAGCGTGGGCGGCTACCATCTGGTCTGGCCGCGAGACGCCACACTTACCGCGTTCGCATTGCTGGCGGCGAATCAACTTCTCGACGCACGCCATATACTGGCCCACCTTGCAGCGACGCAGCTGCCGGATGGCCACTGGCCGCAGAATTATTTCCCGAGCGGCGAGCCGTTCTGGGTTGGTATCCAGCTCGATGCGGTGGCCTTCCCGGTGCTGCTGGCGGCAAAGATGCGTGAGCTCGGAGAAGCAGAACAGCCGGGTACAACCGCAATGGTGCGGGCCGCGGTCGGCTTCATTGCGCGCACCGGGCCTTCGAGTCCGCAGGATCGCTGGGAGGAGAATACCGGCGTCAATCCCTTCACAATCGCGACCGCGATCAGCGCTCTGGTGGCGGCGGGCCCCTGGCTGACCAAGGAAGAGCACCGCTACGCGCTCAGTCTGGCCGATGATTGGAATGAGAGGCTCGAGGCCTGGTGTTATGTGCGCAACACCGCACTGGCCAGCGACGCCGGCGTCGCCGGCTACTACGTGCGCATTGGCAACCCCGCCGACGGAGCAGGTGACATCAGCGACTGGGTGCAGCTGCGCAATCGCGAGGGGCAGTGGATTTCCGCCTCGACCCTGGTAAGTCTCGATTTTTCATACCTGGTACGCCTCGGCCTGAGGTCAGCGCATGATCCGCGCGTACAGGATACGATCAAAGTGGTCGACCGCGTGCTCAAGGTCGACACGCCATCGGGCTCCCTCTATCACCGCTATAACGGCGATGGCTACGGTGAGCATGCCGACGGTCGGCCATTTGATGGGGGCGGGATCGGCCGCGCATGGCCGCTGCTGGTGGGCGAACGCGGACACCTGGCCATGCAGAGCGGTGAGGACCCGATCTCATATCTGCAGACCATGTGGCGTTGCTCGAGCGCGGGCGGTCTGCTGCCCGAGCAGGTATGGGATGCAGCCGCAATCCCGCATCTGGAACTGTACCCGGGCCGGCCCTGTGGCAGCGCCATGCCGCTACTGTGGGCGCATGCCGAATATCTCAAGCTCCTGGTCGCCCGCGAACGGCAGCGCCCGATCGAGCTACTGGATGCGGTAGAGCAGCGCTACCTGCGCGGCCACAGCGTCACGCGCGGCATCAGCGGCGACCGAATACAACCGCCGCAGCATCGCGGCCCGACTGCGCCGGTCTGGCATTGGCGCGATGAGGTGCCGGTATTGCAGCTTGAGGCCGGGCGCGCTCTATTGATTGAGGACCGGTCTGAATTCACATTGCACTTCGGATTCGACAGCTGGCAGCGCGTGCAAGCGCGCGCTGCGTTGCGACAGCCCTTCGGAATTTGGGGCGTGATCTTGTCGGCCGCGGAACTGGCCGGGTGCTCCGTGTTGAATTTCACCCGCCGCTTCGGCGAACGCTGGGAAGGCCTGGATCACCGCGTTAGTCTGGGACATGTGGGACTGGAACACGCGCTCGCCCCGGTTCCCTCGCCGTCCGCAACATCCACCACGCATGGTTGAGAACAGGGCAGCGAGTGGATTACGCGATACTGCTTCGATCGGCATAGGCATAGAATGCACAGTCGATACCTTAGTCGCGGCACATTAAAGCCGCCTTAATTGTGCATTAAAGTCCAAACATTTGGCGATCGAGTAATTGCGTGCGCGGCGGCGGCCAAAAGGCGAAGCCACGCTTTAACTTGGTATTAAGCGGGTCTTAATCTCCCCGGAGTAGGCTTTGCATTCAGCGAGTTCCTGCTGTTCAGCAGCAAGGTGAGCATCATGACACTATCCGCTGTTCGAGGTTTTCGAGCCTTGGTAATTGCGTTGATTGCGGCGCTGGCTGCAGGCGCCCCGGCAAGTGCGCACGGCGGCGGGCACGGCGGCGGCGGAGGCCACGCGGGTGGATTTGGGTCCCGTGGGGGCGGCTTCCGCGGCTTTCATGCCGGCTATGGGTACCGCGGTGGATTTGGAGGCCGTTATGGTGGCTGGTACGGAGGGTACGGCTACGGCGGCTGGGCTTGGCCGGGATACGGTCTGTTTCTGGCAACGCTGCCGTATGACTACTCGACATACTGGTGGAATTCAGTGCCCTACTACTACGCCGATGACAACTATTACCTGTGGGACGGTTCGATCGGAGAATTTGAGAGTGTGAATCCTCCACCCGAGGTACTGCAGCAGGCCGGCATGCAGCCGACTGCAACGGAACTGTTCGCATATCCGAAAAATGGCCAGAGCACGGAGCAGCAAACGCAGGACCGGCAGCAATGCCAGAATTGGGCTGAATCCCAGACCGGATTTCATGCTGCTCAATCACCGACAGCAGCTGCACCGGGGCTTCAACAGAACTACCTGCAGGCACAGTCGGCATGTCTCCAGGCACGCGGCTACAGCGTGAGGTGACCATCGAAGTCCGCGAGGCAACGTGCCGCGCAACTGCGTCCATCGCGGATTGGCTGCGGCAACGTCAGCAATCGCCCGTCTCACGTACTGCATATTGCCGTCGATGACGCTGGTACCGATCGCATGCACATGCGCAGTGGTCTTGCCGGTACCAGCAGGCAGGTGGGTTGGCCCCAAGGTCGGTCCGGCCTTTGACGTTCAAAGATCGATCAGCTCGACCGCCCGCGAATCGATATCGCACCCCAGGAAACGCGCGCCAATCGCCGCGAACCGGGCAGCGCCGTCGGTGGCCAGAAAGCTCATCGGCGCCGCGGTCTCATCCAGGCGCAGCAATCCCCGCTCGCTCAGCATCGCTCGCGCCGCGCGTGCCGTGGTGGCGGCGGAGTCCACGATCGTCACCGTATCCCCTACCACCTCGCGAATCACCGAGCGCAGCATCGGGAAATGTGTGCAACCCAGCACCAGCGTATCGGCCACCGCGGCCGGCATCGACCCGCTTCCAGGCGTAGACAGCGGCGCCAGGTAGCGCTGCGCGGTGGCTCGAGCCACCGCGCCCGATGTCCAGCCCTCTTCGGCCAATGCCACAAACATCTGGCACGCCACGGCGCTGACTACGGCATCGGGACGGCGGCGGCAGATGGCACGCTGATAGGCCCCGCCGCGTACCGTGGCCTCGGTACCGATCACCGCGATGCAACCGCTGCGGGTGGCGATGACTGCTGCCTCCGCGCCCGGTTCGACCACGCCGATGACCGGCAGATCTGCGTAGCGCTCGCGCATCGAGGGCAGCGCCGCGGCCGAAGCGGTATTGCAGGCGACGACCAACGCTTTGATGCCACGGCCAATGAGCGCATCGGCGGCCTGCAGGGCGTAGCGCACCACCGTTTCGGCGCTCTTGGTACCGTAGGGCAGGCGAGCGGTATCGCCCAGGTAAATGAACTGCTCGCGCGGCAGCTCATCGCGCAGCGCGCGCAGTACCGTCAGGCCGCCGACGCCCGAATCGAATACGCCGATCGCGCGGGAAGAATCAACCACCGGACCGTTCGTCAGCATTCAGCTGGTTATCGGACACACGGGGAATNNATTCCCCGTGTGTCCGATAACCTCTAAGCGGTGGTGCCTGGCCATTGGTTGAATTTCCTGGAGTGCGGCCTAGGTGTCGACTAGGCCTCGGGCCGCATCTGCGGGAACAGCAGTACGTCGCGAATCGACGGCGAGTCGGTAAAGAACATCACCAGCCGATCGACTCCCAGTCCCAGTCCTGCGGTGGGTGGCATGCCGTATTCGAGCGCGCGGATGTAATCGGCGTCAAAGTGCATCGCCTCATCGTCGCCGGAATCCTTGCGTGCCGTCTGGGCGCGAAACCGCTCCGCCTGATCCTCCGGATCGTTGAGTTCGGAAAAGCCGTTCGCGAGCTCGCGACCGGCGAGGAAGAATTCGAAACGATCGGTGAGAAACGGGTCGGCATCGTTGGCGCGCGACAGCGGCGACACCTCGGCCGGATAGGCATAGACGAAGGTCGGGTCGAACAGCGTATGCTCGACGGTCTTCTCGAAGATCTCGATCTGCAGCTTGCCGGCGCGATCATGCTCCTTGTAGGGAATACCGAGCCGTTCACAGGCGGCGCGCAGGTATGGCACATCGCGCAGATGGCCGCGCTCCAGCACCGGATTGTGCTCCATGATCGCCTCCTCCACCGTGATGCGCCTGAATGGCTTGGCCAGGTCGTATTCGCGCCCCTGGTAGCTCACCCGCCGCGACCCCAGCAGCGAATCGGCCAGCCCGTGCAGCACCCGCTCGATCAGTTCCATCAGCTCGTGGTAGTCGGTGTAGGCCCAGTACAACTCGAGCATCGTGAACTCGGGATTGTGCTGCGTTGACAGGCCTTCATTTCGAAAATTGCGGTTGATCTCGTACACCCGCTCGAGTCCGCCGACGATCAGGCGCTTCAGGTACAGCTCCGGTGCGATGCGCAGGTACATGTCCAGATCGAGCGCATTGTGGTGCGTCTTGAACGGACGCGCGGCGGCACCGCCCGGAATGGGCTGCATCATCGGCGTCTCGACCTCCATGAAATCGAGCGCGTCGAGATAATCGCGCAGATAGCGCAACACCCGCGTGCGGGTGCGGAACACCTCGCGGCTGGCCTGGTTCATCACCAGATCGACGTAACGCTGGCGATAGCGCTGCTCGGTATCGGCCAACCCGTGCCACTTGTCCGGCAACGGCCGCAGCGACTTGGTCAGAAGTACCAGACGTTCGACCCGCACCGACAGCTCGCCGGTCCGGGTGCGAAACAGCGCTCCCTCCGCCCCCAGGAAATCGCCGACGTCGTAGCCCTTGAACTCCTCATACGACGCCCCGAGCGTGCTCTCCTGCAGGAACAGCTGGATCTGGCCGCTGCGGTCCGCGATCTTGGCGAAACTCGCCTTGCCCATGACGCGCTTGAACATCATGCGTCCGCCCACACGCACCTGCACCGGGTTGGCCTCGAACCAGTCGGCATCGCGATCGGTGTAGGTGGTGAGCAGTTGTGCCGCCAGCGCATCGCGCCGGAAATCATTCGGAAATGCCACCCCGCGCTCGCGCCAGGCGCCAAGCTTGGCGCGCCGCTCGGCGATCAGGCGGTTCTCGTCATCGCCGTCGTCATCATCAGCACTCATAGTCCCGCCTTCAGGCTCGCTTCCAGGAACTGATCCAGATCACCGTCGAGCACCGCCGCGGTGTTGCCCACCTCCACTCCGGTGCGAAGGTCCTTGATGCGCGACTGATCGAGCACGTAGGAGCGGATCTGATGGCCCCAGCTGACGTCTGATTTCGAATCTTCCAGCACCTTTGCCGCCGCATTGCGTTTATTCACCTCGAGTTCGTACAGCTTGGCCTTCAGCATCTTCATCGCGGTAGCGCGATTCTTGTGCTGGCTGCGCTCGTTCTGGCAGGCAACGACGATGCCCGACGGCATATGCGTGATGCGAACGGCGGATTCGGTCTTGTTGACATGCTGGCCGCCGGCGCCGCTGGAGCGATATACGTCCATCCTAAGGTCCGCCGGATTGATCTCGATATCGATACTTTCATCTATTTCCGGCGACACGAATACCGAGGCAAACGAGGTATGGCGCCGGTTGCCGGAATCAAATGGCGATTTGCGCACCAGGCGATGCACGCCGGTCTCGGTCCGCAACCAGCCGTAGGCATATTCACCCTGCACCGAGACCGTGGCGCTCTTGATGCCGGCAACTTCACCTGGACTTGAATCGATGACCTCGCTCGAGAAGCCGTGCGCGGCGCCCCAACGAAGGTACATCCGCAACAGCATCTGTGCCCAGTCCTGCGCCTCGGTACCGCCGGCGCCGGCCTGGATATCCAGAAACGCGCTGTGCGCGTCCATCTCACCGCGGAACATGCGCTTGAATTCGAGCTTGCGCACCCCGGCCTCAAGGTCGCCGGCATCACGCTCGATCTCGAGCGCGGCGGATTCATCGTTCTCCGCCTCGGCCAACTCGAGTAGTTGCGCTGCATCGCTCACGGCATTGCTGGTGCGATCGAGCTCGCCGAGTTCGGCAACCAGGCGCGCGCGCTCGCGTCCCAGCTCCTGGGCGCGTTCTGGCGCGCTCCAGATGGCGGGATCCTCCAGCTCGCGGCTGACCTCTTCTAGGCGCTCTTTCTTGCGGTCGTACTCAAAGAAACCCCCTCAAGGAGACGGCGCGTTCCTCGAGATCTTTGAGCGTACGTTTGAGCTGGCTGACTTCCATCGAACGATTCTAGCAGGCCGGCACCGATTATGCGGGCAGCAGATACTCGACCACGAACTGCAGGCGCCGCTCGCCCATGTATTCGTTGCTGTCCAGGCGGTAAATCAACCGCGCCGCACCGCTCGGCAGCGGCATCCCGCGCGCAGCGCCGTCTGCGAAATTGAACGCGATGGCGTCGAACTGCCCGCGCCCCTCCGGGGCACTCAGACCGAGTTTCAGATGGCGTTCGCCGACCAGGCGCGCGGATTGGATGCGAAACACGCCGTCGAACACTGGCTCCGGAAAACCCGGACCCCAGGGTCCGCCGGCGCGTAACGCCGTCGCCAGCGGCAACGCCAGCTCATCCACGAGCAACTCGCCGTCGGTCTCGATCACGTCCGGCGAGCCCAGTCGGGCCAGCGCACTGCTGCATTCGGCATCGAAGGCAGCGGCGAACTGATCGAGCAGCGCGGCCTCCAGTGTCACGCCGGCGGCCATCGCATGGCCGCCGAATTTCTGGATCAGCAGCGGATTGCGCGTCGCGATCGCATCGAGCAAGTCGCGCACATGGATGCCGGGGATCGAGCGTGCCGAGCCACGCAGCGTGGTAGCGTCGACTCTCGCAAAAGCGATCACTGGACGGCGCACGCGCTCCTTGACCCGGCTGGCAACCAGGCCCACTACGCCCTGGTGCCAGCCAGCATCAAACAGGCATACCCCTGCCCGCGTCACGCCGCTGCCCGGATCGCCCAGCACCCGGATCGCGGACAGCGCCTGAGCCTGCATCTTCGCCTCGATCTGCCGGCGCTGGCTATTGAGCGCATCGAGCTCGTGCGCGGCGGCGCGGGCCTCATCGAGTGCATCGCTCAACAGGCAACGGATCCCGATCGACATGTCGGCCAGCCGGCCGGCGGCGTTGAGCCGCGGCGCCACCGCAAAGCCCAGATCAGACGCCACCAGAGTGGCCGGATTGCGGCGCGCCACCTCGAGCAGGGCGGTGATCCCGGGCACGCAGCGCCCGGCGCGAATGCGCGCCAGCCCGTGCGCCACCAGGATGCGATTGTTGGCATCGAACGGCACGACATCAGCCACGGTTCCCAGTGCCACAAGGTCCAGCAGCTCAGCCGCCATGAGCGCAGCGGGTGGCAGCGCTCGACGCTGCTCCAGCACCCGGCGCAGCGCCGCGATCACATAGAACGCCACCCCAACGCCGGCCAGAGCACGGCTGCCGAAAGAGCTGCCCGGCAGGTTCGGATTGACGATGACGTTGGCATGCGGCAGCTCGCGGCCGGGTAGATGATGATCGGTAATCAGCACCTCAATGCCCGCGGCACGAGCCGCGGCAACGCCGGCGTTGCTGGCAATGCCGTTGTCCACCGTCACGATCAGGGCCGGGCACTGCGTGGCCGCCAGCGCCACGATCTCCGGGGTGAGCCCGTAGCCGAATTCGAAGCGATTGGGCACCAGAAAGTCCACCGCCGCAAAGCCCCAGCTGCGCAGCGCACGCACCAGCACAGCCGTGCTGGTGGCGCCGTCGGCATCGAAATCGCCAATAATCAATATCAGGCCGCCGCGTTGGCGGTGTGCATACAGCAGCTCCGCGGCCGCCTCGACCCCAGCTAGGGTTCCGATAGGAAGCAGCTGCTGCATCGACAGCTCCAGGTCGTGCGGACTGCGCACGCCGCGCGCTGCATACACCCGCTGCAGCACCGGATGCATCTGCGGATCGAGCACCACAGCACTCTGCGGGGCGGCGCGGCGTACGATCGTGAGATTCACGCCAGCGTCTCCCACCACGGGCGAGAGCTGCGCCAGAATCGGACCAGGTCGAGCCAGCGCACGCTGTACGCGCGCGGTCCGATGAGCAGCCGCAGCACCGACGCGCGCCGCTGCCGCACGGCACGCAACGCCGCGGGCAACCAACGCTGCTCGAGCTGCAGCAGTGCTGCCGTCAGGCCTTGCGGCTGCAGCAGCGGGTAGAGGAACACGCTATCCGACCGCGCGGCGAGCACGGACGCGTCGAAAGCCGCCGGCAGCGCATGAACCGCGCCGCCCTGCAGCCGCCAAAGCGCCTCGGCGTAGGTATCGCAGCCGTAAAGCTGCGCGGCCGTCGCAGGGGCCGCCACAGGAGCCGCCGGCACAGTCGAGTTTGGACCGGCACCCCAAAGCCAGAGTGTAGTCACCGGCAGCTCACCGCGGCGAGCGCGCTCAGCATTGAGCGGGTGCTCATACAGCCACATCTCCATCTCGGCTCCCAGGCATCGCAGTGTCCCCGCCCCTTCGCCGCGTGGCAAACCGGCAGTGGGATCGCTGCCGGCAAAATACGCCGGATCGGCGCCGCTCGCCTCGATGGCGGGACCTGACAGCAACAACTCGCGCTGCCCCAGCGCCCGCAGCTCCCATGCCGTCCCAGCGAATACCTGTGCAAAGTCGTCCACCAGCCGCTGCTGCTGTACGCTGTCGAGCCGCAGCAGGCCCGCAGGATGCAGATGCACACTATCGAGCCCGGCAAAGTAATGAACCGGCGTGGCAAGCCACACCTGGCCAGGTCCCCGTCCGACCGCTGGTCGCGCCGGCCACGCGGCGGCCACGGCGGCGGACGGTGCGAAAGTGCGCCCCGCGACACTAGCGTTGCGCGCCGCCAGCCAGCGGCGCCAGTCCGGCGCCAGCGCCGTCACGCGCGCGCGCGCCAGCGTACTTTCGAACAACGGCAGGCGTGGCAGGCCGGCACCGTCGTCGTGCGGCGCGGCTGAAAAAAAATCAGTAAGGATAAAGACCAGTTCGGCCACGATGTCGTATCGTACCGGTCATGCGGCTCTCACTCGACTCGGACCCGCGCATCAACCTCGTGCGCCGTTACGAACCCGGCGTGATTGTCATCGGCGAGCAGCGCATCACCCGACCCTGCATCGTCACGCCGCAGCAGCTGCTACTCGATTGGAGCGCAAGCTCGATCGGCGAACTGTCCGAATCCGACCTCGAGCCGCTACTGGCGCAGCGCACCGATATCGTGCTGCTGGGTGAGGGAGAAACCCAGCAGCTGCCCGGCAGCTCCCTGCGCACGCTGTTTCGCGCTCAGGGAATTGCCCTTGAATGCATGAGTCTCGGCGCGGCGTGTCGAACGTACAACATCCTGGCGAGCGAGGCACGCAGCGTGCTCGCTGGATTGTTTCCGTAACAAAAAGAGAGGTGCGGCTGGAAGCGCACCCGAAGAAGACACAGGGAGAGAAAGATCATCCAACTGCCCCCAACTGCTCGAAGCTGACCGAATCGAGCAATTGTTCCCGCTTCGCGCTTTTTTGTTCTCGTTATAGAAACTGATTATTTTTGTTGCTCTTAAGACGTGGTCTTCCCCTGTTCACCCCTGTGTCTTCTTCGTGTGCGCCTCCCCGTTTTTTAAGCCGTCTGTCGTGTAAGACAGACACTGGAAAGATAGTAAGCCGGTCCGACACGCATTTACAAGCGTCCGAATTTTCACCCTTTACAATCCGCAGGTTATACGCGTTAATTAAGGTCGAAAATTTAATGTGAATACTAGGGCGCGTGCGCTTACCGCGTTAGCCGGTGCCGCCCAGCAGCGGCACGAAGGCGACCGATCCGAGCACCCGCCGTTCGATGCCCTGCTCGCGTCGCGTGAGCCGCACCAGCTGCTGTGCGCCTTCGGGCCCGACCGGCACGATCAGCCGGCCGCCGATCGCCAGTTGCCCCACCAGAGTCTCGGGAATCGACAGCGGCGCGGCCGCGATCAGAATGCCATCGAACGGTGCCTGGGTTTTCCAACCCTGCGTGCCGTCGCCGTGACGAAAGCGCGTGTCACGGATCTGCAGCTCCTTGAGGCGTTCGCGCGCGCGTTTGAGCAGCGCCGCGATGCGCTCGACCGAATACACGCGTCCGACCAATGGTGCGAGCACGGCGGTCTGGTAGCCGCACCCGGTGCCGATCTCGAGCACCTTGCCCAGCGGCCCACCCTCGAGCAGCGCCTCGGTCATCCGGGCGACGATGTAAGGCTGGGATATGGTCTGGCCGAAACCAATCGGCAGCGCGGTGTCCTCATAGGCCCGGCTCGCCAGCGCCTCGTCGACGAAGATATGGCGCGGCACGTTGCGGATTCGATCCAGCACCGCGGGATTGACGATGCCCTGATCGCGCAGCCGTTGCACCAGGCGATCGCGGGTGCGCGCCGAGGTCATGCCGATGCCGGCAAAGCGCGGGTCGTTCATCGCCTCCGGCTCATAACCCTTCCAGCCACTGCCCGATGGTCGGCAATGCCGCATGGCGCGTCAGGTCGATCTGCAGCGGGGTCACGGATACCCAGCCATTCTCCACCGCCAGAAAGTCGGTGCCGGCGCCGGCGTCGGCACCTGCTCCGGCCGGACCAATCCAATACACCGGCTGGCCGCGGGGATTACGCGCCGGAATGACGGCATCGGAGCGATGGCGGAATCCCAGCCGCGTACTGGAAAAGCCGGCCAACTCGGAGTAAGGCCGATCGGGCACGTTGACGTTGAGTATCAGCGCCCGATCGAGCGGCCGCTGCAACAGCGCCGCAACCAGGCGCTGCGCCACGCGCGCGGCGGTATCAAAGTGCCGCCCTCCGCCGGGACAGGTGCACAGCGAGATCGCTATGGTCGGCAAACCCAGGAAGCGGCCCTCGATCGCCGCTGCGACGGTGCCGGAATAAAGCACATCGTCCCCTAGATTGGCCCCGTCATTGATCCCCGAGGCCACCATGTCGAACTCGAAATCGAACACCCCGGAGATCGCCAGGTGGACGCAGTCGGTCGGCGTCCCCGCGACGTAATACACCCCGGGTTCGGACTCAAGCACGCGCAGCGGCGCATCGAGCGTCAGGGAGTTGCCGGCGCCGCTGCGGTTTCGGTCCGGCGCGACCACCGTAACCTCGCCCAGCGACGCCATGGCGGCGCGCAACTGCGAGATACCCTCGGCACGATATCCGTCATCGTTACTGACGAGTATTTTCACGGAAGGATATTTTCAGGAACAACGGGCGGACGCTGCCTTAAACGGCACAATGGCCAACGGGCGCGCCAATATACTTCAATGCCCGCGTCGGGAGGAGCGAGCTGCGATGGGCGACGACGACGACCAGGAGGAGGACGACGGCGAGCTGTTCCGGCATGCGATGCGCGGCGTGCAGCCGCTCAAGCGCCCGCCGCGCGTGCCGCCGGAGAAGCGCACTCCCAGGGCGCGCGCCAGGTTTGCGCGCGCCGAGCGTGCGGCGGTGCTGCAGGAGAGTCTCACCGGCGGCGCCGACCTGTACGAGGTGCAACCCGGGGATGAATTGCTGTTTCGCCGCGCCGGGGTACCCGAGATGGTGCTGCGACGCCTGCGCCGCGGCACCTATCGCGTCGAGTCCGAGATCGATCTGCACGGCCTGACCGTGAGCGAGGCCACGGCACAGTTGAATCATTTTCTGCGGGAAGCGCGCACGCACCGGCTGCGCTGCGTACGTGTGATTCACGGCAAGGGTCTGCGCTCGGGCACGCGCGGCCCGGTGCTCAAGAATACCGTCAATGCGCTGCTGCGACGCTCGGATCCGGTGCTCGCCTTCGCCTCCGCGCGGCCGGTCGGCGGTGGCACCGGCGCCACGCTGGTACTGCTGGCCCGCGCCTGAAGCGGCACGCCACCCCGCAGCTCCGCTTCAGCGCTCATCGATCAGCACTGTTGCCATTGCCATCAGGCCTTCGCTGCGGCCAACGAAGCCCAGGTGTTCGGTGGTCGTGGCCTTGAGGTTCACGCACGCACGCGGCAACCCCAGCAGCCCCGCCACGCCGCTTCGAATCGCATCACGCCAGGGGCCGATTCTGGGCGCTTCAGCCAGCAGCGTCAGATCGGCGTTCACCACTTTCCACCCGGCTTGCGCCAGCAGTTCCACCGTGGCGGTCACGAAGCGTGCGCTGTCGGCGCCCTTCCAGCGCGGGTCGGTGTCCGGGAAATGCTGGCCGATGTCGCCTAAGGCCGCGGCGCCGAGCAGCGCATCGACCAGCGCATGCAGCAGCACGTCGCCGTCCGAATGCGCGACCACGCCGCGACTGTGCGCGATGCGCACTCCACCCAGCACGACCGCGTCGCCCGGACCGAAGGCGTGTACGTCGATTCCTGATCCGACCCTCACTTAAACTCCCCTCTGCTGCAGGATCGCCTGCGCCAGCAGCAGGTCAGTGGCGGTGGTGATCTTGATGTTGCTGTCCTGCGCCTGCACCAGCAGCGCCGCATGTCCCTGCCATTCCATCGCCTGTGCTTCATCGGTGGGCGTGCGACCATCGGCCACAGCGCGTTCGAGCGCGGCACGCAGCGGCGCGTAACGGAACATCTGCGGTGTCTGGGCGAGCCAAAGCGCCTCGCGCGGCAGTGTCGCGGCACAGCGGCGCACCCCGACCTGCCCGCCGTCGTCCTGTGCCCGCTTCACCGTGTCGGCGACCGGCGCCGCCAGCAATGCGCCGACCGCATCCTGCCCCCCGTGGTGCAACAGCCGCTGCAGATCCGCCGCGCTCAGGGCCGGCCGCGCCGCGTCGTGCACCAGCACCCAGTCCCCGGCGCCGGCGCGCGCCTCAAGCGCCCGCAGGCCGTTGCACACCGAGTGCGCGCGCTCGGCGCCACCGTCGTCCACCGAGACATGCGACGGCAGCCCGGCTGCGAGCCGGTTGCGGTGCGGATCATCGGCCGCCAACAGCAGGCTGCCGCCGACGCACTGCGGGTCGTCGAGGAACGGCTGCAGGGCGATCTCGAGCACCGTACGATCCCCCAGCAGTGCGTATTGCTTGCTGCCGCCAAAGCGGCGGCCGGCGCCTGCTGCCGGCATGACGATCCAATAGCGCATTGGCCGGCTGCTAGCGGGCCGCAGCCGTTCGCTCCGTGTTCGGCAACGCCGGCGCCGGCGCCATCGGAGCGGCTGCCGGGGCGAGCGCCCTCGGCGGCACCACCTGGTAGAAGGATTCGTTGCCGGCGATCATCCCCAGATCGCTGCGCGCGCGCTCCTCGAGCGCGCTATAGCCTTGCTTCAGGTCACGCACTTCGGCGGCGAGCTGTCGATTGCGCTCGGTAACGCGCGCGTTGTCGGTCTGGCGTGCGACCACGGCGGCACGCAACCGCAACACTTCAGCGACGCCGTCGTTCGACAGCCACAGCCGATACTGCAACAGCAGTAGTGCGGCGAACAAAGCGGCGACGAGCCATTTCATGGCGCGACTAGCGTACCACCGTTCAAACTGCCGGCGCGCTCAAATCTTGACCGGGAACGCATCGCGACCGGCATAGCGCGGCTTGCCCCCGAGGGCTTCCTCGATACGCAGCAGCTGGTTGTACTTGGCGATGCGGTCCGAGCGTGACATCGAGCCGGTCTTGATCTGCGTGGCGGCGGTTGCGACCGCGATATCGGCGATGGTGCAGTCCTCGGTTTCGCCCGAGCGATGCGAGATGACGGCGGCGTAATGCGCCTGCTCGGCCATATTGATGGCGGCGAATGTCTCTGTCAGCGTGCCGATCTGATTCGGCTTGATCAGGATCGCGTTCGCCACGCCGCGCGATATGCCCTCGGCCAGGATGCGGGTATTGGTGACAAAGATGTCGTCGCCCACCAGCTGAATCTTACGCCCCAGTGCCGAGGTCAACAGCGACCAGCCGCTCCAGTCGGCCTCGCTCATGCCGTCCTCGATGGTGATGATCGGGTACTTGGCGACAAGGTCCGCCAGATACTGGGTGAATTCGGCCGGCGTGAAGTTGCGATGTTCGGACTCGAGCTGGTACTGGCCGTCGCGGAACAACTCGGAACTGGCGACATCCAGCCCCAGGTACACGTCGCGTCCGGCCCGGTAGCCCGCCTTGTCGATCGCCTCGAGAATGGTCTGCAGGGCGGCCTCGTTGGAAGGCAGATCGGGCGCAAAGCCGCCCTCATCGCCCACCGCCGTGGAAAGCCCCCTGCCGTGCAGGATCTTCTTCAGCGTATGAAAGATCTCCGCGCCATAGCGCAATGCTTCGCGCAGCGACGGCGCCCCGACCGGCAGGATCATGAATTCCTGGATATCGAGCGAATTATCGGCGTGCGCGCCGCCATTGATGATGTTCATCTGCGGCACCGGCATCACCGGCTCGCGCTCGCCGCCAAGATGCTTGAACAGCGGCAGCCCGGCCTCGTTCGCCGCGGCGTGCGCATTGGCGAGCGATACCGACAGCAGCGCGTTGGCACCCAATCGAGACTTGGTGTCGGTACCGTCGAGTTCGATCATGCGCGCGTCCAGGCCGGCCTGGTCGGCGCCGTCGCGGCCGATGAGCGCTTCGCGCAACAGCGTGTTGACGTTGTCGACGGCTTTGGTGACCCCCTTGCCCTGATAGCGTTTCGGATCGCCGTCGCGCAATTCCACCGCCTCGCGTGTGCCGGTGGAAGCCCCGGAGGGCACGGCGGCGCGCCCGATCGCGCCCGACTGCAGCCTGACCTCGGCTTCGATCGTCGGATTGCCGCGCGAATCGATGATTTCACGCGCGTGGACCCCGGCGATTCGACTCATAGTGACGACTCCTCGAATGGGCGCGACTTACTGATGGTATCGAGCTGCTGGAGTGTAGTCAGCAATGCACCCATGCGCGCCAGCGGCCAGGCATTCGGACCATCCGACAGCGCCTGGTGTGGCCGTGGATGCGTCTCCATGAAGATTCCGGCGATCCCGGCCGCGACCGCCGCGCGCGCCAGTACTGGTATGAACTCGCGCTGCCCACCCGAGGAGCCGCCCTGCGCGCCCGGCAGCTGCACCGAATGAGTCGCATCGAACACCACCGGACAGCCGGTGGCACGCATCGCCGACAGCGAGCGCATATCGGCCACCAGATTGTTGTATCCGAAACTGAAGCCGCGCTCGCATACCATGATCTGGTGGTTGCCGGTCGAGCGCGCCTTGTCCACCACGTTCTGCATCTCCCAGGGCGAGAGAAACTGGCCTTTCTTGATGTTCACCGGCCGGCCGGCGGCTGCGACCTGCAGGATGAAATTCGTCTGTCGGCACAGAAACGCCGGCGTCTGCAGCACATCGACCACCGCCGCTACTTCCGCAATCGGCGTGTCCTCGTGTACGTCGGTCAGCACCGGCAGCTTGAACAGCTTCTGCACCGACTGCAGCGCCTTCAGGCCCGACGCAAGGCCGGGTCCGCGAAAACTGCTGCCCGAGGAACGGTTGGCCTTGTCGAACGAGGCCTTGAAGATCAGCGGCATCTGCAGCGCGTCGGTGATTTCCTTGAGCGTGCCGGCGACTTCCTGCACTAGCGCCTCGGACTCGACCACACATGGGCCTGCGATCAGAAACAGCGGCCGGTCGATCCCAACCTCGAACCCCGCGAGGTTCATGCGCCGGCCGCGGCCGGCAGTTGCGAACCTCGATAGGCGCGCGCCGCCCGCACGAAGCCGGTGAACAGCGGATGGCCGTCGCGTGGTGTCGAAGTGAATTCCGGATGGAACTGGGTCGCGACGAACCACGGGTGCCCCGGCAGCTCGATGATTTCGACCAGCCCGTCGCGTGAGAAGCCGGAGAATTTCATTCCGGCGCGCTGATAGGCCTCGAGATAGTTGTTGTTGAATTCGAAGCGGTGGCGATGGCGCTCGGCGATCACCTCGCGCCCATAGAGTTCGCGCGCCGAGGTGCCGGGCTGCAGCAGCACTTCCTGCGCACCCAGGCGCATCGTGCCGCCGAGCTGCGAGCCCTCGTCGCGCTGCTGTATACCGTGGCTGCGGTCCTGCCATTCGGTGATCAGCGCGATCACCGGGTGGCTCGAGGCGCGATTGAACTCGGTGCTGTGCGCGTCGGCCAGCTGCAGCACGTGCCGACCGTATTCGACGATGGCGAGCTGCATTCCCAGGCAGATGCCGAGGTACGGCACGCCGTGTTCGCGCGCATAGCGCAATGCCTGAATCTTGCCTTCGATACCGCGCTCGCCGAAGCCGCCCGGCACCAGCACCGCGTCCATGCCGGACAGGCAGTCGACGCCTTCCTTCTCGATGTCGGTGGATTCGATGTAGTGCACCTTGACGCGCGTGCGGGTCTTTAAGCCCGCGTGCATCAGGGCCTCGTTCAGCGAGATATACGAATCGCGGATCTGCACGTACTTACCGACCATCGCGATGTCGATCTGCCCGTCGGGATTGATCTTGGCGTTGGCGACCTGCCGCCAGGCCGCCAGGTCCGCCGGCGGCACTTCCAGGCGCAGCTTGTCGACCACGATGTCGTCCAGCGCCTGCTCATGCAGAAACAAAGGGATGCGGTAGATATCGTCGGCGTCCACTGCCGAGATCACGGCGCGCTCCTCCACATTGGTGAACAGCGCGATCTTGCGACGCTGTTCATCGGGCAGCGTCTCGCGGCAGCGGCACAGCAGCACATCCGGCTGGATTCCGATCGAGCGCAGTTCCTTGACCGAATGCTGCGTCGGCTTGGTCTTGATCTCACCCGAACCGCCGACCACCGGCACCAGCGTCAGGTGCATATACAGCGTCTTGCTGCGTCCCAGCTCCACCCCGAGCTGGCGGATCGCCTCGAGAAACGGCAGCGACTCGATGTCGCCGACGGTACCGCCGATCTCGACCATGCAGACGTCGGCGTCGCCGGCGCCCAGCATGATGCTGCGCTTGATCTCATCGGTAATATGCGGAATGACCTGCACCGTGGCGCCGAGGTAGTCGCCCCGGCGCTCTTTAGCGATGACGCGCTCATAGATCCGGCCGGTGGTGAAGTTGCTGTTGCGGCCGGTGGTGGTGCGCACGAAGCGCTCGTAATGGCCCAGATCCAGATCGGTCTCCGTGCCGTCGGCGGTCACGAACACCTCTCCATGCTGGAACGGGCTCATGGTCCCGGGATCGACGTTGATGTACGGGTCGAGCTTGACCATCGCAATTTTCAGGCCCCGGGCCTCGAGGATGGCGCCCAGGGACGCGGCGGCGATGCCCTTCCCCAATGAGGAAACGACGCCGCCGGTGACGAAAATGAATCGGGTCATCGAGGAATCCGCCGCCTGAAGAAAGAGCCTGTGACGACGGGCAGTCAGGTTAGCAAATCGGCCGCAGTGTCTCAATCGTAATCATCGAATTCGCCAGCCTCGCGGCGCCAGCGGAACCGGCCGCGGTCGGACGCCCGGACATCCCGGCAGCCGTAACTGCGGTCGAGCCACAGATCCGCGACCGCGATGATGCGCCCTGCATGCATGATCAGCGGTACGTTGGCGCGCTCCCAGGGCGCAAGGCCCCGCGCTTGCAGCAGATCTTTCAGCGCCACGCGCCCCTGCGGCCCCTGCATGCGTTCGCCGCCACGCCGCTGGCGCACGCTCAGCAGCGGCGGTAGCGCCGGCAGATGCACGTCACCGTGGCGGTCGCGCACCAATCCGAGCGCGCCGCCGCCAGCCAGTCGCAGCCAGGGCCGCGCGCGCCAATCCCATTGCTCGACCGCAGCGTGCTCGCGCCGCGCTGTGACACCGCATGCGAACAGGCGATCGGCATGGCGGCGCAATTCGGCGCCGCGCCAGCTGACCTTGGGGTGCGCATCGGCTCTGGCCGCGAGCAGCGGACCACAGATCTCATGCAGCCGCCGACGATCGGGTGCCGGCAGGCCACGCTCGGCAATCCAGTACCGCACCGCGTTGCGCCGCTGCGGCAACGGCAGGCGCCGCAGCACGCTCACACGCACCGCGACACCATCGCGCGCATCCTTAAGCTCCGCCCTGGCCAGCTGCTCGAGCAGAGCGCGCGCCTCGGCCAGGTGGCGTGCGCTGCGACTGACGGTCGCCGCGGCGGCCGGCCAGCGCTGCCGGATCAGCGGCAACACCGATCGTCGCAGGTAATTGCGATCGAAGCGTTGGTCGGCGTTGCTGGGATCCTCGCTCCAGTGGATCGCGTGCGCGCGCGCATAATGCTCGAGCTGGGCACGCGTCACCGACAGCAGCGGTCGCAGCAGCAGCGTATGCGCCCATGGCATCACGGCGCTCATGGCGGCCAGCCCGCGCACGCCGCTGCCACGCAGCAACGCCAGCAGTACCGTCTCGAGCTGGTCTTCCTGGTGATGGGCCGTCAGCAGCAACTCATCGGGCGCGAGCTCGGCGGCGAGCGCGCGGTAACGGGCCTCGCGCGCCGCCGCCTCCAGCGACTCACCGCGCCCGCGCTCGATCGACAGTTCGACGATGCGGCATGGCACCCGCAGCGCTCGCGCGCGCGTGCATGCGGCCCGGGCCCACTGCGCCGACTGCGGCTGGATACGATGATCGACGTGCACGGCGCGCAGCACGAAGCGCTCCCGGGTGCGCAGTTGCGCCAGCGCCGACAGCAGTGCGCATGAATCGAGGCCGCCGGAATAGGCAACGCACAGGCGCCGCGTGCGCAGCGCACCGATCATGGCCCGCAGCCTGGACCCAAGCCAGGGGGCATCGAAGCGCGCCGGCGCTGTCACATCGCCGGCGAGATCGGCCGCGACGGCCGCCGCCGGTCGACGCGAACTCACGGCTGGTTCTCGAGATACACCCCGAATGAGGCTATGCGCCGCGCGCGCCGCTCGACCAGCGCATCGAGGCTCAAGGTCTGTAGCTGACCCAGATGGGCAATGATGGCTTCGCGCAGCGCATTGCTCATCATCAGCGCATCGCGGTGCGCACCGCCCAGCGGCTCCGCCAGCACCTCGTCGACCAGCCCCAGATCGCGCAGACGCGCGGCGGTCAGATTGAGCGCGTCGGCGGCAACCTCTTTCTTGTCGGCGCTCTTCCACAGGATCGAAGCGCAACCTTCCGGCGAGATCACCGAATAGGTGCTGAATTGCAGCATCAGCAGGCGATCGCACACACCGATCGCGAGCGCACCGCCCGAACCACCCTCGCCGATCACGACGGTGACGATCGGCACCCTGAGCATCGACATTTCAAACAGATTGCGTGCGATGGCCTCGCTCTGGCCGCGCTCTTCCGAACCGACACCGGGGTAGGCGCCCGGAGTGTCGATCAGCGTGATCAATGGCAGCCCAAAGCGTTCCGCCATTTTCATCAGCCGCAACGCCTTGCGATAGCCCTCCGGCTTGGGCATGCCGTAATTGCGACGCACGCGCTCTTTGGTGTCGCGCCCCTTCTGGTGCCCGATGACCATCACCGTGGCGCCTTCCAGGCGCGCCAGTCCGCCGACGATGGCGGTGTCGTCGGCATACATGCGATCGCCGTGCAGTTCTTGGAAATCGGTGAAAATGCTGCCGATGTAATCCAGCGTGTAGGGGCGCTGCGGATGGCGCGCCAGCTGCGTGATCTGCCAGGGCGTGAGGTTGGAGAAGATCGATCGGGTGAGCGCGCGGCTCTTGGCGCGCAGCTTGGTGATCTCCTCCTCGATGTTGACCTCGGCGTCCGAGGTCACATGGCCAAGCTCCTCGATCTTGGCCTCAAGTTCGGCGATTGGTTGCTCAAAATCGAGGAAGCTGACGGCCATCTAGCGCGCAACTCTTTTCATTCTAGCCGGGGAGCGAAGGGTACGGGGTCAGGCCCGGGAAGCGCAAGGAGCGCAGCGAGCAAGCCCTAATTGGCCAGGGCCGTGGAGCCTGACTGGGTCTCCAGGCTGTAGCTCAGGCGCGCCGCCCCGGCCCCGAGCAGGTGTTCGAGCTGTTCGAGCAGCGCGCGCGACGGACGCACTTTCCAATCCTCGCCGAAGCTCAGCGTGCCGTTGGCCTGGCGGCAGCGGTAACGCAGCAGCACGCTGCATTGCCCATCGCGCGCCTGGCGCAGTAACGCCTCGAGCTGCGGTACCAGTGCCTGGGCATTGGCTGCCTCCGGCCAGGTGATGAGCAGATGGCGCGCCAGCCGTTCGCGCACCGTGTCGAGCGACTGCAGTTGGCGGGCAGCCAGCCGCCAGGCATCGCTGAACTCGTCGAAACGCAGCGTCCCCTCGACCTGCACCAGCGCGTCCTTGACGACCAGCTCCCGATGCCGCTGATAGACCTCCTCGAACATCGTGACTTCCATACGGGCGCTGCGATCGTCGAGCATGAAGCTCACCCGCGGTCCGCGCCGCCGTATCTCCACGATCAGACCGGCCAGGGTCACGTTGCGCGCATCCATGTACGAGCGTGCCGTGTCGATCGGCGCCGTCGGCCGGTCACTGGCGAAATCTGCGATGCGTCCGGAGGCGAAGTGGCGCAGGTCCTGCTCGTAGGGAGCGATCGGGTGACCGGTCAGGTACAACCCCAGGGTCTCGCGCTCCCCGGCCAGGCGCTGCGAGGCGTTCCATTCCGCTACCGGCTTCAGCGTCAGGGCCGCAGCGGCCGCGGCGAGCGCGCTGGAGCCGAAGAAATCGACCTGCCCGGCATCGCGGCTGCGCGCGCTCTGCTCGCTGGCAGCCATCGCCTGCTCGAGGTTGCCCATCAGCGTGGCACGGTTCGGGCCCAGGCCATCGAGACTGCCGGAGCGGATCAAGGCCTCGAACACGCGCCGGCTCAGCCGCGACAGATCGATGCGCCGGCAGAGATCGACCAGGCTCTTGTAAGGCCCCTGGCGCTCGCGTTCTCCGACGATCGACTCCACCGCTGAACGCCCAACGCCCTTGATGGCGCCAAGGCCGTAGCGGATGGTGCGCTCATCGGCTACCGCGAACATGTAGCTGGAACTGTTGATGTCGGGTGGCAGCACCGTCAGCCCGATGTGGGCACACTCGTCGATCAGGGTGACGATCTTGTCGGTATGATCCATGTCGGCCGACAGCACGGCCGCCATGAACGCCGCCGGATAGTGCGCCTTCAGGTACGCCGTCTGATACGACAGCAACGCGTAAGCGGCCGAGTGCGATTTATTGAAGCCGTAGCCGGCGAACTTCTCCATCAGGTCGAAGATGTGGGCTGCCACCCGCGCTTCGACACCGCGCGCGCAGGCGCCGTCCACGAATACCGAGCGCTGCTTCGCCATCTCCTCGGCTTTCTTCTTGCCCATCGCACGGCGTAGCAGGTCGGCACTGCCCAGACTGTACCCGGCCAGCACCTGTGCGATCTGCATCACCTGTTCCTGGTAGAGGATGACCCCGTAGGTCGGCGCCAGCACCGGTTGCAGGCGCGGGTGCAGGTAGTCGATCGCCGCCTGGTTGCGGCCGTGTTTGCGATTGATGAAGTCCTCGACCATGCCCGACTGCAGCGGGCCGGGCCGAAACAGCGCCACCAGCGCCACGATGTCCTCGAAGCGATCGGGCTGCAGGCGGCGGATCAGGTCCTTCATGCCGCGCGATTCCAGCTGGAATACTGCCGTAGTGCGGCAACTCTTCAGCAACGCGTAGGTCGGCGCATCCTCCATCGGCAGCGCACCGAGTTCGAGCGCCGCGGTGTCGCTGCGAGCGCGCTCCGCGTTCACCGTGGCCACCGCCCAGTCGAGCACCGTCAGCGTGCGCAGGCCGAGGAAGTCGAATTTAACCAGTCCCGCCGCCTCGACATCGTCCTTGTCGAACTGGGTAATGACGCTGGTGCGGCCGGGCTCGCAGTACAGCGGGGTGAAGTCGGTCAGCACCGACGGGGCGATCACCACGCCGCCGGCGTGCTTGCCGGCGTTGCGCGTCAGGCCCTCGAGCGATTGCGCCAGATCGAGCAGGTTGCGCACCTCCTCATCCTGCTGGTAGAGGCGCTTGAGTTCCGCCTCCTTGCCGATCGCATCGGTGAGCGTGATGCCAAGTTCGAAGGGAATCAGCTTGGCGATACGGTCGACAAAGCCGTACGGGTGGCCGAGTACCCGGCCGACATCGCGCACCACCGCCTTGGCCGCCAGCGTACCGTAGGTGATGATCTGCGACACGCGGTCGTGGCCGTACTTCGCCGCTACGTAATCGATCACACGATCGCGGCCCTCCATGCAGAAGTCGACATCGAAGTCCGGCATCGACACGCGCTCGGGATTGAGAAAACGCTCGAACAGCAGGTCGTAGCGCAGCGGCTCGATGTCGGTGATCCGCAGCGCATAGGCGACCAGCGAACCTGCGCCCGAACCGCGGCCGGGGCCAACCGGCACACCGTTGTCGCGCGCCCAGCGGATGAAATCGGCCACGATCAGAAAATAGCCGGCGAAGCCCATCGGGCAGATGACGTCGAGCTCGGCCGCCAGTCGGGCGCGATAACGCGTGGCCTGCTCACCGGCGATCCCCAGCGCCGCGAGACGGGTGGTAAGGCCGGCAGCGGCCTCGGCGCGCAGGAAATCGTTGGGCGTGCTGCCGGCAGGCACCGGATAGTCCGGTAGCCGTGGTTGATCGAGCGTGAGCCGCAGGCTGCAGCGCCGCGCAATCTGCACCGTGTTGGCCAGCGCCTCCGGAATATCGGCGAACAGTGCGGCCATTTCAGCGCCGCTGCGCAGGTACTGCTGCGGCGTGTAGCGCCGCGGCCGCGCCGGATCCGCCAGCAGCGTGCCATCGTGAATGCATACTCGCGCCTCGTGGGCCTCAAAGTCGTCGGCCCGCAGAAAACGCACATCATTGGTGGCCACTACCGCAATGCCCCGATGCGCGGCCAGCTTCAGTGCCGCGGGCAGATAGCTACGCTCTTCGGGCCTGCCAAGGCGCTGCAGTTCGATGTAGAAGCGGTCATCGAACAGGTCGAGCCAGAAGTCCAGTGCCTGGCCGGCCTGCGGTCCACGCTCGCGCAGCAACGCGCGCCCGACGTCGCCGTCGGCCGCGCCCGACAGCGCAATCAGGCCGGCGGTAGTACGCCGATCAAGCCACGCGCGATCCACCAGTGGCGCCCCGGCAGTGGTCTGGCCCTCGAGAAAGGCGCGGCTCACCAGCCGGGCCAGGTTCTGGTATCCGGCCAGGGTCTGGCACAGCAGCGTGAAGCGCGATGGGCCCTGCTTCTCGTCCGGCTCGCTCAGCAACAGATCGACCCCGATGATCGGCTGGATACCGCGCTCGAGCGCTGCGCGATAAAACTTCAGCATCGCGAACAGATTGCACTGGTCGGTCAGGGCCACCGCCGGCATGGCTCCGGCCCGGACCGTATCCATCAGATCCGCGACCCGCACCACGCTGTCGATCAGCGAGTACTCGGTATGCAGCCGCAGGTGCACGAAGCCCGGCGTCATTGCCCGAGCTCCGGTTGGCCGCAGGGCTCCCCCCACGGCAGCGCATCGCACAGCCAGCTGCGCAGCGGGTTGAAGCTGCGGCGATGGATCGGACACGGCCCCAGGTCCGCCAGCGCCTGCAGATGCTGCGGCGTGCCGTAGCCGAAATGCTGCGACATGCCGTAGCCGGGATAGCGCGCGCACATGCCGACCATCAGCGCGTCGCGGTGCGTCTTGGCGATGATCGATGCGGCGCTGATGCTGGGCAGGAGCGCGTCCCCGCCGACCAGGGTGCGCACGTTGCAATCCGCAAAGCAATCAAACAGGTACGGGGAACAGTTACCGTCGATCATGATCAAGGTTGGTCGCTGCTGCAGCGCCAGCAGCGCGCGCTTCATCGCCAGCAGCGTGGCCTGCAGGATATTCAGCAGGTCAATCTCTTCATGGTCGGCCTCGGCCACTGCCCAGGCAATCGCGCGCTCGCGAATGCGTAGCGCAAGCACCTCACGGCGCTCGGCAGGCAATTGTTTCGAATCGCGCAGACCGCGGATCGGGCGCTTCGGGTCAAGGATCACTGCCGCCGCCACCACCGGCCCTGCCAGCGGACCGCGTCCGGCCTCATCCACGCCTGCGATCAGTTCCATCAATGCCGCAAGCCCTCCGCTTCCAACCCCTTATCGCGCAGCAGTCGCAACACCGCATCACCGGCGCTGGCGGCGCCGCCCGCGCGCAGTGACTGATGTACCTGCAGAAACTCGCGTTGTAAATACTCCCGATAGGGCACGTCATCGAGTGCGCGCTCGAGCGCACCGGCGAGGTTCGCACCAGTCACCGCCCGCTGCAGGAACTCCGGCACCAGTGCCGTTCCGGCCAGCAGGTTCGGTAGCGAAAAATAAGGCAGCCGCACCAGCCGCAGTGTCTTCAGCAACAGGAAGGTCATAGCGCCGAAACGGTAGGCTACCACCATCGGGCAACGACACAGCAGTGCTTCCAATGTCGCGGTGCCGGAAGTCACCAGAGCGGCATCGGCGGCGGTCAGCGCGTCGCGCGACTGGCCGTCGAGGATACGCAGATTCAATCGCGCGGCGGCGGGCAGGCGCGCGACCGCGCGCTCAAACTCGGCGCGCACCATAGCGTTGGCCATCGGCGCCAGCAGCGTAAGGTGCGCGCGGCGCGGTGCAATATCGATCGCAGCGGCGAGAAACGGCGCGGCCAGCCGCTGCACTTCACCCAGCCGGCTGCCAGGCAGCAACGCCAGTACCGGCTGCTGTGCGTCCAGGCCGAGCGTCGCGCGTGCGGCGGAGCGATCGGGCAGCAGAGGAATCTGATCGGCCAGGGGGTGACCGACGAATTCGGCCCGCACCGCATGATTGCGGTAGAACTCCGGCTCGAATGGCAGCAGGCACAGCACCAGGTCGCAACAGCGCGCAATGCGCCGCACCCGACCAGGCCGCCAGGCCCAGACCTGTGGACTGACGTATTGCACCGTGGCGATCCCGCGTGCTTTGAAGCGCGCGGCAAGTCCGAGGTTGAAGGCCGGCGAGTCGATGCCGATGAACACGTCGGGCTTCCAGGCGCTGATGCGTTCGATCAGCATCGAACGCAGGCGCAGCAGGCGCGGCAGGTGCTTCAGCGGATCGATCAGGCCCATGATCGCCAGCTCGTGGGCATCCGCCAGCGGCACGCAACCACCCGCTCGCATGGCGGGGCCCGCCACCCCCAGGAATTCCACGGACCCTGCGCGCTCGCGCAGCGCGGCCATCAGGGCGGCGCCCAGAGTGTCGCCGGATGTTTCCCCGGCGACGATCGCGACCCTCAGGGTAGCCATCTGTCAGGTCAACTCAAGCCTGAAACGTCGGGGCTAGTGGCTGGACGACCATCTGTCGGCGCATCAGCGGATCAGGCTGCGTTCCGAAGTGCCGATGAAATCCAGCAGCAGCTTGAGCTCGGGTTGCGTCGCGACCAGCGCCGCGAGCTGCTCGACCGCCGCCGCCAGCGGCGTATCGCTGCGGTACAAAATCCGGTAGGCGTTGCGCAGATTGCGGATCTGATCGGCGGTAAAGCCGCGGCGCTTGAGGCCCTCGGCGTTGATCGAATGCGGCACCGCCGGATTACCCACCGCCATCACGTACGGCGGCACGTCGCGCGTCACCCCGCAGTTGTTGGCGAGGAACGCATGGGCGCCGATCTTGCAATGCTGGTGCACCGCGCAGTAGCCGCTCAGGATCGCCCAATCGCCGATCTGCACGTGCCCGGCGATCATCGCCAGATTCACCATGATGATGTGGTCGCCGATCACGCAGTCGTGCGCCACGTGGGTATAGGCCATGAACAGATTATCGCTGCCGATGCGGGTGACGCCCTGATCAAGGGTGGTGCCGCGACTGATGGTGCAATACTCGCGCATCACATTGCGATCGCCGATCACCAGCCGCGTGGGCTCGCCCCGGTATTTCTTGTCCTGCGGCGCCTCGCCGATCGAGGCGAACTGGAAAATCCGGTTGTCCTCGCCGACCGTGGTGTGCCCCACGATCAGCGCGTGCGGGCCGACCCAGGTGCGTGATCCGATCACCACATCGGGGCCGATGACCGCATACGGACCGATCTCGGCATCGGCCGCCACCTGCGCGCCGGCCGTGATCACCGCGCGCGCATCGATCATGGCAGATCCGCAGCCGGGGCCGTCGCGGGCACGCTGGTGAGATCCGGGGCGATCATGATCTGCGCATTGGCGACTTCCTCGCCGCCGACCTCCGCCCGGGTCGAGTAACGGTAGATACCCTTGAAGGTGCGATCCAGGTTAACCGTCAATATGAGCTGATCGCCCGGCTCGACCGGCTTGCGAAACCGCGCCTTGTCGATACCGACGAAATAAAAGCGGGTGTTCTCGTCCGGAATGACATTGGCCGTCAGAAACGCCAGCAGCCCGGCGGCCTGCGCCAGCGCCTCCAGGATGATGACGCCCGGCATCAGCGGACGGTGCGGGAAATGGCCGGTGAAATACGGCTCGTTGTAGGTGACGTTCTTGAGTGCGCGCAGGTTCTTGCCGGGCACGAACTCGAGCACCCGGTCCACCAGCAGGAACGGGTAGCGATGCGGCAGGTATTTCATCACGCCATTGATATCGAGTGTGGTCGGCTCATTCATCGTTCGATTCCTGTTGCATGCTGTGCGGTCGCGGCTGTCCTGCCGCCCCGTGTCGCTCGCGTGCGGCGAGCATTTTCAATGTGGTCAACACCCGCCACCAGTGACGGATCGGCTCTACCGGTATGACGCTGGTATAGACGCCGGGCTTCGGGACCGAATGCGCCACCATCGACATACCGGTCAGCACCACATCGTTGCCAATCTCGATGTGGCCGGACAGGCCGCAGGCGCCCGCGATCATGCAGCGCTCGCCGATGCGCACACTGCCGGAAATGCCGGTGCAGGCCGCGATGGCCGTGTGCGCACCGATCGTTACGTTGTGGCCTACCTGGATCTGATTGTCGAGTTTGACGCCGTCGCTGATCACCGTATCGTCCATTGCACCACGATCGATCGTGGTGTTGGCGCCAATCTCGACGTCGTCCCCGATGCGTACGCCGCCCACCTGCGGCACCTTGAGCCAGCGGCCGCCGTCGCGCGCCAGGCCGAAGCCGTCGGAGCCGATCACCGCGCCGCTGTGCACCAGGGCGCGCGCGCCCAGTCGCACGCCGTGCTCGAGCGTGACGCGGCTTAGCAGCCGGCAGTCGGCTCCGATATGGGCACCCTCGCCGACCTGACAGGCTGTACCGATCACGCAGCGCGGTCCGATCACCGCATCGGCGGCAATCACGGTGTAGGCACCGATTTCGCAACTGGCATCGACCTGGGCGCGTGCGTCGACGATCGCGGTCGGATGGATTCCAGGCCGCAGCGGTGGCGGCGGGTGCAATACGGTCGCAATGCGTGCGAACAACGCATGCGGATTGGGCGCAATCAATGCGGCCACCGGACAGGCCGCAGCGCTGCGCGGCTCGAGCACGACGGCCGAGGCGCGGGTTGCGGACAGCTGGGACGCCAGCCGCGGGTTGGCCAGAAAGCTCAAGGCTCCGGGGCCCGCCGATTGCAGCGGTGCCACATGGTCCACCACCACATCCGGATCGCCAGACAGCTGGCAACCAAAACGTACCGCCAGCTCGCCGAGTGCAATGCCCATGGCGTTGCGCCCTTGGGGGGCTACTTCGGCGTGCTGGTGCCCTTCGGCGCCGTGCCCTTAGACGGTGCGGTGCCACCAGACGACGAGCCGGCTCCAGCGCCTGACGTCGGCGCGCGCACGCCGCGCGCCTGCAGGCCCGAGAGCACCTGGGGCGTGATATCGAGCACCGGGCTGGCGAAGATCACTCCGTCGGCCAGCACCAGATCGAACTTCTGGCCCTGCGCGTAGTTCTGCACTTCCTCCACCAGGGTCTTCTGCAGCTTCGAGAGTTCCTCGTTCTGCCGCGCATTGAAGTCATCCTGGTATTGCTGCACCTTGAGCTGCAGCTCGCGGTTGCCATCGCGCAGGTCGCGCTCAGCCGCGGTGCGCTGATCGGCGGTCATCGTGGCGGAATCCCGCTGGAGCGAGTCTTCCTTGGATTTGAGCGTCTGCTGTTGCGTCTGCAGCTCTTTTTGCTTGCCGGCAAATTCCCCGCGCAGAGCATCCTGGGCCGCCTTGGCCTGCGGCGATTCCTGCATCAGTTTTGAATAGTTGACCACGCCGATCTTCAGATCCGCCCGCGCTGGCGCGGCGATCGCCGCCAACGCAACCACTCCCGATAAAACCACGGCCCACCGACGAAAACTCATGCCTGCTCCTGCTAATGCTTAAGCCACGCTAAAAGGACTGCCCGATGGAGAATTGGAAGCCCTCGGTGCGGTCTGGAAAATGGATCGTATCGCCCCGAAACGGGTTGAGCGGGATGCCGTAGCTGAAGCGAAAAATGCCCAGCGACGGCGCCAGCCACTGCACTGCAACACCGGTCGAGCGCCGGAGCTGACTATAGCTGAATTTGTACTCGACGGGGGTTGCCAGGTCGGTGCCGACATAAGTCGTTCCGTCAGTGGAGAACACGTTGCCCATATCGTAGAACAGGCTGCCCCTGGCGCTGGTCTGCCACTTCTCCGGCAACGGCAGGATCAGTTCGGTACGCGACACAGTCAGCAGATTGCCGCCGTAAGGGTTGCCGTTGGTGTCTACGGGACCCAGGGTGTCCTCGGTATAGCCACGTACCGTGTCGGGGCCGCCGGCATAGAAGCGCTTGTAGGGCGGCATACCGATGGTGCCGCCCAGCGGCTGGCCCAGGGCTATCTGCAGGCTCTCGGTCAGCACCCATTTGTGCCAGATCGGCAGGAAGCCGGAGAACTCGTAGCTGGCGACCCAGTAGCGCACGCCGCCAAGCGGGGGCACCACGGTGAATGACAGCGCGCTGCGCATTCCGCGATCAGCGAACAGGCTGCGGTTACGCGAGTCGTACTGCCACCCCACATTAAGTTCAACGGTGTCGTAGCGCGAGCCCAGCAGCGTGGTCGAATATGACACCGTCTCGCCATCGGGCTGAATGAAGGTGGACACCGCCTGGCTGCTGTACGGGTGGCCGTTCTGCTGCACCCAGCGCACCGCCTGCTGCGCGCTGCTGCTCTCGAAGGTCAGCAGATCGACATGCTGCAGCGATACACCGGCGCTGACGCCCTGATACTCGGTGATCGGGTAACCGTAGGTCATGCCGAGCGCGACATTCTTCGAGCCGAAGGAGGAAGTTTCCGAGGTGAACTGGGTCGAGTCGCGGAAACTCAGCGAGATGGTGCGCGACAGGTTGTCCACGTTGCGATACGGATCGGTCTGGCTGAAGCTGTAGATCTTGTTGTAACTGCCCGAATCGATGTTGAGCGCCACGTAGTCGCCGCCGCCGAAGAAATCGCTGTCGCTGAAATTGCCGTTGAGCACGAACTTCTGCGACGCCGAGTAGCCGATACCGCCGCCGACGGTGGCACTCGGCCGCTCCTTGACCGCGAAGTTCACGTCCACCTCGTCGGGCACGCCGGCGACCGGCTCGGTCGACATCTCAACGCTCTCGACGAATGGATCGCGCTGCAGGCGCTGCTTGGAACGCTCGAGCGCCACGTTCGACAGCCAGGAACCTTCCAGCTGGCGCAGCTCGCGCCGCAGGGTTTCATCGTTGCTGCGCGTGGTGCCGGTGAAGTTGATGTGGCGCACGTATACCCGGCTGCCCGGATCGACGAACAGCGTCAGGGCGACGATCTTCTTCTGATCGTCGCTGGTGGGTACCGGCTCCACCTTGGCGAAGTAGAACCCCTCTCCACCCAGGCGGTTCTTGATCGCCTCCTGCGAGGCGCTGATGTTCTTTTGCGAATAGGTCTGGCCGCTCTGCACCACCAGCAGTCGGCGCAGTTCCGGCTCCGGCACGATGGTGTTACCGGCAATCTTGATCTCGCCGAGCTTGTAGACCTGGCCTTCGGTCACATTCACCGTGATGAAAATATCGCTCTTGTCCGGCGCCACTGCCACCTGCACCGAGTCGATGCGGAAATTCGCATAGCCGCGATCCTGGTACCACGCGGTTATTTTCTCCAGATCGCCCTGCAGCGATTCGCGCGAGTAGCGATCGCTCTCCTTGTACCAGGACGTCCAGTTTGGCGTAGTCAGCTGCAGCGTCTCGAGGATCTGCTTTTCCTTGAACTTGGTATTGCCGACGATGTTGATCTGCCGGATCTTGGCGCGGCTGCCTTCCTTGATATCGATGTTGACTCGTACCCGGTTGTCGGGCAGATCCTCCACCTTGGTGTCGATCTGCACCGCGTATTTGCCGCGGCTGTAGTACTGGTCGGTCAGGTACTGGGTAACCTCATCGAGCGTCGAACGATCGAAGGTCTTGCCGGCCGAGAGCCCGACGTTGCGCAGCGACTTCTGCAGATCCTCGGTCTTGATGTCCTTGTTGCCCTTGATATCGATGCTCTCGAGCGACGCGCGCTCGGCTACCGCGACGATCAGCGTGTCGCCGTCGCGGCGCAGCTCGACGTCGCGAAAGAAGCCGGTGGTGTACAACGCGCGCAGCGCCTCGCGCTCGCGCGCCGGGGTCAAATGATCGCCAATGTTGACCGGCAGGTAGTTGAAGACCGTGCCCTCGGAAATGCGCTGCAGGCCTTCGATGCGGATGTCCTTGACGATGAAATCGCCGGAGGGGCCCTGCTGTGCGACTACCAACAGCGGCGCCGCGGCCAACGCGAGCGCTGCAAGGAGTGCACGCCATTTCGCGCGCCGTATGCGGCTGATCAAGGACGCTTCAACCGAGCTGTCGCGTGATGTCGTTGAACAGCGCAACGCCCATCAGCAGGACTAACAGCGCCACGCCCAACTGCTGGCTGATGGTCTGGAAACGTTCAGACAAGGGGCTGCCCTTTAGCCATTCAACGGCTTGAAAGACGATCTGGCCGCCGTCAAGGATCGGAATTGGCAGCAGGTTCATGAACCCGAGGGCGAGACTGACGATCACCAGGAACTGCAGGAACGACGACAGCCCGAGGGCAGCGGAATCCCCGGCGTATTCGGCGATGCTCAAGGGGCCGCTCAGGTTCTTGATCGACACCTGCCCGATCAGCATGCGCCAGAACAACCGGCCCTGCAGTGCGGTCATGTCCCAGGCCTCGACGTTGGCGTGCGCGAACGCCGCCGGCAGCGATAAGCTGGTATGTCGCAGCATGCTGGCCGGCAGTGCCATCACCGGCGGGCTCACGTGGATGCGCCCTACAAGCTTGCCGTTCACCGATTCCGCCAGCGTGGTCAGGCGCACGCCGCTCTCGCTCTGGCCGCGTCGGTAGCGAATCGTGACGGCCTCACCCGGATGCGCCTGCACGCGCGACTGCAGCTGCAGGAAATCATGCACCGGCTCGCCGTTGACAGAGAGAATCTGATCGCCCGCGGCAAGGCCGGCGCGGGCCGCCGGGCCAGCGGCTTCCACCGTGCCGAGTACCGCCGGAATCGGCGGCTCGTAGAAGCGCAGGCCGAGGCCGTTGATCAGCGCCGAGGGCTCGGTGAGACGCCGGCGCGCTGCCGGGTCGGGAATGTCGAGTATGGCGCTGCGCGCGCTGCCGTCAGCCGCGCGTACCGAGAGCGTGATCGGCGCGCTGGTGCTGATGGCATCGAGCAGATCGAGCACGCTGTCGCGCTGGGAGTTGACCGGGCGCGAATTGATCGCGACGATTTCATCCTCGGACTTGAGGCCGGCGCGCCCGGCGATGCTGTCGGCATCGATGTTGCCGAGCACCGGCCGCACCAGCGTGATCCCCGACACCAGAAAAATTCCGGTCAGCAGCAGTACGGCAAATATAATGTTGAAGGCCGGCCCCGCGAGCAACACGGTAATGCGCTGCCAATGCGGCCGCCGGGTAAAGGAGCGTGCCAGATCCTCGGGGGCTACCGGACCTTCGCGCTCGTCCAGCATCTTGACGTAGCCGCCCAGCGGCACCGCGGCGATGACATATTCCGTGCGATCCGCACCGGCAACGCGGCTCCACAGCGCCTTGCCAAAGCCCACCGAAAACCGCAACACCTTGAAACCGAGCCGGCGCGCGACCCAGTAGTGGCCGAATTCGTGCACCGTGACCAGCAGGCAGATGGCCACGACAAAGGCCAGTATGGTCACCAGGAATGCAAGCGGATGGATTGCCGACAGGCTCATGCGCGCATGCTCTGGCCGGCGCTGCGACGCGCGATCGCCTCGGACGCCAACGCCCGCGCTTCTTCGTCCGCCGCCATCACCGCCGCAAGTCCCGTCATCGCTCCCCCTTGAACCCTAGCCATGACTGTTTCAATGACCGCCGGAATATCACCAAAGTTCAATCGCTTGTCGAGGAAAGCCTGCACTGCTATCTCATCGGCGGCGTTCAGGCTGGCGCACAGCAGGCCGCCGAGGCGGGCCGCCTCCCGGGCGTGCCGCAGGCAGGGAAAGCGTTCGGGATCGGGCGCCAGGAAATCCAGCCGCCCGGCCCGCACCAGATCCAGAAATTCTACACCCGCGGGCATGCGCGCAGGCCACGCCAGCGCCTGCGCGATCGGCGTGCGCATATCGGGCGAGGACAGCTGCGCCAGCACCGAGCCATCCTCATACTCGACCAGGGAATGCACGATGCTCTGCGGATGCACCAGCACCTCGATGTCGCGCACTTCCATGCCGAACAGCACACTGGCCTCGATCACCTCCAGCCCCTTGTTCATCAAGGTCGCCGAATCCACCGAGATCTTGCGGCCCATGTTCCAGCGTGGATGGGCACAGGCCTGGGTCGGCGTTGCGCTCGCCAGCGCCTCGGCGCTCCAGTTCAGGAACGGACCGCCCGAGGCGGTCAACAGCAGCCGCCGTACTCCCGCGGGCCGTGCACCGGCCTTGAACCCGGGCGGCAGGCATTGAAAGATGGCGTTGTGCTCGCTGTCGATGGGGATCAGCTGCGCACCCGAGGCGCGCACCGCGGCCATCAACAGCGAACCGGCCATGACGGCGGATTCCTTATTTGCCAGCAGCAGGCGCTTGCCGGCCGCAGCCGCCGCAAGCGTCGAGGGCAGGCCGGCCGCGCCGCTGATGGCTGCCATCACGTAATCGACGCCGGCATCGGCCGCCAGCCGCGTAATCGAGTCCGCACCGGCGGCAACGCGGGTGCGGCTGCCGGCGGCGCGCAGCCGCCGTTCCAGCTCACGCGCGCATTCGGGCGATTCCATCGCCGCCCACTCCGGTTCGAAGCGCAGGCATTGGCCCAGCAATACTTCGACGTTGCTGCGCGCGGCCAGCACCGCGAGGCGGAAGCGCTCGCGATTGAGCCTCAGCACGTCGAGCGTGCTGCAGCCCACGCTGCCGGTCGAGCCCAGTACCGCCACGCCGATGGTCATTTTCCTACCCCGAGCCAGATCAGCCCCAGCGCCATCACCGGCGTCGCCGCCGTGGCGCTGTCGATCCGATCCAGCACGCCGCCATGGCCCGGAAACAGCCGGCCGCTGTCCTTGAGACGCACGTGGCGCTTGAGCAGGCTCTCGGTCAGATCGCCGATGACCGAGAAGGCCGCGGCAGCCAGGCACAATGGCAGAAAGCTCAGCGCCGGCAGCGCGAACCACCAGACACCGGCAGCCGAAAACACCAGCGCAAACAGCATACCGCCGATGACTCCCTCCCAGGTCTTGTTGGGCGACACGCGCGGCGCCAGGCGCAGCCGGCCGAACTGGCCACCGGCGAAGAAAGCGCCGGTGTCGGCCAGGAACGCCAACGCGAGAATGAACAGTGTCCACTGCGCGCCCTCGGGCCACAGCGCATCGATATGCACCAGCGCAATCCAGGTGGGCAGCAGTGCCGCCGCCCCGGCCAACCCCGCGGCCACCCGGCCGACGCGCTGCGGCGCCCAGAGGATCCACGCCAGCGCCACCAGCCACCAGGCCAGACCCAGTTCCAGCATCTGCTGGAAGCGCGTGACCTCGATGGTGTAGCGCCAACCGGCTACGGCCAGCACACCGATGGCCAGCACGTACAGCAGGCGCCACGGCGTTCCCACCGCCAGAAACGCCGACCACTCCCAGGCGCCAATGAGCAGGATCAGGCCCAGGATCGAGGCCGTTATGGCCAATGGCAGATACAGTATTGCCACGATCAGCAGAGTGGTCAGCGCCAGGGCGGTAAGCACACGGGAACGCAGCATGGGCGGACCTTAAGACGCCCCGGCGTCGGCGGCCTGGAGCTGTTCGGCGCTCAGGCCAAAGCGACGCTGCCGGGCGGCGTAGTGCTGCAGCGCGGCTTCGAACGCCGGCGCGTCGAAATCCGGCCATAGCCGATCGGTGAAATACAGCTCGGTGTAGGCCAGGTTCCACAACAGGAAGTTGCTGATGCGCTGTTCGCCGCCGGTACGAATGAACAGATCCGGATCGCAGACATCACCCAGCGCCAGGGCCGCGCCGAAAGTCGGCTCATCGAGCTGCGCTGCCGAGAGCTGATGGCGCTCGACCTGCAGTGCCAGGCGGCGTGCCGCGTGCACGATGTCGCTCCGGCCGCCGTAACTGAGCGCTATCTGCAGCGACAGACGGGTGTTTGCCGCGGTGATCTGCTCGGAGCTGGCCATGCTGGCCTTAAGCCGCGCGTCCAGTTCTTCGCGCTCGCCGATGAAGCGCACTCGCACCCCGCGCCGGTGCAGTTCCTCGATTTCGGCCTCGAGCGATTCGACGAACAGCGACATCAGGCTCATGACCTCATCGCGCGGGCGGCGCCAGTTCTCGCTGCTGAAGGCGAACAGGGTCAAGGCGCCGATGGCGTGCCGCACGCACTCCTCGATGACCATGCGCACCGGCGAAACGCCGGCGCGGTGACCGTCCGCGCGCATGCCGCCGCGCGCGCGCGCCCAGCGCCCATTGCCATCCATGACAATGGCCACGTGCCGGGGCAGCGGGCTGGACACGGGGCCTGGGGAATCGCTGCTCAAACCTGAAGAATTTCCTTTTCCTTGGCCGCCAATAGCTGATCGATCTCGGCGATGTGCCGGTCGGTCAGCTTCTGGATCTCGTCCTGTCCGCGGCGCTCGTCGTCCTGCGCGATCTGCTTTTCCTTGAGCATTTCCTTGATGTCCGCCAGTGCATCGCGCCGTACGCTGCGCACGCTCACGCGGGCATTCTCGGCATCCTGGCGCACGATCTTGGTGATGTCGCGGCGGCGCTCTTCGGTCAACGGCGGCAACGGGATGCGGATGACGGCGCCGGCGGTATTCGGCGTCAGGCCGAGCTCCGACTTGTGGATGGCTTTCTCGATCGGCGCCACCATGGTCTTCTCCCACGGCGACACCACCAGCGTGCGCGCATCCTCGACGCTGATATTCGCCACCTGCTGCAGCGGCACGTCCGAGCCGTAGTAGTCGACCTTGAGATGTTCGATCAGGCTCGGATGCGCCCGCCCGGTGCGCAGTTTCTTCAGGTCGGCCTGGAACGCCTGTACGCATTTCTGCATGCGCCCCGCCGCGCCTTTCTTCAGATCGTCGAGCATGGCCATGCGCCCCTTCAGTCGTTGGTCACGAGCGTGCCGATGTCCTCGCCGCGCACGATGCGCAGCAGGTCGCCCGGCGTGCCCAGGTTGAACACTCGCAACGGCATGCGATAGTCGCGGCACATCACGATCGCGGTCGCATCCATCACATTGAGACGTTCGTCCAGCACCCGATCATAGGTCAAGCGCGGATAATGCAGTGCCGCAGGATTCTTCACCGGGTCATCCGAATAGATGCCGTTGACCTTGGTCGCCTTGAGCAGCAGCTGCGCTTCAATCTCGATGGCGCGCAGGCTCGCCGCCGTATCGGTGGTGAAGAACGGGTTGCCGGTACCGGCGGCGAAGATAACCGCCCGGCCCTTCTCCAGGTGGCGTACCGCACGCCGGCGGATGAAATCTTCGCACACCTCATTGATGCGAATCGCCGACATCACGCGCGCCTGCATGCCCTGCTGCTCGAGCGCGTCCTGCAGCGCCAGGGCGTTCATGACGGTCGCCAGCATGCCCATCTGATCCGCCGTGACCCGATCCATGCCGGCGCGCGCCAGCCCGGCACCGCGGAACAGGTTGCCGCCCCCGATCACGATGGCAATCTGCACCCCGAGCGCCTGCACCTGGCCGATGTCGCCCGCGATGCGCTTGAGTACCGCCGGATCGATGCCGTAGTCGGCCCCGCCGAGCAGGGCCTCGCCTGATAGCTTGACCAGAATGCGATTCCAGGTAGGGGTGCTGTTTTGATTCATGTGCCCGTTCCGGACTGCAACCACTTCAGTCTGCCAAAAAAAACCCCGCTACGGGCGGGGTATTGCATGGCGGCGGCGGATGTCAGCGCCCGCCCGCCCCATTGACCTGCTTCATGACTTCGGCCACGAAGTCCTCACGCTTTTTTTCTATGCCGGCACCAACCTCGAAGCGCTCGAAGCGCAGCACGCACGCCCCGGCCGCCGCGAGCAGCTGCTCGATGGTCTGGTCCGGGTTCTTTACGAACGGCTGGCCGAGCAGGCTGATTTCATTCAATGACTTGCGCAAGCGACCCTCTACCATCCGGGCGGTGATCTCCGGACTCTTGCCGTCCTTCAGTGCCTGCTCGCCGAGGATCTCGCGCTCCTTGGCCAGCACCGCGACCGGCACTTCGGCCACGCTCAGGTAGCGGGGATTGCTGGCGGCCACGTGCATCGCCAGGTCGTGCGCCAGTTCGGGGCTTCCGCCTTCGAGCGCCAGCAGCACCCCGATGCGGGTGCCATGGGCGTAGGCGCCGAGTGGACCGCTGCTCTCGAGCACCACGCAGCGCCGCACGCTGATGTTCTCGCCGATCTTCGCCACCAGCGCGCGACGCCGTGCGTCAACGCTCTCGCCGGCAGCGAGCTCGGCCGCCAGCAGTGCCTGCAGGTCGACCAATCGTCCGGCGAGCGTCAGACGCGCGACGTCGGCCGCGAAATTGCGAAAATCATGTTCGCGCGCGACGAAATCGGTCTCGCAATTGATCTCCACCATGGCCGCGGCCCTGCCGTCCGGCGAGCGCTCGATGACGATGACGCCTTCGGCCGCTATGCGCGCCGCCTTCTTGTCGGCCTTCGCCAGGCCCTGCTTGCGCATCAGCTCGGCGGCAGCGTCCAGATCGCCGCCGGTCTCAACCAGCGCCTTCTTGCACTCCATCATGCCGGCGCCGGTGCGCTCGCGCAGCTGCCGGACCGATTCCGCTGTTACGCTCATACTCATATTGATCCTAAGTCGGTAAAAAATGCCGCCCCTCATGGGGAGCCGGTGAGCGCTGGCGCGTGAGCGAGCGCACCGGACAATCAGCTGGCGCCGTTGCCGCCACGCGGCCGGCGTGTAGCCCCGGCGCCGGTGCGGCGCTTGACGCCGATGGGTGCCGGCGCCGCGGCAGGTTCCGCGGTCTCGCTCGGGTCGTCCAGCTCAGCCTCCAGTGCCGCCTCGTCCGGTACCGCGGCCGCCACGGACGGCGGAATCACCGCCGGACGCCGGCGCGGCGGGGTCTTGCGGCGCACCGTGGCGACCGGCTTGGGTCGGCCCGGCCGGGCGCTTTTGCGGCGCGGATTGCCTTCCTCGTCCAGTTCCACGAATTCGTCCTCACCCACCGCCACCTGCGGCACCGAGGACTTGCCCTCCAGCACCGCGTCGGCAATGGCCGCGGCATACAGCTGGATCGCCCGCATCGCGTCATCGTTGCCAGGAATCACATGATCGATGCCATCCGGGGAGCAATTGGTATCCACTACCGCAACCACCGGGATGCCAAGTTTCCTGGCCTCGTGGATCGCGATGTGCTCATGACCGACGTCGACCACGAACAGGGCGTCGGGCAGCGCCTCCATGCCCTTGATGCCACCGAGGCTGCGTTCGAGTTTCACCATTTCGCGGCGCAATTGGGTGGCTTCCTTCTTGCCGCGCTTGTCCAGCGCGCCGGAAGTGGCCATGTCCTGCAGCTCCGCCAGACGTTTGATCGAGCCGCGGATGGTCTTGAAATTGGTCAGCATGCCGCCCAGCCAGCGCTGGTTGACGAACGGCATGGCGCAGCGCAGCGCCTCCTTCTCGATCGCATCACGTGCCGAGCGCTTGGTGCCGACAAACAGCACCGTGCCGCCGTCGGCNNCCATCTTCGGGTTCCAGAAGCGGGTCTGATGTCCGAAATGAACACCCGCCTCCAGCATCTGTCGCATCGACACGCCGGGCATAGAAAAGCTCCTTCAGGTCGGGTTGTGGCCTCCGCGCATCCCTGGATGACGATCCTTGAAACGACGCCGGGGGCTTAAGCTTCAGGCCCCAACGCCACTTGGCGGACACCCGGTCACAGGTTCACGATGCGCGTGTGGATTGCGTTGCCAAAAAAGGCCGCGCTTTATACCATGAAGTACCAGCCCGAACAACGCTTTAAGCGGATCCAATGGACATGTTACGCAGCTCCCAGATACCCCTGAAAACGCCCGAAGAGCAGCAGAAACTGCGCATCGCCGGTGCATTGGCCGCCGACGTGCTCGATATGATCGGCGAGCACGTGCTACCGGGCGTCAGTACCGAGGAGCTGGATCGCATCTGCAACGACTATATCGTCAATGTGCAGAAGACCATCCCGGCCAATGTCGGCTACCGCGGCTTTCCAAAGACCGTCTGCACGTCCGTCAATCACGTGGTGTGTCACGGGATTCCGAACGATCGCAAGCTCAAGGCCGGTGATATCCTCAACATTGACATCGCGGTCATCAAGGACGGCTTCCACGGCGACACCAGCCGCATGTATTTGGTCGGTAAGCCCCCGGCGTTCGCCCAGCGCCTGTCCGAGGTGTGCAAGGACGCGATGTGGGCCGCCATCGAACTGGTGCGACCCGGTGCGCACCTGGGGGATATCGGGCACGCGATCCAGAGCCTGGCGGAAGCCGAGGGCTTCTCGGTGGTGCGCGAATACTGCGGCCACGGTATCGGCCGCGTGTATCACGAAGACCCGCAGGTCCTGCATTACGGCGAGCCCGGCACCGGACTCGAGATTCGAGCCGGCATGGTGTTTACCATCGAACCGATGATCAACGCGGGTAAGCGCCACGTGCGCGTTCTGCCCGATGGCTGGACCGTGGTCACAAAAGACCACTCGCTGTCGGCGCAATGGGAACATATGGTGCTGGTAACACCCAGTGGGCATGAGGTCCTGACCCTGAGCCCACGCGCGGCGCACTGAGAACGGCGTGTCGGTATCCGACCCCACGGTGCTCGACGACGCTCCGCTACGCGCACCCGCCCCGCTCGACTGGCCGCTGCTGAATCGCCTGCCGGGGCTGCTGGCCGAATCCAACTGCGATGCCGACAGCTGCCGCGGCCTTCTGGCGCAGGCCAAGGAAGAACTGAGCGCACGCTTCTTCGCCGAGGAGCCGGTGGAGGGGCTGGTACGCGCGCGCTCGCGCTTCACCGACCTGCTGCTGTGTTCGCTATGGCGCGCGCGCCTGAGCCCGGGTCTGGCCGGCCGCCTGGCGCTGGTCGCCGTCGGGGGCTACGGCCGCGGCGAACTGCATCCGTATTCGGACGTCGATTTCCTGGTACTGGTGCCGGAGCCGCTGGCGGATGCGGAACGCGCCAGCCTCGAGCAGCTGGTGTCATTCCTATGGGACATCGGCCTGGAGGTGGGCCACAGCGTGCGCACCGTGGCTGAATGCGCCGAGGAGAGCGCCGCAGATGTCGGCGTCATGACGACGCTGATGGAATCGCGGCGTCTGGCCGGCTCGCTCGAGCTGGTGCACGCCATGCGGGCCGCGCTTGCGCCCGATCGGGTGTGGCCGGTGCGCGAATTCTTCGAAGCCAAGGTGCGCGAACAGCAGGAGCGGCGTCTCAAGGCCAACGATACCGCCTATAACCTCGAGCCCAACGTCAAGACCGGCCCGGGCGGGCTGCGCGACATACAGACGATCGCCTGGGTGGCGAAGCGGCAATTCGGCGCCGAGTCGCTCGATGAGCTGGTCACCCACGGCTTCCTGACGCCTTCGGAGTTGCGCCGGCTGACCGCGGCGCAGGCATTTTTGTGGAAGGTGCGCTTCGGCCTGCACGTGCTCAGCGGCCGGCACGAGGACCGGCTGCTGTTCGACTACCAGATCAAGCTCGCGCGCAGCTTCGGCTACGAGGATGCCTCTTACACGCTCGCGGTCGAGCAGCTGATGCAGCGCTACTACCGCACCATCATCGACGTCACGCTGCTCAATGAGCTGCTGCTGCAGCTGTTCCGCGAAGCGATCCTGTCCGACGATCAGCCGCCGCAGCCGCTCAATCCCCGCTTCCAGATACACAACGACTACCTCGAGGCGGTGAATGAAGACGTGTACGGCCGTCACCCGTCGGCGCTGCTCGAGATGTTCGTGCTGCTGCAGCAGAACCCGCAGATCCGCGGCGTGCGCGCCGGCACCATCCGCGCCGTGGTGCGCAATCTGTGGCTCATCGACGAGGAATTTCGCCAGAATCCGCGCAATCACCGGCTGTTCCTCGAGATCCTGCGGGCACCCCGCGGCGTGACCCACGAGCTGCGGCGCATGAACGATTATGGGGTGCTGGGGCGCTACATTCCGGCATTCGGGCGCGTCATCGGCCGCATGCAGTACGACCTGTTCCACGCCTACACGGTCGATGCCCATTCACTGTTCGTGGTCAGCAACCTGCGCCGGCTTGCGATCAGCGAATTCGATCACGAGCTGCCGCGGGTATCGGCGATCATGCAGCAATTGCCCAAGCCCGAGATCGCCTACCTGAGCGCGCTGTTCCACGATCTCGCCAAGGGCCGCGGCGGTGATCACTCGGATCTGGGCGCGGTCGACGCCGAGGCGTTCTGCCTCGAACAGGGCATGTCGCGCTACGACGCGCGGCTGGTGGCATGGCTGGTGAAGAACCACCTGCTGCTGTCCATGACCGCGCAGAAGCAGGATATCGGGGACCCGGAGGTGATTTCCGCCTTCGCGCGCGCCGTCGGCGATGAGGTGCACCTGGATTATCTGTTCGTGCTGACCTGCGCCGATGTTCGCGGCACCAATCCAAAGCTGTGGAATTCTTGGAAGGCATCGCTGTTCCACGAATTCTACGAAGTGGTCAAGCGCGCCCTGCGCCGCGGACTGGAGACCCCGGTCGATCAGGAGGAGCTGGTGCGCGAAATACAGGCCTCGGCGCGCGCACTGCTACGCGCCTCGGGTGTCGCGGCAGCAGCCATCGAGCGCACCTGGGCGCGTCTGCCCACCGCCTATTTCATGCGCCACGACGCCGAGGAGATCGCCCGCCACACGCGCGCGCTGGCGGCCAATGATGCCAACGCCGATGAGGCCCTGGTGTCGGTCGCGCCGCAGACCGAACGCGGCACCACCGCGGTCATGATCTACGCACCACACCGGCGCCACGGCTTCGCCCGCGCCACCGCCGTGCTCGACCAGCTTGGCCTCAACATCCTCGACGCCCGCATTACTCCGGTGGGCAACGGCTTCTCGCTCGACTCCTACCACGTGCTGGAGGACGACGGGTCGGCGATCACCGACCCGGAACGACTGATGGAGATCGAGCAGGCGTTGTGGGGTTCACTGCAGCGCCCGGAAGAGGCACCGCTGGCCGTGTCGCGCCGCGCCACGCGTCAGATGCGTGTGTTCAAGACGCCGACCACGATTGCCATCACGGTCGATGAACGCAATCGGCGCTCGGTACTGGAACTCACCGCCGGCGACCGGCCCGGGCTGCTGTGTGACGTGGGCAAGGTGCTGTGGGAGGAGCGCGTCGATCTGCACGCGGCCAAGATCAGCACGCTCGGCGAGCGCGCGGAAGACGTGTTCTATCTCACCGACCGCGCGCAGCGACCGCTGGATGAGGCGGCTGCTGAACGCCTGCGAGTGCACCTGTCGGAAGCACTGGAGCGGCGCCTGGCCTGAAGCGGCACGACCGCGTCACAATGCATCCTCCCAGGAGCGCGACAGCCGCATGGCGCAATTGACGATGCCCACCATGCTGTAGGTCTGCGGATAGTTGCCCCACATCTCGCCGCTACCGGGGGCCAGATCTTCCGACATCAGGCCGACTTCATTACGGCGCCGGAGCATCTCCTGGAACAGCTCGCGCGCCTCCGCCTTGCGACCGATGCTCCACAGCGCGTTGATGTACCAGAAGGTGCAGACGCTGAAAGCCGCCTCGGGCATGCCAAAGTCGTCAGGCTCGGCGTAGCGCGCCAGGAACGCGCCGCGGCGCAAAGTGTTGCCGATGCGCTCCACGGTGGCGACGTACCTCGGGTCGGACCAGTCGATCACGCCGAACTCCGCCAGCAGCAGCAGGCTGGCGTCGACGCTATCGCCATCGAAGGTGCTGGTGAAGCTGTTCATGGATTTCGACCACGCCGCAGCCTGCAGCCGCTGGCGCATGTCGCGCTCGCGTTCGCGCCAGTATTTCTCGCGCTCCGACAGCCCCAGCCGGCCGGCGATGCGCGCCAGGCGGTCGGCGGCCGCCCAGCACACTGCCGAGGAGAAGGTATGCACCGCGATGTGACCGCGGTATTCCCAGATCCCGGCGTCGGCCTGCCCGAATTCGGCCAGCGACTGCTCGCCCAGCGGCTCGAGCGTGGTAAACAGGGCTTCGGTGCCACGGCGCACCAGGCGCTCATCGAAGAAGCTCTGGCTCACCGACAGGATGGCCGCGCCGTAGACATCGTGCTGTTCCTGCTCGTAGGCTGCATTGCCGACGCGTACCGGACCCATGCCGCGATAGCCGGCCAGGTGCGGCACGATGGTCTCGACCAGGTCCTTGTCGCCGTCGATGCCGTAGCAGGGCTGCAGGCGCAGCGGCGGTGTGGCAGTCAGGTTCTGGATGAAGCGCAGGTAGCCCTCCATCGTGCGCGTGGCACCGAGCCGGTTGAGCGCCTGCACGGTGAAATAGGTGTCGCGAATCCAGCAGTAGCGGTAATCCCAGTTACGCCCGCTGTTGGCGCTCTCGGGAACCGACGTGGTAATCGCGGCGATGATGGCGCCGGTATCTTCGTAACTGCACAGTTTGAGTGTAATCGCGGCGCGGATCACCGCCTCCTGCCATTCGAACGGCACCGCGAGGCTGCGCACCCAGTCGTTCCAGTATTCGCGCGTGGCATCGAGCAGCCGCTGCGACAGCATGGTCACCGATTCGTGCACCGTTTCATCCGGCCCAAAGATGCATGCCAGTGAGTCTTCGAGCACGAACACGCGCTGTTCGCGGATCATCGCGATGCTGGCATCGGTGGTCAACCGCCAGTCGTGGTCACGGCCGGTATAGCGGATGTGATGCGAGCCGGCGATGGCCGGACGCGGGCGCTCGCCGTAGTTCTCGGCCGGCGCGAGAATCATGCGCAACCGCGGACGTCCCGCCAGCCGGCGCACGATGCGCACCAGCATCGCCGGTCGAAAATTCCGATCGTACTGGCGAAAGCGCGGGCAGAAATCGGTGATCGCCACGATGGCGCCGTGGCTGTCGGTCAGTGTGGTCTCGACGATGGCGGTGTTACGCTCGTAGGTCTGCTTGCTGCTCGCCTGGTCCAGCAGCTCGATGGCCCAGCGGCCATGCCGGTTGGGCGCGTCGGATCCCGCCATCAGGTCGCTGAACACCGGATCGCCATCGAAGCGCGGCATGCAGGTCCACACGTGGGTACCATTGGCGTCGATCAGTGAGGCCACCTGGCAGTTGCCGGTCATGCCGAGGTCCAGCGTTGTGGCGCTCATAGGCGCGCTATTCAGGCTGCCGCCACTTCCAGCAGCCAGCTGCGCAGCTGGTCGGGAGTGGCGAGCCGGAATTTCGCGGCGGTCGGGATTTCCTCGCCCACGCGCAGGCTGATGCCCCCAAGCCCGTTCACGACCTCGAAGGCATCCTCATCGGTGGTGTCGTCGCCGGCGAATATCGGGATGCGGTCGCGAAACGGCGCCCGCTCCATCAGCTGGCGGATCGCCGAACCCTTGGTCAGGTGGCGCGGCCGGATCTCGACCACACACTTGCCCATCAGCACGCCGAACTGGCTGCCCAGGCCACTGGCCACCAGCTCGGCGATCTTGAGTACCTCGCGGCCACGCTCCGGCACGCTGCGATAGTGCAGCGCGATGACGCTGCGCTTGTTCTCGAGCTGCACGCCGCGAATCCTGGCGATCGCCTGCTGCAACAGCGGCTCGGCCGCCTGCAGCTGCTCGCTCAGTTGCCGGTCGATAACGATCTCCCCGTCGGCGGTGCGCACCTCGCCACCATGCACACCCACCGCCGGGAAGGTGAGCGGCCGGAATAGATGGTCGATCGCGGCGATGGTGCGCCCGCTGACGAACGCGACCGCACCGTCGAGCTTGCCCGACAGCTGCTGCAGCAGCGGCACCATCCACACCGGCACCTCCACCGCCTCCGGACTGGGCGCAAGATCCAGAATGGTGCCGTCGATGTCCAGGTACAGCGCATGGCCGGCGAGCGGATTTCGCAGCGCGGGTCGTGGCTCACCGGAGCTGTCGGGGCAGGGCTTGATCGGATCGAGCGTCTGATTCATCGCATCACTATGTGCATCGGGTGACCGTAGCCAAGCGCATTTGGCCGGGGCTATAGGAACACGCTGGCGCGGCGGTAGTCCAGCGCTACGCGCCGCCGCCGAAGCGTTCCGACACGGCTCACTGGACTCGCGGGCCCGCCTCAGGTAAGCATGCGCGCCTTTACCATCGGTCGACGGTACATGAACGCACAGGCTGTGAAGCATCGGATCGAAGCCGCGTACGAGCGCCGTAACGAGTTGTCCAGCTCGAACGTGGATGCCGAAACGCGCGACGCCATCACCCGGGCGGTCAACGCGCTGGATCGCGGCGAGTGCCGCGTCGCCGAAAAAATCGACGGCCGCTGGCAGGTCCACAGCTGGCTGAAGAAGGCGGTACTGCTGTACTTTCGCACCCACGACAACGTCGTGGTCGATGCCGGATATGCGCGCTTCTACGACCGGGTGCCGCTGAAATTCACCGGCATGGATGCGGCACAGTTCGCGGCCGGGGGCGTGCGTGTGGTACCGCACGCACTGGTCAGATACGGCGCCTACGTGGCGCCCAATGCGATCCTGATGCCCTCTTACATCAACATCGGCGCGTATGTCGGCGCCGGCACCATGGTCGATACCTGGGCCACGGTCGGCTCGTGTGCACAGATCGGGCGCAATGTGCACCTGTCGGGCGGCGTCGGCATCGGCGGAGTGCTCGAACCCCTGCAGGCCACGCCCACCATCATCGAAGACGACTGTTTCATCGGCGCCCGTTCCGAGATCGTCGAGGGGGTCGTGATCGGCGCCGGCGCGGTGATCTCCATGGGCGTTTTTATCGGCGCCAGCACACGTATCTATGACCGCACCACCGGCGCGGTGCTGCAGGGCGAAGTGCCACCAGGCTCGGTGGTCGTTTCCGGCAGCATGCCTGCCAAGGACGGCAGCCACAGCCTGTACTGCGCGGTCATCGTCAAACGGGTGGACGCCCAGACGCGGGCCAAGACGGCTCTTAACGAACTACTCCGGGCCGATTAACCACGGCAGAATCCAGCAGCTGGCGTTGCGGGCAAGCCCGGCGCACCCGATACCAGTGCCACGAGAGGCATGAACATTGCGGAGCGATATGGATATACGGAAAATTTTCCGTATATCCATATCCCTCCGCACTCTGCATACCTGTCGAGGGTTCTCGGTGGGGCGAGCCGGGCTCAGCCGTAGCGCCCGGTGATGTAGTCTTCCGTAGCCTTTTGTCCCGGGTTAGTGAAGATCCGGGAAGTCTCGTCGAACTCGATCATTTCGCCCAGGTACATGAACGCCGTGTAGTCCGAAACCCGGGCCGCCTGCTGCATGTTGTGGGT
>PKWJ01000017.1:0-10060 GCA_003132025.1 Gammaproteobacteria bacterium
GGGAGGATCGGCGGCCGACCTTAAGCTGGCCGCGTCAGATCCCCATTGCGGGCGAACCGGCCGATGTGGTCGAGGCGGTCAAGTACTATTCGCGATGGTTGGCGACCAGCCCTGTGCCCAAGCTTTATTTCCATGCAACTCCGGGCGTCATAGATCACAGTCAAAACCAGGTCGCCTTCTGCCGGACCTTCTCCAATCAGGAAGAAATACAGGTGGAAGGCAACCATTATATTCCTGAGGAGGCCCCCGAGATTGTCGCTCCGGGCGTGGCCGACTTTGTCCGCCGACTTCGCGGCNNAGGAAGCCGCGTGGCAGGCCATTGTCAGGGTCTCTGGCAAGGACTTGTCTTAGCCATAATCCATGCAGCGGTCGCTGCAATAGTCCAACAGGAGGGGTTAATAACCATGAATTCCGAGACAGCCATGTATATGGCGCAGGTTCTAAACACGGGCGCATTTATTGCTCTGGCGGTGTGGTACGTTGTGCCGCGACTACGAAACCTCAGCCGCGGCAGAGCCCTGATGGCATTGACTGCCGTCCATTTGGGACGAACCCTGTGTCTCCAGGTTTATTGCTCGCAAGACGCGGGCATGAAAATGGCCAATGCTGTTCGTGATCAGATTGTCATCGGCGACCTTGCCGGGTGGGCGTTGGCGCTGGTGATCCTATTCTGCCTCCATTCGCGTCTGCGTTTGTCCATCGTCCTTATATGGCTGCTCGTCATCGAGACAGTTCTAGATTTCGGGTCAGGCACTATTGGTTATATCCGTGCCGGCACGATAGGCGACATAAACGGACCATCTTGGCTGGTCGTTGCCTTTTATCTGCCGATCGTCGAGGTGGCCGTTGGCCTCACTATTTGGCAGCTCATTACAAGGCGCCGTGAGCCGCTATTTAAGGCCGCGGGCGAGGGTAATTGACGAACAGAATGTCAATGCACGCCACGAACGATTGTACCGCGGTCGGACGCCAGCATTGGAAAAGATCACCTCAATGCCCGGCATATCCTGGCGGGCTGCGGCGAGAGTTTGAGGATGCGAACCGGTGATGATTATGCCCCGTTATGCCGGTGCTATTTTTTGCCGCGGTTGCGTTGCGACTTGTCTTACTCAACATTATTGAGCGCGGTGTCCTGACGGAGGCACATTCCTCGCCGCCATGACGCAGATTGGAATAACGAGAGATGCAAACAATGGAGAAATATAGTGATGTCAAAATTTCCGTATAAGACCGCCCTCATCGTCGGCGCCGGACCAGGCATCAGTGCCTCACTCGCGCGTCGTCTTTCAGCGCTTGGTGTGGGAGTTGGCCTGGCTGCTCGCGATGTCGAAAAGCTCAAAGGACTGGCTGATGAGACAGGCGCGAAAACTTTCGCCGTGGATGCCACCGACCCCTCGGCTGTCGCGAAGCTTTTCCTCGACACCGAGCGCCTACTCGCCGAGCCCGACGTCGTCATCTACAACCCCGGCTCTCGCGTGCCCGGAAGGCTAGCTGATCTCGACCCTGCGGACGTAGAGAGGTGCGTCGCTATAAATGCTTTCGGTGCCTTTCTCGTTGCGCAGCAGGCGGCAAAGCGGATGGAGCCGCGGGGACACGGTGCGATTCTATTCACGGGCGCGACGGCCGGCGTGAAGGGGTTTGCTAAGTCGGCCCCCTTTGCCATGGGTAAGTTCGCGTTACGAGGCCTTGCTCAAAGCGCGGCAAGGGAGCTGGGGCCGAAAGGCATTCACGTGGCCCATTTCACCATCGATGGAGGTGTGCGTTCCGCCAGCCGCCCGGATCGTCCCGACCAACCGGACGGCACACTGGACCCGGATGCGATTGCTCAAACGTACATTGACGTGCTGTCACAACCACGAAGCGCTTGGTCGTTCGATGTCGATCTCCGCCCGTGGACGGAGCAGTTCTGAGATGAATACGCGGCGGGCGCCGCGTTTGTTCGCCAGATTCGCTCCAGCGGCGCGCTCCCTGCCAATGCCGATCCCGACGCCCTTGCACGGTACGTCTTGACGGTCGCATGGGGCATGGCGGTGGAAGCGCAGTCCGGGGCAAGCCGGAGTGATCTTCACCGCACAGTGAAACAAGCGCTGGCGTCCTGGCCGGCGTGAGAGCGTCTTGCGGTTTAGGATAGGTTGGCGCGAAGCTGAGGTGTTGTTCAGAAAGGCGTAAAAACGATGTCCGTCCATCGAGTGCCGACATGGTTGTGCGAGCGGCCGAAGGGCGACTTCACGGTGGGCTGAGTGTTGCGGCGCGGCTGGCCGGCGTTCGCCAGTGTCGTCTTGCTGCCGAAGCAGCTCGAACTTGGCCGCGCCGCGCGCCTGGTCGAGCGCCTGATTTTCTTAGGAGCCGTGGCGGGCTTCATCCCCCTGCGACGAATTCGATCAATGGAATCCACGGTCCCCGCGCCTTAACGTACGTAATGGCCCCTTTCTTGAGGTCACCCCCTTTAAGGCGCTCCATCCGTTCGGGACCGCGCCCGTCATCACGGACGGCGATCTGGTGTTAGCCGAGTCCGACGCGATCATCGAGTATGTCATCGCTAAGCATGGAGGCGGTCACCTCGCCGTCACGGCGGACAGTCCCGACTATGCCGACTATCTATAGTGGTTGCATTTCGCCAATGCGTCGATGATGCCGGGCAGGATTCGACATTATTATCGCGATGGTCGGCGGAGCGGAGGAGAATGACAGGGTGCGCGCGTTGCGCGTAAGTTGTCTCTGTAACACTGACACTGCGGGAGAACATCCGACTCATGGGCACTGCGATAAATTTACCGGCCGATTCGGATCACCAGATCGGGGGCCGTCCAAGGCTGGATATTGTTTCCGACACAATCTGCCCTTGGTGCTATGTGGGAAAGCGTCATCTCGAAGCGGCGCTACCGATTCTCGCATCAGAGGGGTTGTCTTTTGACATCATGTGGAGACCCTTCCGGCTCAACCCGGATATACCCAAGGGGGGCGTTGACCGTCGCGCTTACCGTTCAGCCAAATTTGGTTCGTGGGAAAAGAGCCTGGCACTGGATGCGCAAGTTGCGGCTGCCGGCGCAATCGATGGATTGGCGTTTCATCATGATCGAATCGTCAGGACACCCAACACCGTGGGTTCACACATCCTGATCCGACTGGCCCATGAGGTCGGAGGCGCAGCGCTTCAGGACCGCGTGGTTGAAGCACTCTTCGCAGGCTATTTTACGCAAGGGTCTGACGTGGGGGATCCTGAGGTGCTAGCCGACATAGGCGCTGCTGCAGGAATGGAGCGTCCACGCGTCTTGGCTGCCGTTTTCGATCGCGCTCGCGGGGACGAGGTGATGAAGGAGGAACGTCTCGCCCGTGACCTGCATTTGAACGGCGTACCGTCGTTCGTTCTCGATGGGAAGTATCTATTTTCCGGCGCTGAGCCCTCCTACATCATCGTGGCGGCGCTTCGCGACGCGGCCGCCGCATCGGCCCAGCTGCGGCGCCGCGGGACCGTCTAGGTGCGGTGCACATGTCAGTCCCATCCGCGAGGCAATGGAAGATAGCGATTGCCGGCGGGTCGCTCGGGGGGCTGTGCGCGCCGGACCTACTCTTGATCGCGCGGGCTATGACGTGCAGATCTAGGCCTCCCCCTGCAATTGATGTCGAAAGTCCCGAATTTGCGATTTCCTGGTCGGTATCTTATTGATGTTGTTAGACGGACTTTTGGGGGTCATTGCGCCAAATTGACCGAAGAAAACTCCCGTGAAATTAGTCCTCAATTTTTGAAAACGGGACTATCGGCGCGAATTGTACGAGGAGGCCGATGACCTGTGCGGACCGACGGCTGCAATTGTCGAGCGCAACCTGCGGAAAACTCTATGAAGTGTGATTCCAATACACAGATTTGCATATAGCGACTGTTAATCTGGGCTGACTAAGGGCCGGTACCGATGCCACGAATCCGAGCTGCGCTCCCCCTATTTGCTGCTCCTGTCGATGAGCTTCACGCCTACTCCGTGGGCGTCTGCGGCCACCCTGTACGAGCGCCTGGGGGGCACCGCCAAGGTTACGACCGTCTGTCCGGCGGGGGCTGCATATACAGCGGCGATTGCATACACGATGTGCACGCGGGATTCGGCGTCACCCAGGCGGAGTTCTACGGGCTCGTCCAGATCCTCAATGATGCGATGGTGCGGCCTGGGCTCGCGATTCGCGGGCGTAACGAGCTGCTCGCTCTCCTCAGTCCCATGAAGCGCGATGTGGTCGAGTCCTGACCGCTCTCGGGGATGGCTGGTGGTGCCGCTTGCGGTACTCACGCTATCCGTCTCCCACGCGGCAAAACTGCAAGTCGCTGTTGCCGATCCCAGCGGCCGGCCGCTCGCCGACGCGGTCGTCTACGCGACTCGCGTCGACGACTCCCCCGCATTCCCGGCCCGCTCGCCGCAAGCGACTATCGACCAGGTCAACAAGACCTTCGTACCTCTGGTCAGCGTGATTCGGACAGGGACTGAGGTGCGTTTCCCCAACAGCGACAACATCCGTCACTCGATCTATTCGTTCTCGCCGCCCAAGGTGTTCACCCAGACGCTGTACTCGGGCGCGCAGGCACCCCCCGTTGTCTTCGACAAACCGGGGCTGGTCGTGCTAGGTTGCAACATTCACGACCAGATGGTGGCGTGGGTCGTGGTCGTGGATACGCCCTATTTTGGCAAGACTTCCGCCAACGGCCTCGTCGAGCTCAAAGAGCTGCCGGTCGGTGACTACGAACTGCGGACGTGGTACCCGGCGCCGACTTTCGAACCCAAGGTTCAGGCAATTCACGTCGGCGATGCAGTCCCGAGCGCCCGCGTCTCGATAGTGCTCGACACTGCGGGTTCGCTCCTGCCGGCACTCGAAAACTCTGGAGCGGGACACTGATGCGGCTTCCCTGCGGCGCGCCTAATATCCGAGTTTCATTCCCGGCAATAGGCCACCGCGTTCGGTGCCAACGATCGGGCAGTTGATCACAATGGCAGTACGCGTAACCGTAACTTTGCCAGCATCCTGGGCCGCCAAAATGGCCTCTTCGGACGAAAGCAGCTCGCTATTCCTCCCACCCACAATCCTGACGGCATACAAAATCCACAGTGGGCTGTACTGCGCGTCGCTGCTTAGCGGACCGACGGGATTGGGAATAGAAGCGAACACTGCGTCTTGCTCACCATTCGGAAATTTGTAGACTCGCTCTAGAACATCTTTCTGCTCCGGGGGCTTGGGATACGTCGGAATGGCATCCCTCATGCGCAAGGCCAGATTGACACCGGCGCCGCGCGCCATGGGTGGGTCAGTTATATCGGTCGTGATGTAGTAGACGCGTTCTCCGTTGTACCAACCCAACGAGACCGGCATGGATATTGTCTCCGGCCTACGGATACCTCCAGACGCGGCACATCCGGAAAGCAGTAGCACGACGCCTATTGCGACGGACGCTACCGCCGCTACCCATATCTCGCGCGCTTTCATTGTCTTCCTCCCTTTAACTGACGGCATATCGATCGCGGTGCAAGCCGGCGCTCTCACAGAGCGGAGTGATTGCGCGAGGCTTCCTCCATAGACGCTCTCATTGGACGTAGGACGTCGTCGATCGCGATTGGATCATTGCGATTGAGCTTCACCATCTCTTTGCGATCCGCACCACTTCGTATGACCTCGAGCCGTCCGTCGATGATCGCCTCTATTGATACTTATCGTTTCGCGCCAGAGACCTTGTCAAGAGTTTCGATGACCAAGCTTACCGGGGGGCGCTTCCTGAATGTGTCCTCGTACAACTTGGCTTTGATCACGTCCTTGCGATCGAGAATGAATATGATCGGTCGCGGGACGCCATAGGCGCGATTTCCTGGCGGATATTGGGAGTCGCGCAGTTTGTAGCGGTCGATGACTTCGGACTTGGGATCGCTGAGCAGGGTGTATTTGATGTCCCGTTTAGCGATGAAGTCCGCATTGACTGGCGGCGGCTCATAGGAAATTCCGGCGAGGCGATAGCCCCGCTTCTCGATATCGGCGACGCCGCTGTTCAGGTCAATTAGCTGTGCCTGACAGAAGGGACACCAGGCGGCGGAGCGGAAGAAGAAAAGAACCAGTCCCCTATCCCCCATCAGCGATTCGAGGGAACGCGGTTTGCCGGTTTCGTCCTGTGGCGTACCGATCGTGGGCGCCTGGGTCCCGATTGGGGGGCCGAGATCAAAATCCGGATTTGCCGCAACCGGCGCAACAGGTCCCAGGACAAGAAAAATCGCCGCTATATATTTTATCAAGCGTGTCTCCTGGCTGAAGACCGAATGCGATTCCGGATCGGACGTGCGTGGTTGATGACTGATGCATGATCGGCAAACGCGCCGCCGATGACGGTCCGCCCCATCCTACTTGGCGCGCGCCGCGGCCACAGCTTTCGGGAAATCTATGTCCGCCGACGGTCCGGTCAGTATGTGGTTGCCGACAATAAAATCCGGTGTCTGGAAAATGCGCAGGGAGCGGGCGAGATTGAAGTTAGCGATGATCTCGTCGGTAATCTCGGGCGCAGTCATGTCTTTGCGCAAACGGCCGACGTCCAGGCCGACATCTTTCGCGGTATCGAAGATCACGGAGTCCTGCAATGGGCCTTTGTAAGCCATCAAAGCTTGATGAAACTGCGTATATTTTCCTTGTTTGACGGAAGCGAGCGCTGCCTTGGTGGCGATCATCGACTCAGGCGTCAGAATAGGGAATTCTTTGAGAACCAGCTTCGTGCCTTGGTCGGATCTCAGCATGGCTTCCAGCCTTGGCTCGGCCGCCTTGCAATAGGAGCATGCGTAGTCGAAGAATTCGACCACCGCGACATTGGCATGCGGATTGCCGATGACCGGCGAGCTCGGGTCACTCAGCAGTGCTGTCGCCTTCTGGGCGACCGCCTCGTCCGAGGCGGTCGGCACATCCGCAACGGCTGCCGCCGCCATAAACGTCACCAGCAGGGTGATCATTGCAATACGGAAGAAGATTGCGGGCATTCCTATTTTCCCATTGCTTATTGTGAAACCAAAGCGAGCTGCTGGATGTCAGGAACTGATCGCCGAGAGGATTTCGGCTTCGGTAAGAATTTGCAGCAGTACGACGGGCTTGTCCGCGCCAGGCGGATAATAGAGATACAGCGGCACACCGGAGCGCCCATTGGCGCTCAGCAGCCTGGTAATCGCGGCATTGCGGTTGGTCCAATCCGCGACCAGATAGGCGATGTGTCGTTGTGCGAATGCGTCCTTGACCGACGCGCGCGAAAGGACGGCCTTTTCGTTGACCAAACAGGTAATGCACCAGGCCGCCGTCGCATCCACAAAGACGGGCTGGCCCGAAGCGCGCAAGGCGGCCAGCTTCGCATCTGTGAACCCCTCTGCAGCGGCGCCGGCAGCAGTAGCCGGCGGGGCGGCTGTGCCCGACAATGTCGCCAGCCCGTACAGGATGGCGGCCACGATCATGAGCGCCGCCGCCACGCCAATGCCCCGGGCGGCATTGGACAAATTGCGCGTCACTCCCCACAGCCATGCGGCTAGGGAGAGCGCCACCATAGCGGCGAGCAGTACGACCACGCCGTTTGGACCGGCCTCCTGCGCCAATACCCAGGTCAGCCAGGCCGCCGCGCCATACATCGGAAAGGCCAGGAATTGCTTCAACCGCAACATCCAGGTGCCCGGCTTGGGCAGGAACGACAGCGCGCGCGGCCAAAGGCCCAGAATCAGAAACGGCAGCGCGAAACCGATGCCGAGGCTGAAAAAGATCAGCATCGCAGAGGCCGTGCTTTGCGTCAGGGCAAATCCCAGCGCCGCAGCCATGAACGGCGCGGTGCAGGGTGCCGCTACGGCCACGGCTAGGACGCCGGTGAAAAACGCGCCGAGTGGACCGGAGCGCCCAGCAAGGCTGTCGCCCATGGTGATCGAACCGACCTCGAACACACCCGAAAGATTGAGGCCGACCGCGAAGATCAATAGCGCGAAACCCGCGACTGCGACCGGCTCTTGCAGTTGGAAACCCCAGCCCACCGCGGCCCCGCTCTGTCGCAGAACCACGATCACCAGCCCGAGCANNCGCTATGCTTGGCCAGCGCCAGCGCCTTCATCGCCAGGATGGGCAACACACAGGGCATCGCATTCAGGATCAGCCCGCCGATAAAGGCCGACAAAATCGCCACCCACAGTGTGATATCAACGCTTGCCCCCGCGACGCTTGCGTCCGAGCCTGTGATCGCGCCCGGCACTGAACCGGGCGGAGCATTGACAGTGAGAGCCTGGATCGAGCCATCGGAAGATTTGAGAACCAGCACACCGGTGAGTGCGCCGCCGACCTTGGTGACCTTGCTGGCAGGCGCGAGATGCAGAATTAACCCGTCCTTGGTGAAATCCAGCGTCTGCTTCGCATCGCCGTCTACAACGTCCGTTTTCTCGGGGAAAAAGGAGGCCTCCACCGGATGGGCTGCAGCCAATGCGGGCGCGGCGGCATAAAGGTCGAGCGTCTTGCCGAGGGAATAGGTCAACGTCCAGGGCGAGGCCACCGGCATCAGGCTGCGCGCCGTGGCAAAATCCTTGGTCAGGGCCGGATCGATGGCAGCAGGACCGATCTTCAACGGAAGAGTGAGCGTGGCATCCTCCGGCACGCAAACATCTTTGCATACCACCCAGTCCACCGCTGCCTTCAAGGTAACTGTATCGCCCGCTTTTGCATTGGCAGGAATCGTCAGCTTCTGCAGCAGCCAGGGCTGGCCCTCATAGCCGTAATCCATCAGCGGCCCTACGGGCAGGCCCTTCGGCGTAGGCCACTGGATTGCGCCCGCCCCCCAGCCTTGCGGCAAAGTCCATTTGATTTCGGTGGCTGCGCCGGCGTCGCCAGGGTTGACCCAATAGGTGTGCCAGCCCGCCTGGATATCTTCGACCAGAGCGATTGTAACGGCGCCGCCGGGCGGCACGGCGCTGTCCTCGGAGACAAGACGGGCCTGTACGTAGGGCCCGGCGTCCTGCGCTTGGGCCGGAAGAGCAGCGGCCAACAGCAATCCAATGCTTGCAAGAAAATATCTCACGCCCTGCTCTCCCTGGTCGGGAGTCCATTCGCCAGCCGACGGTCTTGGTTACCGCATCGGCGGCAAGGCTTTTGATTCCTCGAGAGGCGTGGTTTGAATGGCATCATCATCATTTCGTCACCACGTCACGTTCGTAGGGGCGCCAGGCGCGCCAGAGGGCGATTCTGAGTGGCGAACGGTATTCCAATCTTGTCCATCGCGAGTTGCGCCCGCAAACGTGCAATAACGATCGATAGCGCAAGGGACTGTGCTTTCATCTAGGCCACCAGTTCGCAATCGAGCAGGGCAAGGACGGCCCGCGCCATGCCCTCCAGTAATTCACGCTCAGGACGTACGCGCGCCAATACACGAATAGCAAGAAGGACGCCGAGGAGAATCCGGGCCAGATCGTCCGCCGGCTGCGATGTTGAAATCGTGCCGTCCTTCTGACCAGCCTGGACCAAACGACGGAAAAACTTTTCCGCCTCGACAAGGACGCCGGCGACAACCCGTTGGAACTCTCGATCATGCGGCGCTAGCTCCAGCGCCGAATTGACTAACATGCAGCCCTTTCGCTGTTTGTCGCTCAGGGAGCATGCGATGATCTCATGGAAAAAGGCGCCTATCACCTCGCGCGGAGGCTGGGTGTTTGCAAGCCGGCTGACGCGCTCGCCAAGGCTTCCCGCGACGTATTGGTCGAGTGCACGACGGTATAGGGCGCGCTTGTCTCCGAAAGCGTTATAGAGGCTGGCGCCGGTAATACCCATTTCGTCGGCAAGGTCGCGCACCGACGTTGCCTCAAAGCCTTTCGCCCAGAAACACTGGATGGCTGCGTCCAGTACCGCTGTCTCGTCAAACTGCCTCGGCCGCGCCAATTGTGAAACTCTCCTAATCCAGACCGGCCGGGTGTTGCCATCGCATGGCCGCTCGTGTCATTCTAAAGCGGTCGTTCTAAAACGCAAGGTCGATATGATCCGCTTCTATTTCCATCCCACCCCCAACCCAGCGAAGATCGCCCTTTTCCTTGAAGAGGCGGGGCTT
>PKWJ01000017.1:10180-115166 GCA_003132025.1 Gammaproteobacteria bacterium
TGCGCCGGAGGGCCTCGACTATGCGGTGAATCGCTACAGACGCGAGGCCGAACGCCATTACAAGGTCCTGAACGATCATCTCGAAGGGCGGTCGTACATCGTCGACGACACGTACACGATCGCGGACATCTCGGCTTGGGGATGGCTCGACCGTGCCTCGCGCGTGCGCAAGGGCGCCGACGATCCGCTGGGTCCGTTTCCGAACCTCAAGCGGCTATTCGAGACGGTCAACGCCCGGCCCGCGGTTCCCCGCGCAAGAGCAATCGGCAAGCATCATGGCTTCAAGAAGGTCAATGACGAGGAAACCAAACGCGCGCTCTTCCCATCCAACTATCCCCCGGTTGTTTGAACCGGCCTCAAGCGATTGTGGATACGATCATGCCGGATACCCTAGAATACAAGCCCCCGAAGGTGTGGAGCTGGTCCAAACCCAGCGGCGGCACTTTTTCGAACATCAACCGGCCGGTCGCCGGACCGACGCATGAAAAGGAACTGCCGGTCGGCCGCCACCCCCTGCAACTTTACTCGCTGGGCACGCCGAACGGAGTGAAGGTCACGATCATGCTCGAGGAGCTGCTGGCCTTGGGCCACTCCGGGGCCGAATACGATGCATGGCTGATAAACATCGGCGACGGCGATCAGTTCGGCAGCGGCTTCGTGGCGATCAATCCGAACTCGAAGATCCCGGCGTTGCTGGACCGCAGCGGCTCGAAGCCGATACGCGTATTCGAATCCGGCTCGATCCTGCTGTATCTCGCGGAAAAGTTTGGCGCCTTCCTTCCAAAGGACAGGGCGGCCCGTGCCGAGGCGCTGAACTGGTTGTTCTGGCAGATGGGCAGCGCGCCCTATCTCGGCGGCGGCTTCGGCCACTTCTACGCCTATGCGCCAACCAAGATCGAATACGCGATCGACCGCTTCGCGATGGAGGTGAAGCGCCAGCTCGATGTGCTCGATCGACGCCTTGCCGAGAACGAATATCTCGCGGGCGCCGACTACACCATTGCCGACATGGCGGTGTTTCCCTGGTATGGCGGACTCGCCAAGGGCTGGCAGTACGGCGCAGCGGAATTCCTATCGGTGCAGGATTACAGGAATGTGCAGCGCTGGGCGGACGCTATCCTCGCTCGACCGGCCGTGAAGCGCGGGCGAATGGTCAACCGTACGAGCGGCGACCCGTCCGAACAACTCCGCGAGCGGCACGACGCTAGCGACTTCGAGACGAGAACGCAGGACAAGCTCGTGGGACAACAGTCATGAACATCAACGGCAAGCGTGTCCTGATCACCGGCGGATCGAGCGGCATCGGCCTGGCGATCGCGCACGCTCTCCTGGCCAAGGGCGCGAAACTCGTCATCACCGGGCGTCGAGCCGACACTCTCGCGAAGGCGGTTCAGGAGCTTCAGCACACCGGCTCACCCATCTACAGTGTTAGCGCCGACGTCGCGACCCCCGAGGGTCGTACGGCAACGATAAAGCAGGCCGTCGGCCTGCTCGGCGGACTCGACATTCTCGTGAACAATGCGGGCGGTGTCAGGGCCGGGCGTCTGGAGAGCACCCCCGAAGCCGAGCTGCAGGCAATGATTGACGTCGATCTCGTCGCGCCGATCCTGCTGACGCGCGCCGCGCTGCCCGCTCTGCGGGCGAGTGGCGAGGCGATGATCGTCAACGTTGCCTCCGGCATCGCCCTGATCGGTGTGCCGTTCTACGCGACCTACGCTGCAACAAAGGCTGGCCTCGCTCGGTTCGGCGAGGCGCTCCGACGCGAACTCAAGGGAGAAGGCGTCCATGTACTGACCGCCTATCCTGGTGGCACCGATACACCGATGATGAAGTCGAACCGCGCAGGAGCAGAGCTCGGCTTCTCGCGCGAACCGGCGTCCGCGGTTGCCGCCGCCATCCTCGAAGGCATCGAGGCGAACGCCTTCGAGGTGATCCGCGGCGGTGAAGCACGAAGCCAGATGATCGCGCTAAACCGCGACGATCCGGCCGTCATCGACGAGCGCTTCCTGAGCTTGAAGCCGGCCCTCGAGGATGCGGTGAAGGATCATTCGGCGCTCTGAAGAAAAACGATTGTCGGCACGAGCTCAGTTCGTCTAACAGAAGGTAAAGGAAGAAATCTCATGACAAGCGTTTCGCTCTACGTGGAACTCAAGGCGAAGTCGGGAAAGGAAGAGGAAGTCGCCGCCTTCTTGGCAGGCGCCCAGAGCCTGGTTGCCGCCGAACCGGGCACTGTTGCCTGGTTCGCGGTGCGCTTTGATAAAAGCACCTTCGCGATCTTCGACGCCTTCAATGACAAGGCGGCTCGCGAGGCGCACCTCTCCGGACAGGTCGCCGCTGCGCTGATGGCACACGCTGATGAGCTATTGGCTGCCGCGCCCCAGATTCGCACATCGGATGTGCTTGCGGACAAGCTGCCGACGTTACGCTGATCAACCCTACCGCGACGCTTTCGTGTCTCGCTAATGGCCACCAGCGAAGCAATCGATCTAACTTCCGGAGTGCCCGCATCTATCCTTATTCGCGACAACGCCTGGAAACGTTAGAGTGCACGCCCAGGCCTATAAGCGACGATCGGAGAAAGACTGGCGCCCGTCGCCTGCGCGCAGTCTCGCCAAGACCGTACCGCGGGCGACTTCTCGGAGCCCCGCGGCCTTGCATCGCCGGGTTACTTCCTTGTAGATGTCCTCGGGCTTCAGTCGCGGCTGCTTCAGGTAATGTTCGTCGATCGTCCTGCGCGGCAAGCGCTCTCGATGCGCGCCTAGGCGGATGGTCCCGACCGGTCGACCGCTCGGCTTATCCAGCAGCGCGCTCGTGTGCGCGGCGGCGCGGTATCGCGCGATCCACGTGTAAATCTGCCGCCGGGCAACCCCAAGCGCGGCCGAGGCAGTGCCAATGTGGGACTCCAGCTCACCGTCCCGCGCCAGCAGTTCCTTCACGACGCGTTCGCGCTCCCGCGCGATTACCCAATCCTTCTCATCGATGACTCGGCGCTGTTCGTCACGGGCGTCGAACAGTTCGGTCAGGGGCCCCGCCTCCCGCCCGCGCAGAGATCCGACCAGGACGTTGGAGCGCGCTCCCGTTGCGACGTCGCGGACCTCGACCTCGCCGGCGCTGACTCGTTGCTCGATCACGACAAGACGACCGCAGTGCACCGCGACGGCCCCCGGGGTTACTTCGAACGTCAGCGAAGTTGGGCTGGTTCGGCTCACGGCATTCACCTCGACGGTCAGTGCGGTGGTTACCTGGCGTAATTCGGTTGGTGCAGTGACTAGCTGAAATCCCTTCAACAAGCGCATCCGGCCCGAAGCATGGTCTCCCAAGGCCGCGTTTTGGACCTTATACTCTTGGAATCAGTCACTTGTAAATCGCTGAAGGCCTGTGGCGACGGCCCACTGTGTGCAGTGGTTAGCTGGCGAAAGTGCAGTGGTTTATTGAAACCGACACGAATGTCGGCCGCCTAGCGTGCACCGTATGACGATAGGATTGACACCCTTAAGATGAAAGCTGGCGTCGCTCCAAGATCGCGTGGAATATGCCGGCGGCCGGCTACATTGCGGAATCGCTTTCATTGGGCTCGTTCCCGGCCACTATTACTTGCAATGCGTTTTCATCCACGATAGTTATCTTGCCGCGCCCAAGATCAACCCACCCTTTCGCCTTCCAGTTTTGCAGATGCTGATTGACGACTTGCCGCGAGAGCCCCAGAAAGCGCGCCGCCTCCTCCTGCGAAATAATCAGATGAACGCCGTTCAGGGTATCGTGCCCGTGCAGCTTCGCGAGACTCACCAGTCGTCGCGCCAACCGCGCGGGCACGGCAAGCAATGCGGAGTCTTCTGCCAAACCGCTCGTCCAGCGAATGCGTTGACATAGCAACTGAAGCAGATGGATTGCAAGCTTGGGCTCCCGCAGTAGCAATGCAAGAAACTGATCCCGCATGACGATCATCAGCTCTGATGGCGCGGTAGCGCTGGCCGTCGCTGTCCTGTGCCGCCCGTCTAGCAGCGCAATCTCGCCGAACGTATCGCCGGGCCCTATGATGTTTAGAAACATCTCCTTGCCGTCCCGCGCACCAGCACTAATGCGAATACTGCCGGTAATTACGCCGTAAAGGGCGTCTCCAGGATCCCCCTGCAAAAAAACGATCGCGCCATCTTTATAGGGGCGCCGGATCGCGAGGACTGAAATCTGCTCGAGTGTCGCTGCCGGCAGACTGCGGAATAGACGGTTGCCTCCAGGGGCTTGACGAGTACGCGGGCGATAGATGCGGTCACCTCACGCATCTGACCTCGCAGCCATTCGTAGACGGGTGAAAACTCATCAAGACTCGTGTACCCACGTTGCGGTCAAAGAAAGGAGTATCGCAAAAACAAATGACTTCCGGCCTGGCGCACATCGACCAACTGTCCCCACAAGGGATTGTGTGGTGCAAACTGCCGGCCCATGATCATCCCCAGTCGCCCGTCGCCGGCCTTGCGCCCAGCGATCTGCGGCGCCAGCGTCAGGAATTGCTCCGACACGAGCCGTTGCTCGTAGAAGTCAGCCGTCAGTCGGGGGCCACTTTCGAGCAATATCTGCTTGACGCGGTGGGCCTTGCAGATTTCGCTGCAGATTGTCCTGGGCGCGATCAGCGACCCGCGGGAGCGAACCGCCCGAATATCGACGGTCTTTGGTATTCGCTGCTCGGCCAATCGTTTCGCCCCCGGGGTGGTCGTGATCACCATGACTTGCACCGCTGCAGATGAAAACACCGGCAAACGTAGATCGAGCGATCCACTGCCGCTGACGACAACGTTGAGCGGTGGGCCAGACTTTCCAAGCGCCTTCCTCAGGCGAGCAAAGTCCGAAGCGAGTGCCGGACATATCGTCTCCGGCGTCCACACATGTTGCCTATCGGCAGCCAGTGCCCCCGCACCTACAACGACCACGTCAGCGACGGCACGCAATAGGCCCATCACTAATCGATCCTGCTCGTTGCAGCCACTGATATCCCGACCGTTTGCGTGACCCCGCACGTGCAACGAGACCACCCCATCCAAGGTCGTTACAAAATTGCTGAAGATGTGCGGGCCCGAGCCGGGTTGCGGCAGGCGAAAGCGCCCGTAGAGGCGTGTCAATCCTGGAGGTAGCGGGACCGCTTCCCCCTGATTTGATGTCCATAACGCTTTCAGCGGCACTAGAGCGCGCGATCTAGGCATCGATCAACCCTCGCAACGAGTCAACCATTGATTCTTATAACCGCCCTGAACGACGGGCCTTGTGCCGGAACACCGCCGCAGATTCACAGGCGCGACGTTAGCGGCGCCTCGTAGGAAGGGATCGGCTCTGCGTGATCCGGCAGTTGAACTCTCTCAAGTCTGTGGTGTAGCTATTCTACGTGGCGGCTCCGGAAATCACGCGCTATTGGTTTATGGCTTGTGGCCCTAAATCCATCTTGTGACGTTGCCAAGAATTCAGTCAGACGATTCCCGGTTCTGGTGTCATCCGCAGCTTACGCTCCACGTTCGGGAACATCGCCGTGATGGCGTGCGGGCGCAGAAGCTGCCGAGGAGATCGAGGCAATTCAATTGTGATCTCAAAGCCCGAAGCGCAATGATTATTAAGGTGTTTATAGTTCCCGCTGCGATCGAAACTACACTCGCGTCTTGCGTGCGGGTCTAGCTATGCATTCAAGCGCAGCAAAGCGTTGCTTTTGGCAAGAACCCCGGCCCTTACCTCTAATCAAGCCGCTGGCATCGTCGCATCGCGGATCGCATCACGGTAACGGACCTGGCCACATGATAGCGTTGCCACGTGGCCGCCTCGGGGCGGCGTGAATCCACAGAATATGCAACCTCTCGCGCACTGCATCTACTCGAGTATCGCAACACCCCTGTTTCGCGACGATGGTGTTGAAGAACTACTTGCACGAGCGCGTACCGCGAATGCAGAGGCGGATATTACCGGCATGCTGTTATATGTTGACCGGGGATTCTTTCAGGTACTCGAAGGCCACCCCATTCGTATCGAATCAATCTTCGCGAAAATCGGCGCCGATCCGCGCCATGAGCGCGTGACGCAGATCATCTATGAACCCATTGCACGGCGAACTTTCGCTCAATGGACGATGGGCTATCCCAAGCTCGAGAATCGCGAACTGCGCGCTATCGTCGGCGGCAACGATTTTTTCTCTGAGGGTTCATGCCTGGACGGACTGCAAACTGGACGCGCTAAGAAGCTATTGGCCGCGTTTGCGACCGGACGATGGCGCAGCCGCATTCAAAACGGCGCTGTTGCTGTGGCAGCTACGCCGAACGCCTAGACAGCCTTGCCTGTCCAGGCGTTATCCGTGTCCGCGCCCGCCGCGCTGGCGGGTCACCGCTTCACGTTTGCATTTCAGCCTATTATTGACGCCGTTGATCGTCAAGTCTATTCCTATGAAGCATTGGTCCGCGGTCCCGGTGGTGAATCGGCCGCCATGGTAGTGCAACAGGTAGGGCCGGCCGATCTTCACGACTTCGACCGGCGCGCGCGCGTCATCGCCATCGCGCAGGCGGCACGGCTGTGCGTACCTTGCAGGCTCAATCTAAATTTTCTCCCGCAAAGCCTGCAAACGTGCCCAGACGCGATCACCAGCATATTCGAAGCCGCGATCGCTTATCACTTTCCGATTGAGCGCATCGTCCTCGAAGTGACCGAAAGCGAGGTAATTGATGATCCGGTACAATTGGGACGCGCCTTAAACGCGTTTCGCGCACAAGGGCTCACCATTTCCATCGATGACTTTGGCGCAGGATACGCCGGCCTCAATCTTTTGGCGGACTTCCAGCCCGACAGCGTGAAGATCGACATGCATCTAGTCCGAGGCATAGACAGCCGCGGTCCTCGGCAGGCCATCGTCCGCGCCATCCTGCAGGCGTGTGTTGACCTTGGTATTGACGTCATTGCCGAAGGCGTTGAGACCGAGGCGGAATATCGATGGTTTCTCGAGGCCAACGTCCGATACTTTCAGGGCTATCTGTTTGCGAAACCCGGTTTTGAATGCCTCCCGAGTGTGCGCTATAAGTGAGGGCTCTGGCGAACTACGCTCGGAAAGCCTGTGCCTACTCCAACCGAGGCCACTCTCAGGCCCCCAATTAACTCACTCAATATCGCATCCTAGCGGCTCGGCAATCTGGAAAAGTCGCGCCTGATCCGCGCCCGCATGATGTCTCGCAACTCCGAGGCAACATCGGTGTCGACGACGCGTGCCATCAGTGTTTCCTGGCTCGTCATGGAGTGCTTGGCCAACTCCTTAGTGAACTTCAGATCTTTGGGTCTTCCAGCTACATACTTGGAGATTGCGAGATCGTTCACCTCGAGGCACAAGCCAACGACACCGTTTGTATTTGGGTTGGAGACTGCAACGAGGCGGTCGCGCCAGCCTCGAGGCAGAATTGCCGTGCGCTCGTCGACGCCCTGAGCGTAGTATCCATGTTCTTGGTGAAAAGGTGAACCTTCACCAATGGCGCCATCAATCAGGCTTGACTGGTCAGGACGGTTCATTGGAAAGATGTCTGCCTCCGCCGACATGAGTAGGGATTCCGGGGCATCGGGAAACTGCCCGAGGATTGCCTGACTTCCGATGACAACGATTTCAGAATCCTGGCCGATCTTTCCGGCCGCACGTATCAGATGCTCAAGATCCAAACGCTTCATAAATGCGCGCACGCTCGGCATCGGTGAGCACACCGGCGAAGGGCGTGGACTGCCGCAGGCGAGCGGCGTTTTCACTCGGCTCGGTAATCAGGGCCGCAATATCGGGCCATGGCCGTTGCAGTAAAGCGCGCCACTCACGCCACCAGGGCGGCGGCTTGTGCGGCCATTGCGCACGCCAGCGCTCGAGATTGTGTCGCGGAACATCCAATAGTGTTGGGTCGCGCTCAATCTTTTTCGCGACCAATACGTGCATCGCCAAACTGCGTGCCTCCGCGATACGGTGTGAGGAATACGGTGTAGCGGACAGCCGGCGGGCTACCCACTTGCTGACTGATCGATAGCCCGCCGCCTTGCGTCGTTCACGCATGAGTCGCATACGCTCCGCTGCATTGAGCGAAGCTGTCTTCTTTGGCCGCCCGCGCTTTCGTAACGGGGTGTTGGCTTTAATAGTCATAGTAATTAATGTAACGTGTTGCGAGAAATAGAGCAAACACGTCTCTAGTCACTGGTAATTAGCTTATAGATCAATACCTTACTTAGACAATATGAACCTTATGTCAAACGAGAGTTTCGTGTGTTTTTGAAGGCCGCGAGGATGCTGTCGGTCACGCAGCCAATGCCTTCAGGACGTTCTTCGGGTCATTCTTGATCGCGGTCAGTAGCGCCTTTGCCGGGCCGCTGGGCTCGCGTATTCCTTGCTCCCAGTTGCGAAGCGTCCCCACATCGACTCGCAGAAGAGCTGCGAACTTCGGCTGACTCAAACCACTGGCGGCCCGCAGCTTCTTGACCATCCCCGAATCAACCTGGAATTCACGCGAGGGCTTACGCTCACCACGCACGATCTGACCCATCTGCGTCATGCTTTCAACCAGCTCGCCAAACAGCTTTTTGTTCACAGTCCTTTCTCCTTCGTCCTTTGGCCTCAATCACCAGCCTCGATTAAGCTCCCGAAGGGCTCGCTGCTCTGCCGCCGTCAAATCATCCTTCAGGCCCTTTCGGTAGATCAGCAGCATCCGAAGCCGCTCGACCGCTGCGGCGTGGTAATAAATCACCCGCACACCACCGCGTTTACCGCGCTGCCCCGCGTTCCAGCGGACATTGCGCAGCCCACCGGTCCCCTGGATAAGAGCACCCGCATCCGGGTGCATTGCCAGATGCCACTGCAATTCCCCGTACTCGTCATCAGTCAGAAGCTCTTGAACCTGCCTGGTGAAAACTGGTGATTCGATGATAACCATGGGATGCTATACATCATTGGTGTATATACATCAATGGTGTACTATCTGTGCAGTCTGCGATGCGCAGCTCGCTCAGCAATCGGTCGAAAGTGGCTGTCGACGCTTCACATGCCGAACCCAGGAGCCGCTCGAAGGATTACCTGAATCCAAGGAGCAACTTGGGCGCACCGGTAGCAAGCGCGAGCCGAATTCGACAATAATTGACGGTCAATTTAATAGGCGCGAAGGTGCCAGTCACTCGCTCTGAGCATGCAGACTACAGCCGAAACCTCCCGTCCCCTGGCAGTGTCCTTTGACAACAGCTACGCCCACCTGCCGGAGCGCTTCTACGCCCGGCTCGATCCGGCGCCCACCGCCAAGCCCCGCCTGATCAAATTCAATTCGGCGCTCGCCGCGGAGCTTGGTCTGGATGTCAGCGGTGTCAGTGCCGATGCGTTGGCGCAGCTGTTTTCCGGCAATCTGAGGCTCCCGGGCGCTGAGCCCCTGGCAATGGTCTATGCGGGCCATCAATTCGGCCACTTCGTGCCCAAGCTCGGCGACGGGCGAGCGATCCTTCTGGGTGAGGTGCGCGACGTCGCCGGCGTGCGTCGCGATATTCAACTGAAGGGTTCCGGGCGGACACCGTTTTCACGCGACGGCGACGGGCGGGCGGCGGTCGGACCGGTGCTGCGCGAGTACGTCGTCAGCGAGGCTATGCATGCGCTGGGAGTCCCGACCACGCGCGCGCTCGCCATCGTTGCGACCGGAGAGTCGGTTTATCGCGAGCGCAGGCTGCCAGGTGCCATCCTGACCAGAGTTGCAGCCAGTCACGTGCGCGTGGGTACCTTTCAGTTCTTCGCCGCTCGCGGGGACTCGGAAGCCGTCAAGCTACTGGCGGACTTTGTGATCGACCGGCACTACCCTGAGATCAGAGAGGCCGAAGCGCCCTATGTTGCGCTGTTTCGAGCCGTGGCCGAACGTCAGGCTCGGCTGATCGCCTGCTGGATGCATGTCGGCTTTATTCACGGCGTGATGAATACCGACAACACGGCGATTTCGGGCGAGACCATCGACTTCGGACCCTGCGCCTTCATGGACGCGTACGACCCCGCGGCCGTCTTCAGTTCGATCGACACGGCCGGTCGCTACGCCTACGCCAACCAGCCGCACATCGCCCATTGGAACCTGGCCCGGTTCGCTGAGACGCTCCTGCCGCTCATGAATCCGATCCTGGAGCGGGCCGTCGAGCTTGCCAACGAGGCACTGTCGGCATTCGGGCCACAATTTGAGCAGCACTGGTTATCGGGCATGCGTCGCAAGCTCGGCCTGTTTACGGCAGAGGATGAGGATGCGGCGTTAGTTCGCGGTTTGCTCGACGCCATGCATCGCCAGCAGGCGGATTTCACGCTGACGTTCCGCAAACTGTGTGATGCCTCGGGAGGCCAGAAGTTCGATGCCAGTGTGCGGGCTTTGTTTGCGGACGCCGCGGCGTATGACGAATGGGCGACGATGTGGCGGTCGCGCTTAGCTCGCGAGTCACTGCCAGCCAGTGCGCGTGCGGAGTCGATGCGGCACGCCAACCCGGCATTCATCCCGCGCAATCATCGATTGGAGCAAGCCATCCAGGCCGCCGTCGAACATGAAGACTTCACGTTGTTCGCCGATCTGCTGCGAGTCCTGTCGCAACCATACGAGGACCAGGAAGGCTTCGAATCCTACGGCACTGCACCGGGGACCAGCGAGCGCGTGCTGCAGACGTTCTGCGGAACCTGATCGAGCACATGTCGACGTACGCGAAGCGAAGAATCGCCGCCTCTGCGGCTGAACGTTGCATAAGCATTCTTATGGTAAATAGTTGAAGTACGCGGGCCTATCCACCTCGTTCGCATCACGGAACGCGCGATTTGATTGAGTGTTGACGACGTGCTGGGGGCCCAGTTCTAGCGAGGACCGAGTTCAATTTCGGACTGCTGAGGAGGTTCCTCGAGGTCGACGGCATGCCTGTAAGCGCGTGCCATGAGGACCGGAGCCTCTGGATGGTCTGAGGCGTGAATCGTCTGGTACATAGCTTTCGGACCACCGACGTCGTTCTCGTAGATCGGGAATGCGTTTGCAAAGCGATAGCCGAATTCGTGTTTGAACCACTTCACCACAGAATCGGTTATTGATCGCGCGCTGGAATCTTTGAGAAGGGCGATTGAGCTGGCCCGACGCGAAGGGCACCACTTATTTGGCTCACACATAGACTTGGCCCAGCGATGCAGATTCCCAGACGGCGGGTGAACTCCAGATTTCGGTATCCGACCGTCTAGGCGGCAGCTTTTTCGATGGGAGCGGATGCGGATGGCTGATCTGAGAGCTCTTCGAGGCTTTTACCCTTGGTCTCTGGCAGCAGGAAGATTGTGACGATCAGTCCCAGGATACTGACGATGGCGGCCGCGCCCTCTGCAGCAGGCAGTCCATGCCAATCCATAAAGAACGGAAAAGTAAATACGCCGACAAAGCCACCGATCTTGCCCATGGCCGCAGCAATACCGTGACCGGTAGTTCGAACTTTTACGGGAAAGATCTCCGAAGGATAGACAAACGTCGTGGCATTCGGACCGAACTCAGTGAAAAAGTAGCTGAAGCCATAGATGATGAGAAAGGGGTAGATCATCTTCGCGACGTTTGGAATGAAAGCCAGCAGGCCGAAGGTCACCGCCATCATGGCGAAGCCGAGGACCTGGATAGTCTTGCGGCCAAGCTTATCCATCGTAAGCGCCGCGACCGCATAGCCGGGGGCCGCGAAGATAGCAAAGATGCCGAGTTGGGTAAGTGTCTTCTGCAGGATCGTGTGGTCGCTGCCAAGGGCTGAAAGCACCAGCGGGCTCGAAACAGTGTTGCCATAGTAGGCAAAGTCCATCAGAAACCAGGTAGCACTTGCACCGATTAGGAGGGACAGCGTTCTTTTGTTGTCGACCAGGCGGTGAAAGCCATCCCAGAAGGAGACCGAGTGAGTCTTTTCGTCAAAATGCTCCGACTTCTTGAGTTTACCGGAACCGTCCTCTTCACGACCTGCAGCTTTGAGAAAGCGCGGCGTTTCTTTGAGGTGACGACGCGCACTGTAAACGGCAAGGGCGGGCACCGCGCCGAAGGAGATTAGAAGACGCCAGATAATGTCATGTGAGAGATGAGTAGTGAGTAGAGCGGCAGCGAGAAGAGGGCCGAGGATCAGTCCGGCGGCTTGCATCGCGAAGACTAGGGTGACGAGCATTCCCCGATGAGCCTTTCCGGCGTACTCACTCATTATGGTGGCGGAGACCGGATAGTCGCCACCGATACCGATGCCGAGGATGAAACGAAAGCCAATGAGCCACCAAATATTGGGTGAGAAGGCGCAGGCGATGGCCCCGGCACCTAGGACCAGCACTTCGACACCGTAAATTCGCTTGCGGCCGAGCATGTCCGCAATTCGGCCAAAAAGGAGCGCACCAATGGCTGCGGCAAGCAAAGCCGTGGACTCGACTAGGCCCTCTTCGACTTTACCCACTTGCCACATGGGTTTAAGCAGCGCCATGACGACGCCGATGATGAAAAGATCATAGGCATCGGTGAAGAAGCCCATGCCCGAGATAAGCATGATCTTCCAATGCTCTTTGGTGACCCCTGCATTATCCAATTCCGAAAAGTCTGTAATCCCGGCGTCGGCTGCTGCGACCATCACCTTGCCCTCGCCTTAACCCAAAAATGCTTCTCTACTTTCATCCCAGCGAGCACGTCGGTTCAACGCCATTTAGCTTGTCTCGAGGTCAGGCAATCACTGACGCGGTAACATAGTTGTAATAACACTGCAATGATTTAGCTCCGCGGCCGAGGCTCAGGGCGTCTACTCTGGAAGCCAACCGGACATTGAAAGCACTGCTCGAGATCGCGGACCCCATCGGGCCGATGGCCGCGTGCTTTTTTACGAACCGAGTGGTCACGGGCGCCGCTCGGCGCCTTACTACGACAAGGCGGCTACGTCGTGACCCCGAGCACCGAGGTGAGCCAGTCAGCCGCGGTGAGCGCGCCGCTGGCCAGCGTGCGTGTCAGATTGAGCGTGACGTAATCGCCGTCGCTGGTCGCCCGTGCCTCATCAGCGGCGTCTGCTTTGCCCGCGTCCGATGCCGGTGTACTAATTGCTTTCAGATCGCCGCCGGCCGCCCTGGGGTCGAGTCACCCAGGTTGTTGAAGCGCAATGAAATTCCCAGAGATCAGCGCTTGCCCTTGCTATACATTATGGGAAGTGCGGGTGGGAGGCGCGAGCGAGAGACGGTTGAGAGCCCAAGGCGCAATTTTGTCAACCGAATCAGCGTTCGACAGTCGTCTGCGTCTCCTACCGCACAGATCGATGCATAAAACCAGCCGATGCTGTCAGGATGACAGGCACGCTACCCAGCTGCCGTGCAGTGGACAAAAGTGCGTCGGCCGCCATGAATCCCGGCCGACCAATTGCATTGGAAGACGCCATCACACCCGCGAGCTCGACGAACGCCGGAGGACGTTTCCGCTCTCGTCTTGACCTGCTGATTCGAATCGGCTGTGTACTGGTCTCGTCAGTCGCCATTGCGGTGCTCTGCGGCTGGATCTTCGGCATCCCGCGGCTAACGCAGCTGCTCCCCGACCTCGCATTCATGAAGGTCAATACTGCCAGCGCCTTGCTTACGGCGAGTATTACACTCTGGCTTCTGCATACGCGCGAACTGGACTCACCGTGGATGCCATTTGCGCGCTGCCTTGCCGTTCTGCTGCTCGCGCTCGGTAGCCTTACACTGTCTGAACACATCTTCGGACTGGAGCTCGGGATCGATCAGCACATTTCGACCAACCTGCACCCGTCGCTGCAATCTGCGCATCTCGGGCGCGTGTCGCCGGCCTCTTCATTCATCCTGACGTTCGTTGGTCTTGCTCTGCTCACCCTCAAGGCTCGCCGGTCGATCCTTGCCGCCTGCACCCATTGGCTGATAGTTCCGCCTCTACTAGTCTCGGCTCTTGCCGTCCTGGGCTACGCGTACGGCGCCACATCATTGTATGCGGTGAAGCCCTATACCTCGATGGCCGCACACACGGCGGCGTCATTTTTTGTTCTCTGCCTGTGCATTCTGGCCGCCGATTCGGCGCACGGATTCGCAAGCATCGCTACCAGTGATACGGCGGGCGGCCTTGTCTCGCGCCGACTACTCCCCACCATTCCTATCATTATATTTTTGCTCGGCTGGGTCGGCGGAAAAGGGCAGGAGCTCGGGCTCTATGACGCGCGATTCGGTTCAGCATTGATGGTTCTTCTGAGTATCGCTTTTTGCGTCACTGCGGTCGCATGGACTGGCATTTCTCTTCATAGGGTAGATCTCACCCGGAAGGTTGCCGAGGCCGAGATCGTGCGCCTCAATGTTGGACTGGAAGTGCGTGTACAGGAGCGCACGAATGAACTTGCGCAGGTTTCTGCACAATTGGTAATCGTCAACGGATCTCTCGAATTATTGTCCCGACAGGACGGATTGACCGGGCTTGCCAACCGGCGCCACTTCGATACCTATCTTGCCGATCAGCTGTGTGTTGCGCATCGTCAAAGACGCGCAATCTCGCTCGTGCTTTTCGACGTCGACGCTTTCAAAGCCTACAACGACCTCTATGGACATCAGGCAGGCGATGACTGTCTGAAGGCGGTCGCGGTGGCGCTTCGATCCTGCTGTCGTCAAACTGCCGACATGGCGGCCCGATACGGCGGCGAGGAGTTTGCCATGATCTTGCCGGAAACTGACCGCAAGGCCGCAGTTAAGATTGCCGAAAGGGCCAGGGCAGCGGTCGCGCGGCTGAGCATCACGCATCAGCAGTCGCCTGCGGCGCCCTTTGTCACCGTCAGTGCCGGCATCTCGGCCTACTCGCCGGATGGAGCCATAACCGCCGACCAATTAATCAGAGATGCCGACCAAGCCCTCTATCAGGCGAAACGCTTGGGCCGCAACCAGATTGTTGCGGCGACTATCGGGGTACCCGATCTAGGCATCGTTTAATTAAGTTGAGCGCTTTGGAGACGTGTAACGATCCTCACCTTTGGGCGCATAATTGGCGCTCACTATGCCCCCAAGCGGCGTCAAAGCGCTTTTTTTCGATGTCTTCGGCACCCTTGTTGATTGGAGAGCCGGCGTCGCGCGCCACGTCGAACTGGTTCTAAAGCCGCATGGATACTTCATCGATTGGATGGCCTTCGCGGATGCGTGGCGCGAGAGATATCAACCGGGCATGGAAGAAGTCCGATCGGGCCATATCCCCTATACTAAGCTCGATATTCTGCATAGGCGGATGCTTGCGCAGATCGCTCCACGCTTTGGTTTGGAGCAGCTTGATGGCGCAGTGTTGGACGGGCTAACGCTTGCGTGGCATCGTCTCGACGCATGGAAGGACGTCCCCGCCGGGCTCGCGCGGCTGCGTGAGCGTTATCTGATCGCGCCCGTGTCGAATGGTAATACGTTGCTGATGTGCGATCTGGCACGCAGAAATAATTTCCATTGGGACGCAATTTTGGGCGCCGATGTGGCCAAAGACTTCAAGCCGAAGCCAATGGTTTACCTCGCGGCGGCAGATGCTTTCGATTTATCGCCTACTCAATGCATGATGTGTGCCGCTCATAGCAGCGATCTGATATCCGCTGCGAGCTGCGGACTGCGAACCGCATTTATCGCACGACCACAGGAGCAGCCTGGTGTCAGCGAAACCGCACCGGCGGCCCTGGTAGATGTGATAGCAGAGTCGACCGAGGATCTTGCGGCAAAGTTGGGTGCGTGAAATTCACAACGTGATTGCGAGAGGGTCAAAACCGCGCGTAGATGGCGATATAGCCTTCCATCAGCAGAGTCAACCCGGGCGCCTTGGCTGCAATGTAGAGCTGGTGTGCAACGGCGAATGCGCTTGAGGCGTCGGCGTATCTGCCGAGGGCGAGATCAAACGCTCCACAAAGCCAGGTCCCGGTTCCTTCCTGCAGCGGTCCCAGTGCCAACGTTTTGACAAGGCGGGTCGAGCGTTGTGCCAGATCCATCGCGACCAGGAGAATTCAGGTGTCGGGCGGTTTGCCCGGAACGCTCCATCCAGGCCAGCCATCGGCCGCGGCACTGGCGGCGGCGAGGTAGGCATCAGGATCACCCGGATTCCGTAGCCCTCGACGCGTTCGCGCAATGTTGCTACAAGATCACGCAGAGATCTGGGCGATGTATCGGTCATAAAAGTGGTCGCCGGCATCCTCAGTGGCACTCGTATTACGTCTACGAACCTACTACATGTTAATACTGAATATTACTTACTCAGACGTAGAGGAATGCGCGATAAGGACACGTACACGCTCTTGGGCCGAGGACGATTTTAGTGAAGGAAACACCCGGAACACCCCACCGGAATGGGCGCGAGAGACTGCGCGGTGCTGCTTCTACTATCCAAGGCGAGCGCGCTCTGGGCGGCAGTCGCCCGCCTTCGCACTGCGACCGCACGAAGAAGATCGACTAATGCTCGCTTGCCTTCAGCCCCTCGCCACCAGCCCCGAGCGCGGCGCGATGTTGGGCAGGGACGGCCACGGCGAAGTATAGTGAGCGTCGATGGCCGAATCGAAAGAACAGGACGCCGCGGGCGCCGGCGAGCCCGCCGAGGATCCCCAGCATGCCCAGCAGCGAAAGCGTGCCCGCCCCTGGGTCAAAGGCATCATCATCGGTGCCGCCATCCTGCTGGTCGTCGGGGTTCTGGTCTACTGGCTTGCCACCCGCAACGAAATAAGTTCCGATGACGCCTTTGTCGACGGACGGGCCGCCGCGGTCGCCGCGCGCGTGGCGGGCGCGGTCATTTCGCTCGATATAAACGACAATCAATTCGTGCATGGCGGGGATCCTCTGGTTCACCTGGATCCTCGCCCCTTCAAGTTGGCACTCGATCAGGCAGAGGCTGAAGCGGAGACCGCTCGCGCGCAATTGGCGGCGCAACGCCATGGGCAGCTGGTATCCAAGCGCAATTTTCCGGCCCAACTGGCGCAGGCCCAGGCACAGTTGCTCAGTGCCCGCGCCGCGTTGGAAAAGGCGCAGAACGATGAGCGACGCGAGCACACGCTGAGCGGCGCTGCAACGACCGCGCAGGAAGCTGACACGACCCGGGTGGCCCTGCAGCAGGCGCAGGCGCAGGTCGCGGCGGCGGAAGCACAGGTGCACGAGGCCGGAGCGGTGCCCGCGCGTCTTTCCCAGGTCGAGGCGCAGGTCAACCAGCAGCAGGGAGCCGAGCGGGATGCGGAGGCCAGGGTTGCACAAGCGCAACTCAACCTCGAATGGACGGTGGTGCGGGCGGCCGAGGACGGCTGGGTCACCAAGCGCAGCGTTGAAGTCGGGGACTACGTCGATGTTGGCCAGCAGATCATGGCGCTGGTGTCGCCGCAGATCTGGATTACCGCCAACTTCAAGGAGAATCAGTTGGCGCGCGTTCGCGCCGGCCAGCGGGTGCGTATCGGCATCGATATGTATCCCACCCTCAAGCTGCGTGGGCACATCGATAGCATGCAGCTCGGAACGGGCACCAAATTCAGTACCTTCCCGGCGGAGAACGCCACCGGTAATTTCATAAAAATAGTGCAGCGCATACCGGTCAAGATCGACATCGATTCCGGCCTCGACCCGCATTTTCCACTTCCCCTGGGCGCTTCGGCGGAGCCGACGGTGGATCTGCGGTGAGCGCTACTGAGACCGCGTGGCGGCCACGGCACAACCCGTGGCTGATCGCTCTGGTCGTGACGCTGGCGGCCTTCATGGAAGTGCTCGACACAACGATCGTCAATGTCTCGCTGCCTCACATTGCCGGCAGCCTATCGTCGAGCTACGACAACGCCACCTGGGCCCTAACTTCCTATCTCATAGCCAACGGCATCGTGCTGACCGTGTCCGGCTGGCTTGCGAGCAGGATCGGACGCAAGCGCTATTTTCTGATCTGCGTCATCATGTTCACAGCGACCTCGCTGCTGTGTGGATTGTCGCAAAACCTGCCGCAGCTGATCGTGTTTCGGCTGCTAGCTGTGGCTATTGAGAGGATTGCCCCAAACCTGCGGAGGGGTGCATGCCTTTCGGATGGCATCCGGCGGCCCGCCAGCCGCCCAGTACTAGGGATATTTATAGTGGTCCAGATGCCGCATTTCGTGCTGTCGTGACACCGGTTTGTCGGTTTCAATCTCCGGGCTGGCCTTCACTTGTTCTTTGGTGATCGAAACGGGGAGTGACTTGCCGGTCCAGTTTGCATGAGCGACCGCGATCGGCGAGATCAGCAGTTTTCGACTCGACCGCCAGCGGCCGGTGTCTACAACAAGATATCGGATGACCCACGCCTCATCATCGAAAAAGAAGTCCTGGACGTGTCCAATGGGCCCGTCGATCGCAACGACGGCGTAGCCGCCCAGATCGTTCAAGCTGCGCAACACTGGCTCTTGTCCTTCGGGGACATCAAGCAGCGAACGCTCGAGGAAAGCGGGGTTCCTTCTTCCCGGAGACAGATGACAAGCGCGTTGAAGCGCGACAACTTGCGATACACACTTAAGCGGCCACGCGCCGCACCGAGGATGCTCCAGACGTAGCGTTGCGAAACAAAGGCATAAAGCTCGCTTGCCGCACGCTACCGTGCCGGCGACCCTGTCAGATCGCGCTCTAGTGCCTGCATCGCCATTCCACGGTTGTAACCGGAGTCTAAAATTGACCATCCCCGTACCCTGAGCGGCCTGTTCTAGGCAGCCGAATTACTCAACCGACGGTATACCCGTAGCACGCATCGGGCGTCCCCCCCAGGGTTCGACCGCCCGCGGCTCAAACGACCCGGTCGCTGGCGTACTGTAATTTGCGGTCCGGTCGCATACGCGACGCCATGGCGACGCCCAGCCCCATCAAGGCAATGCTGACCGCGAACGGCAATTCCCAATTGTCGAACTTATCGATGAGTGCGCCGGAGATTACCGGACTGATGATCGCGGCAAGCGCGGATCCGATATTCATCAATCCACTGGCGGTACCCGAAAACTCCGGGGCAATGTCCATCGGTATCGCCCACATCGGGCCGATGGTCATTTCAGCGAAGAAAAAACCCGCGGACAAGCAGGTCAAACACAGGTAAAGATCATGCGTAAACAGCAGTGGCACCAATGAGCACAGCGACAGCGACATGCAAGCGGCGACCATCCCACTGCGGGCCCGCCCCAGACTCCCCGTGCGCTCGTAGAGCTTGTCCGATACGACGCCCCCGAGCGTATCGCCTACGACTCCGGCAAAGAAAACGCTTGAGGCAAACAGCGCCGACTGTTTCAGATCCAGGCCGTGGCTATGCAGAAAGTACTGTGGAATCCAGCTCAGGGATAACCATAGCGTCCACCCATAACAGAAGTAGACAATGGTCACCGGCAGCATACGCCGGAATAGCTGACTCCACGGAACCGCGGCTCTGCCTCCCCCGGGATCCGGCAATGCTGCAAGCTCTGCCTCGGTGATGCGCGGATGCTGGCCGGGGTGTTCGGTGAAACTCAGGGCCCACAGGGCCACCCAGGCAAAGCTCAAGGCCGCGCAGAAAAAAAACGACGCACGCCAACCATACGCGACCATGACAGCGACAATCGCCGTCGGGGCTACGACATTGCCGATGCGCGCGGCGGCGTGGGTTATCCCCTGTGCAAAGCCGCGCTTTGCCCTGACCACCCAACGCGACATGGCCGCTGTGGCGGCGGGGAAGGTAGCGCCCTCGCCCACGCCCAGCAGCAAGCGCGCCATCAGCAGCGACATGAGGCCATGTGCGGTCCCGGTAAGCAGGGTGGCCGTGGCCCACACCGCGCCGCATGCGATCAGGGTGCGGCGAGCACCAAAGCGATCGCTGATCCAGCCACCGATCAACTGAAATAGCAGATACGGATAGGCGAACGCCGAAAACACGAGACCAATCTGGGTCTTGCTGAGCCCGAATTCCGTTCCGTACCCTTCCGCCGCAGAACTCACGTTCACGCGGTCAAGGTAGGTAATGAAATACATGAGGCACAGCAGCCCGAGCACGATCGTGCTGGCTCGGGGGCGCCTCATGGCAGTTCCCTGCCGGCGCCCCGTTCGGCTCCGACTTGGTGGCTGAATTGCAGCGGTAGTAGCATACGGCCGCAACAAGTAACGAACATCGCGCGCATGGCGAAGCGGTCACGCGCAGAGCTCATGCGTTTTTGTATCCAGGTTGCCAGGCCGGAACGGGCGTGCACATCTGCCGGGAGGAACTCACCCATGTCGTCAAATGATGGCCAAACCAGTCGGCGCGATTTCTTGGCGACCACCCTTGCGCTGGCACCGTTGGCTGTGACGGTCGTCGGGCAGACCGCGGCGCAGTCGATCAATGGCGAGCAACTGCCCAGCAGCTCCCCCGCGCCCGATCACCCAAGCGTACCTGATTATCGCCCCTCCTACTTCACTTCGGCCGAATGGGCGTTTATCAACGCAGCTTGTGCCCGTATCATTCCGGCCGATGAGCACGGACCGGGCGCCGTTGAACTTGGAGTGCCGCAGTACATCGACCGCCAGATGGGTACGCCGTGGGCCGATGGCGGCATATGGTACATGCAGGGCCCGTTCTTCGCGGGCGCACCGGAATTCGGTTACCAGTCGCAACTTACCCCCAAGCAACAGTATCGAATGGGCATCAAGGCCATCGACACGCTGTGCCACGAGCGACTGAACATGCCCTTCGTCGCACTGACAGCGGCGCAGCAGGACGATGTTCTCAAGCAGATCGAAAAAGGCAGCCTGACGTCTACCGAGCTGCCCCTGTCGACGTTCTTTTCCGGTTTCCTGCTAAGGAACGTGATGGAAGGCTATTTCGGTGACCCGATGTACGGTGGCAACAAGGATATGGCCGCCTGGAAGATGATTGGCTACCCGGGTGTGCGCGCCGATTATCTTGAATGGGTTGGCCAGGCCAAGCCCTACCCTTATGGGCCGGTCAGCATCTATGGGAAACGCGGCTGATGGCGACCAACAAACCGGTCGACGTGGTCATCGTGGGCTTCGGCTGGACCGGCGCCATCATGGCGATCGAGCTCGCGCAGGCGGGGCTAAACGTACTCGCGCTCGAACGTGGCGAGGATGCGACGACGGTGCCTAACTGGGCGTATCCGAAGGTAGTCGACGAAATCTCCCAGTCCGCCCGCAACGGGCTACTGCAGAACCTGTCCAAGAGCACGGTTACGATTCGTCATCACAAGGATGATCGCGCGTTGCCCTACCGCCAGATCGGCTCGTTCAAGCCGGGTACTGGCGTGGGGGGAGCCGGCATTCACTGGTCAGGTGTCCATTCGCGTGTGATGCCGCAGGAGTTGCGCCTCAGGAGCCACATTACCGAGCGTTATGGCGCACGCTTTATCCCCGAGGGCATGACGCTGCAGGACTGGGGGGTTACTTACGAGGAACTGGAACCGCATTTCGATCGCTTCGAACAGGTCTGCGGCACCTCGGGCAAGGCCGGCAACCTCCAGGGTCGCGCACTCGAGGGAGGCAACCCGTTCGAGGCGCCGCGATCGCACGAATTTCCACTGCCGCCGCTGACCGACCCACCAACAAGCGCGTTGTTTGCGAAGGCGACGCGCGAATTGGGCTATCACCCCTATCCACTGCCGGCCGCCAATGCATCGCGGCCGTACACCAATCCTTATGGGTGCCAGCTGGGTCCGTGCAATTTCTGCGGCTTTTGCAGCGATTACGGGTGCATCAACTATTCCAAGGCCTCGCCGCAAACGACGATCCTGCCGGTGCTGTATCGGATGCCGAACTTCGCGCTGCGCACCCAGGCCCATGTGCTGAAGGTCAATACCGATAGTGCGGGAAAGGTCGCGACCGGCGTGACCTACGTTGATGCGCAGGGACATGAAGTCGAGCAACCTGCCACCATGGTGGTGCTGGCGGCATTTCATCTGCACAACGTGCGCTTGATGCTGTCGTCCGGCATCGGTCAACCCTACGATCCAGGCACCGGCCAGGGCAAGGTTGGGCGCAACTTCTGCTACCAACTGCTCAATAGCGTCAACCTGTTCTTTGACAAGAACGTCTATATCAATCAATTCATGGGTGCGGGAGGCGTCGGTCAGGCGATTGAGGACTTCTATGGCGACAATTTTGACCACGGCAAGCTGGGCTTCATAGGCGGCGGTGTGATCTGGGGGCGGCAGACGGGAAACGGCCCAGTGCGCGGCATTCCGCTACCTTCTGGATCCCCTGCCTGGGGCAGCGGCTGGAAGGCGGCAGTGAAGAAAAACTTTCTCCATACCGGCCGGATCGAGTCACAGCTGAGCAACATGGCCTATCGCGGCTGCTACCTGGATCTTGATCCTACCTATCGTGACGCCTACGGCACGCCGCTGCTTCGCATGACACTGAACTGGCAGGACAATGATCTGCGAATGTCTGAATTCTTCGGTGAAAAGCTCTCGCAGATCGGCAAGGCGATGGGTGCGACATCCCAATCTGGTCGCGTGCTGAAGCGCGGCGACAACTGGGACACGCGCGCCTACCAGAGCACACATATCAACGGTGGCACGGCGATGGGAGCGGATCCCAAGACCAGCGTCGTCAACAAGTATCTCCAGAGTTGGGATGTGTCAAACCTATTCGTTCTGGGCGCGAATGTCTTCGCGCACGGCATTGGCTACAACCCCACTGGCCTTGTCGGGGCGCTTGCCTACTGGTCCGCCGCCAATATCCGCGCGACCTATCTTAAGAGTCCTGGTCCGCTGGTTCGGGGCTAATCCCAGTGAGTCGCCCGGCACGCAATCGGTGGCTTATCGCGGGGCTCGGGCTCATCGCAGCGGCGACGGTCGTCGTATCCGCCGTCGTCTATCACGTTCCTGATCCCGCGATTAGTCCGGCGCTTACGCATCGCACGCCGGACGCTACACGTGGTGAGTACATCGCCGTTCTGGGGGATTGCGCCTTTTGCCACACCGAGACCGCCGGTCCATCGTATGCGGGCGGTCGTGCATTTAGCACGCCGCTCGGCACGATCTACTCAAGCAATATTACGCCCGACCGCGATACGGGGATTGGCGCGTACACTCTGGCAGATTTCGTGCGCGTCATGCGCCTTGGCGTAAAGCCCGACGGCACTCGTCTGTATCCGGCGATGCCTTATACCGCCTATGCCAAAGTGGCTGATGAAGACCTGCAGGATCTGTTCGCGTACGTGCAATCGGACATCGCACCGTTGCCGGTGGCTTCCCGCGCGACCCACATACCCTGGCCGCTGAGCATTCGCTGGCCACTGGCCCTGTGGAACGCCGCATTCCATGACGATTCGCGCTTCGTGACGGATGGATCGAAAGACTCGCAGTGGAATCGGGGCGCCTATCTGGTTCAGGGGCTCGCGCATTGCGGCACCTGTCATACCCCGCGCGGGATATTTTTCGAGGAGAAGGACCTGCGCGGACGTAGCAACCTCTATCTGTCGGGCAGCGGGCTCGACGCTACCTCCCCGATCAACCTGCGCGGCAACAGCGGCGATGGTCTCGGGCGCTGGAGCACTGCCGACATCGCCACGCTGCTTAAGTCCGGAAGGAGCGAGCATTCGGCGGTTACGGGGACGATGGCCGATGCGGTTCGACACAGCACACAGTACATGACCGATCAAGATGTCACGTCCATTGCAATTTATGTGAAATCGCTGTCTCCGGCACCTGAGCATGGACGCGCAAGCTTCGTTGCAAGTGACTCGACGATGAGCACCATAATGGCCGGGAGCGAACGCTCACCAGGCGGCCGAATCTACCTGGACAGCTGTGCCGCCTGCCATCGGCTATCAGGGAGCGGTGAGAACTCAACCTTCCCGACCCTGGCTGGCAATCCGAGCGTGCTCAGTTCCGATCCGTCTTCACTGATCGGCGTGATCCTGGAGGGCGGGCGGGTACCATCGACCGCCGCCGCACCGAGTGGTCTGGCCATGCCCGGCTTCGGCTGGCGATACAGCGACGCTGACATTGCCGCACTGGCGACGTTTACTCGTTCGAGTTGGGGAAACAACGCGCCACCGGTGACCGCTGCGAAAGTCGCCGGGATCCGCGACCAACTTCGCAGCGGCCGACCGGATCACTGACACGCGACTGCCCGGCTCAATCCACTACGCGTCGCACGAAATCAATGAGTTGATTCGGTCGGTACCTCGATTATCTGGCAGCTCTGGAATGCTCGCCTCCGCTCATTGAGGAATTGAAAAAAACGCCAAGGTTTGATGCCTGAGGCGGCGGAGGTTCATGACCGATTAGAGAGCCAATACCGGACTCTTTGGCTTTGGCTCTGTACGATTCGAGTCATCACTCGTCCCTCAAGAAGCTAGATGTCGAACTTAACTGAACCGCAAGCCAAGGCCCATATTACGAAATTGCTGACTGCAATGAGCAAGGGCGGGGGCTCAGATCTGTTCGTCTCGAAGGACTTTCCGCCCAGCATGAAGCTGCAGGGCACCATGCGGCCTTTGACAGCGCAGAAATTGACCGCCGAGGTCACCCGCAGGCTGGCCATGTCGCTCATGAACGAACGTCAAAGGGCCGAGTTTGCCAAGGATCTCGAGTGCAATTTCGCGATTTCCCTACCCGGGGTTGCGCGCTTTCGCGTCAATGTATTCATGCAGCAGCAGCAGGTCGGCATGGTGATCCGAACCATCGCCAATCAAATTCCCGATTTTGCCACGCTTGGATTGCCGGAAAGCCTGAAAGAGATCGTGATGACCAAGCGCGGCTTGGTTCTGGTGGTCGGCGCCACCGGCTCCGGCAAGTCAACCACTCTCGCCGCAATGATCAACCATCGCAATCGTTCCTCCGCCGGCCACATCGTTACGGTGGAAGATCCAGTAGAGTTCGTCCACCAGTCGCATCAATCGCTAATCACACATAGAGAAGTTGGAATCGACACTCACTCCTGGCATAACGCCCTGAAGAATACCTTGCGCCAGGCGCCGGATGTCATTCTGATCGGAGAAATCCGCGACACCGAAACGATGGAGCACGCCATCGCATTCGCAGAGACCGGGCATCTATGTCTTGGGACGTTGCACTCGAACAGTGCCAATCAGACCATCGATCGCATCATAAATTTCTTCCCCGAAGATCGTCGCAAACAGCTGCTCATGGATTTGTCCAGCAATCTGCGTGCGATCATCTCGCAGCGCCTGGTCCGAACTGCCGACGGAAAGGGCCGCAAGGCGGCAATTGAAATTCTGATCAATACACCGATCGTGGCCGACAAGCTGCTAAAAGGCGATTTCCACGAGATCAAAACCATCATGTCTAAGTCCCGCGAGATGGGCATGAAGACCTTCGACTGGTCTTTGTTCGAGCTCTACAACGACGGCGCCATCTCGTATGAGGAAGCCATAAGGAATTCGGATTCCGCCAATGAACTTCGTCTGAACATAAAACTCAATGGCACGCGCCAGCCGGATGAGTCGGCGCTTGTGGTTCCTGCCGCCTCGGAGCTCACCGCCGGCGTCCCTTCAGGCCCCGCGCCAGAAGCCAGCGCCTCTCCGGAACTTTCGCTCGAGCCTCAACTGCTTGAGGATGCACTGGCGGTCTGACTCAGCGCCGTCCATCCGGCGCCTCCGTCGCTGACCGCTGCCGCAGCCACCCCGCGACCTTACCTTTTCTTGTTGGGGTCGTACCAAACTGCCTCGATGTTATTGCCGTCCGGGTCCAGCACAAAAGCGGCATAGTAACCCGGCGAATAATCGCGATAGCCGGGGCCGCCGTTGTCCTTGCCCCCCGCCGCCAAAGCCGCCTTGTAAAAGGCTTCGACCGGCTTGCGTCCGCGCGCTCTAAAGGCCAAGTGCGTCGGCACTACGGTTTTCTCCTCGCTGATCCAGAAATCGGTGTTCTTGCCGTCATTGAAACCCGCGGATTTGCCTGACTCCATGTTGTTTTTATATCCCAACGTGCAGAGTACGCGGGAGTAGAACGCCTTTGACGTGCGATAGTTGCTGACTGGCAGCGATGTGTGGGCGATCATGTTTGCTCTCCGTTAGGTTAGTGCCAATGGCGCCACAGAGCGGCCTAGAACATCCGGCGATTCGAGGGTGCGGACAATGCCATTAACCATGATTGATCGNNTCGGCGTGTGGAAGTCCATCCACGGGTACGATCGTGATTGCCATTGTAGAAAGCTACCGCGCAGGGTTGCTAGCCCGAGCGAATTGGTGGCCCAACGTGATGGCGGGTATCCTGGTGGGCGTCGTCGCCTTGCCGCTTGCCATGGCGTTTGCGATTGCCTCCGGGGCGCGGCCGGAACAGGGACTCTACACGGCAATCGTTGCAGGTCTATGCACCAGTCTGTTCGGCGGGACACGGGTACAGATCTCCGGACCGACAGGGGCCTTCATTGCGGTGCTTGCGGTCATCACAGCTCAACACGGCATAGCTGGGCTGCAGCTTGCAACGCTAATGGCGGGCCTCATATTGGTGGGTCTGGGCGCGGCGCGCCTGGGATCGGTGATCAGGTACATACCGGTTCCAGTCATCGTCGGCTTCACTTCCGGGATCGGGGTCATCATCTTTGTTGGTCAGTGGAAGGATTTCTTCGGTTTGCATCCGGCGAGCTCCGGAGTGCAGTTTCATGCCAAGCTGATCGCGTTGGTGCAAGCGTGGCCCACCCTGCACTTGGCGACCACCCTATTAGGCGTTACTTCACTGTTAACGCTTATCGTGGGCACGCGGTTCTTCAAACGGGTGCCGGCACCGCTCGTGGCGATGCTCTTGACCACCGCCTTGCAGTGGGGTTTCGATTTCAAGGGAGTCGCGACGCTGGGTACCGCATTCGGCGGCATTCCCACGTCTCTACCACACTTTCAGTTTCCGTTATTCGATTTCACCACCATCGTGCAGCTAATTGGGCCGGCCTTTACGATCGCACTACTGGGCGCAATTGAATCGCTGTTGTCGGCGACGGTAGCCGACGGTATGGCCAATACGCAGCACGATCCGAATCAGGAACTCCTCGGACAGGGTATCGCCAATATTTTATCGCCCCTGTTTGGGGGATTCGCCGCCACCGGGGCAATCGCACGCACGGCTACGAACATTCGCAACGGCGCGAACAGCCCAATCGCCGGCGTGGTGCATTGCGGCTTTCTGCTGGTCGTGATCATGTTACTGGCACCGTGGGCAGCCCGCATTCCACTCACGGCGCTGGCGGCGATTCTGTTCTATGTGGCCTGGAATATGAGCGACATACACCGATTCACCCATGTGTTGAGGACAGCACCACGCCCCGACGTCGGGATTATGGTGCTAACTTTTGTACTGACGGTATTCAGTGACTTGGTTGTGGCGGTCAATGTCGGCGTTGTGCTCGCAAGTCTTTTATTTATGCGCCGCATGTCGAAGTCCGTGAGTATCGAGGAACACTCGCAGGAGCGAGTGGCGGCAGATGCGGGGCTCGGAGCGGCCTTTGCGCTGCCCAAGGATACGGTCGTGTACAGCATCGACGGCCCGTTCTTCTTTGGCGCGGCTGAATATCTTGAAAAGACACTTCGGCGCAGTCAGAACCGAGTGCGCACTGTGGTGATTCGAATGGCGCGTGTGCCGTTCATGGACACTACTGGCCTGTCCGCATTAGACGAGATTGCCGCGGACTTTCAGCGCATGGGTACTCGCGTGGTGCTGTGCGAAGTGCGTGCCAATGTGCTTGAGAAGCTGCGTCGTGCCGGGATACTGGAACGAATAGGTGAGACCGGAGTGTATGAGACGCTGTCGGAGTTTGCAGCGAGCGGGAACAGCTGAACTGATCGACAGGCGATCACTATCGTGGTTTTCGGGGTGGGTAACTGAGAGAATGTATCCGAAGATATCGATTTTAGAATTATTAGCGGAAAGCGCACCAAATGGTAACTACTGGTTTCCTGGGGCACACTGAACTCCCGAGGACCTTGGAATGGAGAAACGTCGACCGCGAGACGTTCCTCAACGAGATCATTCCGCGGGATAGACCGGCCGTCATGAAAGGATTGGTCGCACATTGGCCAGTCGTGCGTGCGGCAACCCAGTCTTCGCAGGCTCTCTACGATTATATTCGAGCCTACGATTTGGGGCATCCGACGGAAACGTTCATTGCGCCGGCGGATATCAAGGGCGTATTTTTTTACCGCGACGATATGCGCGGGTTGAACTTCGAGCGCACCAGGCAGCCGCTCCACGCGACAATTGCCACCATACTCGCCCACAGAGATCACCCCAATCCGCCGGCGATCTGGGCGCCCGCGGCTTCGGGCAATGACTTGCCGCAATTCAGCCGCGAGAACACCATTGAAATTCTGGGTAAGCCGGTCCTCCCCAGGCTGTGGGCCGGCAATGCAATCACCGCGCCCACGCACTACGACATGTCGGACAACGTTGCGTGCGTCGCCGCCGGGCACCGGCGCTTCACTTTCTTTCCGCCGGAACAACTGCTCAATCTTTACATCGGACCTCTGGATCTCGCACCGGGCGGAATGCCGACGAGCATGGTGAAGGTCTCCGCGCCTGACCTGGAACGCTATCCCAAATACGTGGAGGCTCTGGCCGCGGCGGAAACGGCTGAGCTCGAACCCGGGGATGCGGTCTATATCCCGAGCTACTGGTGGCACAACGTGGAGTCGCTCGATCCCCTTAATCTTCTGGTGAACTTCTGGTGGATTCAATCCAGCCGGGGGCCGGCGTCACCCTTCGCGGCGCTTGCGCTGGGATTGCTTTCGATAACAGCGCTGCCCGCCAGTCGTCGGGAAATCTGGCGCCGGATGTTCGATCACTATGTGTTTCAGACCGGCGGCGATCCGGTCCCTTATCTGCCGCCCGATCGTCGGGGGATGCTGGGCCCCATGAACCCTATGCTCGAGAACTACATGCGGACCCAGCTGGTCAGGTCGATCACGAGTTCGCTTCCGGCAGCTATGAGGGAGCAGATGCAACGTTGGATGATGACCGCAGGTCCGTCAGTGGACAGCGAACAGGCCTACGGTAATGACTGACGACAATCCGTGCACAGGCCGATGGCCTCCAGCCCAACGCGCCTACAGGTACATGTTCAACGCGGCGACCGGCGTGACCGAGATGCTCGTATTGCGTCCGAACGGAATGCTCCTGACGCCGGCGATGATTCCGATCCTCGGGTTCCAGTTATATTCGATCGCCGGTGCGAATCCCAGCGAGTGGCTGGCACCCGAACTCAGCTGTATCTCTGACGCAAGCACACCGTCGCTGTTGGAATAGGTACCTGCCAGTCCCGTAGTCGCGCTTTGGATGTAAAACACGTCGAGCGCGAGCACCCAGTTGCTCGTCACGCTATATTCCAAGCTCCAGTCAGCGGTGAAGGAGTTGCCCGGGCTGGCGCGACCCTGGAAACCCGCTGTGGTGCCGTAGACGCTGACGCCCTCCAGAGTGACCCTGTCTGAGAAACCGTAGGAGACATCGAGACGCGTGCGCAGGATCCTGCCGTTACTGAGCCACAGGTAGTCCTGCGTATAAAGAGAGACGGTGGTCGTGTAGGCCCCCATCCCAAAGCCATCGCCCGGATGGGCGCCCAAGCGGTCGAACCTGCCAGTGGGCAGCGTCTCGGCCACTACCAGGGAACCCGTTGGCAGCCAATGGCCTTCCTGAAACTGAGTGAGCCGGTACTGTGCCTGCACCGACAGATCGCCCACGCCGACCCCGGTACTGGCGGACCCCTGGCTTGGATCCTGATATCCGAAGCGCGGAATCAGGCCCACCGACACCCGGTCTACCAGGCCGTAAAGGAGGTACGACTGGGACCCGAAGTTATTCGCGTGCGGCGTGCCGGCGCGCCTGCCCTGCTGGTCGTACGCGCCATAGGTGATGACATCGTATAGATACGGTTCCACCAGGAAATGGCCGCGGGGCAGTGTTGATGCGGACGCCGCCAGTAACGGGCCGGTCCACCAGGCATCGTCCATCGATTGGCGCTCGGGCTGATCCGGGGTGTCGCGCTGTGCGGCGTCGGAACTGAGCTGTGCGTGGACCTGGACACTCGCAAACCACACCAACGAGCCCAATATCCCGCGCGCCCAACCAGCAGCGCGCCTCGTGCAGCCGTAAGTCATGCCCCTCGCCCCCTTTTCACGGCCACTGACCCCGTAACCGCCATGGTCTATCTTCGGTGACCTCAGGTGGCCAGGCACTCCGATTCTTGCTCCCGACAGGGTACTTGATAAAACCAGCGACGCACGCGCTCCCGAGTGTTGGAGCCGGGCTATCGGGGTGATCTGCGATCTGGAAGCCATCTGCAGTTTGGCATCCAAATCAGATGCGCACTAAGGCTGACCCGTAAAACTGTCAATTCCGTCAAGATCGCGCGAGATTCTGAAGCCCCCTCTTAACGCGCGTAGGCTTGAGCAATGCCAGAGGCAGCCCCGGCGACTTTGCGCGGAGCGGCCAGTAATTGGACCCAGTACAATCCACGCCGCGATAGCTGTCCCGGTGCATAGGCGACACCCATCTCGGAAAATCTCGGATCCATGATGTTCTCGCAGTGATCCGGACTGTCGAGCCACCCTTGTACCACTTCATCGACTGACTTCGGTCCGTAAGCGATGTTTTCGCCGACCAGTTTGTCCTCATATCCGCCGGCACGCACCCGGTCCGCCGGTGAGCGGCCAGTCAAATCCTGGTGCGCGAAATAGTCGTGCTCGGCCATATCTGCTGCGTGTCCGAAGGCGACCGTGGCCAAGGTCGAGGACAGCGTGAGGGGTAAGGTCGGGGCGAATGACCGCTGGCCGCAGCGGGTACCACTGGCGCGTACTTGATTGATGAGTTGCAGCGCGCGTGCCGCCTGCGCCGGCGCCTGCGAGCGATCCGGCGACGCATAGCGCGAAGCCAGCACCAGCCAGTTATCCGACCCGCGGCGGTAGAGGCCAATATCCTGAACATCACGGCTGGATACGATGCGGCAGCTCGACCGACGGAGCGCGCGGATCATATCGCTGTCCGAACCCCCTACTCGCAGGCCAGAGGTTACATCGGCCTTATAACCGCCGCTTTGAGCGGCCACAGACAGCGCCAGTCCATGGGCCCACTGCTCGGCCGCTCGATCCAGCTCAGCACTGTGACGCAACGGCGCCGCGGCGGGCATCAGACCCCCGCAACCGCCCTCCCGTAGCACTTGTACCGCCGAGAGCGCATCAGCCTGCACGGTCGGAATCAGCGTGAAGCCTGCAGTCAAGATCCAGGTGGCACACCAACCGACCCGCGACAGGCGACTCATGGCAAGGCTCCTATGCATTGCAAGTTAACGCATAGAACGGCCTGGAATCGGGTCGGATGACCTTCAGGGCGCCGGTTGTGGCTGGCGCGAGACCCAGGTCTCACAATGGCGCCGGTTCAGCGCCGGGAAATGTCTAATCGGCGTCCTCGGAACATCCCTTATCCGCGGCCAAATACCCGTATCGATGCACCGGTGACCGCCCGCGCCGCGTCCGATGCCAGAAAGTGAATGACGTCGGCGATCGCGGCCGGCGCTACCCAGCGTGAGAAGTCAGCCCCCGCCATCGAATTTCGATTCTGCGGCGTATCGATAGTGCCAGGCAGCACACAGTTCACGGTGATGTTGCGATCCTTCAGCTCCTCGGCCAGCGCTTCGGTGAGCCGCTGCACGCCGGCTTTCGATGCCGTGTACGCGCCCATGCCCGCTTTCGCACGCCCCGCCGCGCCCGCGCCGATATTGACGATGCTGCCACCATGTACCAGCAAGTGCGGCAATACCGCCTTCGAAGCGTTCACAGCCGTCTTGAGATTCATCGCAAACATGAGTTCCCAGGTCGCGATGTCCCCCTTCTCGAGCGTCTCGAAGCGAAACCCACCGGCCACATTAACCAGGACATCGATCCTGGAAGCCCGATCCACCGTCGAGCTGATGGCCTTCGCTGTAGACTCGGCATCAGCCAGATCGACACCGGGAACGAGAATGTGCGGGGCTTCGAATTCCCGAGCCAGTTCCGGCGGCACGGAGCCCCGATCGAGCAGTCCGACTGTGGCTCCCGTTGTGGCAAACCGGCGGGCGACTGCCCTTCCCAGCGCCCCGAATGCCCCGGTGACGATTACTACCCGTTGTTGCTCATTGTCGGCCATTTGATGCCTCAGTTGTGGGGCTCGTCGCGCAGTGCATGCCTCTGGCGCATCTGTTCGCGAATCGGGTGGTTCCGCACTTTACCAGTGACCGTCATTGGAAACGAATCGACGAAGACAACGTATCGGGGGCCAAAAATCCCGCACCCGCTCCGGCATCGCCCGGGACCGCGACCCCGTGTAACGTTCAATCGCCCCACACTAGCGCATGGTGCCGGGAAGATTTCCCGGTAAATACGGGAAAGAAACCCGGCACGAACAGGATAATAATACCGTCGCTCGCAGGAAGTATCCCCATTGGCGCGGCCGCCCGAACATNNCGACCGGGGAAGGCCTTTCGGCCCAGAAATACCCTGCCGACGCGGGTCAGCCCCCGGAATTAAAACGAAAGAAGGTCTAGCTATGGTTTATTCGGTCAGGTCATTGCTGCCGTGCGCTCTCACAGCCATGGCATGCGCGATGCCCTCCACGCCCGCACCAGCTGCTGATACTGCCGCCACCAACAACCCCGCCGCAGTTCAGGAACTGCAGCAGGTCATCGTGATCGGCAATGCGCCGTTGCCGGGGTTCGGCCTGCCGCTCAACCAGATTCCGTCGAACGTACAAACCGCCAATAGCTCCGACATCCAGCGCGAGCAGTCCACAGACGTGGCCGACTACCTCAACAACAACTTCAGCGGTGTCAACGTCAGCGAGAGCGCGGGCAACCCGTTCCAGCTCGATATCTACTACCACGGCTTTACGGCTTCGCCGCTGCTTGGCACGCCAGAGGGCCTTTCGGTCTACGTCGACGGCGTGCGCGTCAACGAATCCTTCGGCGACACGGTCAACTGGGACCTGATCCCCGAGTCTGCGGTCAGCACTGTGTCTCTGATCTCCGGCTCCAATCCCGTGTTCGGTCTAAATACGCTCGGTGGCGCGCTCTCGCTGCAGACCAAAAGCGGCCACGCTGACCCAGGCACGGAGTTCGAAGCTTATGGCGGCTCCTTCGGCCGCCACTCCTTCCAGGGCGAGACTGGCGGCGAATTCGGCGCCTTCGATTACTTTTTCACCGGCAATTTCTTCGATGAGACCGGCTGGCGCGATCTGTCCTCGACTCGCGTCTGGCAAGGCTTTGGCAAGCTTGGCTGGCAGACCGACAGCACGGACATCGATCTGAGCTACACCTATGCCGACACAAGCCTCTACGGCGACGGATCCACCCCGCTAAGCATGCTCTACTATCGTCGCGAGCAGACCTACACGCCCGACTTTACACACAACCTCATGAACTTCGTGAACCTGACCGCTACACAATCGTTGGCCGAGCACCTACTGCTTACGGGCAATGCGTTCTACCGTTACCTGGACACCTTTGTCAGCAACGGCAACATCAACGACTACTACATGGAGGACAACTACGCCGGTCCGGCGACCGATTGCACCGACTCGGGCGCCAACGCTGCCACGCTCGCCTATTGCACGCCGGGCCAGGATGCGACCTCGACTCTGACCCAGCGCTCGGTCGGCTTTGGGCTGCAGATTACGGATTCCGAGGATGTCTTCGGCTGGAAGAATCAGGCCATCCTCGGCGTCGACTTCGACGATACTCAGGACGCCTTCGCCGAGGCGTTTCAGTTCGGCGGGGTCGCCGCCAACCATCTGCTTATCTACGAGCCGAGCGTTTACAACGATCAGACCGTGATCTCGCTCGGCGGTAGCAACAGAATCTTCGGAACCTATTTCACCGACACGATATCGCCCAGCGATCTGCTCCATATCAACGCGGCTCTGCGCTACAACATCAACACCGAGACGATCAACGGCTACTCGGTCGACAGCGATCCCGCCGACTACGGCAACGGATTCGGCACGCCGACTTCGGTCACCGGCGACCACTCTTTCGCCCGCTTCAATCCGGCAATCGGCTTCACGATCACGCCCGCCAGCACGATGACCTATTACGCCACCTACAACGAGGCGAGCCGCGCTCCGAGCGTGATCGAGCTTGGCTGCGCGGACCCGAGCGTGCCGTGCGGCCTACCGAACGACTTTGCCAGCGACCCGGACCTCAAGCAGGTGGTGGCGCGCACGTTCGAGATCGGCTTGCGCGGAAATCTGGCCGACAAGCGCTTCAATTGGTCGGCGGACGTGTTTCACACGGCCAATAGCAACGACATCCAGTTCATCGCCACCAGCACCAACTCCGGATACTTCGACAACGTGGGCAGCACGCGCCGCGAGGGACTCGATCTGGCCTTCGGCGGCAAGGAAGGCGGTTTGACCTGGAAGCTCGCCTATAGCTATGTGGATGCGACCTTCCAGTCGACCTTCGTCGTCAACGCCGAGTCCAACAGCCAGGCCGACGCCAACGGCAATATCCTCGTACAACCGGGCGATCGCATCCCGCTGGTGCCACAGAACACCGGACGGTTCATCCTCGACTACGAGTTCAACCAGCACCTCGATCTCGGTGCGAACCTGATCGTTGTGTCGGGCTCCTACCTGCACGGGAACGAGAACAATGCCAACGTCGCCGGCACGACCGATGCCGCATCGGGTGCGTACATCTCTCCCACCGGTACGGGCTGGATTCCGAGTTACGCGCTACTGAACTTCAATGGCACCTATCGCTTCACCAAGAACTTTGAAATCTTCGCGCGGATTGTGAATGCGCTGAACAAGGGCTACTACACTGCTGGGTTCCTGACCTCGAACGCATACAATCCTAACGGCACTTTGCGCCTCAATTCGAATGACTGGACCAATGAAAATGGCGTGGTACCGGGCGCACCGCGCGGGATCTGGGCGGGGGTGCGGATTCATCTGAACTGACCCGGGGCCTACCGGAGGCACCGGGCCGGCCGCCGAGGAAATCGCTTCGGGCCCTCAGCCGCGATAGGTTGAGCCGAATTCCAACCCACTCAGTGTGGTCTGCTGGTCGACGAATCGCGTAATGCGCGACAGTCTCCCCGAGGCCGGCGCCTGGTCGCAAATCCAGCGTCTCGATGCCCGAATAGGCCGATCGGTGAACCACGCCAACAGACAGGCGTTGGTAGCTTTGACCGAGTCGAACGGAGTGCCATGTCGCGAGCCATGAACAATTGCGAGTTCTGCGCACACTGCTTCTGCCATGGAAATTTTCTCCGCCAGCGGCGTGAAGTCATGCTCGGCCGCGATCATCAGAGTCCTGGCTTGAAGACGATCCAAGCGCTCGATCGCCGTCCAGCGCTCCAATGCCTTCGCCATGCCAAGGTAGACTTTCGAAGCCACGCGACTTATCGCCGCAGCAGCTCGTTCGCGCAATAGCCGCTGCCAGGGCATCGGAAACAGCCGTGTAGCCGCGAGTCTGGCGGCGCATCGCATCCCCATCAATCGGACAATGACCGCGGGCACCCTGGCCTCAAGCCACTTACGCCAATGATCGATGCGGTAGGACAGTAAGGTGTTAATCAGTGCCAGGCGAGATACGTTCCGCGGACGTTGTAACGCCATCTCCAGCGCTACCGCGCCTCCCAGCGAAAACCCGGCGATGTTCGCTCGCGGGATTTGCAAGTGATCCAGTAGGCCCCACAGCACGTCCGCACAGTCGCCAATACTGAAGTCGCCTTCAAAAGCCGGACTGTAACCACTGCCCGGCAGATCCGGCACGATGACGCGAAAGTGGCGCTCCAGTGCCCGTATCTGGAATTCCCAGTCCGCTCCGCTCGATCCCAGACCATGGATGAGAAGCAGATTTTCACCCCGGCCGCGCACCCGGTAGTGAAGCGACCGGGTTTTATGCTTGAGCTTGAATGTCGTCACGATCGTCCGTCTCTACCTCTGTCCGACCCCCTGCACTCGAGGCTCAACGATCCCCCAGACGGCGGCGCTCGCCTGTCGGTCGAACTCCACCATTGCTGTAGGAAAGTGAATGGCCCGGTAGCTCGGACACCCGGTCATTGACCATAACTGAGCGTCAACTGAATGATAACTGAATGAGATCAGCGTCCTCCCGCAGCTCGTCAGCCGGGGCTTACTCGAAGGCCATCCCTAGTCTTCTGCCGCCAGAACGCGCGCTTGAACACACTACCGTTCACAGCTGAAGGACGAACAAAGCTCAAGGACTGTAGGGAAGAGTCGAGATGCCTGTTCCACGCACGACACCTGCAACTGCCACGGGAACCGTATTAGCGCTGATGCTGATGGCCGGTGCTGCTACGGCCAATGCGCAATGCGCGCCCGGTGTTGCCGCCTCTGGCGTAAGACCGTCCTGCATGCGCGATGTGTCATCGCAATTCTCTCATCTAAACCGGGCAAACAGCGAAGCTCACACTTCCAACGAGAGCCATCCCAATGACAATCGCTGGGAGGCGGCGCGTGTGCTTGGTGCCGCCAGCGTCGTTGGCCAGGATGCCGCCGAGCACGATTCTCCGGTAGCACGGTCGATGAGTGAACTGCCTTGGGCGGAGTCGCGCAACTGGATCCGTAATCCGCCGGAGTGGCTGCAGGATATTAAGGACAGTCGCCGCCGCCGAGCTCCCGTGCCGGTGTTGCATTTGTGGCAGTCGCAACAGACGCAGACGGTGGTCGCTCTGGGGCTCAGTCATCGCGGCCAGCCCGGCCTCTTTATCTCCCGGAAGTTGCCGTACTAGAGCTAGCGCCCCTCGTCGCCGCCAGGCGGCGCGCGCATCCCGTCGAGCAGCGCCTTGTTAAAAATATCAGGCGCCTGGATCTGCGGTGCGTGGCCGAGATCAGGAAACTCGACCAGTTTGGCGTGCGGGATCTGCGCTGCAGCCGCCTTCCCAAGCACCGGATAGTTGCCCAAGGTTGCGCGGATCGATGGCGGTGCGCGGTTTTTGCCGATGGCCGTCGTGTCCTTATCGCCAACCATCAGCAACACCGGCATTGTCAGCCGGCCCAGCTCGTAGATCACCGGCTGCGTGTAGATCATGTCGTAGAGCAGCGCGGAGTTCCAGGCAACGATCTCACGCCCAGGACCGCGATACATCCCAGCGAGCATTTGTACCCAGACCTCGTATTCCGGCTTCCATGTTCCGGCGTAGTACGTGGCGCGCTCGTATTCACGGATGGTCTCCGCGGTCGAATGCAGTTCCTGTTGGTACCACGCGTCCACGCTTTGCCATGGAACGCCCTTGGCTTTCCAGTCCTCGAGCCCGATCGGATCGACCAGCACGAGTTGATCAATCGACTCGGGGTACATCAGTGCGTAGCGCACCGCGAGCATCCCGCCCGTCGAATGTCCGATGAACACAGCTCGGCCTATTCCGATCGAGTCCAGCAGGGCGCGTGTATTTGCCGCCAGCTGTTGGAAGCTGAATTGATAGTGCGAAGGCTTGGTCGACTTGCAGAAGCCGATCTGGTCCGGCGCCACCACGCGATAGCCGGCATGGCTCAATGCGTTGACAGTACTCTTCCAAGTGGCGGCGCAGAAATTCTTACCGTGCAGGAGCACTGCCGTCTGCCCGTTCGGCCTTGCCGCAATGACATCCATGTACGCCATGTCGAGCGCCATGCCCTGCGAACGGAAGCGGAAATGCCGCACCGCCCATGGGTAATCAAATCCTTGCAGCTCGCGTCCATATCGCGGACCGTCGTCAGGCCGCGCGGCGCCGACGGGGCGAACCAGAGCTACGGCGACAATGACGCTCAGCGCAGGCCATAAAGCCGAACAGCGCATCCTCGGGCCCTCCTCGACTACGTTAGCACTACAAGCTCTGGAATTGCGGGCTCCCCACACCACACGATGGCCAGCTGGCCGAACGTCCGGCCGACGCGCTCGGCTTCGCTTCGTGCGAGTCCAAGTACCAGAGCGCTAGGCTCACCAGGCCACACTCCCGCGGGGTCCTCACCGATGCCGGCTAGAAACGTAAGACTCATCGCCGTCAGCTGCGACTCAAGCCGCCGTTGTGAAGCGCGATTAAGGTCTTCTGACGTCGCGACGCTCCGAGGATTCCACGCGGTAATGAACGCTGAACAGTTAACGCCACTGGCGCGATGCAGCGCGGCAAGCTCAGCCGATGGTTGCCCGACGCGCAGCACGAACGGCCTTGCCGTGCCGGTCACCTTGTAATGGGTCGCCAGGTACGCCGCTAAAAGACCGCTGTCCGAAGCGAACTTTTGTGGTTTCATCATGGTCACAAGCCAGTGTAACGTAGTGCGTCTACAGCAGCGTCTTGGTATTTGATTTCAGGAGCTTAGTTCGAAAAGTGTCGCAAACCGGGGAGGCGCCTTCTGTGAACTCCAAGAAGTCTATCGTTTTATCCCGCCGCGAGGCACTGTGCGCCGGACTGTCCGCCTGCCTTGCCGCCGGCCATCTGCGGCTGTCGCAGGCCGCCGATTCCCCCACTGCGAAGCCCCTGATCACCAAACCCATACCGTCGTCCGGAGAGAAGATCCCTGCGATCGGACTGGGCACCGATTCATTTCGAGCTTCGGAAAGCGATGCCATTCGAGATGAGATCAAGCGCATGAATGAGCTCGGAGGGTCCGTCATCGACACCGCCGCGGCCTATGGCGACAGCGAGGCACTCATCGGTGATGCACTCGGGGCGTTACGCATCCGCGATCGGATGTTTCTGGCGACCAAGTTGACGGCGGGTGGGCTCTTCGGCGGCGAAGGCGGCGGCGAGTTGAGTTTTCATCGCTCGCTCGAACGTTTGAAAACGCAGCGAATCGACCTGCTGCAGGTGCATAACCTCAATGGAGTCGACAGTCTGATGCCGCTGCTGCAGCAGTGGAAGAAGGCGGGACAGATCCGTTACCTCGGGGTCACTACCTCGCGTGTTTCGCAGCACGGCGATATCGTCGAAGCGATGCGAAAGTATTCTCTCGATTTCATCCAGGTGGACTATTCGATCGCGAACCGCGATGCGGCCACCAGTGTGTTTCCGATCGCGCTTGAGCGTCGGGTGGCGGTGCTGGCGAATCTGCCGTTGGCGCGCGCGTCGCTGATCGGGCAGGCCGGAGAGCGCAAATTGCCTGACTGGGCAGCGGACATCGATGTTTCGAGCTGGAGCCAGTTCTTTCTGAAGTACGTAATCTCGCACCCGGCAGTGACCTGTGCAATTCCAGGGTCCACCAAAGTGGCGCATCTGGAGGATAACCAGGCCGCCGCCCGCGGTCGTCTGCCGGATGCGGCGATGCGCTTGAAGATGGAAAAATTCTGGGACGAGACGGCTTGAACCGACGCCGCACGAGGTTCCCCCCGCCCTTGCGGCCGAACGGTCGTCATGCCAGCAGCGCTTTCAACGACCCGAGGATTCGGTCAACCTCGTCAACTGTGTTGTAGTGAGCTAGTCCAATTCGGAGCACGCCATCCTGTTCGTCCAGACCCAGGTGACGAACTAACTCATAGGCGTAGTTGTGGCCTGACCACACGTTGATTCCTTGCGCCGCAAGCTCCTTGGCAAGGACAGAATTCCGCCGCCGGGAATGCGTGAATGAGACCGTCGGTACACGCTGAGACAGCGACCGTGCGTCGGAGATACCCTGAAGCTGCACGCCTTCGATATGTGTAAGTCCGTCAATAAGACGTTGCGCGATGGACATCTCGTACGCGCTAGCCGCGCCGTATGCAGCTTTTATTTTGCTCTCGCGGCTGCCAGAGCCGCCCACCTGCTCGCCAAGCCAAACGAAGTAGTCCGCGGTCGCGGCCAGACCCGCAAATAACTCAGTCTGAGGGGTGCCCAGCTCATGACGCCCAGGCAGATCGGACGGCGCACACCGCACGGCGTACGGATTGAGTTCGTTCAGGAGCGCTTCCCGACCCCACAGCACACCCAGATGCGGTCCGAAAAACTTGTATGACGAGCACACCAGAAAGTCACAACCGATCGCCTTGACATCGGTCTTTACGTGCGGCACCAGTTGGACGCCATCCACATACACCAGCGCGCCGGCTTCTTTTGCCAAACGCGTCAATTCAGTCACCGGATTGATTGATCCAGTCAGGTTGCTTGCGTAGTTGAGGGCAAGCAGCCGGGTCCTGGTGGATAGCAGCGGCTTGAGATCATCCGGTTCAATGCGCCAGGTTTCGCGGTTAAACGGCAGCCAGCGCACTATCAGGCCTCGATCCTCGGCCATCCGCAGCCACGGTGCCACATTTGCGTCGTGGTCCATACGTGTGACGATGATTTCATCTCCAGGTACCCAGGCGCGCCCGAGCGATCGCGACATATGAAACGTCAGCATGGTCATCGATTGACCCAGGATCACCTCTCTTCCGGAATGTCCGCCCAGTAGCTCCGCTATTGCGTCGTGGGCGCGTGTCCAGACGTCCTTGGCGGACTTTGAGGCTCCGAAGAAACCGCCGATGTTGCTCGCGGCGCCAGCCATTGCCTCGGCCACGGCCTTGATGACCTGCCTTGGCACCTGGGTACCGGCGGGGTTGTCCAGGAACACGGCCGCCCCGGTCAACGCGGGAAACTGGCTGCGTACCAGGTCTATCGGAAAAGTCTGCATCGAAATATTCCTTGGTGGGCGCCAACTCGCGGTGCATCGATCTGCGGCTGTACCGCGATTTCGAGGATTTCTACGCTGATGCAATAAGACGCCTGAACTCCCGATCACCGACGGACGTAAATCGGATCACCCGCGATGCCTTTTCTTTCCTGGCCCAGCCCAGTTCATGGACGCGTGACAACAATGCGGCGCCAAGCGATCCGGCCAGGTGGTATCGCCGCTCGCTCCAGTCCATACACGCGCGGCAGAAGCTGCGCCGTTCACGGTGGGCGGTTTCGGTATCTATACCGGCGCGCCGGAACCATTCCTCGCCTGCAGGACTAAGTCGGAGACCTTGCTGCGACATTGCCAACAGATTGTGTCGCACCAGCGATTCGTAGGCCAACACGCCGAGTTCGCCGGCCAGGTGGTCGTAGCACACTCTAGCCTTTCGTAGAGCCGGTTCGCGCGGGCTCGAGAGCAATCTTAGCGAGCCGGTGCGAAAGGCCACACCCATCAACGATTCGAGTAAGCCGGCGACATCCTCGTCCGCCAGCCTGAAGTACCGATGGCGGCCCTGTTGATCGACGGCGATCAGCGAGGCTTGCAATAGCTTGGACAGATGGGCGCTCATCGTTTGCTTGGTTACGCCGGCAATTGCGGCCAGCTCGGTCGCCGTCAGGGCGCGATCGGTCATCAATGCCGTCAGGGCATCGGCCCGGGCACTTTCGCCCAGCAAAGCGGCAATCCTGGCGATATTCGGACCGTCTTTCATTGTTCGACGTTAGACGAACCATTACCGAGACGCAAGCCCTTAGACTTGACGGTCTCGCGATTCTCGAAGGTCATCCGGTATGGGTATTGCCTGTTTCATTCGCTATCAGATTGACCCTTGTCAGCGCGCGGCCTTTCAGCAGTACGCGGTTAATTGGGGACCGATCATCCCGCGCTGTGGAGGCCAGCTGATCGGTTACTTTTTCCCGCATGAGGGCACTAACGACATTGCCTGGGGGATTATCCAGTTCAACTCATTGGCGGACTACGAATCCTATCGCGCCCGCTTGCTGCGCGACGAGGAGGCGCAACGAAATTTCGAATGGGCGCACCAGCAGCGCTTCATCCTGCGGGAGGAACGGACATTTCTGAAGGTCGTCAATTAGGCGGCGAACCAAGCTCGACCCCAGCCACCCTTATGACTATGCTCGCCGGATGCCCTGGCAGCATATCCGCATTTCCCGCTTCGGCGGCCCCGAAGTCCTGGAGCTCGTAGAACAGCCGACCATTCCTGAACCGGGCGCGGACCAGGTCCGCATCAAGGTGGTTGCGGCGGGTACGGGCTTCACCGATACCATGATCCGCNNGACATCCCGCGACCCGGGCCCGGTGAAGTCCGCATCAAGGTCGTCGCGGCAGGCACGGGCTTCACCGACTCGTTCATTCGACGAGGACGGTATCCGGATTTCAAAGGGCCGCTGCCTTTCACGCCAGGCTACGAAATCGTGGGCGTCGTCGAGAAGACCGGTCGCGCCGTGGCCGTGCCAGGCGAAAATCAGATGGTCGCCGATCTTTGCGTCGTCGGCGGCTATGCGCAGTATGCGATCCGGCCGGCGCGATTTCTGGTGCCGGTCCCTGATGGCATCGATCCGGCCGAAGCGGTGTGCATCCCGCTCGCCTATCTGACTGCCTTCCAAATGCTTACGCGCTACCGCCGCTTGGCGGCGGGTGCCACGGTTCTCATCATAGGCGCCTCCGGCACGGTGGGCACGGCGCTGCTTGATCTGTCGCGCCATCTCGGCCTCAAGGCGATTGGCACCTGTTCGGCCGCGAACTTTCCCGTGGTTGAGCGCTTCGGCGCAACCGCGGTCGACTATCACGCCGGCGACTTCGTCGCTGCCGTGCGTAGTTTGACGGCCGATCGCCCGGGTGGCGCCGGCGTCGACGCCGCCTTCGATGCGATCGGCGGTGCGCATTTCGATCGTTCGTTTGCCTGCCTCGCTCCCGGCGGACTGCTCGTCGGCTACGGGTCTCAGACCATGGCCATAGGCCGCGAAGGCATGATCTCCGCGGGACTCGGCATGGCCAGGCTCAAGCTGTGGAACGCGATGAGCTTCCTGCTGCGCCACCGTCAAGCCGTGTTCTACAGCATAACGGCCCTTCGAGCGAGTCAGCTGGAGGAATTTAAAACCGATATGGCAGCGCTGTTCAAACTGCTGCGCGACGGCGCCATTCATCCTGTCGTGATCGATCGGCTGCCGCTCGCGGCCGCGAGCCAGGTCCACGCACGCATCGATGCCGGCGGACTTGGCGGGAAGATCGTGCTGCTGCCCTGGGGCAGTGCCTGAGACGTCGGGCATGAGGCGTGACGTGTTGCGCCTCACGTGTCGCGTCTCACGTGTCGCGTCTCATCAATCGTGAGACTGCGCCCGGCCAGTCTCAAATACCTATGATATCGGCAGACAAGGGCAAGGGAGCATCATGAAAAGACGTCGATTCGTCGGTTCAGGTCTGGCGCTTGCTGCGCGCTGGCCGCTGCGTGGGTTCACTTCCGTACTCAAGGATGTCGGCGACGTGCCGGCCAAAGGCGTTGCCGGCGGCGAGACCGTGCTGGCCGGTTCGGCCATCGAGGCCCTCGCTACCGGCGTGCGCGGCGAGGTGCTGCTGGCGGGTAGTCCGGATTACGACCGCACGCGTCGCGTCTGGAACGCTTCGTTCGACAAGAAGCCGGCGCTGATTGTGCGCTGTACGGGCGCCGCCGATGTCCAGCAGGCCGTGGCTTTTGCCCGCGAACACCAGGTGCTGACCGCCGTGCGCGCGGGCGGCCACAGCTATTCAGGCAAGTCGAGTTGCGACGGCGGACTGGTCATCGACCTGCAATCGATGCAGGGCGTGCGCGTCGATCCGGAAACCAGGCGCGCCTATGTGGAGTCGGGTTCGCTGCTAGGCGGGCACCGTCTCGCACACGGGCGCGGCGGGCCTCACGCTCGGCGGCGGCCTCGGGCGGCTGGGCCGGCGCTTCGGGCTCGCCTGCGACAATGCCGCCTCGTTCGATGTCGTGACGGCCGACGGACGATTCGTCCGGGCGAACGAGAAGGAGAACCCCGACCTGTACTGGGGCTTGCGCGGCGGCGGTGGCAATTTCGGCGTCGTGACTGCGATCGAATACCGGCTGCACGACATGGATCCGGTCATTCTTGGGGGCAGTGTTGTCTGGCCCGTGGCCCAGGCGCGCGATGTGCTGCGCTTTTACCGTGACATCGCCCTGGACGCGCCCGACGTCGTCAATCTGGCCCCGGCCCTGTATTCGGAGCCAGATGGTCAGGTGATTGAAATCGAGGTGTGCTGGTCCGGGGATCGCGCACAAGGGGAAGCGTGGCTCAGGAAGCTGCGCGCTTTCGGCAAACCGGCGCATGACGGCATCGCGCCAATGCCCTATGTCGCCATACAGACGAGCGCCGATGAGTTGCTTGCGCCCGGCAGATAAACGGGGCGATCAGATTGGATCGGGCTGAGGTCACGAAAGAACCGCCGACTTTCGCCGCCTTGTTCGCAGGCGTGCAGTTCGTGCGCCGCAACCCGACGATTCTTGGGACGATATCGCTCGATCTGTTTGCGGTGCTGCTCGGCGGTGCGACGGCGCTATTGCCGATCTACGCGCGCGACATTCTGCACACCGGGCCGTGGGGACTAGGCGTACTGCGCAGCGCTCCGGCCGTCGGTGCCTTAGTGATGAGCGCCGCTCTGGCCCGGCACGCGCTCGACCGCCGGGTGGGAATACGATTGTACCAGGCCGTTATCGTCTTCGGCATGGCTACCGTGGTATTCGGGCTGTCGCATCTCCTCTGGCTCTCGATACTCGCGCTGGCGATTCTGGGGGCGGCCGACACGGTGAGCATGGTAATTCGAATCTCCCTGGTGCAACTGGCGACACCGGACGAGATGCGCGGGCGCGTGGGTGCCGTGAATTTCCTGTTTGTCAATGCTTCCTATCAGCTCGGTGAATTTGAGAGCGGCATGACCGCGGCCCTATTCGGTGCGATGCCAGCTGCCGTACTGGGCGGCGTTGGAACAATCGTAGTAGCGCTCTTATGGATGAGGATGTTCCCGGCACTGCGGAAGGTGCAGCGACTGGAATAGCGCAGCAGTCGTGAGCGGCCTCATCGCGTGGCCTGCTTTGCATTTGCAGTGTCGCGCAACGCGCTCACGGATTGCATCAGCGATTCCACCGTCTCCGCAGCGATCGGTTTCGTCACGTGATGATCGAATCCGGCTTCAAAAGCGCGCCGCCGATCCGCCTCCTGGCCCCAGCCCGTCACAGCGATCAGGACCGCGCCCCGTCCCCAGGAGCTTGCTCGGATCTTCCTGGCCAGCTGGTAACCGTCAAGATCCGGCAAACCTATATCCAGCAGAAGCACATGAGGACAAAATGACTCGGCAAGTTCGAGCGCCCGCTGACCGGTATAGGCCGTCTGCACGTGATGGCCCGAAAGCTCCAGGAGTATGGCGCAGGTATCCGCCGCATCCCGGCTGTCATCGACTACGAGTATCTTCAGGCCGGCGCCGGGTACGGGTGCATCGGTAACTGCATCGCTTTCAGGGCGCTCCAATGCCGTGCCCACCGGAATGCGGACAATAAACTCGCTGCCCTTACCAGCCCCTTCGCTGAATGCCTCCACACTTCCCCCGTGCAGCGAGACGAGCCCGCGCACGAGCGACAATCCGACACCCAGTCCGCCCTCCGAGCGCCCCATGGCCGATTGAGCCTGTGAGAACAGCGTAAACAGGCGCGGCTTCATGTCGTCGGAGATGCCTATGCCGTTATCGCTTATGACGACTACCAGCTCACCTGCCCGCTGCGTTGCCCGCAGCTGAATGCGTCCACCCGGGTCCGTGTATTTTGCGGCGTTGATCAGGATGTTGGAAAACACCTGTGCCAATCGCACCGGGTCGACATCGAGCTGCACGGCCTGCTTCGGCAGGTCGAGCGCGAGCGCATGGTGCTTGGAATCCAGAATTGGCCGGGCAGTTTCGATCGCGCTCCCGACTATCAGCGTCAGTTCGGTAGGACTCTTCTTCAGCTCGAGCGTACCGCGGGTAATGCGTGACACATCGAGTAGATCATCCAACAGGCGGCTCATATGCGTCACCTGGCGTTCAATCACCTCCTCGGCGCGTTTCTGCTGTTCTGGCGCTCTGCCCTCCTTCTTATTTGCGGCCAACGCATACCGGATAGGGGCCAGAGGATTTCGCAGTTCGTGCGCGAGAAGTGCCAGGAATTCATCTTTGCGGCGATCGGCATTCCGAAGCGCCTCTTCACTCGCGCGCAACCGCTGTTCACTTTCGCGCAACGCCTGTTCCGCCGCCTTGCGTTCGGAAACGTCGCGTGCGACTTTGGACGCGCCTACGATGGTCCCTTTCGAATCGCGCACCGGAGACACGGTGAGGGATATTGCAATGCGACGGCCGTCTTTGGTCACACGAATTGTGTCGAAATGATCTACCCGCTCGCCGTGTCTCACCCGCTGCAGGATGTGTCGCTCTTCTTCATGGAGCTCTGGTGGAATGATGATCGTGATCGGCTTACCGATTGCCTCACTCGCCTGATATCCGAAGATGCGCGTGGCGCCTGCGTTCCATGACAGGATGAGCCCATCGAGCGTTTTGCTGACGATCGCATCGTCAGAAGAAGCCACTATGGCCGCCAGCAGTGCCAGTTGTACGGAATAGTCCGTTGTCTGGGCGTCGGCCAGGGACTGTGGCGCCGCTTTATCGTTGCAATCGCTGGATTTCATCATTCGTTCCCCATCCGCAACTGTGCGGCCAGAGAAGCGGGTCGCGCGCTCATGTTATCCCACGGCGACTCAAGAGGTCACGAAATAGCGCGCCGTCCGGTATTGACGGAACCCATACCACGTGCGCTACGCTTCGGCGCATCAACTATCGAGGCAGCAATCTGTGACGGACCGGCGTCGACCCGACCGCCCCGCGAAGTCGACCTGCGTGTCGCTATCGCGGCGCGCATTCTTCAAAGAAGCTGGAGCGACGGGTCTGGCAGCCGCCGCATCGCCGCTGGCCTCTTACGGTGCCGATTCGCAGGCCGGGCGTGCCGACGGCACGCCGGAACAGATTCACCTTACCTGGGGCGACGATCCGTCCAGCACTGTAGTGGTCTCCTGGGCATCGCCAGGCCAGTCGATGAACCCGCGGGTGCAGATTCGCGAGTCAACCGGCCGGGAGCCATCCCAAGCCGGCCGCGTAGTCCACGCCGTCCAGCGCTCCTATAGTGACGGCCTTAACGGCCATACGGTCTTTACCTATCACGCGAAGATTGACCGACTCCGGGCGGCTGCAAACTACGACTACTCGATCACCGCCGATAACGATCGCAATCGCGCACGACCGTTCGCCGCGAGTTTCCAGACGGCGCCGGCGCGCCACGCGCCTTTTCGCTGGACCAGCTACGGCGACCTTGCGACGCCGAATACGTCCTGGGCACTGTCATGGCCCCAGAGCCGCTACGCGGTGGAGGCGGTGGAACGATTCAGACCCCTGTTCCACTTGCTCAACGGCGATCTTTGTTACGCTAATCTAAATCCCGCGGCGCAACCGGCGGTGTGGGCCGATTTTGGCAACAACGTGCAAGTGTCGGCGGCCTTTCGTCCGTGGATGCCTTGCCCGGGCAACCATGAAATCGAATTCAATAACGGCGCGCAGGGATTCAGCTCTTACCTCACACGGTATTGGCTGCCGCACAATGGCACCGTTTTCGCCGGCCTGTGGTACCACTTCACGGTTGGCTCGGTGTTATTCATCTCCCTGTCCGCCGATGATGTGATCTACCAGGACAGCGGCGCCTTCGTCGCAGGTCCGGCGCCGCTGCAGCCCTCCCCCAGCACCGGGAATGCGCCGATTGCGCCCGGGACCTCGTTCTATATTCATGGCTACAGCGGCGGCGAGCAGACGCGCTGGCTGGAGAAGACGCTGTCGGCGGCCTCCGGGAACAGCAACATAGATTGGATCATCGTGCAAATGCACCAGGACGCGCTTAGTTCTTCCAGGAACGGTAACGGCTCTGATAAGGGGATACGTGAGAGCTGGCTACCGCTGTTCGATCGCTATGGAGTCGATCTCGTTCTCTGCGGCCACGACCACGACTACGAACGAAGCTGGCCAGTGCGGGGCTGCATCCGCAATGTGGGCAGGGACGCGGCGAGTGGCGCCGCCGTGGACACCTGTCAGCCGAAACCGGTGATCACGGCCGAACCCGCCGATGGCAGATACGACACCAGCCGCGGCACGATTCATCTGATCCTGGGTGGCGGCGGTACCAGCGCTCCACTCGATGCCTACGGAGTGGATCCGTCGACCGGATTGCCGCAGGCCAAGGTCATCACAAGAGCGAATCGCCCGATACCCGCTGCCACTGCGGGAACATACGTCAAGCCCGGCGCCGATGCGCTGGAAGACGCCATCTGGTCCGCGCGCCGCGACACCGAAACAGGGTACGGCATCGCCGTGTTCGACCTCGATCCGGGAGTTCCTGGGGGCAAAACGTCGATCACCATTCGCTACTACCATGCCGCCGGGGCCGACCGGGTACCCACGCCCGATTACCAGTTGTACGAAACCATGGTGCTTGCCAAGGACCGGCGGGGTTAGGAACGCGACCAGAGTGACGCGGGCGCGGTAATCCACACATCAATGATTTCTGCAGCGCGGCGCACCATCCAAAGCACAAAGCCGTGATCCGCGTCACGTGGCGCGCCGGGCATGCTGGTAGCGTTCGCACTGGCCGGATGAATTGCGACAGGAACGGAGGCCGCTCGCATGATTGCCATGTTGGTGTTGGGGGTGCTGCTGGTGCTCGTCATCGGTTACCTGGTAGGCATCTATAACGGGCTGGTCAGAGTACGCGCCGACGTCAAGCTTGCCTGGTCGAACATCGACGTCCTGCTGGTGCAGCGGCACGACGAACTGCCGAAACTGGTCGAAACCTGCAAGCAGTACCTGCAGTACGAACAGCAGACCCTGGAGCGAGTCATGCAGGCCCGCTCGGCGGTCGCGGCGGCGCGCACCAGCGGCAGCATCACAGCCCTCGGTGCCGCCGAATCCGGAATGCGTACCGGGCTGGCGGGCCTGTTCGCCGTAGCCGAAAGGTATCCGGACCTGAAGGCCAACCAGGCCTTCCAGCACCTGCAGCAACGCATCACCGGGCTGGAACAGGCGATCTCGGATCGGCGCGAGATCTACAACGAGGCCGTCAACATCAACAATGTGCGCATCGCGGCGTTTCCGGACGCCCTGGTCGCGACCCGTTACGAGTTTGAACCGGCGCATCTGCTCAGGTTCGATACCGCGCAAAAAACCGACGTCGACATGAAGGCTGCATTCGCCGGCTAGGCGCCGTCGCAACGCCCCTGCGCCATGTACTGGGCCGTAAACCACTTCTACCTGGTGCTGGCCGTTTTCGGCAGCGCGGGTATAGCGGCTGGCCTGCACATGTTTTTTCGCCGCTGGCGGCAACGACGCCTGCTCGAGGACACCCCGACTGCCCACATCCGTTCGGCTGCCCAGGGCTACGTCAAGCTCAGTGGGCGCGCGCGATCGCTGGATGGCAAGTCGCTACGTGCGCCGCTCACCGGACGCAGCTGCGTCTGGTGGACCTTTCGCATCGAGCAGCGCGGCAGCTATGTCCGTGCCGCAAATCGCTTGCTCAACATCAACCGTGGTACCAGTGATCAGCCGTTCCTGCTGATCGAACAGGGCGATCATTGCCTAGTCGAGCCGGATGGTGCCGAGATTGAACCCAGCGATCGCAAGGTGTGGTACGGCGATTCCCCCGACGATATTCCGCCGCTACGGTGGGGCGGAGCGGCCATGGCCTTTGGCCACTCCTATCGCTACGTCGAGGCGATCCTGACTGAGGATGCGGAGTTATCGGTGCTGGGCGAGTTCCGCGCCGACACGCGCATGGTTACCAACACCATCGACGATGAGGCGGCAGCGCTACTCAGTCGCTGGAAGCAGAACCAGGCGGCCCTCATTGCCCGATTCGATGCCAATCACGATGGGGTTATCGATGCTGCCGAGTGGGAGGCGGCCCGGACCGCAGCGCTCGCGGAGGCGCAGCGCGACAGGCTACGGCGGGCGCCGGCGCGCGTTTGCGTGCTCGCCAGACCCCGGGGGCATCAGGCGTTCCTGATCGCCGCGCAGTCGGCCCGGCAACTGGCGCGCACTGAAGGCCGGCGCGCGCTGGCGGGTCTGGCGCTCACATTGTTGTCGTTGGTCCTGACGTGCCACGCCATCGCGCACATCCCATGAGTTACTTCGGCGGCATCGTCTCAAACAGCGTGAGGCCGGGCGGGATGATCGCCCATGCCGGGCGATCGCGGGTAAAGATTGCGATCTTCGGATGGAACAAGGCGGGCTCATCCAAGCTTCCGGCGTAGATCGTAAATGAGTCGTCCAGGCCGACTACCCCGCCGTGCACCAGGCCGCCGCAGGTGGGACAGAAGTTACGCACCGCGTCCCCGCCATGGGCGGCTTTGGATCTGACCTGCCGGCTGGGGCCCGTGAAGCGCACCGCGCTGCTTGCGAAGCCCACGAAAGGTATGAAACCGGAGCCTGACGCCTTGCGGCAGTCGGCACAGTAGCAGTGACCGGCGAACAGCGGCTCCCCTCGAGCCTCATAACGTAGTGCGCCACAAAGACAGCCGCCGGTGTAGCGCTGTTCGGTGTCGTTCATGAAGACCGTCAACTCACTTTGCGGGGGCGGATCGAAACAGCGTCCAGGCAGCGGCGGAGAACACCAGGATGTTGGCAACGATGACAGGCGACTTGCCGATCAATACTCCGTACAGCATCCACAGCGCCGCGCCACACATCTGAACACCGCGAAGCAGTGACGGACGTCGGCAGAAGTACGAGCCGACGAACACCGCAGTTGCGCACCAACCCAGGCATTCGATCGCTGTCTGGCTCAGCATGTTGTAGTCTCCCGACGGCCAAAGCTAGACAACGCACGCTCATGGGATAGGATTTTCCGGTGCAGAGTATACCGATCGCAATCCCCATAGAATCGCAGGGGCTGGCGGCAGCGCCATTGGATCGCTGGGCGCTCGCGGCGACTGTAGCTGGCAACGCCCTCGAGTTCTACGATTTCCTGGCGTATTCGACCTTCTCGGTTTACATCAGCCACGCTTTCTTCCCGACCGGAAATGTATTTGTCAGTCTGCTGCTGACGCTGGCGACTTTTGGAGTCGGATTCCTCACTCGCCCGCTGGGCGGCCTGTTGATCGGTGCCTATGCCGACCGTGCTGGCCGCCGACCAGCCCTGATGCTGACCATCAGCCTGATGGCGTTCGGCACGCTGGCTCTGGCATTGACGCCGTCCTACGCCAGCATAGGCCTGTCGGCGCCGGTGATTCTGATCCTCGCGCGCCTGGTGCAGGGGCTGGCGCTGGGCGGAGAGGTGGGGCCGGCGACGGCAGTACTGCTCGAGTGCGCTCCGGCCAGCCGCCGCGCCTATTTCGTCAGCTGGCAGAACGCCAGCCAGGGAGTCGCGGTATTGGCGGCCGGCGTAGTCGGATATGCGTTGTCGACGACCCTGGAACCGCAGCAGCTGGCGCTCTGGGGCTGGCGGGTTCCGTTCGCCCTGGGATTGGCAATCGTTCCAGTGGGTCTGTATATCCGCCGGCGCTTGCCGGAAACGCTGGCGGCACCCGGTACTCGCCGCAGCGCCGCCGTGTTGACGTTGCTGTGGCGCGCCCATCGCCGGCCGCTGGCGTTCGCGGTCCTGATCGTCATGTGCCTGACGATTTCCACCTATGTCACGGCCTACATGACGACCTACGCGCTCACCACCCTGGGAATGGCGGCGTCCAAGGCCATGTTCGCCTCGATCGCTAATGGCGGCGTCATGGCGGTGGGAGCCTTATTGGGCGGCCACCTGAGTGATCGCTTCGGGAAAAAGCCGGTGATGATTCTGCCGAGAATTGCGCTCGCCGTTGTGGTGCTGCCGGCGTTTCTGCTGTTGTTGTCCGTCTCGACGACAACCGTTCTGGTGTTAGTGACGGCATCGCTGACATTGCTGAGCGTGCTGAGCAGCGCCGCGGCGTTGACGGCGCTGGCCGAAGTGTTTCCCAACGAGGTACGTAGCTCCGGAGTGGCCATCTCCTATGCGCTGTCGGTCACCTTGTTCGGCGGCACGACCCAGTTCATCATCGCGTGGCTGATCGGCATGACCGGCAGCCGGGTGTCCCCCGCCTACTACGTTATTTTCACCAGCGCGATCGGCCTGTGGGCGATGTTCAAGCTTCCGGAACCGTCGAAAGGCGCGTCATCCGGGTCGTCTCACAGCTGACCGTCCGGTAATCTGTCGACCAGCGTCGCCCGCGTCGCAATCCGGCCCGCGCGCTCGTGCCAGCTCACCATACCGATCTCGGTGCCAGCCCGCGCCTCGATCACCCACTCGGCGTAGGCAAGGTCTGCGGTCGGCCGGTTGTTGGGCCAGAAACTGATGCCGGTGTGCAGATGGGCCCAACCTTCGAGCTCTCCCAACTCTTCCCGCGGCTTGCCGACCAGCAGGCGCGCTCCCGCGGGCAGGGCGATTTCGGCCAGGACTCCGCGCGTTTGTTTGCGTTTGAGCCCCATCTTGCTGACGTAACTCGGTAGCCAGCCAGAGTTTTGCACTACCAGCCGGACACGCCAGCTATCGCCACCCAGTGCGACCACATTGAGCTCACGCAATTCGAGTTTCGGCCCGATCAGATTCAACCACAACAGCCATTTCGGCAAGCGGGCGATCTCCTGCTCGCGCAACTGCGGCGGCGGGTTGCTGAATATCGCCGTGCGCTGCCAGCCGCCGATCTCGACCGGACCCAACTGCGGATGTGCGAATGGCCGCCAGTCGACATAACCCTCGCCCGGAGCGACCTGCTGCGCCCACGTATACATCTTCAGATCATCCGAGACGCGATGATCGCGGAACCAGTGAATCCACTCGTTGTTGTCGATCCCGGCCGCCTGCTTCGGATTCCAGAGTTCGACCGTCCATGTGAAGCGACCCAGGTGCTCGTAGATCCAGTCGAATGAACCGGAAATGAACTGGTTCGGGTAGTACTGGAAGTCGTGCCAGACCGAAATCGCCGGATATCCCGTAAGTTCCTCACCTTTCCTGCCCTGTGCCCGGAAGGTCCACAGGTCCTCAGGGATCATCTGGTCGTCGGGCTGGGATCCGAGCGGACGCAACAGAGCGCCGGAGAAGGTATGCAGGCTGGTGCCGCCGCAGATGTTCGGGTGCGATACAAAGAACTCGACGATCGCCCGTACCTCCGGTTCGCTGGTGGGATAGGGCCCGGCGCCGGCTTGTTCGAATTCCTGGCGCCACAGCGCGGGAAAGTTACGATTCAGGTCCAACCCCTGCGCATTTCCAGCCAGACCAGGCACCGGCACGTGGACGCCGTCATAGTTGTTCAGCAAACCTTCAGGCAGCACGCGAAAATACTCACCGCCCGGGGCATCGCTCGGGTCGCGACGCACCAGCAGCCGTGGTTCCAGCGGATGCGGCTTCCATGGGCCGTTGGGGTCTGCGACACGCATCTGCAGAATGCGCCCGTCGCCATCGATATCCTGAGTAATCAGGCCCTCAACCGGCTCTTCGTCGTACGGGTAGCGGCGTGTCCCGGAGCGCACCAATCGTGGATGCTCGGCCAGCGCCCATTCGGCGCCGTCAGGATTCACGCGCGGACAGATATAGAACGCGCGTGTGTCGAGACAGCGCGTGGTGTCCGGATCGGTACTGTAGCCGCCCAACAGCGTCTGAATGAAATACAGGCACGCCGTCGATGCCAGCAACTCGGTGGCGTGAATATTGCCGTCGATCCAGTAGGCCGGCTTGTCGTGCGCCGGGCCGGTGTCGCTATTCGTGATGACGACAACGTAGATGTCGCGCTTTTCATGGCTTTGGCCGATGACACGCAGTTCGACCAGTCGCGGCCGTTCGGCCGCAAAGTCGCGCAGGTGCGCTACCAGGGTGTCATAGCGCGGGAAGCGCGAAAAGTCGATGCTCGGCACGGCGGGCGATCCTTAAGGTTTGAGCACGGCAGTCAATCGAGTGTTGACTCCAGCCTGCTTGAATTATCGACGAGTTTCTGAAGTCAGGATACCCCTGCATAAGGTCATTGCGCCGGCAGCTGCGCTTGGGCGCTCATACCGCGTAGTGATACAGTTGCCGCATAGATCAATCGAGGCGACACCGTATGGCGACAGGCTGGGCGAAAGAAGGCGCGGTTCAAGATCAGATCGACGCCACGATCAAGGACGCCATCCGCCGTGCGCAGAGTCGCTTGCCGCAGGGCCCCGGATTGTCCCATTGCGCCGAGTGCGGGGCTGAAATTCCGCAGTCGCGCAGGCAGGCGCTCCCCAGCGCTCGCCTGTGCCTTTCATGTCAGGAGGCACAGGATCGCGAGGCCGCCACCTTCAGTGGCTACAACCGGCGCGGGAGCAAAGACAGTCAGCTACGGTGAGCGCCCATGATCCGACGGCGGTGACCGCCTATACTCGCGCGACGGTGCCTTTATCGGAGCGATCATGAGCGGCAAGGTGACTGCGGCAAAATCAGGCAGCTTCAGGCTCGGTGGCACCACTGCGATCCACCGGCTGGGCTTTGGCAGCATGCGAACTACGGGCCCCGGAATCTGGGGTCCGCCCGAGGATCGAGCCGAGGTGCTGCGGACCTTAAAACGCCTGCCGGATCTGGGTATTACTTTTGTCGACACCGCCGACTCCTATGGTCCCGACATTGCCGAGGAACTGATCCGCGAAGCGCTGCATCCCTACGGCGCCATGCTGATCGCCACCAAAGCGGGCCTTGCCCGTACCGGGCCTAGTCAATGGACTCCGCTGGGCAGGCCGGAATACCTGATCCAGCAGGCGCATACCAGCTGTCACCGGCTGGGCGTGGAGCAGATCGGCCTGTGGCAATTGCACCGCATCGATCCCAAGGTGCCGCGCGATGAACAGTTCGGCGCAGTGAAGTCGCTGATCGACAGCGGCATCATTCGACACGCGGGCCTGAGCCAGGTGTCGGTGCCTGACATCAAGGCGGCACAGAAGGTGTTCGACGTGGCGAGCGTTCAGAATCGCTATAACCTGGCCGATCGCGCCAGCGAGGACGTGCTGGAGTATTGCAGCTCGCAGGGCATTGGATTCATCCCCTGGTTTCCGCTGGCGGCTGGAAGCCTGACCCGCGCCGGATCGGCGCTGGACACCATCGCCAAGCGACACCGTGCGACCCCAGGTCAGGTGGCTCTGGCATGGGTGCTCAAGCGCAGCCCCGTCATGCTCCCGATTCCAGGAACCTCGAAGCGCTCGCACCTGGAAGAGAACGTCGCGGCGGCCGGTATTGAACTCAGCGACGCCGAATTCGCCTCGTTGGACGACGATGGCAAAGGCATCGCGTTGACACAGCAGTGATCGCGTTGCCGCTATTCTGCGGCGCGCCCCAGCGGCGCGCCGAGCCGAGCCTATCGGCTCAGCAGCTCAACGGCAGAAATTGTCCCCCGGACCGCAGTCATGCCATGCATGCTCGTGGTAGTACCGGTTGTGGTCGCGATCCCAATAGCCTTCCCGCGGCTCGACCACGCACGCCGACGTGAATGCTATGAGTCCCAGCAGGAAACTGAATTTTGCAATGCGCAGCGTTGTAATCATCAATTTCTCCCAAGTTAAAAGACGCCTAGGCTAACCCAATCGCCTACGATGAGCCGTCCTCCATTCATGAGCACTTATGGGTGCAGGATTCTTACAATATCCGCGGCGCACACCGCGTCGGATGAGCTCTAGTGTCTGGGTTCGCTGGCGTGTCCGCGGCCATCGCGCTCTTCGTTACCCCTGAAATGCTCTTTGTCGACCCGCTTCGCCGGGTCGAACCTCTCGCCGCGGTTCGGCATTGGGCCCCGATAACCGTAGTCCGGGTGAAACGATCGGTTCACGTTGCCACGGAAGTTGCCCGGACCATGGAACCACGGGCCGGCACCAATGAATACGTCGCCACTGAACCATTCCGGGCCGTAATAACCCGACGGCGCGCAGCTATAGGGAGCGGCATCGTAGTAGCCATACGGGCAGACGGGGGCAACCCCGATATCGATGCTGACGCCCGCCACAGCGGGCGGCGGGGCTGCCGCGAGACAGCCCGCGACCGCTGTAGCCAACACCAGAACTTTAAATCCACGCATACATGTACCCCGACTTAGGTCAGACGACATTGGTTCCGATCGCGTCAGGTGAAGCATCCCACCTCGGCGCACAGCAGTCTGTACGGCAACACACGAAGGACATAATGTCGGCCGTGGTAGTCATGTCTATTTCGCCAAGAGCCGCGCCGGGTTGGACAAATCGCTTCACTGGCTCGACCGGCATGCGACACAGATTATCGGTTCGCTGCCCGCGCGCGAGATCAGCCTGCTCGAGGTGTCGCTGTTCTGCCTGCTCGAGCACCTGGTGTTTCGCGCTACGTTACCGCTGGCGCCCTAGCTGGCACTGGTTCGCTTCAGCGACGGATTTGCCGCGCGCCCCTCGGCGCAGCGTACTCGCTACCGCTTTGATGCTCCGGCGAGTGGACCCGCCCTGTCTTCCTCGATGTGAACTGCGCAGGTATGCTCGGCAGTACCGTGTCGACTCCCGTTATAGTTCACAGTTATCCGCTGGCCGTGCGCGATTGCAGCCTGTTCGCCGCATTTGGCCTGCTGCTGCGGACTTTGCCCTATGCCCTGATCCGATTCGCGATTCTGCTGGCGTTTTCGCTCGCCACGATCATCTGGCTGGTCCTGACAGTGGGCGGGCTGATCTGGTTCAGCGCCCACGTGGCGCCCGCTTTCGGTTGGATCTGGTTCCTGTTCGGCGTCGTGCTGGCCGGATGGTACTGGATGGTTTCGCTGCGCTACTTCCTGCATCTGATTGAATGCGGCCACGTAGCCGTATTGACGCAGTTGATCGTTCATGGCCAGATCGGCAATGGCAGCGAATCCATGTTTGACTACGGGCGCCGCGTCGTGACGGAGCATTTCGGACAGGTCAATCTATTGTTCGTCATGAATCTGCTGGTACGTGGCGTGCTTAACGCCTTTCATCGCACGCTCGACTGGATCGCGGAGGCGCTGCCGATCCCCGGCCTGGGCGCGATCGCCAACCTGCTGACGGCAGTTGTGCGCGCGGCGACGCGCTACATGGACAAAGCGATCCTGTCCTACAACCTTGCCTGCAACGCCGACAACCCGTGGACCGGCGCGCGCGACGGCCTGGTCTATTATTGCCAGAATGCCAGGCCGATACTGAAGACCGCAGCCTGGATCGTGATCGCAGAATTCGCGCTGAGCGTTCTGCTGTGGCTGCTGCTGCTCGCGCCGACGGCGGCGATCACCGTGATGTTGCCGCCGTCGGTGCGCGGAGTGGGCGCGATCTCGGTATTCAGTGCGGTGCTGTTTGCCCTCGCCGCGCGCGGTGCGTTCATCAAGCCGCTGTTCCTTATCATGATCCTGGTGCGGTTCCACACCGCGATCGAAGGGCAACCTATCCGCCAGGACTGGGTCGCGCGACTCGACCAGTTGTCCGGTAAGTTTCGCAGTCTCGAGCAAAAGGCACAGGCCTACACCCGCCCGGCCCCGCAGCCCTAAAGGGATGTAGCAACGATCGGGGCCCGAGCTACTGCAGTTGCGCGAGCAGCTCGTGAATCAGCGCTGAGGCGCCGATCCTGAAATTCTCCGGCCGTGCGCTGTCGGCGCCGAAGCGATCCTCATACAGCCGCAGGTACGATTGCGCCTGCTCGATACTGCGAATGCCGCCCGATGCCTTGAATCCGATCCGCACGCCGTGGCTGCCGGCATCGCCGATGGCTGCGATCAACGCGGCCGCCGCTTGGGGCGTCGCGCCCGGATCGGTCTTGCCGGTAGAGGTCTTGAGGAATTGCGCGCCGCCCTCGATTGCAATCTCGGCGGCGCGGCGGATGCGCTCCGGCGCAGCAATCTGGCCGGTCTCCAGGATGACCTTGAGCAGCGCGCGCTCGCCGCAGGCGGCGCGACAGGCGCGCACCAGCTGCAGCCCGATTTCGGGCCTCCCGGCCAGGAATTCACGATAGGGAAACACCACATCCACCTCACCCGCGCCGGCCGCAATCGCCGCCGCAGTTTCGGCGGCCGCAGCTTCGACGTCGGCGGCGCCGGTGGGAAAATTGGCGACCGCGGCGACTGCAATCTCGCTGTCACGCAGTGCGGCACGCGCGACGGCTACCAGCCGCCCCCAGGTACACAGCGCCGCGACACGACCGGCCGGCGTGTGCGCCAGGCTCGAGAGCTTAACGATGGTGGCCGCGTCATCCGACTCGTTGAGGCTGGTCAGATCCACGAGCGGCAGCAGGCGCCGCGCCAGCGACGCGCGCGCACTGCCGATGGCATCGTGGCTGGAGGACACTAGGGTTGCGGGGACTGACAATGACGCGCCATCGGTGAGATTATATGCAGCACAACGGTTCAAAACTACCGCAACCTCAGGAGAGGATTTCCTATGCCGTTAGCCCGCATCGATCTTCCAAAGGGCACGACCGCTGACTACCGCAGCGCCGTGGGCGACACTGTCTACAATGCGATGATCAGCGTGCTGAATGTGCCGCAGGACGATCGCTTCCAGGTTATCGCCGAACATGCGGGCGCGGACCTGGTGATTGATGCCGACTATCTGGGCATCCACAGGTCCCCCGATGCCATCGTGATTCAGGTCACCCTGAACGAGGGTCGATCCGTGGAAATGAAGCGGGCGTTCTACAAGGCGGTCGCAGACGGCCTTCATGAGCGCCTGGCACTGCGCCGCGAAGACGTCGTCATCAACCTGGTCGAGGTAAAGAAGGAAAACTGGTCGTTCGGCAATGGCGAGGCACAGTACGCCCCGGCGCCGGGGGCGGCCAACGTCAAATGAGATCCCGGCCCGCAGCTACCATCGATACTCGGTTGAAAACTCGATCACGCCCTGCTCATTCGACTGCGTGATCGGGCTGGCACTGGCACTGCCTTCCAGCCGGTTCCACGCCAGATCCGCATTCACCAGCCAGTGATCGGTGATGAAGCGGCTGGCACTGAAACCCATGCCGACCGCTGTCAGGCCGCCATGCGCGCTGTAGATTGGATAAATGGAGTCCGCCGCCTGAGCCGCGTCCACACCAAATACCTTTCGATCGTATTGGCGATCGGAAAATGTCACTGACGGCCCGGCGAACATCACGAATTTCTGCGAACTTCCCGGCAGCGGCATGAAGGCCGAGAAATCGCCCAGCAGGCCGTCCGAGCCGCCTACGATGCGCCGCACGTCGGCACGGAACACCAGTGGAAACGACTTCGAGATCACGTAAGACGCGAACGCCTTGACCACCGGCGCGGCATCGATGTTGCCCAGCCCATGCAAATGGTCCCAGTCATCCGACATATAGCGACCTAGGTCATAGCCGACCGACACCCCGGCTCTATATTTGTCGCCGTGAAGCAGGTTCACGCCGACGCCCTCACCGACGGAGGCGAATACAATATCCTTATAAAGAATGACGATGACCGGGCCGGGGGTGACGTGGTATGCCAGGCCGCCGTCGTAGCGCGGTTCTGCTATCACCGCGGCGCCGAGTACCACGCGCCAATCGTTGGTGTTTGGCTCGTAGAGCTTCTCCAGAATGGTGCCGCCTGGATACTGCCATTCCTGCAGCGGTGATGGCGTCTGCGCCCAAGCCATTCGCGGCAGCGCCACACACAGAATGAATGCCAGATAAGCCAAGCAACGGGGAACGATAGGTGTTCTCAGGAGACGACCGTGCATCCTTTTCTCACCGGCGAACCGGCCCACGAGCCACCGACATAGGCGCTGCCCTATCATGACACAGCTTTATTCCTGACTTTCTTAACTCGCGCTCACATTGGTGAACTCGAAGCACTCACTGTACCCTCATCGGTTGGGCGTTTTTACAACGATGCCGTCCGCCGACCCCGGTGGTACCTTCCCCAGCCACCAGCAACGGCCTGACGTGCACACGGTTGACGCACGCCGTCAGGCCCGGCATTGCGCAGCGGGACTGAGTTTGCGATCCTCCCCGGATGATCGATCTGTACTACTGGCCGACGCCTAACGGCCACAAAATCACAATGTTCCTCGAGGAAGCCGGGCTGGCGTACCGGATCGTGCCGGTGGATATCTCCAGCGGCGATCAGTTCAAGCCGCAGTTTCTGGCTTTCAGTCCCAATAACCGGATGCCCGCGATCATCGATTCGGCACCCGCCAACGGTGGCGACTCGATCCCGGTATTCGAATCGGGCGCGATCCTGGTGTATCTCGCCGAGAAAGCCGCACGGCTGCTGCCGCAGGATGTACGCGGGCGCAGGGCGGTACTCGAATGGCTGTTCTGGCAGGTCGGCGGTCTCGGGCCGATGGCCGGCCAGAACCATCATTTCAACCGCTACGCGCCGGAAAAAATCCCTTACGCCATCGAGCGCTACGTCAACGAGACCAACCGGCTGTACGGCGTCATGGACCGGAGACTCGCGACGCAAGCGTATCTGGCCGGCGACGACTACTCGATCGCCGACATCGCCGCCTACCCGTGGATCGTTCCCTGGCAACTGCAAGCGCAGGATCTGGCGCAATTTCCCGCCCTAAAGCGCTGGTTCGATGGGATCGCCGCAAGACCTGCCACGCTGCGCGCGTACGCGCGTGCGGAGGAATTCCGCAGCACCCCGGTGGTCACGGAGGAGAGCCGCAAGATACTGTTCGGACAGACCGCTCGCAGCACGCGTTAGTGCCGGGCGCGAACTCATGCCAGCAGCGCTCGAAGCCGCCACTCAGCAGATCGTCGCCGTCGGGCGGCGTCTGGACGCCCGCGGTCTTGCGCCGGCAACATCGGGTAACTATTCCGTTCGAGTACAGGATGGGATCGCTATCACGGTATCCGGATCGCACAAGGGACGATTGAGCGCCGCCGACGTCATGCTGGTGGATGGCCTGGGCCGCCCACTGGATGGCAGGACACCCTCGGCCGAGACCGCGCTGCACATCGGACTGTACCGGCTTTATCCGAACGTCAATGCCGTGCTGCACGTGCACTCCGTGCCGGCGGTGACCCTGAGCAGGTCGCTACCGGACACTGGACAGCTGGTACTGGATGGCTATGAGATGCTCAAGGCGCTCCCGGGTATAACCACGCATGAAACCCGCATCAGCGTTCCGGTATTCGATAATTCACAGGACACGACGGCATTGGCCCGGATCGTCACTACGCGCCTGCAACAGCAGCCGTCACCACCGGCCTATCTGATCCGCGGTCACGGCATCAATACCTGGGGGGCGAGCCTGGATGAGGCCGAGCGTATCCTTGAGGCATTCGATCATCTGTTGACCTGCGAACTGCACACACGGCAGTTGCAGCGAGGAGGTAGCGCATGAGTCGCCTAACGGTGTACCCGGACAGTGGCCCCCTGGTGGCGCAACTCGATACCGCGGACGGGCGGGAAATCGCCAGCGCGTTGCGCGACATCGGGGTGCGGTTCGAACGCTGGCATGCACAGCGCCAGCTCTCTCGCACGGACGATGATCAGTCGGTGTTGGCGCTCTACCAGGCGGACATCGAGCGCCTCAAGCGCGAAGGCGCCTATCAATCGGTCGACGTGGTGCGCTGCCTGCCCGACAATCCCAACAGGGATGAACTGCGCGCCAAGTTTCTCAGCGAACATACACACGATGAGGATGAGGTACGCTTTTTCGTCGAGGGTGCCGCGGCGTTCTACCTGCGCGCTGCGGGAAGAATTTATGTGACCCGGTGCGAGCGTAACGACCTGATCGGCGTGCCGGCCGGTACCCGTCATTGGTTCGACATGGGCCCGGCGCCGCGCTTCACCGCCATCCGGCTGTTCACCACTCCTAAGGGATGGGTTGCCAGTTTTACCGGTGATACGATTGCCGCCAGGTTCCCGGCATTCGACCATCAAGCCGCGTGATGGGTAACGGCGATGTACGCGCGATAGTTCTCGACATCGAGGGAACGACCAGCAGCATCGAATTCGTCAAGCAACAGTTGTTTCCATTTGCGCGCAGGCACATGCCGGCCTACGTACGTGACCATGCAGCGGAAATTCGCCACATCCTCGATGAAGTATGCCGCATCGGAGGCAATGCGCCGCTGAGCCCTGCGCAGATCATCCAGCTGCTCATGCGCTGGATGGATGAGGATCGCAAGGTCACGCCCCTCAAAGCGCTGCAGGGCCTGGTCTGGAGGCAGGGATTTGAAAGCGGCGAGCTGCGCGCGCACGTCTACGATGACGCAGTGGGTGCGCTGCGACGATGGCACGCGAACGGGCTGCCGCTGTATGTGTACTCCTCCGGCTCCGTGGCGTCGCAGCAGCTGCTGTTTTCCCACACCCATCACGGGGACCTGACGCCGCTTTTTTCCGGCCACTTCGACACCACCATAGGATCGAAGCTCGATGCTGCCTCCTACCGCGCCATTGCCGCATCGATCGCGCTGCCCGCCGGCGCCATCCTGTTTCTCTCCGATCATCCGGGGGAGATTGTGGCGGCCGCCGCCGCAGGCATGCAGGCCATTCTGGTGCAGCGGGACGCCGCGCCGCCGCTGGCCACCAGCGCCGTTGTCATCAGGACCTTCGATGATCCTGCGTTGCCGGGTATACCACAGCGCACAGCTGCGAGCGCGTCCGCCGCGTACAGCGCACTTACCCCGGACACGGTGCCGGAGTATCTGGCCGGTCGCCACGAGATTGCCGCAAGACTGGGCGCCACCGCGGCACATTGGAGGACGCGTGAGGTCGGCGACGGCAACCTGAACCAGGTCTTTATTGTCCAGGGGCCTTCGGGCTCGGTCGTGGTCAAGCAGGCGCTGCCCTACGTGCGCCTGGTCGGTGAGAGCTGGCCACTGCCGCTGTCCCGGTCGCATTTTGAATACCTCGCCCTGTTCGAGCAGGCCCGATGGGCCAAGCCGTTCGTGCCGGCTCTCTACCACTCTGATACGCAGATGGCACTGATCGTGATGGAGCACCTGGCTGCGCATATTGTGCTGCGCAAGGGTCTGGTCCGGGGCATTCGCTACCCCGAGGTTGGAAAACATCTGGGTACGTTCCTGGCCCGTACGCTGTACTTCAGCTCTGATCTTCATCTGAGTGCTGAGGACAAGAAAGGAGGCGTTGCGCAGTTTCTCGGCAACACCGCCATGTGCAGGATCAGTGAAGATCTCATTTTCGACGAACCGTATTTTGCCGCGCCGATGAATCGCCATACCAGCCCGCAACTGGATGGCATCGCCGCCGCGCTACGACGCGACGTGGCCCTGAAGCTGGCCGTGCAGGAGATGAAGTGGTGCTTTCAGAACTGCTGCGAATCCCTGATTCATGGCGATCTGCACACCGGCTCGGTGATGGTGACGGATCTGGACACACGTGTGATCGACCCGGAATTCGCTTTCTACGGTCCCATGGGCTTCGACGTCGGGGCGATCATCGGCAACATGCACATGGCGTACCTGTCGCAGCCCGGGCATGAGAAAACGCCCGGCGACAGGCAAGCGTATCAGGCGCACCTGCTGCTTCAAACAGAGTCGCTGTGGGACACGTTTCAGTACACCTTCTCCCAGTTGTGGCGCGATCACGTGGCCGATGCGCGCGGCGGCGGCATCTACCAGCCACGGCTCAATGTCGATGCCCCGGATCTGCTGCAACGGGCGATCGAACGGCGCCTGACGGCGATCTGGAACCAGGCGCTTGGATTCGCCGGCAGCAAGATCATTCGCCGCATCCTTGGCCTGGCGCATGTGGAGGACTTCGAGGCCATAACCAATCCGGATCTGCGCGCCCGGTGCGAAGCCAACGCACTGCAGCTGGCGCGTGACCTGCTGGTTCAGCGCAGCGGCTTTACCGACATGAAGACCGTTATCGACGCGGCGGTGCGCTACGCCTGAGGAGGCGGTGGCAATGATCTGGCTTCAGCCGGACGCCTTGGCACTGCACTCATTGCGTTTGTCGCGGGTCTGTCCCCGCAGCCAGGTCATCAGGCCGTCGAAGCCGCCCTTCTGTTCGAATACGCTGGCATATTGCTCGGATTGCAGCGACAGGGTACTGACTCCGTCGGATATGACATTGGCGACGCGCCAACCGCCGGCCGCGGGGTGCAGCACGTAATCGAACGTATGGGCATCGCCCTGACCCGGTTTGAGCCGCGCATGCACCACCTCGAAGCCGTTTGGCAGATCCTTCGAATCCAGCGTGCTAAACGTGTCGCCATCGAAGCTGCGAAATTCCGTGGCGTAGGTCGTAATGACCATGTCCCTGTACGCGGCAACGAACTGGGTGCGCTGATCGGGTGTCAGCTGCGACCAGTCGCGTCGCAGCGCCCGCTCGGCGATGAACGGTATGTCGTAAGTGGCATCGACCGCCGCCGACAGGCGTTGCGCGCGCCCATCGCAACCGTATTGCTTGCCATGCTTCATGTTATCGAGCAGCGTGGCATGGAAGGCCGTGATCACGTCGGCCGGAGCTCCGGCGGGATCAGCCGCCGCGCCGGCCGTTGCAATCAGGCCTGTAGCGGCCGCACTCAGAAACAGTCTCGAATAAGGCGACAACAGCATTCTCCGTGGATACCGGCGCATCTGAATTTGGCATCGGACCGGCAGAATCTCTTAAACTGCCGGACTGCAGGAAGCACGCACTGACGATCAATACGGCAGCCACGGCAACACTTCAATAGTATAAACAAAAGCAAACATGGCGTTGGCGAAACGCGCCGCCAACATGCTCGATGCCACCGTGAACGATGCCACCGTGAACAAACTACAAAATCATGCATAACAACGATCCGCAACCCCAACCTGCTCCGATCGGCAGCGGCCGGGTGTTGAGCTGGTGGATCGACGCTGTGCAGCGACGCGCAGCCTGGGTGGCGGTAGCCGCGCTAGTGCTGGCGCTTGTTCTTGCGCGTTACATCGCCGGCTACCTGAGCGTCGATACCAATACCGAGCACATGCTGTCGGCGCAGCTGCCGTGGCGCCAGGCGGAAATACAAATGGATCGCCTGTTCCCGCATCTCGATCCCGGCATCGTCGCGGTAATCGACGGCGACACACCGGAACAAGCCGACAGCGCCCAGCAGCGGCTGGTAGCGGCGCTGCGCGGCCAGCCGCGTTTGTTTCCGGAAGTGTTCGCTTTTGAAACCGAGAACTACTTTCGCCGCAATGGGCTGCTGCTGCTGGACACCAACGATTTGCAGACCGTGGCCGACCGCCTGAACCAGGCGCAGCCGTTTCTCGGTGCGCTGGATCGCGACCTGAGCCTGCACGGTCTGTTCACGCTGCTCGATCAGGCGGTGACCCACGCGGACGCCGCGGCCGGCTTCGACCTGGCGCCAGCCTTCAATGGTTTTGCCCATGCAGTGGATGCCGCCGTGTCCGGTATCGACGACCCGATGTCGTGGGAATCGCTGATCGGTGCCGGGTCCGCCGTGCAGCCGGAACCGCTGCGGCGCTTCGTGCAGATCACCCCGGTGCTTGATTACACGCGTTTGTTCCCGGCCGCGACAGCGATGTCGGCCATCCACGTCCTGGAGCAGCAACTGCAGCTGGATCGGGCCCACCACGTCAGCGTGCGCCTGACCGGGTCGGTGGCGCTGGAGCACGAGGAGTTGCAAAGTGCCTTCTCCGGCGGCCTGCGCGCATTTTCCGGCGGCATGGTGGTGGTGGCCCTGTTACTGTTTCTCGCGCTGCGTTCACTGCGACTGGTGGCCGCGGCCGTGCTTACGCTGCTGTTCGGTCTGATCGTTACCGGCGCGTTTGCGACCCTCACGGTCGGCCACCTGAACCTGATTTCCATCGCCTTCAGCGTGCTGTATGTCGGCCTCGGTATCGACTATTCGTTGTACTTGTGCATGCAGTACCGCGAATTACTGGCGGCAGGCGTTGCACCCGAGGAGGCGTTACCGCGCGCGGCGCGCGACATCGCCGGCTTCATGGCGGTGTGCGCTGCCACCACATCAATCGGCTTCTTTGCCTTCATCCCCACCTCCTTCACCGGCATCGCGGAACTGGGCCTGATCGCCGGTAGCGGCATGTTCATCAGCCTCGCCGCAAGTCTCAGCCTGCTGCCGGCGCTGATCAGGCTCATGCCGCCCGACCCGGCGCGTGTACAGCTGCGGCCACCGGGCGCAGGCGGGCTGGGGCGCCTGCTCGACCTACCGTATACCCATGCGCGCGCCATCTGGATCGGTGCCATCGTTTTGGCCGCTGGTGCGATCGTGGTCGCGCCGCGCGCGCACTTCGACTATGACCCGCTGGACCTGCGCGATCCCAAGAGTGAGTCGGTGGCGACCTTCCGCGATCTGCTGCGCGACGCCAACCTGCCGCCACTGACGCTGTCCGTGGTGACGAGCGACGCCGATACAGCACGCGCCATGGCAAAGAAACTCGCCGCGCTGCCGCTGGTGGCGCATGCACTCACGCTCGCGGACTTCGTGCCGCAGGATCAGGACGCGAAATTGAGCATCCTGGCAGATCTGAATTTGTCGCTCGGCCCGTCCCTGGCGGACGCCGTGGCCAGGCCGGTAACGCGCGCGGACGACGCCGCCTCCATCGCCACTTTCCACGCCGATCTGCCGGCCTATATCGCACGCCTCACCGCGCATGCGGGGACGGCCAGCGGCATCGCGGCCGCGCGCGCACTGCTGAAATCACTGGACGGGCTGCAGGCAGCCGCGAATCAGGCCGACGCGAGGGCACGTGCCGCGCTGTATGCGCGGCTGCGCGATGGCCTGTTGGGTGCGCTGCCGGCGCAGATCAGGAGTCTGCAACTCGCCCTTCAGGCCGGACCAGTCACCGACAAGGACCTGCCCGCCGCGCTGGTGGCAAAATGGAGAAGCGCGGACGGGCACTATCGCGTCGAAGCCTGGCCCAAAGAGGTGCTGAACGGTCCGGCAGCGATGGAACGCTTCGTAACCCAGGTGCGCAGTGCAGCGCCGAATGCCGTTGGTGCGCCGATCGGCTTCATCGAATCGGGACACTCCGTGGTAGCGGCGTTCCGCCAGGCTTTTCTGTACTCATTCATCGCGATCACGATATTGCTAGTGGTACTGCTGCGCAGCGTGGTGGGCATGTTGCTGGTACTGATACCCTTGACGCTTGCGGGACTGCTCACCGTGGCTGGCTCGGTGCTGCTCAACGTGCCGTTCAACTTTGCCAACGTCATTGCACTGCCGCTGGTGCTGGGCGTCGGCGTGGACTACGGGGTTTACCTGGTGCAACGCGGCCGGCTCGCTGCCGCGACGCAGGTCAATATCCTGCGCACCGGCACGGCGCGCGCGGTGTTGTTCGGCGGACTGATCACTACCGCCAGTTTCGGCAATCTCATGCTCGCCAAGCACCCGGGTACGGTCAGCATGGGTATCCTGCTGACGGTCGGCCTGGCGATGACGCTGCTGTGCGCGTTGGTGCTGCTACCCAGCCTGCTGGCCTGGCGCTACGGCGGCGGAATTTCCGCCGGGCAGCGTTAGTCGTGGTCCAGACTGCTTTTGTGCAACGCACCAATGGATCCCCTCCCAAGACTGAAACGCGACCGCGGGTGCTCGAAAGCGGTACCTTATCTGCATCGGTGAGGTGTCGATGATCGCTCTAGTTCCGGTCGTGGTGTTCATTGGATTCGCCTGCCTGGCGGTGGCAGCGCTCTACTCCGTTCTCACCCTGATCGCGATGCTGGTCTGGCGCGCCCGTGCGGCGACCGCCAGCGCGCCTGGCCTGCCGCCGGTGACCGTGCTCAAGCCGCTGTGCGGCGCGGAGCCCGGTCTGCACCAGCACCTGCGCTCGTTCTGTCGCCAGGACTATCCGCAGTTCCAGATCGTGTTCGGCGTGCGCGATGCGGCGGATCCGGCGCTGGCAGCGGTGCGGCGGCTGATGGCGGAGTTCCCCGCGCAGCCGATCGACGTGGTGATCGATCCCCAGCAGTACGGCAGCAATGCCAAGGTCAGTAATCTGATCAACATGATCGCGCGGGCGCGGCACGATGTTCTGGTGATGGCCGACAGCGACACCTGTGTCGCGCCCGACTATCTGGCCGCGGTGACGGCACCGCTGCAGGATCGCAACGTGGGCCTGGTGACCTGCCTGTACCGCGGTGTGCCGACGCGACAGCTCTGGTCGCGCCTGGGTGCGATGTACATCAACGACTGGTACGCACCGTCGGTGCTGTTGGCGTGGCTGTTCGGTTACCAGGGCTATGTTTCGGGTCAGACCATCTGCCTGCGGCGCGATACCTTGCAGGCCATTGGTGGCCTGCGGCAGATCGCCAGTCATCTTGCCGATGACCATCGTCTGGGCGAGCTGGTGCGCGGTCTTGGGCTGCGCACCGTGCTGTCGAGCTATTGGCTCACCGCCGAACACGACGAGCCGAACCTGAGCTCACTCATCGGCCACGAGTTACGCTGGATGCGCACCATACGCGTGCTGCGCCCGATGAGCTTTCGCTGGATGTTCCTGAGTTTCAGCCTGCCGCTGGCCGCCGCAGGTCTCGCACTGAGCGCGATCGATGAGGCATTGTCCCCCACTGCCTGGGGATTGTTCCTGACGACGCTGGTGGCGCGGCTTGCCCTGCACATGTTGCACAGGCGGCAGGATCATCGCCCGTTGCTGTCGGACTGCTGGCTGCTGCCGGCGCGTGACCTGCTGATCCTATGGGTGTGGTGCAAAAGCTTCCTCGGCAGCCAGGTCATCTGGCGCGGCAATCAGTTCGCGGTCGACAACGACGGCGTCATGCATCGGCGTTCATGAGAGCCCCCACCACGTCGCGCGGTTCGCGTCCAGCTGACGGCACTGGCGGGAACAGAATCTGAGAATTTCGGCATATATCGGCGGTCTGCTGGGCCTGGCACTGCTGATCACGCTGGTCGTTCGTGCAGACCTGTCCGCCATGCTCCAGACCTTCGAACTGGCGGGCTGGCGACTGCTCTGGCTGGTACCGTATCGCGCCCTGCCGCTGCTGCTGTACGCCATCGGCTGGTTGATTCTGCTGCGCCCGTACGATCCCGAGGGACGCGCCGGGCTTGGCTACCTGCTGTGGGTCGCGTTCGTGCGCGACTCGATCGATCGCCTGCTACCTGTCGCCAGCGTCGGCGGCAGCGTCGCAGGCGTGCGGCTGGCGCGCTGGCGCGGGCTCGCGGCAATTCCCGTCAGTGCCAGCATCATCGTGGAGATTCTGCTGACGCTGATCGTGTCCTACCTGTTTGCCGCATTCGGCCTGGTGCTGCTGATGGACCTGCATGCCAGCGGCCCGCAATACCAGCGGCTGCTGGTTCCATTCCTCTGCAGCCTGCTGGTGCCGACGGTGACCGCGCTGCTGTTACGTTACGGCTCGGTGTTCAAGCGCCTGCACGGCCTGTTGCGCCCGTTCGTGGGCGAAGGCGCCATCGCCGAAGGAGCCGCGTCCCTGGATCATGAACTGCGCGCCAGCCTGCGTCGCGGCTGGAGGTTGCTGGCCGCCGGCGCACTGCAGCTCGCGGCGTTGGTCTGCGGGTCATTCGAAATCTGGTTCGCCTTGCGCCTGTTTGGCCATCCGGTGGGCCCGAGCGCTGCGATGATGCTGGAGAGCCTGACCCAGGCCGTGCGGCTGCTGGCGTTCATGGTTCCGGCCGGTCTGGGTGTGCAGGAAGCCGGCCTGGTCCTGTTCGGGCAGGCGTTGGGCATCAGCGGCGAGCTCGCCCTGTCGGTGTCCATGGCCAAGCGCATGCGCGAAGTGCTGTGCGGCCTGCCCTCACTGCTGTCCTGGCAGTGGATGGAAGGGCGGCGACTGCGGCGTCTGGCGCCGACGACGTCCTGACGCGATCACTGATCACGGGACGATCGATCCACCGCGAGTGGCGCGAACGCCTGCTGCACCGGCATCACTTCGATCGCGTTGACGTTCACATGCGCCGGCAGACGCAGTATCGACTCGATGACCTGCGCCACGTCCTGCGCCTGCAGCGGACGCATGCCGGCATACGGGGCGTGGGCGGCTGTCGCATCGCCCTTGAAGCGCACCAGCGAGAATTCCGTTTCGCACAGACCCAGCTCGACCGAGCTCACGCGGATCGCCGTGCCCAGAAGATCGGCTCGCAGGTTCAGCGACAGCTGCCGGACGTAGGCCTTGGTGGCACCGTACACGTTGCCACCCGGGTAAGGATAGGTCGCCGCCACCGATGACATGTTGATGATGTCGCCGCGATTACGCGCCACCATGCCTGGCAGGATCGCCCTGGTGACGCGGGTCAGGCCTAGGACGTTGGTCTGTATCATCGTCTCCCAATCCGGGAGGTTTGCCTCCTGGGCCTTATTCAGCCCGAGCGCCAGCCCGGCGTTGTTGACCAGGATATCGATGGCGGTGAAGGCCGCGGGTAGGCCCGCCAGGCAGGCCTGCAGCGATGGGGCCGACTGTACATCAAGTACGCAGGTCATCAATCGCTCGCAGTTGACCTGCTGTTGCAGTTCGAGCAGGCGCTCGGAGCGTCGGCCGGTGGCAATCACATGCGCGCCGGCGTCGAGCAGACTCACTGCCAGCCCGCGGCCGATACCCGAAGTGGCGCCGGTGACGAAGGCCACCCTGCCCTGTGCCCATGGGGCGCGCGTTGTCATCGCCCATTCTAGGGGGCCGTCGGCGTCGATCGCCAGTGCCCGCCGTCAGGCGCTGGCTGGCTAACGCGCCGCGAGGGCAGTGTGTATCCTTTTCTCGATCGTGACCTGCAAATCGAGCGTTCGCGCGACTTGCAGCAGTGCCCTGGCCACCGACGGCAACGGTTCGTGGTCCGACGCCACGAGGCCGATCAGATGCGCGGCACTGGGTTCGGTGAGCGCAATAGCCACCAGGCCGTCCATGTTTTCGAGCAGCAGCAGGAAACTCTCCGGTACCACGGTCGACAGCGCACCGAATCTGATGTGCGACCACAGTGTGATCATCGAGTTGGTTTCCACGACGGCATGCACCTCCGCCGCGGCCTCGTGAAAATGCATGTCGAGGATGCGCCGGTTCTGCATATCCGGCGTCAGCAGGCACATCGGCTGAGTGGCGGCCTGCGTCCAGCTGACGCGCTCCTGCCCGCCCAGTGCGGACTCGCGGTGTGTCAGCAGCACATAGCGTTCCAGATACAGCGGCAGCGTCTGTACCCGCGACAGGGGCTCGTTGTCGAGGTAGGTCAGGCCGATGTCGAGGCTGAAATCGTCCAGACCGCGCTGGATGTCGATCGAGGTCTGGGATCTGACGACGATGGTCGTACCTCCGTGCCGTTCAATGAACGGGGTGGTGAGCAGCGACACGATCGGCAGCGTCACCGGAATGGCGCCGATGCGCAGCCGACCGACCAGGCCCTCGCGCATTTCGCTCAATTCCTGCTTCAGCCCGTCATAGTCGGCAAGCACGCGCTGCGCCATGGCCAGGGCGCGCTCCCCCTCGGGCGTCAGGCCGACATAGCGTTGTCCGCGCTCGACCAGCAGTACGCCCAGACTCTCCTCCAGTTGCTTGATGCCGGCGGACAGCGTGGGTTGGGAAACGTTGCAGGCAGCGGCCGCGCGCGCGAAATGACGCTCCCTGGCCAAGGCCGTCAGATATTGCAGGTGCCGGGTGATCATCACGGATGACCCGTATGATGGCACGGCGGGTGCGCCCGGCGACAGCGGCCGCCCACACGGTGCTGGCGCTGACCAGGTACCTGCTCTCGAACAAATCGGCTGGCAGCGGCTTGGAAAACAGAAAGCCCTGGAATTCGTCGCAACTGAGCAATTTCAGAAGCCGCGATTGCTCCTCGGTCTCCACGCCTTCCGCCACCACGGTCAGGCGCAGTGCGTGCGCCACATTGATGATGGTGGACACCAGCGACAGCCCCTCCGGGCCGGCGGTCATATCGATGGCGATTTTCACATCCAGGGCGCGGATTGCCTGCAGCGTCGTAATGCTGTTCTTGATGTCCTCCGCCGCCAGCCGAAGGTCTGTACGCCGCCGCACACAGCACGCTGCTGGAGCTGTAGCGCTGTGGGACGGTATGACCTCGACCGCGTGCGAGCAGCCGCTCAGCGGATCAGGACGGCTCTGAAATCATTCACGTTGGTCAGCGTCGGGCCGGTCACGACCGCATCGCCGAGGCTTTCGAAAAAGCCATGACCGTCGTTGTTGGCCAGGCTGGTCCCGGGATTGAGCCCCAAGCCGCGCGCGCGCGCCAGGGTGTCGGGAGTCAGGATTGCGCCCGCGACGTCTTCGGTACCATCAACGCCATCGGTGTCACCGGCAATGGCGTACACGCCCGACTGCCCATCGAGCGCGATACCCAGTGCCAGCAGGAACTCGACATTGCGGCCGCCGCGACCGGCACCGCGCACGGTCACCGTGGTCTCGCCCCCCGACAGCAGCACGCATGGTGCCGCGCACGGCTGGCCGTGCGTGATCACCTGGCGTGCAATGCCCGCCATGACTTTGCCGACGTCGCGCGCTTCACCCTCGATACTGTCGCCAAGGATCATCGGCACAATACCCGCCTCACCTGCCACTGCGGCTGCGGCCTCGAGCGCCATCTGTGGCGTGGCTATCATGCGGGTGGCCGCGCCCGCCAGCCGTGCATCGCCGGGCTTCGGGCTCTCGCCGCGTCCGCTCTCGAGCAGCAGCAGCACATTCGGCGGCACGGTGATGGCATGGCGCCTGAGTATCGCCAGTGCATCCGCGCACGTGGTCGGATCGGCAACCGTTGGGCCCGAGCCAATATCGACCGGGTCGTCGCCGGGGACGTCGGAGATCAACAGGGTGATGAGCTGCGCCGGGTGACACGCTGCCCCGAGTCGTCCGCCCTTGATCGCAGACAGATGCCGGCGCACGCAGTTCATCTCCCGGATCGTGGCACCCGATTTCAGCAGCGCCCGATTGACCGCTTGCTTGTCGTCGAGACTGAGGCCGGGCAGCGGCAGCACCAGTAGCGCGGAGGCACCGCCGGAGATCAGGCACAGCACCAGATCCTCGGGGCCCAGACCCTGCACCAGCTGCAGGATCCGCTGCGCTGCCGCAAGTCCCGCCGCATCGGGCACCGGATGAGCCGCCTCGACGATTTCGATGCGACGACAAGGCACCTCATAGCCATAACGAGTGACGACCAGGCCAGACAGGTCGCCAGCCCAATTGTCCTCCACCGCGCGCGCCATCGCCGCGGAGGCCTTGCCGGCGCCGATCACCACCAGCCGGCCGCGCGGTGGCTGCGGCAGATGTCGCGGCACGCACCGCGCGGGTTGCGCCGCCTCAATGGCGGCGTCGAACATGCGCCGTAACAAAGCGCGCAACCCGCCCGCATCGCCTGCGCTGATGGGCATCTATTGCCCGATCTCGTGGTTCGCCAGTAGTTCCAGCGCGCGCACCATGGCCGAATGGTCCCAGGCCTTGCCGCCGCGCGCGCCGCAGGCATTGAACAGCTCCTGAGCCGTGGCCGTGTTGGGCAAAGAAAGTCCGATCTGGCGCGCAGCGGTCAGCGCCAGATTCAGATCCTTCTGGTGCAATTCAATGCGAAATCCAGGTTCGAAACTGCGTTTGATCATCCGTTCACCGTGCACTTCCAGGACGCGCGACGACGCGAAGCCGCCCATCAGTGCCTGACGCACCTTGCCCGGGTCGGCGCCCATTTTGGAAGCGAACAACAGCGCTTCGCCCACCGCCTCGATCGTCAGGGCAACGATGATCTGGTTCGCCACCTTGCAGGTCTGGCCGTCGCCGTTGCCGCCCACCAGCGTGATGTTCTTGCCCATCAGCTCAAACAGCGGCCTGACCTTGCCGAAGGCGCTTTCGGGCCCGCCGACCATGATCGTCAGGCTCGCCGCGCGCGCGCCGAGCTCCCCGCCCGACACCGGCGCGTCCAGGTACTGACAGCCCAGAGCCTCGATCCTGGAGGCAAATGCCCGGGTCTCGAGCGGGGAAATGGAGCTCATGTCGACCACGATCTTGCCGGGCGACAGCCCCGCCGCAATGCCGTCGGCGTCGAACAGCGCGGCCGCGACATGCGGGGTGTCAGGAACCATGGTGATGATGACGTCGGCGCGTTCGGCCACCGCCTTGCCAGAAACGCACTGGATCGCTCCCTGCGCGATCAGCGCCTGCGGGGCGGGCTTGTGATCATGAACGTAGAGCTCATGGCCGGCCGCGCGCAGATGCGCCGCCATCGGTCTGCCCATGATGCCAAGACCGACGAAACCGACTTTGCTCATGCTCGTTGCAGCATCACAGGTAAGGCTTGATCCAGCACAGGCCTTCCACGGTACTCTTGGCTGGTTTGTATTCGCAACCGATCCAGCCGGAGTAGCCCAGCCGGTCGATGAATCCGAACAGGAAGGGGTAGTTGATCTCGCCGCTGCCCGGCTCGTGGCGTCCGGGATTGTCCGCCAGCTGCATGTGGCCGATGCGATCCAGATTGCCCTGGATGGTCGCCGCCAGATCCCCCTCCATGACCTGCATGTGATAGATGTCGTACTGCAGGAACAGATTGTCCGAGCCCACCGCATCGATGATCTCGAGCGCCTGGCGCGAGCGATTGACGAAGAACCCCGGAATGTCGCGCGTATTGCACGCCTCCAGCAGCAGCCGGATGCCGGCCGCCTTGAGCTTCACGGCGGCGAAGCGCAGGTTACCGACCAGTGTGTCGAGCGCCCGCTCCCGATCGATGCCGTGCGGCGCGATACCGGCCAGGCAATTGAGCTGCCGGCACTGCAGTGCCTGCGCGTACTCGATCGCCTGCCCCACGCCGTCCTGAAACTCACCCACGCGGTCGGGCAGACAGGCGATGCCGCGCTCGCCGCCGGCCCAATCGCCGGCAGGCAGGTTGTGCAGCACCTGGGTCAGGCCGTTGGCCTGCAGGCGCTCGGCCAGATCCTGCATTCGATGCGCATAGGGGAACAGGTATTCGACCCCCTCGAAGCCGGCGTCCCTGGCAGCACGAAAGCGCTCCAGGAACTCGACCTCGTTGAACAGCAGCGTCAGATTGGCGTTGAACCTTGGCATCCGCACCTGCTATCGCAGCGTATTGAGCAGCGAGCCTATGCCGTCGATCGTCACCTCAACGGTCGAGCCATCCCTGATCGACCCGACGCCGAGCGAAGTGCCACAGGCAATGACGTCGCCCGGCAGCAGCGACATGTCGTGCGATATGCGGCTGACCAGCTCCAGCGGTGGGAAGATCATGTCGGACAGCGGATAGTTCTGTCGCTCAACGCCGTCCAGCCGGGTAATCACCCGTGCGCGCGAACAGTCGAGCTCGGAGGCGATCACCGGACCTAAGCAGCCGAAGCTGTCGTAGCCTTTGGAGCGACACCATTGCGCAAAGTCCGGGTTCTCGTTCAGCACCTCGGCGGCGGTGACATCGTCAACGCAGGTGTATCCAAAAATATAGTCAGCGGCACTGCTGGCCGCAACGTCCTTGCACTGCCGCCCGATCACGATGCCGAGCTCGCCTTCAAATGCGATCTTACCCCGGTACGCCAGCGGCCGCTTTATCGCCTCGCCCGGTCCGGCGAGCGAGCTGGCCGGCTTGATCAGGTACATCGGATGCGAAGGCGCCGGCTTGCCGAGCTTGGCGCCCAAGGCATGAAAGTTGTTCCATAGCGCGATGATTTTCGATGGCGTGCACGGAGGCAGCAGCGTGAACGCACCATCAACCACCGTGGCACCGCTCGGCGTCGGGCGATCGAACATGCAACCTTGATATTGCGTGATCCCGCCGGCCCCGAGCACGCCGAAACCGACAGCACCATCCGCGGCCCGGAAGCGCGCCCAGCGTGTCACCGGCTCACGGTCCGGCGCGATCGGCGGCGATGGTCCGCGCCAGCAGATCGGTGAGCGCGTATACCGCGTTGATGTGGGGCGTCGGCGTGTGCGTGAGGCGGCCGAGTTCCACCACCGAGCCTACCAACGCCTCGAGCTCCAGCGGCCGCCCGGCCTCCACATCCTGCAGCATCGAGGTCTTGTGCTTGCCGACTTTCTCCGCGCCGGCGATGCGTTTCTCCAGATCAACGCGAAAGGTGATACCGAGTTTGGTGGCCACCGCCTGCGCCTCGGTCATCATCGCGGCCGCAAGCGCTCGCGTGGGCGGAAACTGGCAGATATCGACCAGCGTGGAACGCGTGAGCGCACTGATCGGATTGAACGTCAGGTTGCCCCAGACCTTAAGCCATATCTCGGCGCGTATATCATCCAGCACCGGCGCCTTGAATCCGGCCCGAATGAAACAATCGGCGACCTGCGTCGCCCGCGGGCTGTGCGAGCCATCGAGCTCTCCGACCGGAAAGCGTTCGCCCTCGATGTGTTTGACGACTCCCGGGGCGACCAGCTCGGACGCCGGGTAGACCACGCAGCCCACGACCCGCTCGGCAGAAATTTTCTGGCTGATCACTCCGTTCGGATCCACGCTGCGCACGACGCTGCCGGCCAGCTGACCGCCATGCCGATGGAAATACCAGTACGGTATTCCGTTCTGCATCGTCACTACGACGGTATCGGCGCCAAACAGCCTCGGCACCTGGTCCGCAACCGCCTCGAGCTGGTTGGCTTTCACCGCCAGGATCACCAGGTCCTGCGGCCCGGCGGCGCCGTAGTCGTCGGTTGCCTTGACGTTCGACGCCAGCTGTTCGCTGCCATCGTTCATCATCAGCTTGATGCCGTTGCTGCGAATGGCCTGCAGGTTCGCGCCGCGCACCATGCAGGTGACGTCTTCGCCGGCCAGAGCGAGCCTGGCGGCGACATAACCGCCGATGGCGCCCGCGCCAACAACCGCGATCTTCACCGTTCCCCCTGGGCGCGCGTAGCTGTTATAAGGTGCCCGCTAGTCGAGAAAGTCGCAATAGCGTTCGACGTGCGCGGCCAGGTCGAGCGTGTGCTGCCGGCTCAGTTGCTCGGCCAGTTCGGTATCCCGACGCTCCAGCGCTTCGATGATCCTCAGATGATCGACGATCGAGCGCGCGGCGCGGTTGTCCTGCGAGATCGTGACCTTGCGGATGGCGCGCACGTGGATAAACAGGTTCTTGGTCGCCTCCGCAATCAGCCGTGAGCCGCCCAAGCGGATGATCAGCTGATGAAACGCGATGTTGGCGTCCGAATACTCGCCGATGTGCTCCGACGGCGGTGAGTTCTCGAACTCGTCGAACAGGTGGCGCAGCTTGCTGATTTCGGAATCGGGCGCATGCAGCGTCGCCAGGCGCGCCGACATGCCTTCGAGCGCCGCCCACACCTGGATCATCTCGATGATTTCACGCTTGGATTTGCGCACGATGAAGATTCCGCGGCGCGGGATCGTGCGCACGAAGCCTTCCTGCTCCAGGATCGACAGCGCTTCGCGCACCGGAGTGCGGCTCACGCCCAGCGCCTGCGTCAGCTGCCGTTCGTCGAGTCGCAGCGGCCGCCGTTCACTGTAGATGTCGGTGTCCGCAATGGCGTCCTTGAGCAGCGCGTAGGCCTGGTCGCGCAAGCTGACCGAATTCAGCGGCGCCAGCGCCAGCGGACCGGCCATGCTGCGGATCGGCCGCACTGTGGCCACCGTACTCATGCCAGCACCGATGACGGCAAAAACATCAGCATCCTGAATACCTTGTTGTTATCGAGTCGGATCCAAGGAATCGAGTGGGATTCAGGGAAATTTATTATGCGCTGAATTACAGTGTCAAGATATATCACGCACCGGATATCAAGTACATTGAACTCCCGAAGGCCAGTTGACAACGCCGAGATATATCACATATGGTCCGCAGCAACCAAAAATATGTGGGTCTAAATTCACGCTTTGGGGGTTCCGGGGCGATCGAATGGGGTACAGGTCGCACAACTTCGCTCCGATCATATACCGAGGCCGCCCGGCCGCGGACCTCGTGGCTCCCGACACGTGACATAAGGAGAACCAGCCATGGCTGCCAGCTCGAAGTCACCGTCCGCCTCGGTTTTCGCCCATCCGTGGCTGCAGTTAATACTCGGCGTCATCTGCATGGCGTCCGTGGCAAACCTGCAATACGGCTGGACCTTGTTCGTCAACCCGATCGATTCCCAGTACCACTGGGGGCGGCCCTCGATTCAGGTAGCCTTCACGATCTTCGTGCTGATCGAGACCTGGCTGGTACCCATCGAAGGTTACCTGGTCGACCGCTTTGGGCCGCGCCCAGTCGTAATCGGCGGCGGCATCCTGGTGGGGCTCGCCTGGATGCTCAATTCAGTGGCGGATTCACTGTCGCTGCTGTACTTCGCCGCCGCCCTGGGCGGTATCGGCACCGGTGCGGTGTACGGAACCTGCGTCGGCAATGCGCTGAAGTGGTTCCCCGGCCGGCGCGGGCTCGCGGCCGGCATCACCGCTGCCGGCTTTGGCGCTGGCGCCGCGATAACCATCGTGCCGATCTCGAAAATGATCGCCACCGACGGCTATCAGCACGCGTTCATGTTCTTTGGCGTCCTGCAGGGTGCCATCGTATTTGTCATGGCCTGGGGCCTGCTGGCGGCACCACCGGCGCTAGTCGCGGCTGCCCCGCGTCCCAACCAGGCCGCGCGCAGCTTTACCCCGCCCCAGGTGCTGCGCAAACCGGTGTTCTACGTCATGTACCTGATGTTCGTGCTGGTAGCCGCCGGCGGCCTGATGATGGCGGCGTCGATGGCACCGATCGCCAGGGATTTCAAGATCGATAAAATTCCGGTAGCACTGCTCGGCATGGCGATGCCGGCGCTGACCTTCGCGATTTTCCTGAACCGGATATTCGACGGCGTCGGCCGGCCGCTGTTTGGATGGGTGTCGGACCAGATCGGGCGTGAGAACACCATGGCGATCGCGTTTGTGATCGGCGCCGGCGCTCTGTTTACGCTCGGCCAGGCCGGCCGCAATCCGGTGGTGTTCGTGCTGATTACGGCGCTGTACTTCGGCGTGTTCGGTGAAATCTACAGCCTGTTTCCGGCCACTCAGGGCGACACCTTCGGCGCCAAGTTCGCCGCCGCCAACGCCGGCATGCTCTACACCGCCAAGGGCATGGGCTCACTGCTGGTCCCGGTTGCAGCCAAGCTGGCACTATCGGCGGGCTGGCATGTCGTGTTTACCATCGCGATGGGCTTCAACCTCGTGGCTGCGGCGCTCGGCTTGTTCGTTCTCAAACCGATGCGCGCCCGGCATTTCGCGGCGACGCGCGCAGAAGTCGACACCGCGGCGATCGCAAGCGGCGGTACACCGATGCAGCATGCGCCCGGCCGCTGAGCAACGCATGGCGCTCATGCACGCCAGCCGGGACACCTGCCGGCGCATTTAGTTGATCTGGTCGACGACCTCGGAGCAATTATGACACCCGCAAACTCTGCCGCCGCAGCGGCACCAGCCGCCACCACCGCCGACAACACCCTGCAGCCCAAGAGCCGCGACGCCGGGGTGGTCTCGGGCGGTCATCTGGTGGCAAAGGCCCTCAAAAACGAGGGCGTGGACACCATCTTCACCTTGTGCGGCGGCCACATCATCGACATCTACGACGGCTGCATCGACGAGGGCATCCGCATCATCGACGTGCGCCACGAACAGGTCGCCGCACATGCCGCCGACGGCTACGCGCGTCAGACCGGCAAGCTCGGCTGCGTGGTCACCACCGCCGGCCCGGGCTGTACCAATGCCATGACCGGAATCGCCACTGCATTTCGCTCCGAGAGTCCGGTGCTGCATATCGGCGGCCAGGGCGCGCTCACACAGCACAAGATGGGCTCGCTGCAGGACCTGCCGCACGTGGAGCTGCTGCAGCCGATCACCAAGTTCGCCGCCTCGGTGCCCAGCACCGAGCGCGTGGCCGACATGATCTCAATGGCAGCACGCGAAGCGTTCAACGGCGCCACCGGACCGGTTTATCTGGAGATACCGCGCGACGTGCTCGATCGCGAAGTCGAGCTGTCGAAGGCGGTCATTCCCAAACCAGGTCACTACCGCGCCTCGACCAAGTCGATCGGTGATCCGCGCGACATCGACAAGCTGGCCGACATCCTGGTCAATTCCGAGCGTCCCGCGATCCTCTACGGCCAGCAGGTGTGGTCAGCTCGCGGGCACGAGGAAGCGATCGCCCTGCTGCGCGGCCTGGACATTCCCGGCTACTTCAATGGCGGCAGCCGCGGGCTGCTGCCGCCAGGCGATCCCCACCACTTCGATCGTACCCGCGGCAGTGCATTTTCCGATGCCGACGTCATCGTCATCGTCGGCACGCCGTTCGATTTTCGCATGGGCTACGGCCGGCGCATCAGCACCAAGCTCAAGCTGGTGCAGATCGACATGGACTATCGCACGGTCGGCAAGAACCGCGACATCGACCTCGGGCTGGTGGGCGATCCAGGGGCAATCCTGGGCGCGGTGCTGCAGGCCGCCTCCGGCCGCCTCAAGCAGGACAAGCGCCAGGCGCGCCGGCAATGGATGAAAAAACTCACCGATGCGGAGAGCGCAGCCACGGAAAAGCTGATGCCGCTGTTCAAATCCAATGCGGTGCCGATTCATCCGTACCGCGTGGCCTATGAGCTCAACGAGTTCCTGGCCGACAACACCATTTACATCGGCGACGGCGGCGACGTGGTGACCATCTCAGCGCAAGCCGTGCGTCCGCGCGCGCCGGGCCAGTGGATGGATCCCGGCGCCCTCGGCTCGCTTGGTGTCGGCACCGGATTCGCCATCGCCGCGGGCCTCGCCCACCCGAGCAAGGAGGTGCTGTGTTACTACGGCGACGGCTCCTTCGGCATGACCGCGTTCGACATGGAGACCGCCAATCGGTTCGGCGTGCCCTACATCGCCGTCATCGGTAACAACTCGGCGATGAATCAGATCCGCTACGGTCAACTGGCGAAATACGGCGAGGAACGCGGCAACGTCGGTAACCTGCTGGGCGATGTTCCGTTCGGCAAATTCGCTGAAATGCTTGGCGGCTACGGCGAAGAGGTGCGCGATCCGGCACAGATCGCCGCTGCCCTGGTGCGTGCGCGCGAATCGGTACACCGCCTGGGCCGCTCGGCGGTGATCAACATCTGGGTCGACCCGCGCGAGTACGCGCCGGGAACCAAGAATCAGACCATGTACAAATAAGGAACGCACGGAGACCGTAGATGGCGAGAGCATTGGATGGCGTCCGTATACTCGACTTTACGCACGTGCAGTCGGGTCCAACCTGCACCCAGCTGCTGGCTTGGTTCGGCGCCGACGTCATCAAAGTGGAGCGCGCCGGCCACGGCGACATTACGCGCGAGCAGCTGCGCGACATTCCCGACGTGGACAGCCTGTACTTCACCATGCTAAACCACAACAAACGCTCGATCACACTCGACACCAAGAACAAGACCGGCAAAGCGGTGCTTGAAAAGCTCATCGGGTACTGCGACGTGCTGGTCGAGAACTTCGCGCCCGGCGCACTCGATCGCATGGGCTTCACCTGGGAGCGCATCCAGCAACTCAATCCGAAGATGATCGTCGCTTCGGTCAAGGGATTCGGCCCTGGACCGTACGAGGACTGCAAGGTGTATGAAAACGTCGCCCAGTGTGCCGGCGGCGCCGCATCCACCACCGGCTTCGATGACGGGCCGCCCCTGGTCACCGGCGCGCAGATCGGCGACAGCGGCACCGGCCTGCACCTGGCTCTTGGCATCGTCTGTGCCCTGTACCAACGCAAGACCACTGGCCGCGGCCAACGCGTATTGGCGGCGATGCAGGACGGCGTCTTGAACCTGTGCCGCGTCAAGCTGCGCGATCAACAGCGCCTTGCCCGCAACAAGGTCATGAAGGAATATCCGCAGTACCCCAAGGGGAAGTTCGGTTCCGCGGTGCCTCGCGCCGGCAATGCCTCGGGCGGCGGCCAACCGGGCTGGATCATCAAGTGCAAGGGCTGGGAGACCGACCCTAATGCGTATCTTTATTTCATCACCCAGGCGCCGGTGTGGAAGGAGATCTGCAACGTGATCGGCAAACCCGAGTGGATTACCGATCACGACTACGCGACACCGCACGCGCGCCTGCCGCGCCTGATGGAGATTTTTGCCGCGGTCGAACACTGGACGATGACCAAGACCAAGTTCGAGGCCATGGAGGAGTTCAACAAGCACGACATCCCCTGCGGTCCGATCCTGTCGATGGAGGAACTGGCCGCCGAGCCGTCATTGCGCGCCAGCGGCACCATCGTGGAGGTCGAGCATCCGACCCGCGGCAAGTACCTGTCGGTCGGCAACCCGATCAAGTTGTCCGACAGCCCTACCGAGGTCACGCGCTCGCCGCTGCTCGGGGAGCATACCGATGAAGTGCTGGCCGAGCTTGGCCTGGGCGCCGATGAAATCGCGGCACTGCGCGCCGAAAAGGTGATCTGACATGCCCCAGGACAGCGCGCTTGGCCGTGCAGCCGTCAGCCAGGCAGACCACTCGCCACATGACCGGGCTGCGGTGCGTAAGCTGCTCGACTGTGCCCGCGCCGCGGGGCGCGGTGCACTGACCGCGCCGGAGTCGAAGGCCATTTGCGACGCCTACGGTATCGCTGTACCCAAGGAAGGCGTGGCCGCGGATGCCGCCCACGCGGCCAGACTTGCCACGGACATCGGCTTTCCGGTGGTCATGAAGATCGTATCGCCGCAGATCCTGCACAAGACCGAGGCGGGCGGCGTCGTGGTGGGCGTCAAGAACGCCGAGCACGCCGCGCAGGCCTTCGACAGTATCATCGCCAATGCGCGCCGTTACGACCCGAAGGCGAGCATCAACGGCGTGCAGGTGCAGCAGATGCTGGCCGGCGGCCAGGAAGTGATCATCGGCGCGGTCACCGATCCGGCCTTTGGCAAACTGGTCGCATTTGGCCTGGGCGGCATCCTGGTCGAGGTACTGAAGGACATCACCTTTCGTCTGGCACCCGCCACACGCGAGGACGCCCTGTCGATGCTGGATGGCATCGCGGCGGCGGAGATCCTGCGCGGCGTTCGCGGCGCCGATCCGGTCGACCGCGATGCCCTGGCGGGCATGATCCAGAGCGTGTCGCGGCTGGTGGCGGACTTTCCGGAGATCTCGGAGCTCGATCTCAACCCGGTGTTTGCCACCAACAGCGGCGCCACCGCAGCCGACGTACGTGTGGTGCTCGATTTCACTCCCCCGGTGCCGCGCTATCGGCCGAAAAAGGAGGACATCGTCCGGCAGATGAACCGCATCATGAAACCCGACGCGGTAGCGGTGATCGGTGCCTCGAACGAAAGCGGCAAGATCGGCAATTCGGTGATGAAGAATCTCATCAACGGCGGCTACCAGGGCGAGATCTATCCGATTCATCCCAGCGCTGATTCGATCATGGGCAAGAAGGCCTATAAGAGCGTCAAGGACGTTGCCGGCGTCATCGACGTGGCAGTGTTCGCGATTCCGGCCAAATTCGTCGCCCAGGCGCTGATCGAGGTGGGCGAGAAGAAGATCCCCGGCGCCGTGCTGATCCCTTCCGGCTTTGCCGAAACCGGCAACGTCGCCGGTCAGCTCGAGTTGGTGGCCATCGCGCGCAGGTACGACATCCGCCTCATGGGGCCAAATATCTACGGTTTTTATTACACCCCGAAGAACCTGTGCGCCACATTCTGCACCGCCTATGACGTCAAGGGCACGGCCGCCTTGTCGTCCCAGTCCGGCGGCATCGGCATGGCGATCATCGGCTTCTCGCGCTCGGCCAAAATGGGCGTGTCGGCGATCGTCGGGCTGGGGAATAAATCGGATATCGACGAGGACGATCTGCTAACCTTCTTCGAGCAAGATGACAACACCCAGATCATCGCCCAGCACTGCGAGGATCTCAAGGACGGCCGCGCATTCGCCGAAGTCGCCAAGCGCGTGTCGAAGAAGAAGCCGATCGTAGTGCTCAAGGCGGGACGCACCAGCATGGGCGCGCGCGCGGCCAGCTCACACACCGGCGCCCTCGCCGGCAACGACAAGATCTACGAAGACGTATTCAAGCAGTCCGGCGTGATCCGTGCGCGCTCACTGCGCGACCTGCTCGAATTCGCTCGCGGCATCCCGGTACTGCCTACGCCGAAGGGCAACAACGTCGTGATCATCACCGGCGCAGGCGGCTCGGGCGTGCTGTTGTCGGACGCCTGTGTCGACAATGCACTGACGCTGATGGCGATGCCGGCGGATCTGGATGCCGCGTTCCGCAAGTTCATTCCGCCCTTTGGCGCCGCCGGCAACCCGGTGGATATCACTGGCGGTGAGCCGCCGAGCACCTACCAGAACACGGTGCGCCTGGGGCTCGAGGACCCGCGCATTCACGCGCTGATCCTGGGCTACTGGCACACCATCGTCACGCCACCGATGGTATTCGCGCGCCTGATGGTCGAGGTGGTCAGCGAGATGCGCAGCAAGGGCTTCGTCAAGCCGGTCGTCGCCTCACTGGCCGGCGACGTGGAAGTGGAGCAGGCGGCGGAGTTCCTGTACCAGCACGGCATCCCGGCCTATGCCTATTCGACCGAGATCCCGGTGGCCGTGCTGGGAGCCAAGTTCAAATGGGCGCGTGGCGCCGGGTTGATCCCGGCGGCCTGAGCGGACGGTGCCAGACGACGGTTTGTTGACTCGATCCTAAAGGGTTCAGTTTTTGTTACTACTCAAGCGGGGGGATGACATGGCTATCAACAAGGCGCCCGGAATGCTGGTTGCGCTGCTGGCTTCCGGTTTGATGATCTGTATCTACGCGGGCCCGAGCGCCGCGCAATCGGCGCAGGACCAGTCCATGCAGGACCGCATACGTGCCCTGCAACAGCAGATGGACGAACTGTCCAGACAACTCAATCAGGTGAAGCAGGAGCAGCAGGCGCAGGCGGCACAACAGGCCGCGGTCCCTGCGCCCGTGGTCCCTGTGCCCGCCGCCCCGGCGCCAGGAGGCAAGGCACCGTCGGCTCCGGAGAGCCGCTTCGACCAGTTCGTCAAGGGCTTCTTTGGCACCTTCGACATGTCGTTAGACGACACGACCAAGGGCATCGACCAGAAGTCGGCCTTCCCGTGGAGCTACGTCAATCCGCTCAACCCCGCCTCGGGGCTGGTGGCAGGGCCGAACAAGGGTACGGCCACCGGTCGCGTCGGCTGGATTCCGGCCATCTCCAGCAACGGTTCCAATATCGGTTATCGCGGCACGCACCGGATCGGCAATTCGGACACGGACTTCATCTACCAGATCTCCACTGGGCTGAATATGGCGGCTGCGCCGGGTCTGCAGGACACGTGGACGAAGTCGTCCAACACCGTTGTCGGTGCCGTCGGCCTGGGGGATACCTATATCGGCTTCAAGGGCCAGAGCTGGGGTAGCGTCAAGATCGGGACCATGTACAGCGGATACAAGACCTCGACCGACCGGCTCAATCCGTTCGGCAGCACGCTGGGCAACTACAACGCGATCGTCGGCAATTCCGGCGGCGACAACCGCGTGGAGTTCGGCCAGCGCTTTGATCACATCATCCAGTACCAATCGCCCGTGTGGTCCGGCGTCCGCTTTGAGGCAATGGTGTCACCCTCGCAGAACGTGAACTACAACAACGTCACGATTCCGCTGGGTTCATCCGATTGCTCGGGCAGCAATGCGCCGGGTAGCGGCAATCTGCCGGAAAACTGCGACGACGGCGCCTTCGGCGATGCGTACGGCATCGACGTCGAGTACGAGACGGGCGGCCTGTACCTGACCGCGGCCTATGAGATGCACCGCTCGACCAATCGCAACAGCGATGGCATCGGTGCCAATAGCCCCTACTACAACTACCTGCTGGCCACCAACAGCCCGCTGCTGGACTTCGCGGAATGGAATGCATGGGCGGCCGAAAACCCAGGTGAGGCAGCCCAGGGTTCTCCGCCCTACCTGAACGATGTCTACAACGAGTACGCCTTCAAGTATGGCGGCCAGTATCGCTTCCCGTTTGGCTTCGTGGTCGATGCGCTGTACGAGCACATGTTCCGCAAGGTGCCCGCGGACATGGAGTGGCAGAACGAGCGTGAGCGCCCCGACACCTGGATCGCACTGGAGCAGGACCTGGCCGACGGCCGCGACGTGCTCGCTGTCGGCTGGGCGCATGCGTTCAAGACGAACGGTGATCCATCCGGTCAGCACAACTTCAATGCGCTGCTGGCTTCGGAGGGCGATTACGTCGCGAACATGTACACGTTCCTGTACCGGCATCGCCTCGACAAGCAGCTGACGTTCTACTTCAACGGTGCGGCGACGATCAACGACGGCAACGCGCACTATGACATCGGTGCCGGTGGGCACGGCATCAAGACCGATTGCCACGACGGCACCAATACTGTGTTCCAGGACTTCAGCAGCTCCGGTCCCACGACCTGGGGCGGCTGTCATGACATGGGATTCACGACCGGCGTGGACTACAAGTTCTGACAGGTTTGACCGCGTAGTGGCACTCCGGCCGAGGCTTCGGCATTGATGCGGACGCTTCGGCCGGATTTGATGCGCAGGCAGCGCGGTCTGGATTAGGATTCAGGCCGACAGCCGCACAGAAGCGGTGTTGACCGCGAGAGGTAAGTCCCTATGAATCGATACATGAAGCGCTGTCTGGGCGCGACCGCGATCGTGTCGTTGCTCATCGGTGCAGCGGCGTGTGTAACCACGAAGAGCCCGGAACAGGAGTCGCAGGATCGAACGACCGAGAATGCCGTCCGGAGTGCGCTGGAGGCGGACTCTCATATCTACACCGATCACATCAAGATCCACGTCGATAAAGGAGTGGTTCACCTCAGTGGCTATGTCTGGAACGATTTCGACATGTACACCGCGCAGCAGGATGCGCTGTCGGTTGATGGCGTCAGGCGCGTCGTCAACGACATGGAGCTGGAACTGGAGGGTATCGGCAACTCGCCATACAGCGACTAGGCTGCTTCGGCGGTGAGATTTTCGGGTGCGTCTGTGGAAGGCCCCGAATTTGGATTAGTCTTTAGCCAGGATACGCTCTATTTTTGGCGCAGTTTTCAGACGCTTTGCCATGAGCCGCCGCACCTGCCACGGGATGTTAACGGGGCTGGGATTCTGTGCGCTGTCAGCTTGCATCACTGTCCTTTGCTGGCGTGCGGAGGCAGCCGACAAACCGGCCAAGCCGCGATCCTCCGAACTTGCGCCGATCGTGATCACGGGCCAGCGACTGCCGCCCAACGCCTCGGACGAGGAGGTTACCCGGGCGGTCGTCCACTCGATTGCGGAAGACCCGTGGATCTTTGCGGACCATGTGACCATTTCCACCAGGAACGGCGTGGTATATCTCGAAGGCGTGGTCTCTGATGAATGGGACCTCTACCATATTCTCGATCGCGCGCGCAAGATCGCCGGCCGCAGAAAAATTGTGGACCAGCTGGAATTCGACTCGGTCGGTGACGATAGCGACTGATCTGGCGCGCGAATCGTTGCATCTCCCTGAACGCTGCGCCGTGGGCGTGCGTCTCGTGCTACACCGCTAGGATCAGTCACGCGCCATGAAAATATGCGTATTTGGTGCCGGAGCCATCGGCGGCTATCTCGCCGTGGAGCTTGCGCTTGCGGGCAACGAGGTCAGTGTCATCGCCCGCGGCGCTCATCTGCGAGCCATCCAGCATGACGGCCTGCGTTTGCGGATCGGGGGCCTGGAGAAGATCGCGCGAGTGCCTGCGAGCGACCGGCCGGCCGACTTTGGACCGCAGAGCGTCGTCATTTGTGCGCTCAAGGCGCATCAGGCGTGGGAAGCGTGTGAGCAGTTTTTGCCGCTCCTCGGTCCACAGACCTCGGTGGTCACCGCCATGAACGGCATCCCATGGTGGTACTTCAATCAGGTGGGGGACGCCTTCGAGGGCCATCATCTGCAATCGGTGGATCGCGACGGGCGCCAGTGGAACACCATCGGTCCGGCACGCGCGATTGGCTGCGTGGTGGATCCGGCCTGTGCCGTGCTGTCCCCCGGGGTGATCGCCCACCATGAATTCAATCGATTCACATTGGGTGAGCCCGACGGCAGCCGCTCTGAGCGCGTCCAGGCCCTGGCGCAAACCCTGGTGCAGGCCGGTTTCGATGCCCCGGTGCGCGAGAATATTCGCTGGAACATCTGGCTGAAGCTTTGGGGTAACGCCTGCTTCAATCCGATCAGCCTGCTGACACTGGCGACCCTCGACCAGATCACCAGCGAGCCCGGACTACGCGGCGTGTGTACCGCGGTGATGCATGAGTGCCGGAGCGTCGCCGCTGCGCTCCAGATCGATATTCCCGAGTCGATGATACAACGCCGGCTGGACGTAGCCGGGCTCGCCACCGGGCACAAGATGTCGATGCTGCAGGACCTGGAGAGTGGTCGCAGCATCGAAATCGACGCGCTGGTATCGGCGGTCCACGAATTGGGAGTGTTGACCCATGTGTCTACCCCTACGGTAGACATTCTGCTCGCGCTGACGCGCGAGCGCGCCCGACAGGCTGGCATATAGCGCTGGGCGGGTGCAAGCAAGAACACCAGTTGCCGCGCCCTTTCGATCGAAATGTCCGTGCGGTTTGGCGCCCGAGTGCGACCACGTGGCGTGTGCCATCCAGGCTGGCGTGCGGCGATGCGTTCGGGCGGTCGGATCGCTTTCCGGGGCCGACTGCAATAGATTTCAGCTGTGAGCAGCCGCGAACACCCCGCACCGAGCCAGCGCGCAACCCCGTCAACCATCACCACATCGCCGCGGGCGGCATTCCGGCACCGTGCCTTCACGGTCGTCTGGATCGCAACGGTGGTCTCGAATATCGGCAGCTGGATGTACAACGCGGCGGCCGGGTGGCTGATGGTGAGTCTGAACGGCGACGCGCTCATGGTGTCGCTGGTCCAGGTCGCGAACAACCTGCCGATGTTCATGTTCGCGCTGGCCGCCGGCGCCCTGGCTGACATCTTCGACAAACGGCGGTTTCTGATCTGGGTCGAGGCCGCCACGACATTGCTGTCGGCGGTATTCGCAGCGCTGGTGGCATTGGGCCACGTCACGCCCGCGACGCTGCTGCTGTTCATGTTCCTGATCGGCGTCGGCGGCGCGCTGTCCGCCCCGGCCTGGCAGTCGGTGGTGCCGTTGCTGGTGCCGGCGCAGGATCTGGCGCCCGCGGTGGCGGCCAACAGCGTCGGTATCAATATCAGCCGCGCCATCGGGCCGGCCCTGGCCGGAAGCATCATCGGCCTGGCCGGTATCGCGGCGCCGTTCTGGGTCAATGCGCTGAGCAATCTGGGCGTGATCGGGGCGCTGCTGTGGTGGCGCGCGCCGCGTGGCGACGCAAGCCGCCTGCCGGCGGAAGGATTCGTCGGCGCCATGCAAACCGGCTTTCGCCATGCGCGGCATAACCCGTTCTTGCGCGCCACACTGCTACGCGCGGTGGCGTTTTTTCTTTTCGCCAGCGCCTATTGGGCACTGCTGCCGCTGGTGGCGCACAACCGGATCTCCGGCGGCCCGAGCCTGTACGGAGTGCTGCTCGGTGCCATCGGTGCCGGGGCGCTCGGGGGCGCCTTCGTGCTGCCGTGGCTGAAATCCAGACTCGGGCCGGACCGGATGGTGGCGGCGGCGACGGCAGGTACCGCCGTATCGCTGGTCCTGTTCGGCCTGGCACGCACCCCCGCTGTCGCGGTGGCAGCCAGCTTCCTCGCCGGAGCGTGTTGGATCGCCGTGCTTGCGAATCTGAACGTATCGGCGCAGGTGGCATTGCCGGATTGGGTGCGCGGGCGCGGTCTGGCAATATTCGTCACCGTATTCTTCGGCGCCATGACGCTCGGCAGCGTCGTCTGGGGCGAACTGGCCGACATCGCCGGCTTGCCACTGGCGCACTTCATTGCAGCGCTAGGCGCACTGCTGGCGATACCGCTGACCTGGCGCTGGAAGCTGCAGACCGGCGCCGGTGTGGATCTCACGCCGTCGATGCATTGGCCGGTGCCGGTGGTCACGCACCAGATCGAAAGCGATCGCGGACCGGTGCTGGTGACGGTGGCGTACCGGCTGGCCCCCGACGGCGATCGCAGCGCGTTCCTCGCGGCCGCGGGGCACCTGGCCCACGAACGCCGCCGCGATGGCGCGTACGCCTGGGGATTGTTCGAAGACACGGCGAAGAAAGGCAGTTTCATGGAAACCTTCATGGTCGAGTCGTGGATCGAGCATCTGCGTCAGCACCAGCGCGTGACTCACGCCGATCGGGTGCTGCAGGATCGGATGCACCGGCTGCTGCTGCAGCCGCCGACCGTCACCCACCTGATTGCGGTCGAATCCGGGCGCGAGCCGCCGTGAGCGAGACGACTGGCTGGAGTGATTTTCTGGTGGCGACCTCCGGTACCGCGGGCGCGCTCGCCGGCCTGGTGTTCGTCGCGCTGTCGATCAACCTCAGCCGCATACTGCAGTTGCCCGGTATCCCCGGACGGGCGGCCGAGACCATCGTGCTGCTGGCCGCCGCGCTGATCGGCGCGCTGCTCGCCCTGGTACCGGGCCAGCCCGCGGCGCGACTGGGGCTGATGTTGCTGCTGCTTTGGCTTCCCGCCTGGGGACTGCCGACGGCGCTGCAGATCAAGGATCTGCTGCGGCGACAATACCTGCGCTACAACCTGCTTCGTTTTTTGTTGTACCAGGCAGCAACGCTGCCGCTCCTGCTGGCCGGGCTGTCGCTGCGCGGCTATCTGGCCGGAGGCCTTGCGTGGTTCGCGCTCACGGTCGTGTTGTCGATCACCGTGGCGCTGCTCAACGCCTGGGTGCTGCTGGTGGANNGAAAATCCCGCTTTCCGCTGGTCGCTGCGATTCGATTACCCCGCAACCAGCACTCATGTGATGGAAGTGCTGTCGCTGCCGAACCGGACCAACAGCGTCGTCGTGCTCACCAACAGGAGCATCGAGGCCGGCCTGGTGAGCGCGTACGACACGCTGTCGGACGATGCCAGGGACGCGTTCAATGTCGAACTCACCTTGACGCTGCTGCGCGACTATATCGAGTATCGCCTCGACCAGGCAGCTCGCGGCGGTTGTGCGCCCCGATTCCAGTTGGTGGCTGAACGATTCGACGACGGCTTGTCGCTGGACGCTTTCTACGGCCTGGTCGACCACGTCTACAAGACTGAACTGGCCGTGATCATCTGCTACCACAAGCATCTTGGCCGCGCGGCACGTTCGATGGGGCAGCCAGCCGTCACCATGTAGAGAGACCACACAGCCGCACCGACCCCGGCGCCGGCATGCGTGGCTGCCCCGTGGTCAGATGGCGGCGTGGGCCGGTATCGTTGGCCGGCCGATGCCGCGGGTGAATCCCCAGTCGATCATGCGGCTGATCCAGCCGCCGCCCATGCTGGCACCGGTCACGTCCGCGAGCTCGTAGGGGGCACCGTGGAGGATGGCTTCGGCGGCGCGCACACCGCTGCGCACGGCCGGACCGATGCCTTCACACAGGTCGCGTGTGGCAAGGCCGGCCGCATCCCCGGTCAGAAAGGCATTATCCAGGCGCGCGCCGTCGATGGGTCCGCGCACGTAATAGCTGTAGCCCGACGGCTCGGCCGGAATGCGCATGCCGAACCGGCGCTCGAGCCGATCGGCGAATCCTCGCCAGTGCCACCAGATGTCTTCGCCGCGCTGTTTCAGGCGCTGTGCCATGCCGCCGATGCCGACATTGAGCCAGCCGCGCGCTTTGGGTACATACCAGCTGTAGCCGGGCAGTCCGTGCTCGAAGAACCACAGGTGGCAATCGGCATCGCTCCATTCATACTCAAATTCAAGTTCCAGTGTCACCGTCTGCAGGGCGCGCACCCTGGGAAGTGTCTGGCGAAATAAACTCCGGTGCACCGGGCAGGCGGTGCCGCCCGCGCCCACCAGATACTTGCAGCGAAATTGCCGGTCGATGATGTAGTCGCTGCCGTCGCGATGGATATCGCGCACGCCGTGCGCGGCTACTTCCGCGCCAGACTGCTGCAGCAGCCAGGCATCGAACTCGATCCGGCGTATCGAGTGCTGCACGCACGGGATCGGCAGGTGCAGGCCCTTGAGATGCCAGTGCAGGCGGCGGAAGCTTAAGAATCGGTGCGGATAGTCGCCCGGCTGCAGATCGACGTCGCGCACCACCTCTGGAGTGATCCAGCCGGCACACAGCTTGGGCCTGGGGAATTCCTCCTTGTCCAGCACCAGCACGTCGGCTCCGCCCTGCTTCAGCCGCCGCGCGGCCGATGCTCCCGCCGGTCCCCCGCCGACCACGATGACTTCACAGTTACGCATGCGGCCGGCCCGTATCAGGCGGAATACTGGTACTGCCTGGTCAAGGGAATGTGGTTGTTCTCACGCGTCGTGAACAGCACCTGGAACAGCTGCAGCGTGCCGGTCTCAAATCCCGCCACCGATCCGGCCAGGTACAGTCGCCACATACGCACGAAGGTGTCATCGAACATCTTGCGCACCCGATCCTCGGCGACCCGATAGCGATCCAGCCAGTGGCGCAGCGTCAGTGCGTAGTGCAGGCGGATGTTCTCCACATCCAGGACCGACAGACCCGAGGGCTCGAAAATCTGCATCATCTCGGCGAGCGAAGGCGCATAGGCGCCAGGGAAAATCCGCCGCGTAATCCACGGATGCAGGAGGCCTGGGTGATTGCGGCCGATGGAATGAATCAGTCCCCGGCCAGATGCGCCGAGCGAGCGTCGCACCACTCGCCCGAGTTCCGCGTAGTTCTCGCGCCCGACATGCTCGAGCATGCCTACCGATGCAAATACGTCGTAGTGACCGGAGATGTTGCGGTAATCGTCCTGGATGAATTCAACCCGATCATCCAGCTGCTGTTGCCTGGCGCGCTCGCGCGCATACGCCACCTGCTCGCCGGAAATATTGAAGGCTCGGACCCGGGCGCCGTAGCGGCTGGCCATATGCAAGGCCAGCGAACCCCAGCCGCAACCAGCCTCGACCACGGAATCTCCCGGCTTGAGCTGCAGCTTGCGGCACACGTGGTCCATCTTCGCGATCTGTGCCTGCTCCAGGCTGGCATCGGCGGTCGGATAGTAGGCGCAGGTGTAGGCCATGGTTTCGCCGAGCCATAAGGCGTAGAACTCATTGCCGATGTCGTAATGGTGATGGATGTTGCGGCGCGAACCGGCCAGGGTATTGCGCTGCGAGCGGCGAAACCAGTTGACCAACCGGTGGCGCAGGGAGTTCGCGGCCGGCTGGGCCGGCATGCCGCGATAGATCAGCTCGATCAATTGGATCAGGTCGCCTTCGACCTCGACCCGACCGCTGCTGTAAGCCTCGCCGAACTGCACCTGTGGATCGCGCAGCACGCGCAACAGCGTCGCGCGGTCATGAATCCGGACCTTGATCGTGGCGGCGCTGCCGCTGTCGGGCGCGACGTGCTCACCGCTCCACAATATGAACTCGACCGGCGGATTGCCGAAGCTCGACAACAGGCGGCGCAGCAGTCGCCCCGCGAAGGAGCTGTGCGTCTGGCTGGGCGCCGGAGCGTCATCGGGAAAGTCGGCAAAACTTTCGGATTTAGGATTGGCGTTCATGCGGAACCCTGCTTCCAGATCAACTGATCATTGCGCTGTTGCCACCTCTTCGAGAGTGCTGACGCTGACCGGCGCGGCCGCGTGCGTATTATCCGAGCTGGGCTTGAAGCACGCGCATTCGACGATACTGCAATCGCAGCCCGTATTCCAGTTCCCGCAGCCGCGCCTGCAGATTCGACTGCTCCCAGCGCTCCAGCATGGCCCGTTTGGTGTTCTCCAGCCATTGCTCGCGCAGGTGCGCCCATTCGGCCACCGCTCTTGAGAACGCGTCGTATTCCTCGGCCACACGGGCGCGCAGCAGCTCCAGGTGCGCACGCCCGGGAAGGCTCGCCAGCCGGCGCTCGGCGCGCTGGAACTGGTTGTCGAGCAACGCCCGCTGAATTTTGAACCAAGGTACTCGCTTCAGGTTGCGGGTCAATCCCACCAGGCTCATGCCGCTGATGAACCACTTCGACGGATCCCACTGCCACCAGCGCAGGCCATTGCGATAGTCGTGCGCGAACATGTGATGGAAATTATGGTAACCCTCGCCGTACGTCAGCAGCGCCACCACACCATTGTCGCGCGCCGTGTTCTGGTCGGTGTAGGGCTGGGAGCCCCACATGTGTGCCAGCGAATTGATAAAAAACGTGAAATGGTGGCTGACAACCAGCCGCAGAACGCCAGCGAGCAGGAACACCCCCCATACGTCCCCGGTCAGGTATCCGACCAGCAGCGGCAGCCCGAAATTGGTGGACAGGGCGGCCAGCAGGTAGTGATTGTGCTGCCACATGACCATCGGGTCGCGCTGCAGGTCGCGCACTGTGCTGAAATCCGGCTCGCCGCTCGGATAGCTGCGCAGCATCCATCCGATGTGTGAGAACCAGAACCCGCGGCGCGCGCAGTAGGGGTCGCGTTCCGGATCGTCGATGAAGCGGTGATGCACGCGGTGAGCGGCAGCCCAGTTCAGGGCGCTGTTTTGCAGCGCCATGGCACCGAAAAACAGGTAGGCCACTTTGAGAATCGGATGGGCTTCGTAGGTGCAGTGGGCAAACAGGCGGTGATACCCACAGGTGATCGCCATGCCATTGGCGCCGAGAAACAGCGTGAACCAGATCCACGCGGCGGCGTGATAGCCGTGCGCGATGCCGTACCAGGGGACCACCGTGACCGCGACCGCAGAGGTGAGCACGAACATCAGGGAGGCAGCCCAGTTTATCGGGGCAGCCTCGGCTCGAGCTGCGGGTGGCGCCATCTTATGAATACTCCCCATCCGACCTATATTGGGTTAACTCACCTATTTACCAGCTTCGCCCGGGCTAGTCGATCACGCGTGCAGCATATCTGCCAACTGCCGCGGCAACTGCCCCGAGCCATAGCTCTTCAATGACCTTAACCATAGATTTCAATACCATGACTTATAACATATTTCGCCCCGGATTTCGTGTCTGACCAGCCGCCAGCCCTGATCCCGATCCGGCACACGCAACTATCGCCCGAGGCGCTGCGGGCGGTGCTGGAATCGTTCGTGCTGCGCGAAGGTACCGATTACGGCGAGCGCGAATTCTCGCTGGAGGAAAAAGTGGCGCAGGTGCTGCGTCAGCTCGAGCGCGACGAGGCGCGGATCGTATTCGATCCGCACACGCAAAGCGTGACCATCGTGGCGGGCGCCGGCAGGTCCGGGATCGATCGCTGATGCGAGCGCCCGCCCCGCCAGGCTCGAGCGCTGTGCGGCGCGTCGTCATCGGGGTCGCGCTGTTGAATCTGGGCTACTTTGCCGTCGAATTCACCGTCGCGCGCCACATCGGCTCGGTCGCGCTATTTGCCGATTCCATCGACTTTCTCGAGGACACGGCACTCAGCGCGCTGATCGTGGTGGCACTGCATTTACAGCCGCGGCAGCGCGCCCGGCTCGGAGTCCTGCTGGCCGCCGTGCTGCTGGTTCCCGGTGTCGCGACGCTGTGGACCGCCTGGGGGAAATTGATGCTGCCGGCCGTCCCTGCGCCCCTGCCGCTGTCGCTGACCGCAGCAGGTGCGCTGGCGGTGAACCTGAGCTGCGCGCTGCTGCTGGCCCGGGTCAGTCACCTGGGCGGCAGTCTGTCGCGCGCAGCGTTCCTGTCCGCGCGTAACGATGTATGGGCGAACTTGGCGATACTTGCGGCCGCCGGCCTGACGCTCGCGTGGCACTCGGCGTGGCCGGACCTTCTGGTCGGGCTGGGAATTCTGCTGCTCAGCCTCGGTGCGGCCGCCGAGGTCTACCGGCGCGCCCGCGGCGAGAGCGTAGCCCTCACTGGCCGCCCTCGTACTTGAACGACACCTTCAATTTCGCCCGATAGGCCTCGATTTTGCCGCTTTTGAGCTGCAGATCCAGCTGCACGACTTCGGCCACGCGCAAATCGCGCAGCGTCTTACTGGCGCGAACCACGGCAGCCGCGGCCGCCTTCTCCCATGATTCGGTGCTGGTTCCGACGAGCTCGATGACCTTGTAGACACTCTCAGCCATGATTGTGCGCCCCCTTGATGGTTCACCCCCGATCCGCGCGCAAGCTTATCCCGAAGGCGCGCGCTCGTCATCGATCACCTGGTCGGTCCACACCCGAAAGCTCGCGAGCGTATTGGCGCCGAATGCCGTGCTGATCGCGACATCCGCGGCATCGCGACCGCGCGCAATCAGGATGCGCCCGATGCGTGGCTGGTTGTTGCGCGCGTCGAAGGTGTGCCAGCTGCCGCTCAGGAACACCTCGAACCAGGCCGCGAAGTCCATTAACCCATACGGTGGCGGCATACCGATATCGCCCAGATAACCGGTGCAGTAGCGCGCCGGTATGTTCATGCAGCGGCAAAAGGCAACGGCCAGGTGAGCGTAGTCGCGGCACACACCGTTGCGATCGGCGTAGGCCTGTAGCGCGGTCTTGGTGCTGCTGGCATGCTGGTAGCCGAACACCAGATAGTTGTGCACGAAATCGCAGATCGCCTGTACCCGCGCCCAGCCCGGCGGGGTTTTTGCAAACAGGCTCCAGGCCAGTTCGGACAGCCGGTCAGTCTCGCAATAGCGGCTGCCCAGCAGAAATACCAGGGTCTCCTCCGGCAGATCCTGCACCTCGTGCTGCCGGGCCGCGGGCGTGGTCGGCTCGGGTATGCCGGTGTCCTGCACCAACGCATCCGCCGATAGTCGCAGCCGCCCCTGGGGCGCGACCAGGCGCGTACACCAATTGCCAAACCCGTCGCGGTAACTCGACATCGGAACCGATGGCAGCGTGATCAGGTGATCGGGCCGGATCAGGTCCGACGCGCGGCTGTAGTGAATGTTCAGCGTCAGTATCAGCGGCGTCGGCTTCGGGGAGTCGTAGATCAGCTCGTACCCGGCGCGGATCTGCATGTTCTACGCCCCTGCCTTGCGCGCCCGGCGTGCGCGCCCGGCGCGCGGGCTCACGCCCTGGTAAAGCCGGTAGGCCTCAAGTTGCACGCGCTGGCGAAACTGCAGCAGCGCTTCCGGCAGATGTTGCCTCACGTAGCAGCTTAGCGCGGCGTCGATCAGCCGTGCCACCTTGACGCCATCGCGCTGCGCCATGCGGCGCGCACGCTGCATCAGTCGCGAGTCCACCCAGAAGGTCAGATCCTCATCGGCCGCGCGCCGGGCTGGATAAGGCTCGAACGGCCGGTCGGCGTGCTGCTCCAGAAACCAGGCGATCGCCTCGTCATGCACCTGATCCTTGGTCGACCAGCGCTGCTGGTGCCGGGCGGCGGGCTGATGCTCAACCACCAGGCCTCGGAACCAGACCTCGGTATCGATTGCGTAGCGCGTCTTCGGGGGCAGCGTCTGATGCTGCAGCGTGCGCAGTCCGCGCGCGCGCGCGCTGCGTGGTTTGTCCGCTTTTCTTGCCGCCACCGCGTCACCTTCGAAGAAGGCCATCTGCCCTGGAGGCGCGAATGTTAGCGTGATGATCAGGTGTCGACATCGAGCGGCAACTTTATTATCGACCCTCTCACCTGGCAGATCTGGCTTCACCGGCGACGCGCCGCAGACTGTGGCGCGGGACACGTCTCCGGCATTTCAGTGCTGCTGATTTATTCCATCGCCTTATCAGGGCGTTATCGTCTTCTCTTTACAACTTAGCTTCATCTGGCAGCGAAACTGCGGCGAGAAAGCCGAGGATCTGCGTTCAGTCCGCGCTGTCAGCGATGCGATTTCCACCCCTTGAGTTTCGTAGGCATCGCGCTATATTCGCTCCGCATAGCCTTGAACACACAAGGATTCCTGGAACGACAACTATTAAGGCGTCACGTTAACTTAGCGCTGCAACGTCCATATGCGCACAAGTGAACGACAGGCGCCGGGGAGCTGAAGAGATGCCCGAATTATGTGCGCGCCTGGAGGCGGCAGCGCTGTCCCTGACGGGCCCCGGCCACATCAAGGAACGATTGTTCGACGCTTACTGCAGATACCTGCATGGCATTGACCAGTCCGATCTCCCTGCCGAGCTGGCTGCCGAATTCGGCGACATGATCCAGGCCCTGCATCGCGCCACCGCCCTGCCCGGCGATGATGTCGTGAAGGCGTCGGTGCGCAAGCTGTCCAATGATCAGGCCTGTCACTATGCCGAGCTGGTGATAAGGCTGTATGGGATGACGGCCGGTATGAGTCATCACGTGGCCGCACGCAACGCCCGCCCGGTGGTGCCGCTGGCGATGTACATGGCCTCCGAGGCCAGCAGCAACTCCTAATCGAGCTTGAACTCGATCGTGTCCCAGCGCGTGGTGTCTTCATGGCGCGCCTGTCGCTTCACCGCATCCACCAGCGCCCGCTCATCCCACGACACCGTCTCATCGAACAGCCCATTGAGGGCCTTGGCCCGCGGCTGCTCCAGGCCGAAATGCGGCAGCAGCAGCACCGGCTTGTCGCTGGCCTTGGCGTAGTTGAGCTCGAACACCAGCAGATCCTGCTGCTGCGGGTACAGGCTCGACAAAGCGATCACCACTTCGGCCGGCGTGATCTGGCGGCGCAGTTCTTCGCGCAGCCCTTCCTGTCCACCCATCGGCGGGCGCACTTCCGGCGCGCTGCAATTCTTATAATAAAAGTTCTGCGCGCTCTCGATGTATTCGAATACGCGCAGGTAGTCGTCACCCTCCTCGAAGCAGTGGGTGACAAATACCCGAATGGGATCGCGCTGCGACATGCTCCCAGTGTACTGTGACGGCCGGCCGAATGGATAGAGACCGACTGCCGCTGCCGTGAGACTGCTTGTTTACAATATCCGCTATGCCACCGGCACCGGCCCGGCATTCCACTTTCCGGTCCCGGGCGCCGGCTATCTTCGCAGCAGCCGGCGCGTGCTGGAGCGCATCACTGAACTTATCCGCGGCGAAGACCCGGACCTGGTGGGTCTGATCGAGGTCGATACCGGCTCGGTGCGTACCGGCATGGTCAATCAGGCCACGCACGTGGCCGACGCGCTCGGGCACTACACGGCGCACCAGTGCAAGTATGGCACCGGTTCGATCAACCAGCTGGTACCCATCGTTCGCAAACAGTCCAATGCGCTGCTGGCGGCTCCGCGGGTGACCGGTGAACGTTTCCACTACTTCGATACCGGCATCAAGCGCCTGATCATCGAGCTCGAACTCGATCAGCTGTGCGTATTCCTGGTGCACCTGTCGCTCAAGTTTCGCCACCGCCAATACCAGCTGCGCACGCTGCACGATCTGGTGGTGCGCTCGCCCAAACCGGTAATCGTCGCCGGCGACTTCAATACCTTCTGGGGCACGCACGAGATTTTTCTGTTCATGCGCGCGGCCGGGCTGCGCAGCGCCAACATCGAGGGGCTGCCGTCGTTTCCGTCGCGCCACCCGCGGGTCGAGCTGGATTTCATCCTGGTAAGCCGGGGCATCGACGTCACTTCGTTCCGCATCCCGGCCGTCACCTTCTCCGATCATCGGCCGCTGGTGTGCGATTTTGAGCTCAACGGCAACTCGATCGGGCCGGAGTTCCCGTGACCGAAGCGGCCTGCAGCCTTGACGTCGATGCTGACGATATCGGCTGGCTCACGATCGACCGACCAGGCAGTTCGGCCAACACCCTGGGCCGCGCGGTACTGCTCGAGCTGCAGCAACACGTGGCGACGGCCGAGGGACGCGCCTTGCGCGGGCTGGTGCTGCGCTCCGCCAAGCCTTCCGGCTTCATCGCCGGCGCCGACATCCGCGAAATCATGACGCTGGCGGGTGATGCGCGCGCGGTCGAAATGATAGAGCTCGGACAGCGCCTCTTCTCCCGACTCGAGGCGCTGCCCTATCCGACCGTGGCGGCCATCCACGGCTATGCGCTGGGCGGCGGCCTGGAACTTACACTCGCGTGCCGCTATCGCGTGGCCGTCGGCGATTCAAAACTGGCGCTGGGATTGCCGGAAGTGCAGCTCGGGCTGCACCCGGGATTTGGCGGCACCGTGCGCAGCGTGCGGCTGCTCGGGGTACGGCCGGCGATGAAGCTGATGCTCACCGGGCGCAACGTGCGCTCCGATCAGGCGCTCAGGCTCGGGCTGGTGGATCGCCTGGTCGCGACCAGGGGTGAACTGGATGCGGCTGCGCGCCAGATCATTCGTGACGCACCGCCGCCGCGTCGAGCTGCAGCGTTTGAACGGGCGCTGAGCTGGCCGGGGCTGCGCGCACTGCTGCGCCCGGTGCTGCTGCGACAGCTTCGGAAGCAGGCCCGGCCGCAGCACTACCCGGCGCCCTATGCCATCGTCGATTTGTGGTCCAAGTACGGCGCGCACGGCGCTGCGGCCATGACGGCGGAGGCACGCTCGTTCGCAGTGCTGCTCGGCGGCGACAGCGCACGCAACCTGATCCGCGTATTCCTGCTGCAGGATCGACTCAAGGCGCTGGCGGGTAAAAGCGCCACAGCCATCGAGCGCGTGCACGTGATCGGCGCCGGCGTCATGGGTGGGGACATCGCCGCCTGGTGTGCGCTGCGCGGCCTTCAGGTCACGCTCCAGGACCGGGAGCTGAGTTTGATCGAACCGGCGCTGGCCCGCGCCGCGTCGCTGTACGCCAAGCGGCTGTCCACTCCGGCCGAGCGCGATGCTGCGGCCGGGCGGCTTACGGCCGATGTGGCAGGCGACGGCGCTGCCGCAGCCGATGTCGTCATCGAGGCGATCTTCGAGGATCTGCGCGCCAAGCAGGCCCTGTATGCGGCCGCCGAGCCGCGGCTGCGACCCGACGCCGTGCTCGCCACCAACACCTCCAGCCTGACGCTGGAATCGCTGGCAGCGACCCTGGCTGACCCGGGCCGCCTGGTCGGCCTGCATTTCTTCAACCCGGTGGCGCAGATGCCGCTGGTGGAGGTGGTGCATTTCCCGGCCACGCGGCCGCAAGTGCTGGCGAGCGCGATGGCCTTGACCCGGCGCATCGACAAGCTGCCGCTTCCGTGCCGCAGCAGCCCCGGATTCCTGGTCAATCGGGTGCTGTTCCCATACCTGTTCGAAGCCCTGCACGCCGCCGGGGAAGGCATCGCTTTCAACGCCATCGACCGGGCCGCGGTCGAGTTCGGCATGCCCATGGGTCCGATGGAGCTGTCCGACGTGGTCGGTCTGGACGTGCTGCTGCACGTCGGGGAGATCGTCACACGCGAGCTAAGCCAGCAAGCGCCGCCATACGTTGAACGGGTGCGCCAGCTGGTGCAGGAACGCAAACTCGGGCGCAAGAGCGGACAGGGCTTCTATCCGTGGCACGAAGGCAAGATCGTGCGGCCAGCGCAGCGCGTGGCCGCGCCGGAGGATCTTGCCGACCGGCTGATCCTGGCGCTGGTCAATGAATGCGTGGCGTGCCTGCGGGAGGCGATCGTCGAAGACGCGGATCTGATCGACGCCGGGGTCATCTTTGGCACCGGTTTCGCGCCGTTTCGCGGCGGCCCGCTCGCCTACGCTCGCGCCCGCGGACTCGAAGCGTGCGTGGCGCGCCTTACGGTGCTCGCCGAGCGCTACGGCGCACGCTTTCGCCCCGATGCCGGCTGGGGCGCGCTCGCTGACACCGCCTGACCGTCCGGGGAAACGCCTGTGCTACCATCGATTGCACCGAGAGGGTGTGAACTACTGACGAGAGGAATTGAGGCCTCGCGCTCATGAGCGAAGAACGGGCTGTCGATGTGGCGTTGCTCCGGAAATTCTCGCCATTCGAAGGCATGAAGAAAGAAAATCTGGTCGCCCTGGCGCGCAAAGTGTCGATCACGCAGGTTCCGGCGAACCGGGTGCTGTTCAAGGAAGGCGACAAGGACCGGCGCACCTATTGGCTGGTGTCGGGTCTGATCGAGCTGCGCGAAGGCACCAACACGCTGGCGATGATTCGTGCCGGCAGCCCCGAAGCGCGCAATCCGATCGCGCCGGCACTGCCGCGCAAAGTCAGTGCCCGCGCCGTGGATCCGATCGAGTGCCTGACGGTCGACAGCGAACTGCTCGACATGATGATCACCTGGGATCAGACCGGCACCTACGAGGTGGCCGAGCTGCAGGCCCAGTTCGCCGGCACCGGTGGCGACGACTGGATGACCACGCTGCTGCAGACCCAGGCCTTCCACCGCATCCCGCCGGCCAACATCCAGGCCATATTCATGCGCATGCAGCGCGTCAATTACCGCGCCGGCGAGACCGTGATTCAGCAGGGTGCCGAGGGCGATTTTTTCTACGCCATCGTGAGCGGCAAATGCCTGGTCACGCGTGAGACGCCGATGAATCGCGGCGGCCTGAAGCTGGCCGAACTGGGAATCGGCGACACGTTCGGAGAGGAAGCGCTGATTTCCGAGGCCAAGCGCAATGCCACCGTGAGCATGATTACCGATGGCGTGCTGATGCGACTCAACAAGCAGGACTTCCGCGACCTGATGAACGAGCCGCTGGTGAAGTGGGTGTCGTACGCCGAGGCGAAAGCGATGATCCTGCAGGGCGGCCGCTGGCTCGATGTGCGCCTGCCCTCGGAGCACCAGAATCTCGCAATCGAGGGCTCGCTCAACATCCCGCTGTATTTCATCCGCCTCAAGGTGTCGACGCTGGATCGCGCGACCAGGTATATCGTCTATTGCGACACCGGCCGGCGCAGCTCCGCCGCCGCGTACATCCTGGTGGAGCGCGGTTTCGATGCCTACGTGCTGCGCGGCGGACTCGACAGCGCCGAGCGTGACGTGCGTCGGGGCCCGTAGCGAACCGCGGCGGATCGCCTTCGCGTCGAGCGCGGCCCGCGTTGCTACTCGGCTGGCAGCTCCTCGGCCGGCACCCAGTTGCCGTGCACGCCACAGCGCAGGCGAAACGGAAGCTGGATGCGGGCCAGGGGGCCGCGATCGAGATGTTCCGCTTCGACCACGAACACTTCGGACAGTGCGGTATCGTGGCGGTCCACCACGAACATCAGATAGCCCTCGTGACCGGCGATCCGCGAGGCAACGTGCACATGCTCCTGCACGGTCGATCGGGCGTCCATCGCGAGATTCTTCATCTGGCCGGTCTTCACCTGCAGTCGCGTGATGGTATTGAAGCCGGCACCCACCGGACCGGCGACCAGCGGCGGTCCCACGGCGGGGTCGAAGCGCTGGTAATAGCCGATCTGGTAATCGCGCATGTGATCGCGGTTGGCGATGCGCGGCAGGTCGCCGGGCGGGCCGAGCACCTGCTCCTCGATGTTCTCGCCCGGACCGGCCAGATCGAAGGTCCAGCGCACGAGCTGGCTCTTGATGTCGGCCGGCGACATGTGAATGTTCGAGGCTTCGCGGATGAAGGGAAACGGGTTCATGTTGGCCAGTCCGAAATCCAGATGTACGCGCTGGCCCTCCGAGTAGGCATTCAGGAAGTGATAGGCCGAGCCGGCCGGGCGCCGAAACCAGCGTAAATCACGCACCGAGCCGTTGCGCGGCATGATGCCGACATAGATGTCCTTGGAGGGCTCGTAGATCCAGTGCGGGCCGCCGGCCTTAATGCGCTCCAGACTCGCGGTAGTCGGGAACACCGGAAAGATCGCGTGCTCCTTGGTCACCGCGAAGTCGTGCATCATCGACACGTACGGCGCCTCGAACCATTCCTCCCGCAGCAAGCGACCATTACGATCGGCCACGCAGTAGGCGACATCGCGAGTCGCCAGCCCGCCCGCCTCGTAGCCGAAAAAGTACAGCTCGCCGGTATCGAAGTCCGCGCGCGTATGCGCGGTCATGGTCTGGCTGCGCAGCTGGCCTTGGTAGTCCCAGGGACCGCGCGTCTCGAGCGTGTGCGGGTCGAGCTCGACGGCACGGCTGTCCTCCTTGAGGGCAAGCAGGCGCCCGCCATGCCAGATCGGTGTGGTGTTGTTGGCGCCGCGATCGACGCCGCGCACGCTCGGATCGTCGGTATACGGATTACGGTAGCGGCCGAACAGCGAACGCCGGGCGGCACGCTCGGCCGTGAAGCGCGCGGTCTGCACGTAGCGCTGGCGCAGGTCGACATGCCCATGCTCGAAGCGAAAGCGGCTCACCATGCCGTCGCCGCTCAGGAAAGTGTCGTCACCCAGAAACGGCGGATACTGCGGATCGGGCACGCTGCGGTACCAGCTGCCTTCGATCTCATCAGGCAGCGTGCCTTCCAGCACCAGATCGTAGATGTCGCACTCGATCCGTGACGGGGCGTTGTAGCCTGCAAAATCCATCGACGCGGGAAACCGGTCCGTCATGGCGAACCTCGCTCGACCGGGCGGCCGGTCACCGGATGCGGATAGGCGTCTGTGTACATCGGTTCAGTGCCAGCTGCGCGCGCGAATCACGCTGGCGCCGAAGGCCTTGAGGCCCGAGGCCATGACCAGGGCGGCGACCGGCGCCAGGATCGCCACTGTGGTCGACAGCGAGTAGCGCAGCAGCGCCTCGGAGCCGAACACGTACTGCGTGAACAGCGCCACGATGGTCGAGCCCAGGCCGAAGCCGATGATGTTGAACACGAACAGGAACAGTGCCGTGATCTGCCCGCGCATCTCGCCGGGCGTGACCACCTGCAGCGCTGCGTTCAGCGGGCCGATGCCGAACGAGATGCAGAAGCCCGACAGGCCAATCATGATGTTTGACCACAGCGCCGTGGGCATCAGCGGAAACGCGATCGCGAACGGTGTGTAGGCCAGCAACGCCGCTATCGCCACGCGCATGTTGGCATCGGCGTAGCCGCGGCGAGTCAGCCACTCGGCGGCCAGGCCGCCTGGTACCAATCCGAGCGGCCAGGCGATGAAGATGATGAGCCCCTGGGTCCACCCGATCTGGGCGATGGTCCAGCCGTAGGTACGGATAAAGAACGATGGGGTCCAGCTCTGGATCCCAAACGCAAGCACCGTCTGCAGCGCCACACCAATGAAAATCGGTGCATAGGTCGCGCGGTTCTGCCAGGCGAAACGCATCACCTCGCGCACCGGCACCGTCGCCACGCGCCCCGCGGTCGGCCCAGCCGGGCCGGTGATCCGTCCGCGACGGATCGGTTCGATCACGGTAGAGAACAGCGCCGCCACGATCAGACCGGGGATTCCGACGATGAAGAAGGTGTACTGCCAGCTGCGCAGCGTGCCCACCAGCGGCAGCGTCAACGGCGGCAGTGCGCTCACCAGGTGCACCACGGTACCCCCGATCAGCAGCGACGTGCCGAGCCCGAAGACGAAACCGAAATTCATCACGCCGATGGCGCGCGGCAGTTTCGCCGGAGGAAACAGGTCCGCCAGCATCGAGAACGTCGCCGGGCCGTTGCAGGCCTCACCGACGCCGACGCCGACGCGGCACAGGAACAGCTGCCAGAAGTTCTGCGCCAGGCCGCACAGCGCGGTCATCGGCACCAGCCAGCCGAACGTCANNCCAGGCCGCACAGCGCGGTCATGACGCTGAAGATCGCGATCCCCACCCCGACGATGGCGCGCCGGCTGCGGCTATCGGCCAGCCGCGCGATCGGCAAGCCCAGCAGAACGTAGAAGCAGGCGAAGGCAAAGCCCATCAGCAAGCTGACCTGCAGATCCGACAGATGCAGATCGCGCTTGATCGGCTCGACCAGCAGGTTGAGGATGCCGCG
>PKWJ01000059.1 GCA_003132025.1 Gammaproteobacteria bacterium
TTGAGCTGCAGGATCTCGCCGCGTACGTCGACCGTGATCTTGCGCGACAGGTCGCCGTCCGCGACGGCGATCGTGACTTCGGAGATGTTCCTGACCTGACCGGTCAGATTGCTGGCCATCGAATTCACGCTATCGGTCAGGTCCTTCCAGGTGCCGGCAAGCCCGGGCACTACCGCCTGACCGCCGAGCTTGCCTTCCGATCCGACCTCGCGCGCCACGCGCGTCACCTCGGAGGTAAAGGCGCTCATCTGCTGGATCATCGCGTTGACCACGGTGGCCGATCGCAGGAACTCACCCTCGAGCAGGCGGCCGTCGACCTCCAGTGGCATGGTCTGCGACAGATCGCCCTTCGCGACCGCCGTGATGGTGCGGGTCACTTCGGTCGTCGGCCACAGCAAGTCGTCGATCAATGTATTGACGCAAGCCTCCATCGCATCCCAAGACCCGCCGCGCCGGTTGACCGTCATGCGATGGCGGGTCTTGCCTTCCTTGCCCACGGTCTGGCCGACCCGACCGAGCTCGAGCGCCATCTGCTGGTTGGAACGGACAATCTCGTTGAAGGTGTCAGCGACCTTGCCAGCAAGGCCGGTCTTGTCACTGGGCAAACGTACCGAAAAATCCCCGTCGCGGACCGCTTGCAACGCTCGCAGCAGTTCACGCAGGTCCAGTCCTGGCTCATGATCCGAGCCGTTGGTCTTCGGCGGTTGGGAGGTCGCACGGCGGGCGGTGGGGGACTGCTGCGTGGCCATCAATCGGCTCCATGGCAAAGGCGGTCAGGGGCTATACGACGCGATGGGCTATCCAATCGCGCATCCGCGCGGCCGGTTGGAGACCCGGTGATCCAGAGATGAAGCGACGAGACGAGCGCGATACCAAGCTGTAATTTTTACAAGCGCTAAATGAACTGCAACAGCGGAGGAGCAAACAGCTAAAACTGCCTGTGGCGCGGAATGCGCACGCAATCGTTTTGGCGGCGACATGCTGACCCGTTGCGTGCGACCTGGTTCATTGTGCCCAGCGTCAAGAATAGCAGAAGGCTATGCACGCGCCAAAACCTGCCAGCCGTGCAGACCTGATCGGTGGTTGCCGCAGGCTCATCGTGTCGGCAAGCTGCGACAGTTGCGTCGTTAATTTCAGCAGCCGATTGCGTCCCCTGCATGCCGGAGCATCGATTCCTTCAGGATAAGGACGGCGTCGGCGTCGTTTGGCCCGAGAGCATTCAGAGCCGCGACGGTCGCACTCTCATCGTCTACGGACCGCGACACGATTGCGATGCCGCTCGAAGGAGCGATCTGCTCGAAGTTCGCGATCTGAACACGGTCGGGCGGGAAACCCGAATCGAACAAGACAGCCAGGCGCTTAAGTCGCGGCAGCACCTGGCGAAACGCGGCGAGCCGCCTGCGACTGGCTTCGGCATCAGTGCTTGCGACACCCGTCAGGTTGCCGCCTGGCGCGTCGTTCGACGCGGCAAACTTCGAGGCAACTGGATCCGCGACCGGGCAGAACACGATGGGTATCTGAGTCGTCGCCGCGCTCGCGGCCTGGGTCGAGGGGCCGAAGATGGTCACGATGACCTTGGGGCCAGCATCGATTCCAGCGCCGATTGCGGCCTTCGCCTCATCTGCGGAGCGCGCGTTGCGGACGTCGAGGTGGATTCGGGAGGTGTCCGTGAATCCACCCGACTGAAAGCCTTTCCACAGTCCGGCGATCAGCGCCCCGTAGTCGTCGAGCGGCCCGACGACCAGCACTTGAGGAACCTGCTGTGCCCCGGCTCGAGCGGCGCAAATAAGAAGCAGCGTGGCCATGACAGTCGCGACCGACACTGCTGGTCGCTTGAGCCGAACTAGCATCCGCACCTCCCCTGTGATCCTGTCTGACTATTTTATTCCAATGCCCGGAGCAATCGGGGAAAAAGTCCCGACTACTCCCGTGCGGCCTGTTAAAACGGAAAATGAATTGCTACAGCGTTTCGCGCGCAGATCGAGCTCGGTTGCGACAGCCCGATGAGCGACGTGTGGCGCCCCCGGCCGGAGTTGAACCGACGACCTACCGCTTAGGAGGCGGTCGCTCTATCCACTGAGCTACGGGGGCGACGGGACCTATACTTCGACCACGCGGTTGCGCAACTCGCCGATGCGGTCGATGCGCGCGACCATTTCGTCACCATCGTGCAGGTACTGCGGCGGCGTCATCGCAAATCCCACACCCGACGGTGTACCGGTGGCGATTATATCCCCAGGCAGCAACGTCAGGCCGGCCGATAGCGTTGCGATGATCGTCGGTATATCGAAGATCATCTGTTCCACGCGTGCGCGCTGACGTTCCTGGCCATTGACGGTGAGCGAGAGCTCCAACATTTTCGGGTCGCTGATCTCGTCGCTGGAGACCAGGCATGGCCCAAGCGGCAAGGTGGTGTCGAGCGACTTACCCTTGAACCACTGGTCATGCCGGCGCTGCAAATCCCGTGCGGTGACATCATTGGCAATGGTATAGCCGAAGATATGCTCGAAAGCCGCCGAGGCCGCGATGTCGCGCCCGCCGCGACCGATAACCAATCCAAGCTCGACTTCGTAATCGAGCTTCTGCGTGAGGCTGCGATCCAGCCTCACGTCGGCGCCCGGACCGATGACAGTCAGTGTCGCTTTGGTAAAGAACTGCGGCGCTACCGGCAGCTTCAGATCGGTGCGCATGGCGGCTGCGCCTTCCTTGACGTGGTCAACATAATTACGGCCCACGCAGAACACGTTGCGCACCGGCTGCGGAATCGGCGCCAGCTTCTGCACCTGGGACACGGGCAGCAACGCATCACCGCTCAAAGCGGCGCGTTCTGCGAGCCGCCGGCAGCAGGCCAGGGCCTCGGCGTCTCCGCGGATGATGGCCAGCACCGAGGACAGATCCGCCTTCTCCCCGGCGGCTGTTCCAGCGACCGCCAGATCCAGTACGCCCTCGGCCACAACCAGGCCGGCTGCAATCTGGTCCTTACGGCGGAAAGTGATGAACTTCATGATGGCGCTGTAGAGAAATGAGCAAGCCGCGACCCGCTGGCGACTATCCGATTTTAGGCCATTCCAGTTTGCGATTGGCGCCAAGTTACCGTGTGCGCCGCGCAATGGCTTCGGCTCTGCCGCGGCGATGCGCTGCCGCGGAAGCTAAGTCTACGCGATTTCCAGCTTACAGCGGCGTCAGGCTACGACGTGGAGGCCCTGGCCGAGCGAGGCGACTCGCGCGCCTTGCTGCTGCAGATGTTGCAGCATGCCCTGGAGCAGACCCTGCAGCGGTGGACTCGACTGCTGGCTCGCTGCCACACCCGCGGCACTGCCCGCTGCAGGAACGCCGCATGATCCGTTGGTGCTGGTGTTGGCGCCGAGATCAGTCATCAACTTGTTGAAAGTGGCGTTTAGGTTGGCGACACTGTTACTGGTCGATGAACCGGGAGTAGCGATGGAGTTGGCGCTGCCATCCAACGTATCGATCAGTGACTCGAATTTGCCGCGCGCACCGCCATGATGAGAGCCGTGCCCATGCGGCACGCTGCCGGGGCTGGCGGCACCGGCGGCACCGGCGGCGGCGCCAGTCTGCGTAGCCGATGGTTGGTTCGACACCAGGGCCTGTTGCAACGACTGGGTAAAACTCTGCAGGTCCTGGGCAATCTGGGAGCGGCTGCTGGCGGCTGCGGACGCGGTGCCGGGCGAGGTACCGCCAGGCGCTGTAAGTGCGTTCGGCACCAGCGCTCGCGGCGCGCCTAGTGCTGAAATCTGATTGGCCCAGAAGCTGGCATTACTGATCGATGCATTTTGCATAGACGCCCCGTCGAATTAACCACACCTCGGTTTGCCGTGCGGCAATCGGTTGCCGGCCGATACCTGCCGGTGGATTCATCGCGGCGCCTCAATCAGGCTGCGTTTGAGTGGAACGCATCACAGATTGGGCCGGCAAATCGCTATTGGCGGGCATCGACCAGCGATTCCGAAGAACCGCCAGCCAGTAGATGCGAAAACAGTGCCAACCGTCTGTGGCGCGATCGGCAGGTGCCGGCGTCAGCTGTACTTTTTACAGTTAGAGGAACCAGCTGACTCCAACGGACAACTGGTCCATGTTGTAGTGGTAGCCGACATTGTTTCCTTGATCGATCTGGGCGAATTCGGCGCGCACCCGCGCGCCGCCAAATACAGTCACCTCGGTGCCAATACCGAAGGTAAATCCCGCATTGTTGGAATTGAAGTCGGGGTAATTGCGATGCAACTGCACGCCGGTGACGCCGGCGATCGCATAACCCGAAAACCACGGTGTCATGGGCAGTATGCCCCTGACGTAGCCGCCGTACACGAACGGGATATCCACATGGAAGGGCCCGTAGTCATCGCCGCTTAGTCCACCACCTACGCGGCCCTCGACGGCCAGGTAAGGATTGAACTGCTCACCGAACTGTGCGAAGGCGATCGTGGGCACCATGGTGCCGAGCCCCGACTCCTTATAAAACACCTCACCGGCACTGGCGCCGACATAGAATCCGTTGCCGAAATAATCCCCTGAGCTATCGTTACCGTAGCCGTAACCGTAACCGTTGGCCGCCATCGCCACCGTGGACATCATCCCGGTGAGCCCTAAACCCAGTATTGCAATGCTTCTACGCACTCCTGCCTCCACATTTAAAGAGCCACCTGGCACCTATGAGCCTACCGTCAGACACGCGCATGGCCAGCCCGGTTCCGTGCCGCCCCTGATATGCCCAACGCCGCAAGTCTCATTTGGATGACCGTCCGGGATCAAGAATTGATTGTATTTAATGCCAGCGTTTGAATAGCCGTCAAACCCCCACATCCGGCACGCGCCATCGATCGGTTATCATCGCGCCGCAACCGACACGGAAATACCACATGATCCTCGCCGCAATGAATCCTGGCCGTCGACTGCTTGCCGGCGCTGTCTGCACGCTGCTGGCGGTGGCGGGCAGTGCCGCTTCCGCCGCTGAATCTGCGGCCAGCGCATCGACATCGGCCACGACTGCCGCGGAGCAAAACGTGCTGCGCGCGACACTGGCGAACGGCCTGCGCGTCATCATCGTGCGCAACACGCTTGCCCCCGTGGTCGCGACGTCGGTGAACTATCTGGTCGGTTCGGATGAGGCGGCCCCCGGATTCCCCGGCATGGCGCATGCGCAGGAACACATGATGTTCAGGGGCAGCCCCGGCCTTAGCACCGAGCAACTCGCGAATATCAGCGCCGTCATGGGCGGTAACTTCAATGCCAATACGCGCGAGAGCATTACCCAGTACCTTTTCACCGTGCCGGCCGAGGACATCGACGTGGCGCTGCACATCGAGGCGCTGCGCATGCAGGGGGTGCTCGATACCGCGCCGGGTTGGGATCAGGAGCGTGGCGCCATCGAGCAGGAGGTCGCGCAGGATCGTTCCAATCCCGGCTACGTGCTGTACGCGAAGATCCGATCGATCATGTTCGGCGGCACGGTATATGCGCACGACGCGCTTGGGACGCGCGAATCGTTCGACAAGACGACCGCCGCAATGCTGAAGAGCTTTCACGACGCCTGGTACGCCCCCAACAACGCAGTACTGATCATCGTCGGCGACGTCGCACTCGATGCGACACTGCGCGAGGTACGAGAATTATTCGGCGCCATCAAATCCAGGCCCTTGCCGCAACGGCCGCCGCTGCGCCTGCGCCCCGTGCAGCCGCAGTCCTTCAGCGTAGATACCGACCAGCCGGTAGGCACGCAGATGATCGCCATGCGCGTGCCGGGACTCGATAGTCCGGATTTTCCGGCGCTCGAGGTGCTCGCCGACGTTCTGAGCAGTCACCGATTCGATCTCTATGGCCTGGTCCCGCAAGGCAAGGCGATCGACGCGGAATTTTCCCTCGATCCGCTGCCGCACGCCGGCCTTGCATTTGCCGCCTTATCGTTCACCGCCGGCAGCGATCCCAAGGCGCTCGAGGCCGATGTCCGAACCATTCTGATGAAAGTCGCCCGCGACGGGGTGGCGCCCGAACTGGTCGAGGCTGCCAAGCGCCAGGAGCGCAGCGAGGCGGAATTCCAGAAAAATTCGATCGCCGGATCGGCCGAGATCTGGTCCGACGCGGTGACGCTATACGGATTGCACTCGCCCGACGACGATCTGGCGCGAATCGAGAAGGTAACGGTGGCCGACGTCAACCGCGTCGCGCGCCGATACCTCGACCTCAACCGTGCGGTGACGGCGGTGATGGTTCCGCGCGGCTCAGGCCGACCGGTTGCTACCAGCGGGGGTTTTGGCGGACCGGAAAACATCGCTCTTGGAGAGGCCAAGGCGACCGAGCTGCCGGACTGGGCGCAAGCGGCTCTGACTCGGCTGACGGTGCCGGACTCCACTACGCATCCGGTCGTCTCCACGCTGTCAAACGGCCTGACGCTGATCGTTCAACCGGAGGACGTCAGCGATACCGTGAGTGTCTACGGCTATATCAGGAATCGACCGGAGGTGCAGGCACCCGCGAATCGCGAAGGGGTTTCGCAGCTACTGGATCTGCTGCTGCCCTACGGCAGCGAGCAACTCGATCGGGTGGCCTACGAGCAGGCGCTGGATGCGATCGGAGCGCGCGAGCGCGCCGGAACTGAATTCTCGCTGCAGGTGCTGAGCCAGGATTTCGAACGTGGCGTCGAGCTGCTGGCGGACAATGAACTGCACCCGGCCCTGCCGGCCGCAGCCCTCGACATCGTGCGCCAGCAGGTGGCCCAGGTGGTCGCGGCTCGCAATAGGAGTCCGGGCCATCTGGCGCAGCATGCCCTGCGGGAAGCGCTGTTTCCGAAGGACGATCCAAGTCTGCGTGAGGCCACCGCCGAGACCGTAGGCTCGCTCACGCTGCAGGATGTGCGATCCTACTTTCGCGACACCTTTCGCCCCGACCTGACCACGATCGTCGTGATCGGCAACATCACGGCGCAGCAGGCGCAAGCCGCGATCGAGAAGCAGTTCGGTGCCTGGAGCGCGAACGGGCCGACACCGACAATCGATCTGCCGTCGGTGCCGCCGAATGGGGCGGCCCGCATCGCGGTACCCGACGGCAGTCGGGTCCAGGATGAGGTACTGCTGGCGCAGAATCTCGAACTGACCCGCAGCCAGCCCGACTACTACGCCCTGCAGCTCGGCAGCGCGGTGCTGGGCGGAGGCTTCTACTCGACGCGGCTCAGTATTGATCTGAGAAAGAATGCCGGCCTGGTGTACTCGGTGGAGTCCGACCTTCAGGTCGGCAGGACGCGCGGGGTGTATCTGGTGCGCTATGCCAGCGATCCGCAAAACGTGGACAAAGCACAGGACATCGTGATTCGTGATTTAAAGACGCTGCAGTTGCAACCGGTGGGCGATGACGAACTGCTGCGCGTCAAGGCGCTGCTGTTGCGCAGAATTCCGCTCAGCGAGGCGAGCATCGACGATATCGCACAGGGCTTCATCCATCGGCGCGACCTGGATCTGCCACTCGATGAGCCGATTCTGGCCGCCAAGCGCTATATCGGCCTCGAACCGGCCGAGGTGCAAGCGGCGTTCGAGAAATGGTTGCGCCCCGACGACCTGGTGCGCGTGACCCAGGGTCCGGCGCCGAAATAGAATTCGATGGATTTGCCCGGCATCGCCGCACGTTGGGGCACAAGCGGTTGAATCCAGCGCGCTCCGGCGGCGCCGCGGCGCCTGCAACTCCACCGGCAGCCTCGAGCAAGCGGCTGCTACCGTGGTTGGTCGCAGTGGCGTTCTTCATGGAATCGCTGGACACGACGATTCTGAACACTGCGGTGCCCGTTATCTCGGACGCACTGAAGGTGGCGCCCCTGAGCATGAAATCGGTGCTGGCCAGCTATACCCTGAGCCTGGCGGTGTTCATTCCAATCAGCGGCTGGATGGCGGATCGGTACGGCACGCGGCGGGTGTTTGCCTCCGCAATCGGCCTGTTCAGCCTTGGATCGCTGTTATGCGGGCTGTCGAGCAACATCCACCTGCTGGTTGCGTCCCGCGTACTGCAGGGCTGCGGCGGAGCCATGATGGTGCCGGTAGGTCGGCTGACACTGGTGCGCACGTTCGCGAAATCCGAGCTCGTTGCCGCGATGAGCTTCGTGGCCATTCCGGGTCTGGTGGGCCCAATGCTCGGGCCTATTGCCGGCGGCCTGATCGTCGGTTACCTGCATTGGCGGATCATCTTCTTCGTGAACATACCGATCGGGCTGGTCGGCCTGGTAATGGTCTACATACATCTGCCCGACTATCGGCGGCAGCATCCCAGGCCGCTCGATATCGTCGGCCTGATCCTGTTCGGATCGGGTGTGGCACTGCTGTCCTATGTGCTGGAGATATTCGGCGAGCACACACTGAGCGTGGCCGAGATCCTGGGTCTGCTGGCGATTTCCCTGGCCCTGATCGGCGGCTACGGATTACACGCAACGCACATCAGATATCCACTGCTGCAACTTGGTCTGTTGCGCATCCGCACCTTCAGCGCGGCGGTGAGCGGAAGTTTCTTCACCCGTCTGGGCATCGGCGGCGTTCCATTCCTGCTGCCGCTGCTCTACCAGATTGGCCTCGGTCTCACACCGATTCAGTCCGGCCTGCTCATCATGCCGCAGGCGCTGGCCGCGATGAGCACCAAGTTTCTGATGCGGCCGCTGTTGACCCGCGTCGGCTATCGCGCGGTGTTGATCTCGAACACCCTGACACTCGGTGTACTGCTGCTACTGTTCGCCACCATAGGATTGCGCACGCCGGTGTGGCTCATAGCGCTGCAGGCGTTCTGCTATGGCGCGTTCACCTCGCTGCAATATACGAGCATGAACACGCTGGTATATGCCGACGTCAGCGAGGAGCAAACCAGCGACGCCAGTTCCATTGCAAGTACGCTGCAGCAGATGTCGATCAGCTTCGGCGTCGCGGCCGCCGGGCTGGCGACCGCGTTCTTCGTTCCCGATCGCTATCGATCCAATCCGAGCGAGCTGATCCACGGTATCCACGAGGCGTTCCTCGTGCTGGGACTCTTCACTGTGCTGTCCACGGCCGTGTTTCGTACCTTGAAAAGCAGCGATGGCGGCAACGTGAGCCAGCACAAGGTCATTGCCCCAGCGTGAGTGTCCCGCTCTCTCAGGCATGCGCTGGCTGGGGGGCCTTTAGCGCCTTACAGCGCTGCTCCACCATCGCCCAGTCGACATTCTCGAAAATGATCTTGACGTAGTCGGCACGCTGCGCCGCGGTGAAATCGATCATGTAGGCATGCTCCCACAGATCGAGCGCGAAGATCACGTCGCAATTCGCCGGCATATGCAGGTGATGCAAGTCGATCCAGCAGTTATACATGCGATCGTGGCCGCGATCGCGCAGCGTCAGCACCCAACCGACGCCGCGCGTTTTCGCCAGCGCCTCGATCGAGGCTTTCCAGCCGTTGAAATCGACGTAGTCGTCATGTATCGCGTCGGTGAAGCCGCTATCGGATTTCGGCTGGCGGGGCTTACCGCCCAGCTGTTCGAAGAACAGCTCGTGCAGCGCCACACCGTTGAACTCGAATGCGAATCGACGGTTATAGCCGTCCAGGGCCAGAGGCGCGGCGCTGGCGGAGCGGTCCGGCGACTGCTCGAGCAGTTTATTCAGCTGCTCGACGTAGGTCTTGTAGAGGCCAAGATGCAGATCGATGGCTTTCTTCGACAGGCCCTGGACGCCGGAAAGATCAAATGCTCGGACTTGGTAGGTCACTGCGCTACTCCATATCGATGGTTGATGCGGATCGCTCGACCGCGGGATGCAATTCTCTCACTTGCGCCACGCCGACACAGTCGGTAGCTCGCCGCATCCGCGGTAGGAAGCTGCTCACAGTACCGCGGCCGTCAGCCGCGGCACCGCTATCCGTTGCGGCGCGGCGAACCATGGTGCGCCAGCGCCGCGGGCGAGCTATGGCGTTTCTACAGCGGAGGACCGCGTCGGCCGCGATACCCGTAGAGCAGGTAAGCCACGACTATCGCTATCACGATCAGGGCGATGGGACCAATTCCCCATCCCGCGCCCATGCCCCAGTACAGGCCGCCACCGCCGCCAAACAACAGCAGCAGGACAATCAGGACGATCAGCAAATCCATGGTCCAACTCCTCATTAAGTACCGTCGGGACGCTACGCTGCGGCAGTAGCGCGGTCTGTAAGACGGCGCCGCTAGCGAGACGCCTGGCGGCGCGTTCGCGGCCATCCCCTGTGCTATATGCGCTAGCGCACAGAGCGCGAGCGGCACTGCGCTTAGGATGCTGCGGCCGCGGGCATCGGAATACCTTCGCAGGAGACGATCATGGCGACATTGAGAGTCAAAGCCCGCGCCAAGCCAGCGGACGGAGGAGCCAATCAGAACTGCGCGCCTTTGCCCGGCGACGGCCCCCCGCAGGAGCAAGGGCCGCTCCGGAAGCCGACCGACGCAATCCCGGCAAGCTGCGGCAGCCTCAGGGAATATCTGAAGACCAACCACTGACCCGACTGCTCCGCAGATGCGACTTCGGTCGCCGCCCGGAGTAAAGTCTGCCGATGCAGCGGACAGCGAGGACAGCAACTTCCCGGCGCCAGCATCTGCGGCGCGATCTCGCGTGGCTGCTGGCGGCAAAATTCGCTGCGCTCGCACTGCTGTGGTTACTGTTTTTTTCGGCCGCGCACCAATCTCCCGTGGATGCGTCGAGCGCGAGCCGCCAGCTCGCCGTCGCGCCATCGGCGCCGTGAAAGCCGGGTGAATTCGTGATCGACCTCGATGTGGTGGGACTGTCGCGCCTGCAGTTCGCCCTGACTGCGCTCTACCACTTCCTGTTCGTTCCCCTCACCATCGGCCTGTCCATGATCCTGGTGATCATGGAATCCGTCTACGTCATGACCGGCCGCGAGGTGTGGCAGCGCATGACGAAATTCTGGGGCCTGCTGTTCGGCATCAATTTCGCCATGGGTGTGGCCACCGGAATCACCATGGAGTTCCAGTTCGGCACCAACTGGGCCTATTACTCGCACTACGTCGGCGACATCTTCGGCGCCCCCCTGGCGATTGAAGGATTGATGGCCTTCTTTCTCGAGTCGACCTTCGTCGGCCTGTTCTTCTTCGGCTGGGACCGGCTGTCGAAGATCGGGCACCTGGTCGTGACCGCACTGGTGGCACTGGGTTCGAGCCTGTCGGCACTGTGGATACTGATCGCCAACGCCTGGATGCAAAATCCAATCGGCGCGCGTTTCAACTACCAGACCATGCGCATGGAACTGTCCTCGTTCAGCCACGTGCTGTTCAATCCGGTCGCGCAGGCGAAATTTGTGCATACCGTCGCCGCCGGCTACGTGGTCGGCTCGATATTCGTCCTGGCGATCAGCGCCTGGTACCTGCTGCACGGTCGCAATACGCAGGTCGCCAAGCGCTCCATGGCCGTGGCCGCGAGTTTCGGGCTGGCCTGTTCGCTCTCCGTGGTCGTGCTGGGCGACGAGTCGGGTTACGTGGCGAGCGAGAACCAGAAGATGAAGATCGCCGCCATCGAGGCCGAATGGCGCACCGAGACGCCGCCGGCGGCCTTCACTCTGTTCGGCTTTCCTGACGTGCAGGCGCGCACGACGCACGCGGCGCTGAAGGTGCCCTGGCTGCTTGGCCTGATCGCCACCCGTTCCATCAATAAGCCGGTCCTCGGCATCTACGACCTGGTGGAGCGCGCCCGCATCCGGATACTCAGCGGCATTCAGGCGCACTCAGCGCTCCGTTTGTTGCGTGCCAACCCGGCCGACACCGAAGCCAAGGCGCAATTCGAAGCTCACCAGACGGATCTCGGCTACGGGCTGCTGTTGCTGCGCTACGTGCAGAACCCGTCGGAGGCAACGCCTGCGCAGATCGACCTGGCCGCGTGGTCGACGGTGCCGAACGTGCCGGTACTGTTCTGGTGTTTCCGCATCATGGTCGGCATCGGACTGTTCTTCATCCTGCTGTTCGCCGTGGCGATCTATCTATCGACACGTCATCGCTTTGAGCAGACGCATTGGTTCCTGCGGGTCGCGCTGTGCAGCCTGCCGCTGCCATGGATCGCCGCCGAACTGGGCTGGATTGTCGCTGAATATGGGCGCCAGCCTTGGGCCATTGACGGCGTGCTGCCCACATTTCTGGGCGTCTCGACCCGGCCGGCCGGCAATGTGATCGCCTCGCTGACGGGATTCGTGGTGTTCTATTCGGCGCTGGCTGCGGTCGAGGTGTTCCTGATGGCGCGCATGATCCGCCGCGGGCCCGACGGCCTGGGCTACTGGCCGCCGCAGGTCTGAGGATCACCATGCCCGATTACGAAACACTGCGGGTGATCTGGTGGCTGATCCTCGGCACGCTGCTGATCGGCTTTGCAGTCACCGACGGCTTCGATCTGGGCGTGGGCATCATCTTCCGCTTCGTCGGCCGCACCGATGAGGAGCGCCGCGCGCTGCTGGAATGCATCGAGCCGGTATGGGAGGGCAACCAGGTGTGGTTCATCCTCGCGGGCGGCGCCGTGTTCGCCGCCTGGCCGCTGCTATACGCGGCGTCGTTCTCCTGCCTCTATCTGGCCATGTTCCTGATTCTGGTCGCGCTGATCCTGCGGCCGGTGGGATTCAATTTCCGCAATAAACTGCCGGACCCGCGTTGGCGCAATTTCTGGGACTGGACGCTGCTGGTCGCCGGTGCGCTACCGGCGCTGCTGTTCGGGGTCGCATTCGGCAATCTGTTCCTCGGGATAGCGTTCCACTTCGACGAGCTGATGCGGCCGGTGTATACCGCCGGCTTTCTCAGCTTGCTGCAGCCATTTGCTCTATTGGCGGGTGTGGTCAGTCTGTCGATGCTGGTTCTGCACGGAGCAAGCTACGCCGCGCTCAAGGCCGGCGAGCCGATGTCGGCCCGGGCGGCGTCGATCGGCGGTGCGGCCGCGATCGCCTTCGTCATCGCATTTGCGGCTGCCGGCGCCTGGCTCGCGACCGGGCTGGATGGCCAGACAATCACGTCGGGCGCTGACCCGATGGGCGCCTCCAATCCGCTGTTGAAGAGCGTCGTGGTCCTGCGGGGAGCGTGGCTCGGCAACTACCGCGCGCACCAGATACTGTGGTTCGCGCCGGCGGCCGCGCTGCTCGCGGCCGGGTTCGCCGGGGTAATGCTGCGCATCGGTCGGCCTGGCGCTGCCTTTATATCGAGTGCCCTGGCCGTGAAAGCAACGATTCTCACGGCCGGAATCGCGCTGTTTCCGTTTTTGCTGCCCTCCTCCACCGATCCGAGTCAGGGCCTCACCATCTGGGATGCATCCAGCAGCGCCAAGACGCTGTTCATCATGCTGCTGTGTGTGATCGTGTTGCTGCCGATCGTGCTCGCCTATACGGCGTGGGTGTTCCACGTGCTCAGGGGCCGGATCACCCTCGAGTACATGCGCAAGCACGGCAGCTGGTACTGAAATCCAAGGACATCGGCAACCATGTGGTACTTCAGCTGGATATTGGGACTCGGCCTGGCACTGTGTTTCGGCATACTGAACGCGATCTGGTATGAGATCCTGGAGAGCCAGCGGGAAGCAGCCGCGCGTCAGCCGCCGCCGTGACGTCGAGCCTTAAGATCCGGCCGGGATCAGCATCCCGACCGACGCTGCGGCCATCAGCAGCACCGTGATCCAGCCCAGCGCCAGTGACGATCGGCTGGCGGTGTAAGCGCCCAGCACCGAGGGCCGCATCGCCAGCAACAGAATCAGCACCATCAGCGGCACCGCAACGACGCCGTTGATGACCGCGCTGTAGAACAGCGCCTTGATCGGGTTGATCGAGGTAAAACCCAGGCCGAGACCTGCGATCATCGACACGGCTATAACCCCATAGAAGCCGCGTGCGTCGGCGGCCTTGAATGCGAGACTTCCGGGCCAGCCCATCGCCTCGGCGATGGCATACGCGGCTGATCCGGCCAGCACCGGCACGCCGACCGCACCTACGCCGAGTATTCCCAGAGCAAACAGATAGAACGCAAAATCGCCGGCCAGTGGCCGCAGCGCCTGCGCCGCCTGGGTGGCGCTCTGTATATCGGTGACGCCGGCGACGTGCAGCGTGACCGCCGTGGCCAGGATGATAAAGAAGGCCGTCAGATTCGAGTACAGCATCCCGCTCCAGGTGTCCCAGCGGATGCGGCGCAACTCGCGTGGCGCCGCGGCGGCATCCTCGATAAGTGAGCGGTCATCCCGTAAGGCGCGCAGATCCTCGACTTCCTCGGAACACTGCCAGAAAAACAGATAGGGACTGATCGTGGTGCCAAACACACCCACCACCACGGTTGCCGTTGCGGCATCAAACGCCAGCCGGGGCAGGAACGTGCGCAATGCCACTTGACCCCAGGGGACGCGCACCGTGAACAATACCGCGGCATAGGACAGCAACGACAGCGTGACCCACTTCAGGAACTTGATGTAGCTGTGGTAGGGCACAACTACCTGGGCCGTCAGCGATGCCGCGACCAGCGCCACGGTCAGCAGGTGACGGTTGCCGCCCACCATCAGTGCCAGCACATCGCCCATGGTCGCCACGTCGGCCGCAATGTTGATCGTATTGGCCACCAGCAGCAGTCCGACCGCGGCGTAGAGCACCCAGGGAGGAAAGGCCTGCTTGATGTTTACCGCCAAGCCCTTGCCTGTGACGCGGCCGATCCGCGCACAGATCGACTGCACGGCGGCCATCAGCGGGTATGTGACCAGCATGGTCCACAACATGTTGAGGCCGAACTGCGCGCCGGCCTGCGAATAGGTGGCGATGCCGCTCGGATCGTCGTCGGCGGCCCCGGTGACGAGGCCCGGGCCCACGCGCGCCAGCGGATGTTCACTCAGGCGTTGCCTGATCTGTTTAAAGGTCAACAAAGCCCGGCAACCAAAGCACGATTCGGAATGGTGCGTCAACGCCAATCAGCGCCAACGAGTGGAGCTACTGGAGCGGGGTGTCTACGCGGAGCGTAGACGATTGTAGGAGTCGCGATCGGACTTGTAGCATCCGCAGGCGGCGGCCATGAGCCCGCGCCGGTCCAGTACCGTGATGTCGCCGCGGCTGTAGTGAATCAAACGCCGTTGCTGCAGGGCGCTGGCCGCCTTGGTGACGCCGACCCGGCGCACGCCGAGCTTTGAGGCCAGGATTTCCTGGGTCGCATTGAAGCTGTTCGCGCGCGACCGATCCTGAGTCATCAGCAGCCGGCGGGCCAGACGAGCCTCGAGCAGGTGGAAATGGGCGCACACCGCGGCCTGGGCGAGCTGGCTTATGCGCACGTGAATGTAGCGGCTCAGCCGGCGTCGCAGAGATTCGCTGCGTCCGAATTCACGGCGCAGGAAGGCAGCATCCATGCGCAAGGCAGATCCGGCGCCCAGCACTACGGCGCGCTCCGGCGACAGATCGCCGTCGAGCACCAGGGTGATGCCCAGCATGCCCTCGTTGCCGATCAGACCCACTTCGAATGCGGGCGAATCCGGGGTCGGCATGATCAGCGACATGAAACTGCTGGTTGGAAAATAGACGCTGGTGAGCGGCTGCCAGGGGACGTACAGCACCTCGGCGATGCCAAGTTGCACGGTGTCACAGCCCGCCAGAATGCGCCGGCGGTCGGACTTTGGCAGTGCCGCCAGCAAGCGATTGTCCGCGGCACCGTTTGACGTCGACATGACTCCTGCGGTCACGGCGGATCACTCATCCCCGTATGGACGTATATTGAAGCGAGCTCGCAAGCCGCGGGCGCAGGGACAGCCTCGCAAGAAGCCGGTGTCCCCGGCCGTCTAGCATTATCGTGCGGACACGCGGCTGTTCTGGATGACCACTTCGACACGTCGGTTCTGCTGCCGTCCGGTTGCAGAGCTGTTATCCCCTATCGGCGAGCTCATGCCCTTGCCCGAAGCGCTCAGGCGGCCCGAATCGACGCCCTGCTCCACCAGAAAGGACTTTACCGAGTCGGCACGTCGCTGCGACAAGCCGAGATTGTAGTCTTCGCCACCGATGTTGTCGGTGTAGCCCACGATCAGCGCGGTGCGGTCCACGTACTTGTTGAGAAATACCGCCAGCTTATCCAGATGAGCATCGCCGCCCGAGTTCAGATTGGCGGTGCCACTGGAAAACAAAACGTCACCGAGTGTCAGTACCAGGCCACGGTCCGTGACGCGTGCCTGCAGCCCGTTGATCTGCCGCTGTAATTCATCGGCCTGGCTGGCTGCGTCCGCCGCGGCGGCGCGCGCCGCGTCGGCCTGCTGCGCCTGATCGCTGGCATTGGCTTGCGCCGCATCTGCGCGGCTGTTCGCGGCGTCCGTCATCTGCTGCTGGTTAGCGGCGTTGGCCTGTGCCATGTTGGCGCGCTGATTGGCGGCGTCCGTCATCTGCTGCTGGTTAGCGGCGTTGGCCTGTGCCATGTTGGCGCGCTGATTGGCGGCATCGGCTTCCTGGGTTCGAGCCTGCAGCCGCATGGCTTCCCGCTGCTCGGTCAGGCCCTCGCGCTGATCGATCGCGAGCTGGCTTTCCGCTTCGGCGCGGGCGATGGAGATTTTCCGATCCGCCATGAACTCGAGATGAGCGGAGCTAACCTTGTCGGTATTCGGTTTCTCGGCTGCCGTGACGGCAATGTTGGCCTGTTCCATCGCCAACGGAGCCCGGCTTCCCAACTGCGGATCGGACTGCAACGCGGTCAGCCGGGCGCGTAGCATGGCCGCACCATCCGGCTCAACCGGCACGCTCGCGCAGGCAGTCAGCAATACCGCGGCTACGGCCGCAGCGATCAGCGTGTGGCGGCTGGAAATTAAAGCGTTCATTGATTGACTCCTGAATTGCGCTGCATCTCCTGGGACAGGGTCTGCGTGCTGTGAATCATCTCGTCATTGACGGCCTGTTCCTTGGTCGCCGATGCCTGCGCGGTCGCGAGCTGCGCGTCGACGCGCGATTCCTTGGCCAGGCGCTCGGCATCATCCATGCGCTTTTCCTGCACGGCTGTTTCGGCGGCGGCGAGCTTGTCGCGGGCCTCACTCAGTGCCGGTGAGGCGGCATCGGCGACCCGCGCCTGATCGGCGGCGGCAATGGCCTGCTTGGCCGAGCTCAACGCGACCGCTGGGACCGGAGGCGTGGAGGCACAGGCCGCGAGCAGCAGTACGCCCCCGAAGCCGAGCAGTGTGGCCGCAGCGGCATGCGGGCGGCGCGTGTTAACAAAAATCCGGGTCATCTTGGCTTCTCCTAAGCGTAGATCGTGGCCGTCCGGTGGAGGGCGGAGCCGCGATTGGGCAGCGAGTCTGGCCCGAAACGGGCCGCTGGTCGGTGCGCTGGCGTACTGAGTGCGCCGATGGCAGGACGGGGCACCAGCCGAGCCAGGAACGCGGCCCACAGGATCCTGGCAGTATGCATTTTCATGTGGGAAATCAGCAGCATCGGCGGGTGGCAGCACTGCAATGCGTGCCACATTGCTATAGACTCCCGCGGCTGATATCAGCGCACGACAGGCTTTGCGCCGTGGCATAACGCGCAACAGTTAATGAGTACTGACACGGAAAAACCGCGCTCCAAGCACTTCCTGCGCCGCAGGCAGGTGCTGCAGGCAAGCATCGCCGCCGCTGTGCCTGGCGGCTTGCTGTCGTGCTCCGGGCAGTCGCGAGGCGATGCGCTCATCGTTGGTGGCCTGCCCGTGACCTGCAATCTGACGCTGCCGATCGCGTGCGTCGCCCGAGCGGCCGCCAACGCTGCCAGCCCCGGCGCCGCGCCGCGCTTCGAGTACGAATACAGCAAGTACAACGGCTGGCCCGAGGTCAAGGAATCGCTGATGGCGGGGCGGATCCAGGCCGCCTACATGCTGGCGCCGCTGGTCATGGACCTGGCCGACCGGGGCATACCGCTCAAGATTGTTTCACTGGGTCATCGTTCGGGCGCCGTGATCATGGTGCGCGCCGATTCCTCATACCTGAACTTCAGGCAGCTGGCCGGCAAACTCATCGCCATCCCCAGTCGCTTCGCGGTCGATTATCTGTTCCTGCGCAAAATGCTGGCGGCGGAAGGCATGACACCCAAGGACGTGCAGATCGTGGAGATGGCGCCGCCCGACATGCCGGCCGCGCTGTACGCGCGCGCGGTGGATGCCTACTGCACCGGCGAGCCGTTCGGGGCCTCCGCGCAGCGCGCCGGCTATGCACGTGTGCTGCGCATGACCCGTGACGAATGGCGCAATTATATCTGCTGCGTACTGACGGTACGCGAGGAACTGATCACGCACAACAGCGCTCTGGTGCAGGATCTGGTCGACCATGTGCTCGGAGCGGGCGTGTGGCTGGACGCGAAACTGGAGAACCGCAACAAGGCCGTGGCCATCGCCGCCGGCGAGAAATTCTTCAATCAGGATCCCAACATCATCCAGTTCGTGATGGATAATCCCACCGACCGGGTAACCTACGGCGACCTGCGCATGATCAGAGCGGAGTTCGAAGACCTGATGCAGCTGTCGCTGGATGCCGGCACCATCAAGCATCCGATCGCATACGAGGCGTATGTGGACGAGCGCTTTGCCAGGATCGCCAAGCCGGCGGCGATTGCACTGTAGATCAGGAGACCAGGCGTGACTCGCGCACTCATTGCATTGCTGACGCTGGTTTTTTGTAGCGCTACCATCAGCGCCGCGGGCGATACCAACCTCATTGCCGGAGTTTTCAGCCCCGCGCGGCTGGCGCCTGACTTCTCGCTGCGCGGCTCCGACGGCAGCGAACTTACGCTCAGCCGCTACCGGGGCAAGGTGGTCGCGCTCGCCTTCGGCTACACCTCTTGTACGGCGGTGTGCCCGATCACCCTGGGCGTGCTGGCCGCGGCACGCAGGAAGCTCGATACGGCGGCAGATCAGGTGCAGATCATCTACGTCACCGTGGATCCGGAGCGCGACAACGCCGAGCGCATGCGCAAGTTCCTGCAAGGCTTTGATACCAGCTTTGTCGGCGGCACCGGCACCGAGCAGCAGCTGTCCGCGGTACGCGCGGACTATGGAATCACGGTGAGCAAAAAGATCCCGATCCCCGGCGGTTACGCGTTGAATCATTCGTCATACATCTACCTGATCGATCGGAACGGCGGTCTGCGCGCTCTGATGCCCTACGGCCACAGCGCCGACGATTTCGCGCACGACATGCGCATCCTGTTGAACGACTAGCCGCGGCCCGTGAGATACACCCGCTGGTTGGCCATCCTGCTGCTCGCGACCGTCGTCAGCGCGACCGCCTGGGCGGCGCTGTCCCCCGTCAGGTCGGCATCGCACGAGGTCATCTTCGAGATTCCGAAGGGCACCTGGGCGCGCCGCATGGCGGGCAATAAAGTGGAAATCCTGCCGTCCCGGATTCGCCTGACGCTCGGGATCAGGGATGTTCTGGTGCTGAAGAACATGGACGACGTACCGCAGGCATTTGGGCCCGTCCTGATGATGCCCGGCCAGAGCTTTCGGCTGCCCTTCGCGGTCGCCTCCGACTACCAGTTCGCCTGCACCGCACACGCCAGCGGGCAGATGACCATCATTGTCGAGCCGAAACCGGAATCCGCCTGGGCCAGGGTGTGGTGGCGGTTGCGATCTCTCTGAGGAACACCGATGTCGAAATTGCAGCTGGTACTTCCCTCGCTGGCGGTGATCGCCGTACTGCTGACTGTGTGGTGGCTCGCGGTGGTGCTGACCGGCAGCGCGATCTTTCCAACGCCCTGGCAGGTGGTCACCGGTACGCTGGAACTGGCCCGTGAGGGTACGCTGTGGGATGACATCGGCGCCTCGCTGATGCGGGTCGCCACCGGGTTCCTGCTCGCCGTCAGCATTGCCGTGCCGCTCGGTCTGTGGATGGGCTGGGTGAAGGGCGCGTTTTCCACGCTCAATCCGCTGTTTCAGATGCTGCGCCCGATTTCCCCGATCGCCTGGATACCGATCGCCATTCTGTGGTTTGGCGTCGGCAATGAATCGCCGATATTTCTGATATTCATCTCGTCGGTATTTCCGATGGTGGTACAGACCACGGCCGGAGTGCACACCATCGAGCGCCGCTACCTGCGCGCGGCCGAGAATTTTGGCGTCTCGCGCTACACGCTGTTTCGCCGCGTCATCATTCCGGCGGTGCTGCCGCAGATCATCGTCGGCATGCGCATCGGGCTTGGCGTGGCGTGGCTGGTGGTAGTCGCGGCGGAAATGATTGCGCTTCGATCCGGTCTTGGCTACCTGATCATCGACTCGCGCAATGCCGGCAATCGCTACGACCTGGTGATCGGTGGCATGGTGATCATCGGGATCATCGGTCTGTCGCTCGATGGCATGATGCGGCTGCTGGAAGGGCTACGGACGGTGCGGTGGCGCTATGCCCACTAAGATCGCGGTGAAGGACCTGAGGAAAGGCTTTCCGACCGAGCAGGGACACCTGCCGGTCATCGATGACGTCAGCTTCGAGGTAGCCGACGGGGAATTCGTCGCCATCGTCGGCCCCTCCGGTTGCGGCAAATCAACGCTGTTGAACGTCATCGCCGGCTTTGATCCTCCCGACCGCGGTTCCGTCACCGTCGATGGCAGCCTGGCAACCGGCCCAAGCTCCAAGCGCATTCTGATGCCCCAGCAGGGTTCGGTTTTCCCGTGGCTGACGGTGCAGCAGAACCTGATGTTTGGACTCAATGGTCATGCGCCGGGCAATCGAGAACAGATCGCGGACCACTATGCGGCCATCGTGGGTCTGAAGGGCTTTGAGATGAGCTATCCGCATGAGCTGTCGGGCGGCATGCTCAAGCGCGCCGAACTGGCGCGGGCACTGGTGGTGAAGCCTGAGGTTCTCTATATGGATGAGCCGTTCTCGGCGCTGGACGCGTTAATGAGCCTGCGCATGCGCAAGGAGCTGCTGCGAATCCTGGCCGAGGAGCGCCATACCGTGGTGCTGGTGACCCACGACGTGGAAGAGGCGATTCACCTGGCCGACCGGATCCTGGTGCTGTCGGCGCGACCGACCCGGATCCAGATGTCGTTCGAGGTGCCGTTTGCACACCCGCGCACACTGTCGAGCCCCGCGGCGCAGGGCCTGAAGGAAGCCGTGCTGCGCGAACTGGGGGTATAGAAGGCCCGCGGATCGATTGGTGGAGCGGAAGGGGATCGAACCCTCGACCTTCGCATTGCGAACGCGACGCTCTCCCAACTGAGCTACCGCCCCACGAGGCGCGCGATTCTAGCATCCGGTGGCAACGCCGCAAGTCGATGGCCAGGCCGCGCAGCCATGCTCCGCGGTCGGAGGAATCTGACGGCGAGCCGAGGCATGCGCGTATATGGCGGCGCTGGCGCCCTGCTTCATGCTAGCCGGCAGCGGTAGTCACTCGAGGTCGCGATATGGAGCCCCAGTTCGAACTGCAACGGCTGTTGCGTCGTCAGCGTGAGATCCGCCACGCGATGCGCCAGCCGGGCGGCGCGCGCGTCACCATGGAGCGCGAGCTGTACACGATCCTGGAACGATTGAAGGACTTTCCGGCAGCGCAGCCCGCGCCGCAGTTGGACTCGGCGCACGCGATCTCCGGGCGCTAAACTCATGATGTCGTGCTTACCGCCTTCCGGCGGCCACGCCTGGAGGCTATGCATTGACATCGGGCGCCCGCAACAGCCGCCGGTCCACGAGCCGGCACCTAATGCCGTTCGGCGCTGAGTTTCAGCCCGGCGGCAGCGTGCGCTTCAGCCTCTGGGCGCCCAATCAAGAGCGCATCGAAGTGGAACTGAGCGATGCCGAAACCCGACTACCGATGCAGCGCGAAGCCGACGGCTGGCATCGCCTGACCACCGATCGCGCCGCCCGCGGATCGCGCTACCGATTCATCATGCCCGACGGGTTTGCGGTGCCCGATCCCGCCTCGCGCTACCAGCCAGCCGACGTGCACGGCCCCAGCGAAGTGGTCGATCCGCAGGACTATGCGTGGCAGGACAGCGATTGGCATGGCCGCCCGTGGAATGCGGCGGTGGTCTACGAACTGCATGTCGGCAGTTTCACCGAGACCGGCACTTTCCTGGGCGCGATCGAGCGACTGGACCATTTGGTCGAGCTGGGCGTGACCGTGCTCGAGCTGATGCCGGTCGCGGATTTTCCCGGACGCCGCAACTGGGGCTACGACGGGGTGCTGCCGTACGCACCGGACTCGAGCTATGGCCGTCCGGAGCATCTCAAGGCACTGATCGACGCCGCACACGCGCGTGGACTGATGGTGATCCTGGACGTGGTTTACAACCACTTTGGCCCGGAAGGCAATTACCTGTCGCTGTACGCGCCGCAGTTCTTCAATGAACGTCATCACACCCCCTGGGGCGCGGCGATCAACTTCGATGCCGACGACAACCACAGCGTGCGCGAGTTCTTCATTCACAACGCGCTCTACTGGCTCGAGGAGTTTCATCTGGATGGCCTGCGCCTCGATGCGGTACACGCCATCGTCGATGAAAGTCCGGTGCATATCCTGGAGGAACTGGCGCAGCGGGTGCGCAGCGCGGCGCTGCCGCGCAGCGCGCACCTGATACTTGAAAACGAGCACAACCATGCGCGATGGCTGCAGCGTGGGGCACGCGGCGAGGACACGCTGTACGACGCCCAATGGAACGACGACCTGCATCACGTGCTGCACGTAGCCGCCAGCGGCGAATCCGAAGGCTACTATGCCGATTACATCGGCCGCACCGACCGGCTCGGCCGCTCGCTCGCGCAGGGCTTTGCCTTCCAGGGCGAACTGATGCCGTACCGCGGCGCCCCGCGCGGCGAGCCGTGCGTGCATCTGCCGCCGTCCGCGTTCGTCGCCTTCATCCAGAATCACGATCAGGTCGGTAATCGCGCGCTGGGCGAGCGCCTGACGGCGATTGCCGATCCGGCGGCGTTGCGCGCCGTGACCGCGCTGTATCTGCTGCTGCCGCAGATTCCCATGCTGTTCATGGGCGAGGAATGGCACTCCGCCCGCCCGTTCCAGTTCTTCTGCGACTTCGGCCCGGACCTGGCGCCCGCGGTACGCGACGGCCGGCGCCAGGAATTCGCGCACTTCGCGGCGTTCAGCGACGCCGGCAAACGCGAGCTCATTCCAGATCCGCAGGCCGAACAGACCTTCGACGACAGCAAGCTGGACTGGGAGCGCCTGGCCGACCCGAGTCATGCCACCACGCTGCGCTGGTATCGCGATCTGCTGGCGGTACGCAGGCGCCACATCGTGCCGCTGCTGCCGGCATTGGCACGGGCCGGCGAATTCAGCATCGTCGACGACGGCGCGGTGATCGTGCGCTGGCGGGCTGCCGGCGGCGCTGAGCTGACTTTGATGGCCAACCTGTCCGCACGCCCCGCGCGCGGATTTCCCGCCGAGCATGGCTGTCTGTTGTGGCAGGAGGGTCGCGCCGACGCTGACGGCACATTCTCGCCCTGGAGCTTGCGGTGGACCCTGAGCGCGTGACCGCGCGCTACACAGGCAGCACGGGCAGCACGCCATAATCCCGCGCGCCACCTACCGCCTGCAGCTGCATCACGGCTTCGGCTTCGAGCAGGTGGCGCACATAGCGCCGTACCTGCAAGCCCTCGGCGTCAGCCACGCTTACCTGTCACCGTACTTCAAGGCGCGGGCCGGCAGCACCCACGGCTACGACATCGTCGATCATCGCCAGCTCAATCCCGAGCTCGGTGAAGACGCCGCCTTCCGCCAGATGTGCGAGGCGCTGAAGAAACACTCGCTGCTGCAGATTCTCGACTTCGTGCCGAATCACATGGGGGTGGGCGGTGCGGACAATCCGCTGTGGCTCGACGTTCTGGAATGGGGAGCGGATTCCCCCCATGCCGGGTGGTTCGACATCGACTGGGACCCCGAACGGCGCTACCTGCACAATAAAATCCTGGTGCCCCTGCTCGGCGATCAATACGGCATCGAACTCGAACGCGGCATGCTGCGGCTGCAGTTTGATGCCACCGAGGGCAGCTTCGCGGTCTGGGCTTACGGCACCCACAAGCTGCCGATCTGCCCGCCACACTACGCCACCATCCTGGGTGACGGTCAGCGGCAGCTCGAGCAGCTGGCCGATGCCTTCTCCTGGCTGCCGAACTGGCGGCAACAGATGCCGCTACGCGCCGCGGAATTCAAATTGCAACTGGCGGCGCTGGTGGCCGAGCGTCCCGCGGTGCGCGAGGCAGTGGAGCTCGCGCTGGGCCGCTTCGAAGGCCGCCCGGGCGACAGCGCCAGCTGGCGCGAACTGGACGCCCTGATCCAGCAGCAGCACTGGCGCGTGGCGCACTTTCGGGTCGCAGCCGACGACATCAACTACCGTCGCTTCTTCAACGTCAACGATCTGGCCGGACTGCGTACCGAAGTGGTGGAAGTGTTCGAGCACATACATCACCGGGTGCTGCGGCTGGTCAAGGACGGGGTGCTCGACGGGCTGCGTATCGATCATATCGACGGCATGCTCGACCCCAAGGCGTACCTGCGCCGGCTACAGCGACGCCTGACCGCGCGCCGCTCGGGTCGGCACTTCTACCTGGTAGTCGAGAAGATACTGGCGACACATGAGAGACTGCACGCCGACTGGCCGGTGGACGGCACCACCGGCTACGATTTTCTCAATCAGGTGCTGGCGCTGCTGATCGACGGCAGCGCAGAATCCGCCTTCACGAACAGTTATGCCGAATTCACCGGCGAGCGACGATCGTTCCCCGAGATCGCGCGCCTGTCCAAACTCCATATCATGGAAAATGAGATGGCGAGCGAGCTCAATGTGCTAGCCCGCGACATGGCGCGCCTGGCACGCCAGAACCCGCGCACCGCCGACTTCACCCGCAATCTGCTGCGCCGGGCGATCAAGGAGCTGATCGCGTGTTTTCCGGTGTACCGTACCTACATCGACAGCAACGGCGAGCTGGATGAGGCCGACCAGCACTATCTGAGCCGGGCGCTGGCCCAGGCGCGGCGCAACGAAACCGAGATCGATCCGAGCGCCTTCAGCTTTCTCGAGCAGGTGTTGACCGGCAATCTGGTGCGCCAGCCACGCAGCGGCTTTTCGCGCCAGTCGCTGCTGCGATGCGCGATGCGGCTGCAGCAGTACAGCGGACCGGTGGACGCCAAGGGCGTCGAAGACACGGCGTTCTACCGCTATTACCGTTTCATCGCTGTGAATGAAGTGGGCGGAGATCCGGAGCGCTTCGGCAGCACCATCGGCGCATTCCACAAGGCTAATCTGCAGCGCGTGCAGCACTGGCCGCATGCGATGCTCGCCACCGCGACCCACGACACTAAGCGCGGCGAGGACACGCGCGCGCGGCTGGCCGCATTGTCGGAATTCGCCGAGGAATGGGCGCACCAGCTGCCGGTGTGGACGCGCATCCTGCGCGGTCCATCGGCCCCGGCCGAGCCCGGACCGCGGCCCGACCGCAACGATGAGTACCTGTTGTACCAGCTGCTGGCGGGAACCTGGCCGTGCGAACTGCTGCAACTGGAGTCGCCGGACGACGAGCGGCTGCGCGCCTATGCCGAGCGTGTGCGTCAGACGATGCTGAAGTCGATGCGCGAAGCACGGGTGCACACCGGCTGGGCGTTCCCCAATGCCGAGTATGAAGAGGCGATGACGAGCATGATCGACGCGGCGCTGACTGGCGCGCGCGCCGGGGCATTTTTTGGCGCCTTTCTGCCGTTCACGCGCCGCCTGGCCGCCGCCGGTGCCCACAATGGCGTGATCCAGAGCGTCCTCAAGCTCACCGCACCGGGAGTCCCCGACCTGTACAACGGCAGCGAGCTGTGGGACCTGTCGATGGTGGATCCCGACAATCGCCGCGATGTGGACTATGCCACGCGCTGGCGCATGCTCGAGCAGCTCGAGGCAGCGTTGCGGGCCGATCGCGGCGACTGCATGCGGCAGCTGTGGCAGCACTGGCACGATGGCAGGATCAAGCTGGCGACCATTACCACGCTGCTGGGCCACCGCCGCACCTGTCCCGAACTCTACGCCGACGGCGACTATCAACCATTGCCGGTGCTCGGGCCGCGTACCGAGGAGATCTGCGCCTACGCCCGCACCGCGGGTCAGCAGATCCTGATGGTCGCGGTGGCACGCTACGCGCGCCGGCGCGAACAGCAGGACTTCGGTGACGACACGCTGCTGGCGGTTGCCGAGCCGTTGCGCCGCCGGCGCTGGCGCGAGCTGCTGAGCGGGCGCACGCTGCTGCTTGAGGGCGAGCATTTTCGCGCCACTGAACTGTTTTGTGATCTGCCGGCCGCAGTACTGGCCGTCGATGAGCCGGATGGGGTCTAGGTCGGCTGCAGCAGATCCTGGTATTGCGGATTGCGCTGCATGAACTGCGCCACGAAGGAGCACCGGGGTTTGACGCGCACGCCCTGCTCGCGCGCCAGCTGCAGGGCTCCGGCGACCAGTTCGGCGCCGATGCCGCGGCCGCGCAACGCCGGCGGCACTTCACTGTGGGTCAGCACGCGTAGATTACCCATGATCTGATAATCGACGAACGCGACCCCGCCCTCGAGCAGCAGCTCGTAGCGGCTGCGCGCCGGATTGTCGGTCACGGGACCGATCATGCAATCACCGGTCTGCGACTCCGAACTGCAGCGCTGCAACGCGCGCATAGAGCGGGCTCGAATTCATCAACTGCGCGTGATTTCCCATTGCCACCACCCGCCCGGCCTCCAGTACTACGATGCGGTCGGCCTTGAGCACCGTGGCCAGGCGATGGGCGATCACCAGCGTGGTGCGGCCGCGCATCAGCTCGGCCAGCGCTGCCTGCACCAGCTGCTCGGACTCGGCGTCGAGGGAACTGGTGGCCTCGTCCAGCAGCAGGATCGGCGCGTCGCGCAGGATCGCGCGCGCGATCGCGATGCGCTGGCGCTGCCCGCCAGACAGCCGCGTGCCGCGCTCACCGAGGAAAGTATCGTAGCCGGCCGGCAACTGGCGCAGAAACTGATCGGCCGCAGCCGCTCGTGCCGCCGCCTCAATCTCAGCGTCGTCAGCCCCGGGGCGACCGTAGCCGATATTCTCGCGCGCGCTGGCGCCGAACAGCATCGTGTCCTGCGGTACGAAGCCGATCTGGCGGCGCAGTTCTTCCGGATGCAAACGCTTGATATCGTTGCCATCGATCGTGATGCGGCCACTTTGCGGATCGTAAAAGCGCAGCAGCAGCTGAAAGCTGGTGCTCTTGCCGGCGCCCGAGGGCCCGACCACGGCGACCGTCTCGCCGCGGCTCACCGCCAGCGTGTAGTCGTCGAGCGCCAGGGTGTCGGGCCGCGACGGATATCGGAAGCTGACGTGCTCGAAGGCGATATCCCCACGCACCCGTGCCGCGAGCGTCAGCGGCTGGGCTGGAGCCGAGATCGCCGGCCGCGCCTCCAGCAACTCGGTCAGCCGCTCCATCGCCCCGGCGGCGCGCTGCATCTCGCCCCACATTTCGGTCAATGCGGCCGCCGCGGTGCCGACGATCGCGGCATAGACGAAGAACTGGCTCAGCTGCCCCCAGGTCATGTCGTGGAGCAATACCGCGTGGGCACCCAGCCACAACACATAGGTGATGCCACCGAATACCAGCATGGTACCGACGCCGGTCAGTGCCGCGCGCACGCGCGTGCGGCGGATGGCGGCGACAAAGCTGTCCTCCACTGCCGCGGCATAGCGCTGGCTCTGCAGTTCCTCGAGCGTGAACGCCTGTACCGTCTGTATGGCGTTGAGCGATTCATCGACTAGACTGCTGGTGTCGGCGATCCGGTCCTGGGTAGTGCGCGACAGGCGTCGCACCCGGCGCCCGACCACGATCATCGGCACGATCACTACCGGCATCAGTGCCAGGATCCAGATCGTGAGCCGGGTGCTGGTGAGCGCCAGCAGTACCACCGCCCCGACCAGGTTGAGCGTCGAGCGCAGGGTGATCGACAGATTGACCCCGGCGATGGCCTGCACCAGCGTGGTGTCGGCGGTCAGCCGTGACAGTACCTCCCCGGTACGGGTGACCTCGAAGAAGGTCGGATCCATGCGCACCACACGCCGGTAGACCGCCTCGCGCAGGTCGGCGACCACGCGCTCGCCGAGCCAGGTGACCAGATAGAAGCGCAGTGCGGCAAACACGCCAAAAGCGGCCGCCGCCACCAGAAAGCCGGCCAGGTAGGTGTTAAGTACCCTCGGATTGGCCGACGACAGGCCATGGTCGATCAGCTGGCGCAGCGCCGCCGGCAGGGCCAGCGTGGCCGCCGCAGCCACCAGCAGCGCCGCCAGAGCCGAAGCCAGCAGGGCCCAGTGCGGGGCCAGAAACGGCCATAGGGCCCGCAGCGGGCGCAGCGACTTGGCTCTCGGTCGATCTGTAACGTCCGCCATGCATAGTGATCCTAACGCGGAGCCGCTTCGGACGTGATCGAACAGCGCTGTCTGTGACCCAGGACACTGGCGCACCAGCCCGGTTTGGCGGTACGGTGTGCAGCTCAATACCTCGGAAGCACTATTTGGAGGACTCGCTCATGGCGCTTTGGAAAGACCCCAGCTCGACCCCGAGCCCGACCGCAAGCGGCACCCCCGCCTCGGGCACCCCGACCACCGTCACGGAACTGCACAAGGGCAGCGAACACACCACATCCGACACCGCCCGGCGCGCCGGCCCCGCACGTGCCGCGGGCGTGGAATCGATCATCGCGGCCGAGATCACCATCGAGGGCAAGATCACCGGTTCGGGTGATGTGCGCATCGCCGGTCGGTTCAAGGGCGACGTGCAGGTCGACGGCAACTTCCGCATCGACGGCGGTGCCCGGCTGGAAGGCCAGGTACGCGCCAGCGTGGTCGTGGTCGGCGGCGAGCTGCAGGGGAACATCGAGGCCGCCAAGCAGGTTGACGTCCTGAGCAGCGGGGTCATCGTCGGCGATGTCAAAGCCGCTTCGATCACGGTTGCGGCCGGTTCGCGCATGCGCGGGCACGTGGAATTCGGCTGGGATGAAAAGCACGCCGCGGTCGAATTCAAGGGGACTCCGCGCTCGGTATGAGCAGCCTTCGCTCGGGCACGCCTGGTGCCACTCGCGTCTGCCCGCACTGCAAGGCGACCGTCCTGGAAACCGCGGCAATCTGCCCCGGGTGCCGGCATCATTTGCGTTTCAGCGCCGAGGCTACCCAGGCCAGCGCCGCCGACGAGGGCTACTGCGCGCTCAGTGTCGAGGGCAGCATCGCCCATAAGCAGGCTTCCGAACCCTGCGAATATTTCATAGTGCTCGATATCCGCGACGAACGCGGCGAGCAGCTGGCACGTCAGGTGGTCGGAGTCGGTGTGCTGCAGCCAGGCGAGCTGCGACATCTGCATGTATCGGTCGGCATGCGGCCGGTTCGGGCCCAAACCGCGAGCCGATCGCAGCCGGCGTTATCGAGCGCCCAGGCCGCCGGCGCCCAGCCAGTCGCCGCCAAGCCGGCCGCCGCGGTGGCCAGATCGCCGCTGCAGCCCCCGCCCGTAGTCGAATCGCGCCTGCAACCGCGACCGACCGGAAAACCCACCGGTCCCGGATCGACCGGCGGCTCCAGCCCGCGCTTCAGGAATTTTCACAAGCCCTGAAGCTGCCCTGAGGCTGCTTCAGCGCCTGGGCTTGCGGAACTTAAGCAGAAACTTGTCGCTCTTGCCGTGCAGCTCGAACACCTTGGCGGTGTGCGGGTCATCGGCGTTATGCAGCACATCGCTGGCAGCGACGAATACGAACCCGGCGCTGGTGACCTCCTGCCTGACCAGGCGCTCATCGATGCGATGCAGCGTTTCGGTATCGCGTGCGCCGGACCCGGCTTCGGCGGCATGATCCTCGACGATGAACACACCGCCGGGCTTGAGCGCCTTGAAGATCGCGCTATCGAAGGCCTTCATATCCGGCTTACCGAACATCGCGTTGTGCAGGTCGTGGTAATTCTCCGATGTCCACACCACATCGAGGCCGGAGGGCAGGCTGAAATCCGCTGCCGGCGTGATGTCGGCGGTCACGTTGGTGCAGGGGTTCGGGGTCGCGGCTTCCGTGTCTGGCGACGGCGGGCGCTCGCGCTTGACCACGGGGCCCACGCTGGTGGCGTACACGTGGCCCGACGGTCCCACTACGCGGCAGAAAATACGCGTGAAGTAACCACCGCCCGGCATCAGCTCGCCGACCTTGTCGCCCGGCTTGATGCCGGCAAACGCGATCACCTGTTCCGGCTTGCGATCGGCATCGCGCTGCCGATCACGGTCGGGCCGGGTCGGTTCGGCCACCGCCGCCTTTATGTAGTCGGGAATCGCAGCCGGCGCCGCGCTGGCACTGAAACTTGCGATCGCGCCCAGCGCCAGCGCGCTGCCGGCTGCGACGCACAGAGTGGTGAATTTGACGTGCATGGGACTGCCTTAAGGTTGGTGGCGATGACTGCGCGCTCGATTATCGACCATCCCTATTGACCACGCGACACGGCGACGGTTCACTGCACCGAGCGCGGCACGCCGCCACCGAGGGCAAGCAGCAATTGCACCGTGTCCTGCAGGCGCTGCGACTGCGCGTGCACCAGACCGACGCGCGCCTGCTGATTCTGGCGCTGCGCCTCGAGCACCTGCAGTACACCGCTGTTGCCGACGCTGTAACTCTCGCGAGTCAGCGCCAGGTTTTCAGCCGCGACGGCCACTGCGCCCTGCTCGCTGGCGAGCAGTTCCTGGTCGTGTTCCAGATCCTCCAGCGCATCGGCCACCTGACCGAAGGAGCTCAGCACCACCTGCTCGTAGCTGGCAAGTGACGCCTGCATGGCATCGATTGCCGCCTGCCGTCTGGCGCGCAGCGCGCCGTGATCGAACAACGGCTGCGTCAGGCTGCCCGCCAGTCCGCCGGCGGCGCTGCTGGCATCGAACAGCGTACGCAGGGTATTGGCCTGCAGGCTGGCGGTCGCAGTCAGGCTGACCTGGGGGTACAGATTGGCGCTCGCCACCCCGACGGCGGCAGTCGCGGCGTGCAGCTGCGCTTCCGCGGCCAGTATGTCGGGGCGCCGATGTACCAGTTCCGATGGCACCGTCAGCGGCAAGCGCGCCGGCAGCTCGAATTCATCGAGCTTGAAATCCGGCGCCGACCACTGGGCCGGCGTACTGCCGGCCAGTAGCGCCAACGCATGAGTAGCCACGCTCAGGTCGCGGCGCAGCGGCGGCAGCAGCGTCTGGTCGTTGGCCAACTGGCTTTGCGCATTGAGCACGTCGACGCGTGTGGCCTGGCCCTCGGTGAACGAGTCCTGCACCAGCTTCAGATCGCTGCGGTCATCGGCCAGCAGATCCTCGAGGTTGTCGATCTGCGCGCGCGCCGTGGCCGCGGCCAGGGCCTGCATCGCGACGTTGCCGCTGACGCTGAGCGCCGCGGCATCGAGCTCGTGGCGCTGATAATCGGCCAATGCCTGCTGCTGCTCGATCGTGCGCCGCACTCCGCCAGCGAAGTCGAACGCGTAGGTCACCGCGGGGCCGATCGAGAAATAGGTGAATGGCGGCAGATGCTCGGAGGGACCCAGGAACGCCGCGCCGTACTTCTGCCGCCCCGCGCCGGCATCCAGATCCACATGCGGGTAGCGCCCGGCCTCGCTGGCATCGCTGACCGCCTGGGCTTCGGCCAGCGTGGCGCGCGCAGCCTCCAGGCTGTGGCTGGCCGCCAGCGCCTGGCGAATGGCGCTATCGAGCCGCGGCGAATTGAGCGGCGCCCACCATCGATCAGGCTCGGGCAGCGTAGCGTCAATGGTCGTGGCGCCGCTGGTCGTGGCGCCGTCGCCTGGGCTCGGCAGCGCCTCGACCGTATAGCTGCTGGGCGCGGGTGCCGACGGGGCGACAAAGTTCGGTCCGGCCACGCAGCCCGCGAGCACCGCGGTGAAGCCAGCCACGCACCACCGCATGCTGTGGTTATTCAATCGCGGCATGTTTCACCTCCGCAGCGGCGGCGGCGCGCGGCGGGCGCACCAGCAGCAGCAGTGGCAGCGCCAGCACCGTCAGCACCAGCATCAACTGAAAGTCATCCAGGTAGGCGATCATGCTGGCCTGCGCGGTGACCGCGCGATTGAGCGCGGCTATGGCCTGGGTGCCCGCGTAGACGCCGAGCGAATGGTTGGCGAGCGTGAGCGGCGTGATGTGCTGCGCCAGCGAGGCATGCACCACCTGCGTATTGCGCACCATCAGGCCCTGCACGGTCGAGATACCGATGCTGCTGCCGACATTGCGGATCAGGTTGAACAGCGCGGTGCCTTCATTACGCAGGGCCGGCGCCAGGGTGGCGAAGGTCAGCGCGGCCATCGGCACATAGACGATGCCTATCCCTAAGCCCTGAATCGCTCCCGGCCAGATGATCGACGCCATGCTCAGCTGCATCGACAGATGCGTCATCTGCCACAGCGAGAAGGCCGTCAGCACCAGCCCGACACCGATGATCAGCCGCACATCGATGCGCCCGACCAGCCGCCCGACGAACAGCATCGCCAGCAGCGTGCCGGCGCCGCGTGGGACCATCGTCAGGCCGGCCTGGAACACCGAGTAGCCCATCAGCCCCTGCAACAGCGGCGGCAGCAGCGCCAGGGTCGCGAACAGCACGATGCCGACCACGAAGATCAGGATGTTGCCGGTGAGGAAATTGCGATCCTTGTACAGCGCCAGGCGGATGAACGGCCGCTTGGCCGTCAGCGTGTGCACCACGAACAGGTAGAACGCCAGGCCGGTGATCGCCGTTTCGAGCTTGATCTCACCGGAATTGAACCAGTCCTTGAGCGGACCGCGATCGAGCAGCAGCTGCAGCGTGCCCACGGCAACGCTCAGCAGCGCAAAGCCGAAGAAATCGAAACTCTTGCGCTGGTGCGAGGTATCGGGGAAATAGGCCATGACTCCGGCCACCGCGAGGATGCCGAACGGCACATTGATATAGAACACCCAGCGCCAGCTGTAGTCGTCGGTCAGCCAGCCGCCGAGCATAGGCCCGAGCATCGGACCCAGCACCACGCCGACGCCCCAGATAGCCATGGCACGGCCGTGCTGTGCCGGTGGATAGACGTCGAACAGAACCGCCTGCGACATCGGAATCAGGGCCGCGCCGCACAGTCCCTGCAGCACGCGAAACAGCACGATCTGCTCCAGCGACTGCGCCATTCCGCACAGCGCCGAGGCAAAGGTGAAACCGATGATCGATACCAGGAACAGCGGCTTGCGGCCAAAGCGATCGGCGATCCAGCCGGTCAGCGGCGTCATGATCGCGGCTGCCACGATGTACGAGGTCAGCACCCAGGTCATCTGGTCCTGCGTCGCCGACAGGCTGCCCTGCATGCGCGGCAGGGCGACGTTGGCGATGGTGTTGTCGAGCGCCTGCAGAATCGAGGCCACCATCACCGTGAGCGTGATCATGCCGCGATGGAGCGGCACACCCTGCCCGCCTTGCTCGGCCGCACTCATCAGCGCCGCGCCAGCTGCTTCCCGGTGTGACCGAACAGACTGCGGTGGTGCTGGGTATCGACCGTCACCTCGGCACTCAACCCGGCATGCAGCGGCGTGGCGTCGGTCAGCTCACCGCTCGCGAGCTGCAGTCGCACCGGGACGCGCTGTACCACCTTGACCCAGTTGCCGGTGGCATTTTCCGGCGGCAACAGTGAGAACTGCGCGCCGGTACCGGGGCTCAAGCTCACAACCTGCGCCTTGAAGCGGCGCCCCGGATAGGCGTCAATGCGGATGTCGGCCGACTGGCCGGCACGCATGTAGGTGAGATCATCTTCCTTGAAGTTCGCCTCGACCCAGACATCGCGGCTGGAGACCAGGCCGAACACCGGCGTCGCCGCATTGATGTAATCGCCGACCTGCAATTGTTCGACCCTGGCCACGACACCGTCACCGGGCGCGCGGATCACGGTGTACGACAGATCCAGGTTGGCCCGATCGAGGGCTGCCTGCGCCTGCATCACCACCGGATGCTCATCGAGCGGTAGATTCGGATTGCCGCCGAGCAGCGCCAGCACGCTGTCGGCAGTCTGCTGCGCCGAGGTGAGCTGCGACTGCGCCAGCTGCATGGCGTGCTGCACCTGCTCGAACTGCGCGCGCGAGCTGATGCCCGAGGCCAGCAGCCGCTGCTGGCGCTGAAATTCCTGTTGCTGGTACGCCAGGGTGTCGCGCGCCGCCGCCTGTTCGGACAGCTGGTGGCGGTAGGTCGCCTTGGCCGCGCCGATCTGCATGCGCGCCGAGGCCAGCTTGGCCTGCGCATCCTCGACCGCGATGCGAAACGTGCGGTCGTCGATTCGGAACAGCACCTCGCCGCGGCGTACCAGCTGATTGTCATGCACGTCGAGTTCGATCACGCGGCCCGGCACGTTGGCGCTGATCGTGGTCTGCGCGGCCTGCACCGATGAATCGTCGGTGGATACGTAGCGCCCGGTGGCCAGGTAGTACCAGAGGGCGGCCACAATCGCGAGCGCGATGCCGCCGCCCATCAGCAGCCAGCGCAGGCTCAAGCCCCTGGCCGCCGGCGGCGGTTCCACGCGGGTGTCGGTTCGCTCATCCACCTTGGCATCCATGTTCGCGATACTCACTTCGATTCGAGTTGCAGCAGCGCGCCCTGCACGCGTTCAAGCAGGCCCACCAGCTGTTCGCGCTCGGCCGGGCTCAGTGGCGACAGCGCTTCCTGGCGCGCCTGATCGGCCAGCTTCCACATGCGATTCATGATCGGCCGGGCGGCTTCGCGCAGATACAGCCGATGCGCGCGCCGATCCTCCGGATCCGGGCGCCGCTCGATCCAATCGTCCTGCTGCATGCGGTCGAGCGTGCGTACCAGCGTCATCGGATCGGTATCGGTGAGTTCCGCCAGCCGCGCCTGGCTGATGCCTTCATTGCGCGACAGATGCCCGAGCACCTTGCATTGCGACAGCGTCAGGCCAATCTCGCTGGCGTGACGCTCGAAATGCTTGGCGTACAGCCGGTAAACGTCCTTTACCAGGAACCCGAAGTTACGCAGCCGATCCGCAGCTACCGCCATTGGCCCGCCAGTCCTGTAATTTCTCACTTCAGATATAATAACAGTAGTTATGATATCCGTAAAGTGATGCCGCGGCCGCCGCGGGCCGGCGGGCCATCAGCGGACCAGCAGCTGATCGCGTTCAGCCGCGACTGCTAGTTGCCGTAGAGCTCGATGCCGGCGGAGATTTCCCGCCGCGCGTCGTCGATGCCGCCCCAGCCTTCGATGCGCACCCACTTGCCGGGTTCCAGATCCTTGTAGTGTTCGAAGAAGTGCTGGATCTGATGCAGCCGCTGGGGATTGATGTCCTCGTGCTTGAGCCAGTGACTGTAGATCGGCAGTACCTGGTCATCGGGTACTGCGAGCACCTTGGAATCGGCGCCCGCCTCGTCGGTCATCTTCAGCAGCCCCAGCGGCCGGCAGCGCACCACCACGCCGGGAATCAACGCGAACGGCGTGATCACCAGCACGTCGACCGGATCGCCGTCCGGCGCCCTGGTGCGCGGCACGTAGCCGTAGTTGCAGGGGTAGTGCATGGCCGTGCCCATGAAGCGGTCGACGAATATCGCGCCGGTTTCCTTGTCGACCTCGTACTTGATCGGATCGGCATTCATCGGAATTTCGATGATGACGTTGAAAATGTCGGGCGCCCGATTGCCAGGAGTAACCAGATCCAGTCCCATGAACACCTCCGCGCAAATGCAGCCGCATCGTAACCGCGAACCGATCGACCGCACATTCGAACTGGGCTACAGTGCAGCCTGCGGCTATGCCGTTGTGACGCAGCGCACGTCATCCGATGGTGCGCCTCTGCGTTAATTAGCACTAGGAGCAACCTGTGTTGGAGAAAGCATGATGCGTACTCGAGGATTGATGGCCGCGGCCGCGACAGTTCTACTGGCGACCGCGATGCTCGGCGGCTGCGTAGCGACGGTCCAACCTGCCTATGTCGGCGACACGGTCATGGTGGCCCCGCCGCCGCCGCAGGTAGAAGTGATCGGTGTCGCCCCGACGCCTGGCTACGTGTGGTTCGGTGGCTACTGGGGCTGGTCGGGTGGCCGGCATGTCTGGATGGCGGGTCATTGGGGCCCGGGTCGGCCTGGCTACCACTGGGTACCGCACCACTGGGTGGCGGCCGGCGGCGGCTGGCGGCTGGCTCAAGGCCACTGGGAACGCTAGCGCAACAGCGCTTTGCCGGAGCGATCGCGGGCACGCATTGCCGCAGCGAGAGCTGCGGCAATTGCCACCTGGCGCGCGCACAGCGGGCACATAAGCTGCTAAATTCATCGGCATGTGGACCGTGCCACAGGCACGCCGCGAACATCGGGTGAATGCAACCATGAGCGACAAGGCTTCCAAGGTAGCGATCGTCACGCAGGACACGGGTAGCTCCAGAACCCGTGCCGGCCGGTCCAAAGCCGCGATCTACGAATCGTTGCGAAGCGAGCTGGGAACACTGATCACCGGTCAGACTGATTTCCTCGCCAACATTTCGAATTTCGCCGCGCTGCTGTTCGGCAGCCTGCCGAATCTGAATTGGACTGGCTTCTACCTGCTGCGTGGCTCGGACCTGGTGCTCGGGCCGTTCCAGGGCAAGCCGGCCTGCTCGTGCATCGCCATGGGTGACGGAGTGTGCGGTACCGCAGCGCTGCAGCGCGCCGCCGTGCTGGTCCCCAACGTGCATGCGTTTCCCGGACACATCGTATGCGATGAGGCTTCGCAGTCGGAGATGGTGCTGCCGGTGTTCAAGGATAACCGGCTCATCGGTGTGCTCGATCTGGACAGCCCACAGCTCGGCCGATTCGACGACACCGATCGCGAACAGATCGAAGCGCTGCTGCGCATGCTCATGGAAGGCACCGAGGTACCGGAGTTCCGGCTCGCGCCCCCCGACTAGCAGAAAGCCGCGTACCCCTTAGCCGGTGGCCGAGACGGCAGCGTCGTCTACCTCGTCGCTGCGGCGTACGGTGACCGCCACGACACCGGTCGTCGGCGCCGGCAAACTGCCCTCATACCAGCGGCGAAATGCCTCTGCCGGCAACGGCGGACTCATGAAGTAGCCCTGCGCCCCGTCGCAGCCCAGCTCGCGCAGCAGTGCGAAGCCCTGGCCGTCCTCGACGCCCTCGGCGACCACCTTCAGCCCCAGGCCGTGTCCGAGCTCGATGGTCGAGCGCACGATGGTGGTCAGGTCGCGATCGTCGATCATGTGCGACACGAACGAGCGATCGATCTTCAGCTCGGTGACCGGCAGCTGCATGATATAGCTCAGCGATGAATAGCCGGTGCCGTAGTCGTCGATCGATAGCTGCAACCCGATGCTGGCAAGGCGCTCGAGCACCTTCTGCGCGTGCGCCGGGTCCTCCATGAACCCGCTCTCGGTGATCTCCAGGCACACCATGGACGCCGGCACCGAGTGCTCGCTCAACAACGCGCTGATGGCCTCCGGCAGATCGCGATTCATCAGATCGCGCGCCGAGATGTTGACCGACACCTGCAGCTGCAAGCCGTCGCGGCGCCACACGCCACACTGCCGGATCGCCTCAGCGAGCACCCATCGTGTCAGCACCTTGATGTAGCCGGTGTGCTCGGCGAATGGGATGAACAGCCCGGGCGGCACCAGCCCTTTGGTCGGATGAACCCAGCGGATCAGGGCCTCGGCCGCGTGCACGGTCGAGGAGGCCAGGGACACCTTGGGCTGATAGTACAGGCGCAGCTCACCATGCTCCACCGCATGGCGCAGCTCGCCCAGCAGCGACAGGTGCTCCTGCTGGCTGGTGTCGAACTTTGGATCATAAACCGTGTAGCCGATCTTGCCGCGCTTGGCGACGTACATCGCGATATCGGCGTTACGCACCAGGGTCTCGGCGTCCGCCGCATGTTCGGGAAACAACGCGATACCGATACTGGTGCCGACATCGAGCGGCTGGCCCTGGAAAAAGATCGGCCGCTCCAGCGCTGCGAGGATGCTCTGTGCCAGTTCGATCACTTGCGCGGTCTGCAGCGCCGGCACCAGAAGTGCGAATTCATCGCCCCCCAGCCGCGCGACGCAGCCGGCCGTGCCGAGCAGCTTGTGCAGTCGCATGCCGACCTGGCGCAGCACGTGATCGCCGACGCCATGACCGAGGGAATCGTTGACGAATTTGAAGCGATCCAGATCCATGACCAGGATCGCCAGCGATTGTCCCTGGGTCTGCGCCAGGACGATGCCGCGTTCCAGTGCTTCGCCGAACTGCGCGCGATTCGGCAGCTGCGTGAGCGGGTCCTCGTAGGCCAGCTTCAAAATGCGCTGCTCGCGTTCGGCAATGCCCGCGCGCATATGATCCAGGCCCTGTGCCAGAGCGCCGATCTCATCGTCGCGCTGCATCTGTACCGGCGCGGTGTAGTCGCCCTGGCGAATGCGCTTGACCGCCGCCAGCAGCAATTCAATCGGACGGGTGATGCCGAGCGCGATCATCACGCTGCCGGCGATCGACAACGCCAGGCTCAGGATGCCGAGCGCGATCAGTGTAGTGCGCAACGCCTGAAAGCGCGCCATGGCGTCGGCGATTGGCCGCTGCAACACCGCCACGATGTGCTCGCCGGCGCCCTCGCCCAGGGATACGAATCGGACCTGCTGCTCACCCTGCGACATCTGCAGCAAGCGCGTATCCAGCGCCTCAAGGTACGGCGGCAGCTGCTCGGACATGGCGCTGGCGGCGGCCGCGGACAGGGTGGTGGCCAGCAGCTCCCAGCGTCCGCGGCGCTCGACCGCGAACGACACGTCCAGGCCGGTCAGCTGCCGCAAGTCCGCCGCCAGTGCAGCATCGACCGGATAACAATCGACGATCCAACCGATCGTCAGCGGCGCTCGTACCGGCACCGCGATGAGCTGAAATGCGTGATTCTCGAGCAGGCCGATCGCGGTCGCCTCACCGTCGGTGCGCGCCTGCGTGATCAGTTGCTCGAATTCGAAGCGCCGCGGCGCGGCGCCGGCATGCATGGTGTCGGCGATGACGTTACCCGCAAGATCGACGTACAGCACCGACTGGGCCTTGATGCGCGCGCGCTGATTGTCGAGCGCCGAGGCGAGCGTCGCGACGTCACCGGTGGCCGCTGCCTCGCGGAATGCAAAGTCGGAGGCCGAGGCGCCCGCTGCCTGCGCCTCACGCTCGGCGTTCTGTCGCAGCACGCGCGCAAACACCTTCTGGCCGACGCCCAGTTCATCTTCGATCTTGCCGCGCGCCGCATTATAGCTGGCATGGTTGGTGAGCACGAACTCGGCCACCTGCACGGCGCCGAGCAGCGCCACAAGGAACACGATCATGCGCACGCGCAGACTTCGAAATTGCATCATGGAGTGCCCGCGCGGCGCACTGCCATCGCGAAGCGAACCATCTTGCCGGCGCGCAGCGATGCGGGTGACATGTGTCAGAGGTCCTGGAACGGGTCTTATGAAAGATGGTAGGGGCGCACCGCGGGTCCGGACGTTAAATGAATCACAGCCTGCCAACATAAGCATTTTGCGCAATCTGGCGGCGCCTGATACAACCGTGACTGGCGGCCGGTTTGTGACCCAGGTCGCAGCAAAACAGGAGCTCGATGACCATAACTGCCAGCGCCGCCCCGATGCCCGCCGCGTCTGCAACCCTGGCGACGTTGGCGGCCGATCTCGCTACCGGACGCGTCAGCAGCCGAGCGCTGCTGGAGGCGTGCCTCGAGCGCATCGACGACAGCGCCGGCGAGGGCGAGCGGACTTTCCTGCAGGTGGATCGCGACGCCGCGCGTGCCCAGGCCGACGCCGTGGATGCGCTACGTGCCAGCGGCGCGGCGATGCCCGCGACCGCGGGCATTGCGATTTCGATCAAGGATCTGTTCGACATTGCCGGTCAGGTCACGCGCGCCGGATCGACCGTGCTGTCGGAGCGCGCGCCGGCGGCAGTGGACGCGCTGAGCGTGGCGCGCCTGCGTCGGGCCGGATTTGTGCTGCTAGGCCGCACCAACATGACCGAATTCGCCTTTTCCGGCCTCGGACTCAATCCGCACTACGGCACGCCGCGAAATCCCTGGCAACGAAGCGTGGGGCACGTTCCGGGAGGATCATCCTCCGGCGCCGCGGTCTCGGTCGCCGATGGCATGGCGCACGCCGCGCTCGGCACCGATACTGGCGGTTCGTGTCGGATTCCGGCTGCATTCACCGGACTGGTCGGCTACAAGCCGACCGCGCACCGTGTGCCGCTGCAGGGCGCGGTGCCGCTGTCGCCCAGCCTGGATTCGATCGGACCGATCGCCCGCTCGGTCGCCTGCTGCGCACTGCTCGATGCGTTGCTGGCCGCCGAGGCACCGCCCGATTTGCGCGATTGCGCGCTCTCGGGTCGGCACTTTGCCGTGCCGCGCACGCTGGTGCTGGAAGACATGGATCGGCACGTCGCCGCAGCCTTCGCAACCGCGCTGTCGCGCATCTCCGCGGCCGGGGCGCGCATCGATGAGATCGATGTGCCGGAATTTGTCGAGCTCGCCGCGATCCATGCCAGGGGCACGCTGTCCAACGTGGAAAGCTTCGCCTGGCACCGCGAACTTCTGGCCACGCACGCGGCCGAATACGACCCGCGCGTCCGGGCGCGGATCGAGATCGGCGCCACGCTGACTGCGGCCGATTACGCGCTGCTGCTCGCCGCCCGCAGCAGATTCATCGCCAGCGTCGGCCAACGCATCGTCGCCTTTGACGCGCTACTGATGCCGACCGTGCCGGTGATCCCGCCGCGCATTGCGGATCTGCAGGCCGACGACGCGTACTTCAGGATCAACGCGCTGGTGTTGCGCAACCCGTCGGTGGTGAATTTTCTCGACGGTTGCGCGATTTCCATTCCGATGCACGAGATCGGTCGACCGCCTGCCGGACTGACGCTGGCGTGCAGCGGCGATCTCGACCGTCAGTTGTTCAGCTGCGCGGCGGCCGCGGAGCGCATCGTCGCAGGGCGCTGATCCGGCCAAAATGCGCTGTCATCGGCGTCCCACAAGACTGACGACGCGATCTGTAGGCGCAGCGTGCTCAATTGAGTGTTACATCAGCGCCATAGGTAAACTACAGCGTTAGCATTCGTCGCTTAAGTGAAATGACCCCTGCCGCCACCTGTGTACCCGCTAGACTCCGGCTCACGCGGATGCACACGCCAAGGAAGCCAAATGATTCAGCTATTCAAATCTCTGCTCGGCGACACATCTCGCGACCACCGGAAAGACAAGCCCGCGCTCCGACCCACAGCGAGCGCGCGGCCTATGCCGACGCAGGCCAACGTTGATTACCGGGCAGTCTCGCTCGCGCCGAACAGCGCCTGCGACGTCGCGTCGAGCGACGTCGCTGCCGGCAGGCGCTATCTGCTGCGTGAAGCGCCTCGCCTGCCGATGGCGGGCTGCGCGACGCCGGAGGCCTGCACCTGCAAGTTCCGCAAGCACGCGGATCGCCGCGACGCCGACCGACGTCTGCTCGGATTGGCTGAAACCAACCGCTGGTATGCCGGCGGCGAGCGTCGCAACCGCGGCGGGCGCAGATCCAAGACGAACTAACCCGCGCCGCGCCCAGGCGCGAAGCCTATTGCGGATAGGCCTTGATGCTTTCGGCGACTGAGTCGGCCACATGCTCCTTGGTGATCACGCCGACCACGTCGCTTGCACGCGGAATCCCGCGCCCGCGCACAACCACCGCCATGATGGAGTTACGCCGCCACATGCGGCGGATGACGTCGAACGCCGTCTCGTCCTCGGGCACCACGGTAAAGTTGCGGCTGGCGACCTCGCCCAGGCTCACCCCGGTATCGGCGCCCTCCAGTCCTCGGCGCAGGCCGGTGTTGACGCGGATCACCCCATAGATGCGACCCTCGTCGGAGACCACTACGTGGCGCAGGCGTCCAGCGTGCCCGGGCTGGCGCAGATAATCATCGAAACTCGCTTGCGCGGGCAACACCTGAATGTCTGAGTCCATCACATCGCGCGCGGAACGGACCAGGAACATGTTCGCGTGGCGCGCCTTTGGAATCGCACGGCCCCGCCGCACCAGTTTCAAGGTGTAGATGGTCTCGTCAGACAGCACGCGGCGCGTACCGATGCTCATCGCCACCGCCACAATCATTGGCATCACGATACTGTAGTCGCGGGTCATCTCGAATATCATTGTGACAGCGGTCATCACAGCGCCGGTTCCACCCCCCACCACGGCGCCCATACCGACCATGGCAAACGCCGGAATGCTCAGCTGCATTGGCAGGCCAGCGCTGTTGAACAGCGCGGCAAAACCACCACCCAGTGTGGCTCCTATGAACAGCGACGGCGAGAAAATCCCGCCGGATGAGCCCGAGCCCAGACTCAGCGAGGTTGCCAACGCCTTGCACACGCACAGCAATCCCAGCAGCCAGAAAGTGGAGATCTGTCCCGTCAATACCGCCTGTACCGTAGCGTAGCCGACACCGTCGACGTAGTACTGGCCCACGGTGCGCAACAGAAGGTAAATGAGCACACCGACCAGCAGCATCCCGAGCATGTGCCGAAGATAGCGGTACTTGATCCGATCGAAGATATCTTCGGCCAGATGCAGACCTCGGATGAAACCTGCCGCCACGATGCCTGCAAGTGCGCCGAGTGCGGCGAACAGCACCAGCACCACCAGGGCGCTCGGACCGACCTCCATCGCCTGTAGTGGCGGCACCTGGAAGGCGGGAGAATCCCCGAAGAACCAGCGACCCACAAACGTCGCCGTGCCGGTGGCGATAGCGACCGGGAGGAAGGTCTCCACGCTCACCTCGGGCATCATGAGCTCGATGGCGAACATCACGCCACCAATCGGCGTATTGAAGGTGGAAGCAATACCGGCACCGGCGCCGGCGGCGACCAGTGCGATGCGCTGGCCCGCCGGCATACGGATGATCTGACCCAGCGTGGAACCGAGAGCCGAGCCGATCTGGATAATCGGGCCTTCGCGTCCGACCGAGGCACCGCTGCCGATCGCAATGGCCGAGGCCAGGGATTTCACCAACGCCACTACGGGGCGGATCACGCCTGCTTTGTAGTAGATCGCGTCCATCACCTCCGGCACTCCGTGGCCCTTGGCTTCCGGGGCAAAATTGCTCACCAGAAAGGTCACGGCGAGGGCACCCAGTACTGGAACCAGGATGACCATCGGTCCCCACGGCGCAGGCGCGGTGAAGACGTTGGCGTCGTAATGGACCAGTGCCTGACCGGTGAACAGCAGATTGTGAATAAGGCCGATCAATTCTCGAAACAGGACGGCGCCAAGGCCGGTAACGACGCCGAGGGCCAGCGCCAGCAGCGACAGCTGCCCGAGCCGCAATTGCCGTGGTTCCTCGCCGTCCATTTAACTTCCCCCTAGGCAGGGCGCCAAAAGGTAATGATCGCGCCACCGGCGATCACCAAAGCGCCTCCGATCAGGGTCGGCAAGGTCGGTAATGCCCGGAACACGATAAAGTTGATGACCTGCCAGACCACGAACAGCGTCGCCAGATACAGCCCAATCACGCGCCCGAAATCCAGCGGCGCGAGATTGAGAAACGTCCCATAGGCCAGCAGCAGCACAGCCCCGGCGAGAAACAGTCCAATCCGAACCGGGCCGACGTGGTCGTAGATCGCCATGCGCACGACGGCGTCGCCGGCGGCTTCGAGCGTCGTGGCGATCAGCAGTAGAACCAGCAGCGGGACAGCATTTAAAGCCTTGATCATCCTATTGCCTGCTTCGGTCAGGGTTATTGGTCGGCATCCACGGCGCCGCGATGCTTTCAAGGTTGCCGCGACTGCCACGATCGCTGAGTATGTCTTCGGCGCTGGACACACGCCAGCCGCATGAAATAATCGCCGCCGGATCCGTGCTCGAAACGAGGTTCCTGCCCATGCCAAATCGAATGATCGCCGGCATGATCGTGTGCGCAGCGCTTGCGCTCGCTACGACAACCATCGCCCGCGCCCAGAGCGCCGCGGACGCTGACAACACCATGCGCGCGATGGATCTGCGATTGAGAGCCTTGACTACTGCCCGCAAGGACCTGCAGCAGATGACCGAACACCGTGGCGATAGTGAAGCGGATGCGGCGCGCGACGTCGTGGACGCCGACAATCTGGTGTTCACCGCCGCAGGAAAAGTGTTCACGGTGGCGTTCTTCGTCAAGTCCATAAAGTCGCCGCACGATTTCGGTTTTGCACAGCAGCAGTTTCGCCTGGTGGTGGGATTGTTCGTCGCGACGGCCGATGCGCAGCTGCCCCGGATCGAGGATGACCTGCACAAATTGACCGCGCCGGCTGCCGTTACCGCAGCCACCGGCATTCGCAACGTCATCGTCGACCTGCGGGGGTTTCTCAAGCCGTTCGCGGCCGAACAGTAGAAATTCTGAGCACGATACGCACATTCTGGGTCAACGAGAGCGCAGCCATGCTCGACGTTCCCGGCGCGACCAACATCGAGTGTCAGCGCCGGATCTGGTGGCTGGCGGAGCATTTCCGATCGCACGCCGGGGTACGCGAGATTGTGCCCGGAATGAACAACCTTACGGTCGAACTCGATCATGCGGCGCCGGATCTGGAGAATCTGCTGGAAGCGTTACAGGCGGCCTGGAGCCGATCCGAGGCCGTGGATTTTCAGTCGCGGCGAATCGAAATCCCGGTTCGCTACGGGGGCGCGGAAGGACCGGACCTGGACGAGGTCGCACGACACAGCGGCCTGTCGCGCGAGGAAGTCGTGCGCTTGCATCAAGCGGGAGAATACACCGTGTACTTCCTGGGATTTCAACCCGGCTTTGCCTATCTGGGCGGTATGGACCGGCGGCTGGCAACGGCTCGTCGCAAGGACCCGCGCCTGGCCGTGCCCGCGGGCTCGCTGGCCATCGGCGGTGAACAGACCGGCATCTACCCATCGGCTGCGCCCGGCGGCTGGCAGCTGATCGGCCGCACGTCGGTGCTGCTGTTCGATCCGGCCCGTGATCCGCCATCGCTGCTCCTGCCCGGCGATACAGTGCGGTTCGTGAACATCGGCGGCGCTCGATGATCACTGTCCTCAAGGCCGCCGTCCAAACCACTGTGCAGGATCTGGGCCGGCGCGGCTTTCGCCATCTTGGCGTCGGCACGGCCGGCGCCATGGATCGCCTGGCGTTGATGATCGGCAATTATCTGGTGGGAAACACCGCCGACGCGGCGGGAGTTGAATTGTGCATGCCTCCAGCGCGTATCCGCCTGGATGCGGCCTGCGGCATCGCCCTGACTGGCGCCGACTGCTCGGCGCGACTGGACAATACACCGGTTATCGTTGGCCGCTGCGTCGCCGTGGAAGCCGGTCAGACGCTGCACCTGTCCGCCGCGCGCTCGGGCATTCGCGCATATCTGTGCCTATCGGGGGGCATCGACGTACCGCAGGTCCTGGGTTCACGCAGCACGGATCTTTCGGCGGCGATAGGCGGACTCGACGGACGATTGCTACGTGACGGCGACCTGTTGAAGCTATCGCGCTCCACGCCACCCCATCGTACGCCGGCCGGTGTGCTACTGCCGCAGATGGGTAACGTGATCCGCGTTGTCGCTGGTCCGGATTGCGATGGCTTTGCGTCCGACTGGCGCGACGCCCTATTGAAGGCGTCATGGAAGGTGACCAGCCAGAGCAACAGAATGGGTTACCGGCTGGACGGCCCGACACTCATCAGGCAAGCCACGGAAGAATTGAAATCGCACGCGGTATTTCCAGGTGTCATTCAAGTGCCGGCGGGCGGCGCGCCCATCGTCCTGATGGCCGATGCGCAGGCCACCGGCGGCTATCCAAGAATCGCTTCGGTAATCGCGGCCGACCAGTGGCGGCTGGCCCAGATTGCCCCGGGCAAGTCGATTCAATTCGAACTCTGTACCCGCAGCGAGGCACTGCTGGCCCTGCGTAAGCAGCATGACTATCTGCAACGGGTCGAAAGGAGCCTGCGTGCACATTGACCTGAACGCGGATCTGGGCGAGGGCTGTGCACACGACGTAGAGATACTCGCCTGCGTGTCCTCGATCAATGTCGCCTGTGGCTGGCATGCCGGCAGCGCCGATGAAATGCTGGGCCTGGTACGCGCGGCGCATGCCAGTGGCGTTGCGATCGGCGCGCACCCCAGCTTTCCGGACCGTGCGAATTTTGGCCGGCGGGAAATGAACCTGCCGCTGGACGCGGTGCGCGCAGGCCTGCTCTATCAGATTGGCGCACTCGACGCCCTGGTACGGGCCGAGGGCGGCGCGCTGGCACACGTGAAGCCGCACGGCGCGCTGTACAACCAGGCGGCACGCGAACCCGAGCTGGCGCACTGCATCGCGCAGGCGATACGCGACTTCAATCCGCGGCTCAAGGTCATGGGGCTAGCAGGAAGCCGGCTCATAGAAGCCGTGCGCGCGCACGGATTGATCGCGCTCGAGGAGGGTTTTGCCGATCGCGGCTATAGCAGCGACGGCCGCCTGCTAGCGCGCGGCACGGCCGGTGCGCTCATCGAGGATGAGACGACCATGCTGGCGCAGGTCCTGTCCATGGTGAGAACCGGAACCGTCATCGCCCAGGATGGGGAGGCGTGTCATCTTCACGTCGATACCGTCTGCCTGCACGGCGACGGGCCGCACGCGCTTGCGTTTGCCACGGCGATCCGCTCGCGCCTGCAGCAGGAGGGTATCGAAGTGGCGGCGAGCGCAGGATGAAAGCGCCCTACTTCGGCGCCTTCATGTAGGCGACAGCATCGCCGCGGTAACTGCCGAGAAAGATTGTATCGCCAACCTGCAGCGCGGTCGTACCGTCGCTGAAGGTCGCGTTCGGCGCCAGGCGCGCGACGACATGTGTCTTCATCGTGGCCGGATCGAGTTTGACGATCGTCGTCCCGTGCTGGCAGTCGCCAGTGGGGCAGCCGGCCATGAGCTGCTTCGGAGCGACATTCTGGCCCGTCACGTAGAAGCTGCCGTCCGGAGCGTAGTGGATGTTGTCGGGCAGGAAGTCCACCGACACTTTGGTTTGATTGCTGGGGTCGGCGCGCGCCACCCGTATCACCGAGCTGCCAAAGAACCAGTTGAAATACAGCCATTTCCCGTCGCTCGAGATGGCCACACCGTTGTCGCCGGTGATGCCGGGCAGCGATGTGAAGCCGCGTCCGGGCTGCCACTGGTACACAGCGCCGGCGTATTGGCCGTTTCCCAATTTCTCCCGACCCTGCGGATCCTTGGGATCGAAGGTATCGGTGACGATGAAGCCATCATGCGGCAGCGGGGTGACGGCGTTGAGCCAGACGCTGGCCGGCAACACCGCACAGCCGGTCCAGGTGAGCCGCGGCTCCGCACCGCGCGCATCGATGCTGAACACCTCGACCGACTCGCGCCCCCCGTGGTTGACGGCGTACAGCGTGTGTTGGCCACCGCTGCCGGCGCGGATCGCAAGGCCGTGCGAGATGAACTGCGCGGCGTCGGGCGCGGGGCAATCCCCGTAGAGCCGGGTATTGCGCTTGACCGCGGCGAGCGAGGTCTGGGCAATCGAGTGCCAGCGCTTGTCCTTCGCATTCAGCAGGTAGAGATCGCCCGGGCCGGGCGGCGAGCCCGGCAGGCCACCGCCCAACCCACTGACCAGGATCCACTGCGTGCCCGGTATCCGTACCAGATCCTCGGGGTGATGCGGGCCGCAGATGAAGTGCAGATCGCCCACCGGCGCACAGCCGTTCTCATCCGCCGGCGCACGTGACGACAAACCGACGCATGCGAGAAGGCCGATGGCAGCACCGATACGCAGGTAGAGCTTCATGCAATGCTCGGCAAGCGGCCGCGCCGCGCGTGGGCGCACACTGGCCGCGTGGCACGCCGCCTGTCAACCCAACCAGGTCACGGGGTCGCCAGGCGGCTGCGGTGCAGTTTCCCCGTGGTCAATTGAAACAATTGATGGCCCAACGCACCATAGAATCGCTCTACACTTGATCCAACGAATCGGGTCGCATTGCGGACGCGGGCCGGTTGGCAACAAGCCGGGGTTCCACTTGCCCGACATTTTCCTTTCCTATGGCCACGGCGATGAGGCGACCGCCAGGCGGTTTGCCGAGAGCTTCGAGCGCGAGGGTTTCAGTGTGTGGTGGGACGCCAGCCTGCGTTCGGGGGACGCATTCGACGCAACCATTGAAGCGGCGCTCAGGAGCGCAAAGGCGGTTGTGGTTCTGTGGTCCGCGATCTCGGTGCAGTCGCGCTGGGTACGGGCGGAGGCGACGCTGGCCGAGCGCAACAAAACACTGATGCCGGTGATGATCGAACATTGCGATCGGCCGATCATGTTCGAGCTGATGCATACGGCGGATCTTTCCCACTGGAACGGGGATCCGAACGACCTGGCCTGGCAGACGTATCTTTCCGGGCTGCGTCGACTGGTCGAGGCGGGTGGGNNCCCCGACTCGACCGCCGAGAATCGTCAGCCAATCACCCGAGATAAGGACTCTGCCAGCGCCATCAGCTCGGAGCAGCGTCTACCTTCGATCGCGGTACTACCATTCGCCAATTTGAGTGGCGATAAGGAGCAGGAGTACTTCAGCGACGGTCTGGCTGAGGAGATCATCAACGCCCTGGCGAAGATACCGCGGCTGAAGGTGATCGCGCGCACATCGGCGTTCGCCTTCAAGGGACAGAACATCGACATCCGCAGGATCGCCGAGACGCTGGGCGTGGCCAGCATTCTCGAAGGCAGCGTGCGGCGCTCGGGCAATCGGATCCGCGTGACCGCGCAGTTGATTGCCGCGACCGATGGCACCCACCTGTGGTCGGAGCGTTACGACCGCGAGCTGGCGGATGTATTTGCGGTGCAGGACGAGATATCCGCAGCTATCTCCAAGGCGCTCCAGGTCAGGCTTTCGCCGCAGGCCGCCGCCAAGCCGCGTTATACGCCCAAGCTCCCCGCCTACGAAGCCCTGCTGAAGGCCCAGCATTTTCATTGGAAGGTAACAGCCGAGGCGATGGGCCAGGCCAGGCCTTTCTACGAACAGGCGATTGCGCTCGACCCGCAATTCGCATTGGCCCATGCTCTCTATGCCGACTATCTGATTGGTCGAGCAGTCGTGAGTTTGTCGCCGCTGCGCGAGGTGGCGTCTGTCATCCGCTCGCTTGCCCATAGAGCACTGGAGCTGGACGCGTCTCTCGCGGATGCGCACGCGCCCCTGTGCATACTTGCGGCACTCCATGACTATGACTGGAAAGAGGCCAGACACCAATTCGCGCTGGCCACGCCCGGCGGCCAGGGATCGCCACAGGCTCGTATGGAATGCGGTTGGGCTTGCCTATTGGCATCGGGTCAGCGACAGGAAGCGGTGGAGCAACTCAGGCTCGCGGTTCAGGGAGATCCGCTGCACTTAACGCATCGCAGCTTGCTGGCGTTGTGCCTCGGTGCGGCGGGACACTTTACAGAAGCAGAGGAGCTTCTCCGGCAGGCCAGGGATCTGGATCCCAATTTCTTCCTGACCCACTACCACCTTGCGGGCATCTACACCGCGCGCCAGATGTTTGCCGAAGCGCTTGCTTGCGCCGAGAAGGCGTTTTCCTTGGCGCCCTGGTACCGAGCAACTATTGGCATGTACGCGGGACTATTGGTTCGCATGGGCCAGCCCGACCGCGGGCAAGACGTGTTCAAAGCGCTAGGTTCGAGCGAGGCCTATGGCACGGCGAGGGCCGTGGCAGTCTTCCACACCTGCTGCGGTCAAATTGATCTCGCCGCAGACTGGTTCGAAAGAGCGATTGAAGAACGAGATCCCAGTGCCCCGGCGCTACTGCAAAGTGCAATCGGCGAGCCGTTACGCCTCAGCCCACGCTGGCCCAAGCTGGCGGCGCTGATGAATCTGTCCGACGCAGTGGGGACGCTTGCGACATGAGTCGACCGCCCAGGACTGGCCGCGGCCCGAGATCGAGCCGGTTTGTTGCAGCTGCGACTGCTGCGTAGACTACGGCATTGCCATCGAAATGAACTCGGAGACGAGGTGCAACATTTCCCGCTGCTATCTACGGCCCTCGCATCGACCGCAATGCTCTGTGCTTGCGCGCCCCAGGGTATTCAGCAGCAAGTCAATGGCTCGCTGCAGGTCAGCAGCGCCGCCGTGGCCGCCGGCGCGATTCCGGATAAATCTGCCGGCTGCAAGGGGCCTGGCATCTCGCCGCAGATCTCCTGGGCCGATCCCCCGCCCGGTACGCAAAGCTTTGCGCTGATCATGGACGACAAGGACGCCGCTGTCGGCCATCTGCACCGGCACTATTTCGTGCACTGGCTGACATTCGACATGCCTGCCGATAAGCGCGAGCTGACTGAAGACCTGCCGAGACAGCGGCTACCCGATGGCACCGAACAGGGCACGAACGACGTCGGTCAGATCGGCTATTCGGGACCCTGCCCGGACGCGGGGTCGACGCATCACTATGCCATCACGGTGTATGCGCTCGATGCAAAACTCGGGCTACCTGCGGACACCAAAGGTCGCCAGTTACTCACGGCGATCGACGGGCACATATTGGCGCGCGGTCAAGTCCTTGGAGCTTACGGCAGATAAACCGCGCTTGTCTGATTCCGCAGACATCGTTCTGCCTGTTGCTGATATCTCGTATAGTTGTCCTGGAGCGTCTCATCCTTCGTGAATGTGGGGGCAGGAAGAGTGATGATGGCTGACGATTGGACCAAGTGGGAGAGCCTGACTGTTAACGGGACCTTCCCCCTGCTCCGATTTTTGGGTAAGTCAGACCACAGCGTCGTATTCCTTACGGCAGCACCAGGCTCTGCGAGTGCGGCGATCAAGCTCATCCCGGCTGATCCGCTGCAAACGGAGGCGCAGCTGTCATATTGGAGGGCGGTTGCCGCCCTCTCGCACCCTCACCTGATTCGCCTTTTCGACCTGGGTCAATGCCAGCTCGGGGGCTACCCATTTCTGTTCGTTGTCATGGAGTTTGCGGAGCAGACTCTCGCTCAGATTCTTCCCCACCGGGCACTGACCACGGACGAAGCGCGGGACATGCTGCTTCCGACGCTTGACGCGTTGGCTTATCTTCACCGCAACAACCTCGTGCATCGTCAGCTGAAGCCGGCAAACTTTCTGGTCGTGAATGATCAGCTGAAACTGGCGAGCGACACCATCAGCCCCGCCGGCGAATCCGGATTGGGCATCGCTAACGGCTCCGTATACGATCCACCGGAAGCCAACAACGGCAGCAATTCTGCTGCGGGCGATATCTGGGGTCTCGGTGTAGTCATTACCGAGGCTCTCACGCAGTCCCCACCGACCTGGCCCGATGAACGATCGGAAACCGCCTCCTTACCCGCGACTCTACCTCCGGCATTCGTGGGCATCGTGCGGCGCTGCTTGAGTCGCAACCCTGACAACCGTCCCACAATCTCTGACCTCGAATGGCAATTCAAACCAGTACCACAGACCAAACCAATATCACACGCGCCCCCGGTTTCCGCTCCTCAGCCGGTCGTGCCCGATGCAGCGGACCGAGACACTGCCACACAGGAGACGCTCGAAAGACACAGGTTCCTCCCGGCTGTCGCACTGGCCGTCATCGTATTGGTCGCAATTTGGGCGACCTTGCACCTCTTTAAAAGCCACCCACACTCGCAGCAGCCCGGTGCAACTGCTGCTGCGATTGCTTCACAACCAGCTGCTGCGCCGGCACCCGCATCGCAGGATCCGAGCACTGCTGTGGGGGAGCATCCCGCGCCAGCGGTGCCGGAACTGCCGCCTTCCGTGCTGCATGAGGAAATTCCCAACGTTTCGCGCAGCGCACGCGAATCGATTCACGGCCATATCAAGGTCACCGTTCGTGTGACCGTCAATCGCTCCGGCGAGGTGGTCGACGAGGCCGTGAAGGATCCCGGTTCGAGCAGGTACTTCGCCCGTTCGGCCACCGAGGCCGCCAGGAAATGGACGTTCGCTCCGGCAGACGATCAGAGTTCGCGGGAGTGGCTGTTGCAGTTCGAGTTCACGCGCGATGGCACCACTGGGCGCGTCATCAACCGGTGAACGCAGCTGGAGTAGGCGCCGGAGTTTCGTGGCTGGGATTGTTCCTGGCCATCACTAGCACCTACGCGCAGACGTCCGCCACGATTGCTCAATGCGGGTCCACATCGGAACCCGCGTTCTGTAGCGGCGTTCGTGGCGCCCGGTCCGAGGGGTGGCCCGCGCAGAGCCGCTCCGAGGTGATGGCGCAACACGGCATGGTGGTCACCAGCCAACCGCTCGCAGCGCAGGCCGGGCTACAAATACTGATGCAAGGCGGCAATGCGATCGACGCCGCTGTGGCAACTGCCGGCGTGCTCAGTCTGGTGGAACCGATGTCGGTGGGAGTGGGCGGCGACCTGTTTGCCGTCATCTACATAGCAAAGGAGCGCAAGCTCTACGTCTTGAACGCGAGCGGAACGGCGCCCACTGGGGCGACGGTCGAGCGCTTCAACAAGCTGGGCTATCACGTGGATCCTGGTAATTGGGGCCCGATGTCGGGCATGCCGCCTTACGGGATATTGCCGGTGACTGTTCCCGGTGCCGTCTGGGGGTGGCAGGCCGCGCTCAAACGCTTCGGTAGACTGACTTTCAAGGAGGTACTCGAGCCCGCGGCCCGGTATGCGCAGAATGGTTTCCCAATCTCGGAACGCATCGCCGCCGATTGGCGTTTGCCTAACGCTTTGCCGCTGCAAGGGTGTTGCACCGAACAGGATCCGGATTCAATCAAGACCTGGTATTTCAATGGCCAACCGCCAAAACCGGGGCAGATCTTCAAGAATCCCGACCTTGCGCGGACGTTTCATCTCCTGCAGGCGCACGGGGCCGAGGTGTTCTACAAGGGTGAGATTGCCAAGGCTATCGTGGCCAAGTCGCGCGCGCTTGGCGGCACCATGACGCTGGGGGATCTTGCCAATTACCACGGAGAGTGGGTCGAACCTGCGCGCACTACGTATCACGGCTACGACATCATCGAGCTACCACCGCCCTCACAGGCATGGGCGGTCAACGAAATGCTCAATATTCTTCAAGCGTGCGTGCCGCTATGGACGCCGGGGCAGACCCTGGCCTCACTCGGCCCCGCGAGTCCCGAGTACTGGCACCTGTTGGTTGAAGCGAAGAAACTCGCCTATGCCGATCTCTACCGGTACAACGCCGATCCCGATTTCGTTGCGGTTCCTCTCGGCAGACTGCTATCCGAGTCGTATGCGTCATCGCTATGCGGCAAGGTCGATCCGCAGCACGCATCCACTCCCGGCGCGCTCGGTAATATCGAGACCGGCGGCGATACTATCGTACTGTCGACCGCCGACGGCGAAGGCAACATGGTGTCCTGGGTAAATAGTAATTTCGACAGGTTCGGCTCGGGTCTCACGGTTCCGGGTTACGGCTTTCTGCTGCATAACCGTGGCGCCCTGTTCACGCTCGATCCCCGCAGCCCGAATGTCATTGAACCCCACAAGAGACCCTTCAACACGCTGTCCGCGGGTTTCGTGATGCGTAACTCAGAGCCGCTGATGACCGTGACTCTGATGGGCGGCGATATGCAAGCTCAGGGGCACGAGCAATTACTGGTCGACATTCTCGACCTCGGTGCCAACCTGCAGGCTGCCGCAGACATGGCGCGTTTTCGACATAGCCAGATCCCCAATGTATTGAGCCTCGAGACGCCCCTGTACGACCAGGTCGGTGCACAGCTCGCTGCCATGGGGCACACGGTCAAATCGGTCAACGGTGAAACTGTCGGCGGCGTCCAGTCGATCATGTTTGTCTCGGAACCCAATCCACCCGGTCAGGGTGCAGGCAGCTTCACGACAGGGCTCAACGGCTACTATCGCGCCGGGTCGGATTTCAGGAAGGACGGTCAGGCGGTCGGCTGGTGAGCGAAGCCCCAGGCCCGGTTTCTCAGAGAAGTCGCGACAATCCACGCGGAGGCCGCCAGTACCAGGTTCACGACCAGCTCTGACCACTGATTCTGGGACGGTGTCGCCCATTGAGGCCGGGGCTGCGCAAAAAAGCTCGGCACCCAGACCAGAAGGCCAAACAGGCTCATCATGATCGCTTCGAGAGTGGCCGCCAGTCGGGGCAGAATCCCGACCATGATGCCAATTCCGGCGGCAACGTGAGCAAGGCCGGTGAAGTAAGCGAATCCCAAGCGACCAGGCAGCCAGCCAGGCACCATGCCGGCGGTGTAATCGGCGTAGGCAAAGTGCGACCCCCCGTAGAAGACACAGGTCAAGCCGAACAGAACTTGTGCCGCGCGCACGGCGCGCTCGCTGGCGATTGGCATCTCAGATCCGCGCGACTGCCATCGCAACATGACGTAAAGGATCCAGGCGCCGACAAGCCCCGTCAGGGCCTCGCAAAAACCATACCACGCGCCAAAGCTGATCGGTTCGGAGAGGATCTGGGGTGCACAAGTCGCAGCCCAGATCGCCAGGTAGGCGCCGATCGTCCAGGCGCTCGGCAACGCCGTGCGGGGCAAAAAAAGGCCGGCGCTCGCGGCCAGCACGAGGAGCGCGGATCCGTAGAGCCAGGTTTCCCGCCAGGGAATCCAGGCGGGTATGGACTGGCCTATCAGCGCAAGGTCGCCGTAACTCAGACTCAGGACGGCGAGGCTCGCTGCTGCGATAGCGAACAAGGCTCGAGCGAATCCAACCATGCGCATGGGCATTTACCTGCTAGTGCGGCCGCGGGCTTAGGGGTGAACCGCTGTCACAGCGGGCCTTCGCCTACCAGCTCAACGATGACATCGTAGTCCGGCCAGTTGCTGGGTACTATCATCGCGGGAACGCCTGCCAGCGATAACCAGCCGACTTACACCGCTGATCGCTTGGAGGAATAACGAACGTGTCATGTCGCTCTGATAAAAACTTAACCCTGGGGTATATCCATGTTCCGTATGACATCGTGCCTATGCCGTAGCGCCCTCGGTGCCTTGGCGGCCGTGATGCTGGTGACGTTCGCAAGCGCCGGCGAAACAACGCAGAATCTTCTGGTCAACGGCGACGCTGAGTTGCAGCTCTGCACCAATGACTGGGTTGCCCAGAGCTCGGTGCCCGGGTGGCGCGTGCTGCGCGGCGCGGCTAGCGTGCTGTGTTATTCCGCTTTCGGCCTCGCCGGGGAGACGCCGTCACTGCCAACGAACCTGCCCGCCGGCCGGGCGCTATTCGGCGCGCCGGGCGCCGATACCGAGATGGAGCAGGTCGTGGACGTGGCTGGCGCGGCCGCGGCGATCGACAGCCGCACGGTCAGGTTCCATCTGTCCGGCTGGCTGGGCGGCTGGCGCGACCGCCCCGAGCGCGCGGTCCTGACCGCGGTGTTCGTTGACGGCGACGGCAACGCCACGGGCACCCCGGTCGTCATCGCCGATGCCGATGCGCAGGCGCGCAACTACACCACCGGCCTGGTGGCGCGCCATAGCGACGGGCTCGTACCCTTCGCCACGCGGCGTATCGTGGTCAGCGTACAGTTCCTGAGCGGCATGGCCTCCTTCCACAACGCCTATGCCGACAACCTCAGCCTGACCCTCGACGGCGACGTTCGCGGCGTTGCCGCGGCAGCTGCCAAGCCAGCGCCGTCGCGCGTCCCGCCACTCGACCACGTGTACGTGTTGATGATGGAAAACACCAACTTCGCGGATGTGTTCCACGTCAATGGAACCACTGTCACCGGAGATGCGCGCATGCCGTTCGTCGCGTCGCTGCTCGGCAAAGGGGTGGTCCTGACCAATATGTGGGCGACCTACCACCCCAGTGACCAAAACTATGTCGCCATGGTTGCCGGCAACACCTTCGTCTATGGCCCGGTCTATTACCCCGATTTCGATCTATCCGCTCGCCATCTGGGAGACTTGCTGGACGCCCGCGGTAAGCACTGGAAGGGATACGTCCAGTTCATGGGAATCCCATGTAACCTGAACTCTGACGGGCAGGGACAGGCGTCTTTCTCCCCAGACGATGAGCCGTTCGCGCAGTTTCAGGACGTGATCGGTAACCCTGTCCGCTGCGATGCCGATCTGCGCGGCCTTGCCGATTTCGAAGCCGCAATCGCCAGCAACACGTTACCGGAATTCGCCTGGTTAGCGGCGGACAACTGGTGGGACGGCGAAGGGGCGTGGTACGAGACCTACGACGTCGGTTACTCCAACACCAAGCAAGACGAGTTTTTGCGATCGACCCTGCAACCGTTGATTGAGTCGGCGGCCTGGAGGGACTCTCGATCGCTGCTGATCCTGACCTGGGACGAAGCCGACGGTTGGGGCTGGCCAGACGACCACATCCCGACAATCCTGGTGGGTTCTCCGGGCTTGCTCAAGGCGGGCACGGTCCTGCGTGAGCATGTCGACGGATACGACCTGTTGCGCACCACCGAGAGCGCGCTCGGCGTCGGCGACCTGGGACAGTTCGACACCTTTGGCGTGCCCGTGAATGATGTCTTTGCCGGTGCGCTGCCGCACGACGGCGGTGCTGACGGCCGACTTTGGCCGACGCCATCGGTGGCAACGCGCGGCAGCATCGCCGATACCTTCGGCACCGCCACCACGCCGGCCGCGGTGCAGCCGGGCGAGCCGCTCACGATGGTCTTGCCGGCGGGCGCGGACGCCGCCACCGTGGTCGACATCGAGCCGCTGGGCGAGGTACCCACTAGCGCGTCCATGGCCTACGGCTTCGAAGGCGATGGCAAGACGGTTTCCGTCCCGACGGAGCATCTGGCGCCGGGCGTTTACGGCGTCTGGCTGCGCCATGGTGCGCTTAGCCCGAACCAGGCACCGATGATGGTCAACGTCCTGCCACCGCCACTCGTGAGCCGCAACCATCCGGGCGTGGAGATCGTCGGTGCGTCCGCGAGCGGCGGCGACCCCGCCAATGTCGGTGTGCGCTACGGCGCCAATCCCATCGTGCGCTACTGCCTGCCCCCGGGAGCGAGCGTGGCCAACAGCTGGATCGGAATCTTCGCCACCGGCACACCCAAAAGCCAGCTGACCCAGGACAACGCGAACCTGATCGGCTATTGGCTCAAGACTCCGGGTGGCGGCGGCGCCGAACCGCCCTGCGGCGAGGCCGAGGCCTACGCCTCGGAACTCAGCCCGGGCCAGCCGTACGAGGTTCTTCTCCTGCAGAGCAAACCCGACGGCACATCCACACCGGTCGGCCGCACCGCGGGCCTGTACGTGATACCGGCGTTGCCGAATTGACGACCAGACATGCACAGCGCGGACTGTGACGCATGCTGTCATGTGCTGTGTATTTGGTGGAGAGGGTGGGATCTGAACCCACGAAGGACTTGCACCCTTGCCGGTTTTCGAGACCCATGACTCGCACGTTAGCGGTACGCACTCGCACGCAATCGCCTTAATTCCCAGATTGTCACACGTGAGCTCGGGCGCGCGCTCGAGCCGTGTGAGCGCGTCGCTATCAACCATCGCGACCAGGGCTCTCGGTCAGGTGTGACGCGGGGCATTCGCCCGAGTCATCCGCACTCCGTTAACTGAGCAGCCTCCTCAGCTTTCGCGAGTCAATAGCTTGCGCATTGTTCCAGTGTGACCCACGAGAAAGCCCTTAACGTCCGCAGGCTGATCGCAGGCTTCGGCCTGAATCTGCTGCAGGAATGGCGCAGCGTACTCGTCTGTAGCCGGCGAGAAGTAGAGCGTCAGACTGTCTCCCCGAATACCACTGCTATACATAGCGACATCATTGTGTTTTCCGCCAAATTGACGGAACACTGTTTCAAACTGATGTTGTATTGCGATATGCCGCCCGGCCTGGACATCGACGCTGGGCATTCGCACGCAAAACCAAACTGGCGGCTTCATGGAGCGCCCATTTTAGACTAGAACCGAGAGCGTCGCGCTCGATCCGGCATTAGTAGTTTCTACGCGACACCGTAAAGTCGTCGTAGGATCGTCTGACCTCACCGCTGATCTTGTTGCTTGTGGCAGCGAATAGCAGGCTTTGTTAGTATTTACTCGATTATTCTAAAAATACGCTGAGGGGACCGTGACTCGAGAAAACGACAATTCGACTGTAATGAAGAGCCCTTGGGCGGTTCCTGACGCGAAGACGTATGTAGAAGTCTCGGGGAAGCTGCTCGTGTGGGCCGTCAAGTCCAAGTCATCCCATACTCGAGCGCAATTTGCGTTGCTTGCTTCTATCTACGAGAACCTAGTAGAGCGCGCCGCGAGGAAAGCTCGGGAGGTTATCTCGTCGCGTGCGGTCCGACCCACCCGGCGCCAGAGCTCGTCAAAAAGCGGCGCATGGCGCCAGCAACGTCAACCAGCGTCGGCAGTGGACTCACCCACGCGGTGATGCCACTTCGGTTTTTTCCCGCACCCTTCGGGTCAATAGGTAGCTCGCCGATGGCCTGATCACCGCGCTCGGATTGCAGGACGCCGCCTACCGCGATAGCTGCACGAGTTGGCGAAATTCCCCCGGAGATGGGGTCGTGTTCGCAGCCAGTAGCGCCAGCAGTTATTCACTATCCGGTTTGATCCACCCGGTCAACCTACATTTTGGCGGAGAGGGTGGGATTTGAACCCACGAAGGACTTGCGCCCTTGCCGGTTTTCAAGACCGGTGCATTCAACCGCTCTGCCACCTCTCCGTCGAAGCCGCCGAGTGCGCGCTCCCCGCGCGCCGATGCGATCCTATCTTATAACGCTGACGGCATGCGTCCATGCACTGGGTCGTCATCGCGACGCCATCGCCGGCGAGAATCGCAATAGCGAGGCCACCAGCCGCTGCAAAAGTTCGCGCAGCGGCGCGGCGCGCGCCTCGTCGTAGCTGAGGTGGTCCTCGTCCACATAGGAGACCTGCGCCAGCTCGATCTGCAGCGCGTGCACGCCATCGGCTGGCGAACCGTAGTGACGCGTAATGTGGCCGCCCTTGAAGCGGCCGTTGACCACGTAACTGAACTGGCTCTGCGCTGCCAGGATCGCCAGCAGCGGCTCCATCAGATCCGGATGGCAGGAAGCACCGTCAGCGGTCCCGATATTGATATCGGGCAGCCGGCCGGTAAACAGGCGTGGCACGCGGCTGCGTATCGAGTGCGCGTCGAGCAGTACCGCAAATCCCAGGCGCCGCCTGTTATCGACGATCAGGCGCGCCAGGGCATCGTGGTACGGCTGCCAGTAGCGTTGACGTCGGAGTTCGACCTCAGCGGCGGGCAACGCGTCCACACCGCTGCCGTACAGCGGCTCGCCGGCAAAACTATGCGTCGGGCACAATCCGGTGCTGGTCATGCCTGGATATAAGGCTGCGTCGTTCGGCGGTCGATTCAGATCGATCACGTAGCGCGAATACCGGGCCGTAATCACGCTGGCCCCGAGTTCCGGCACAAAATCGTACAGCCGATCGACGAACCAGTCGGTGTCGGTCAGCGCGCGGGCCACGGGCGTGAAACCGTGTTCGATCTGTTCCGGCACGCGTGCTCCTACGTGCGGCATGCTCACGATCAGGGGCGCACTGCCGCGACGCAACTGGAAGATCGCCGAGTCGGTGTCGTGCATCGCAGCGCCTAGTTCAACTCGCGAACAGTGCGTCGCCAGGCAGGGCGCGCAATTGTCCCGAGATTACGAGCTTCCTGGCGGCCTCGATGTCCGGCGCGAAGAACCGATCGACGGTGTATGGCGCCGCCTGCGCGCGAACCAGGCGCAGCGCCCTCTCAAGCGGCCGCGAGCTCTTCATCGGTCGATGGAATTCCAGCCCCTGCGCGGCCGCCAGCAGCTCGATCGCTATCACCGTGGCGGCATTGTCGGCCATCTCGAGCAGGCGCCGTGCGCCATGGGTCGCCATCGATACGTGATCTTCCTGATTGGCGGAGGTCGGTATGCTGTCGACACTGGCCGGATGGGCCAGCAGTTTGTTTTCGGACACCAGCGCGGCCGCCGTGACCTGGGCCACCATGAAGCCGGAATTCACGCCGCTCTTCTGCACCAGGAATGGCGGCAGGCCGCTCATCTTCGCATCGATCAGCAGCGCCAGGCGACGCTCCGACAGCGAGCCGATTTCAGCGATTGCCAGCGCCAGCTGATCGGCCGCCAGCGCCACCGGTTCGGCATGAAAGTTGCCGCCGGACAATATTTCCCGGTCGCGGGCGAACACCAGCGGATTGTCCGTCACGGCATTGGCTTCGCGCTGCAGTGTGTCCGACACCGCGCGGATCAGATCGAGACAGGCACCCATCACCTGCGGCTGGCAACGCAGCGAGTACGGGTCCTGGACCCGGTCGCAGTCCAGATGCGAGGCACGGATGCGGCTGCCCGCTAGCAACGCGCGCAAGCTGGCGGCGACGCGCCGTTGACCGTCCTGACGGCGCAGCACATGAATCCGCTCGTCGAACGGCGCGTCGCTGCCCTTGAGCGCATCCACCGACATGGCGCCGGCAACCAGCGCCGCTGCGAACACATTTTCGATCGCGAACAGGCCGGCAAGTGCCAGCGCGGTGGACACCTGGGTACCGTTGAGCAGCGCCAGGCCTTCCTTCGCCGCCAGTCGCAGCGGTTTCAGGCCGATGCGCGCCAGCGCTTTGTCGGCGCCCATGAGACGCCCGCGCGTGCGCACTTGCCCGACGCCGATCAATGCCGCCGCCAGATGCGCCAGCGGCGCCAGATCGCCCGAGGCGCCTACCGAACCCTTGCCAGGAATGCATGGATAGGTCTCAGTCTCGAGCAGCCGCTGCAGCGCCCGCATGGTCGCCGGCCTGACACCCGAGTAACCCTGCGCAAGACTTGCGATCTTGAGCACCAGCACCAGCCGCACGACCGGATCGGCCAGCAACGCGCCGGTACCGGCCGCATGCGACAACACCAGGTTTCGCTGCAGCAGCTCGAGCTCGGCGGTGGCAATGCGCGTCTGCGCCAGCGAGCCGAAGCCGGTGTTGACGCCGTACACCGATTTGCCGCCGGCCAGCACGCGCTCGATCGCCAGCGCCGAGCGGCGCACGCGCAGCATCTCACCGCGTCCCAGCGTCACCCGGGCCGGCGAGCGCAGTGCGCCGCGCAGCGCATCCAGCGTCAGCTCATGTCCTTGCAGTGCGACGCGCACCTTGCGGGCCGCACGCGCCATCAACGCACCCCATCGACACCGCCCAGCATCGGCAGCGACAACTTGTGTTCGCGCGCGCAGGCAATGGCGAGCGGGTAGCCGGCATCGGCGTGACGCATGACGCCACTCGCCGGATCGTTCCACAGCACCCGCTCGATGCGGCGCGCTGCCGCGGGCGTCCCGTCGCACACGATGACCACGCCGGCGTGCTGCGAGTACCCCATTCCAACGCCGCCACCGTGATGAAACGATACCCAGGTGGCGCCGCTGGCGGTGTTGAGCAATGCGTTGAGCAGCGGCCAGTCCGAAACCGCGTCCGAACCGTCACGCATGGCTTCGGTTTCACGATGCGGGCTGGCCACTGAACCGGAATCCAGGTGATCGCGCCCGATGACGATCGGCGCCGCCAGCTCGCCGGAGGCGACCATGTCGTTGAACGCCAGCCCGAGCCGATGCCGGTCACCCAGTCCCACCCAGCAGATGCGCGCCGGCAGGCCCTGGAACTTTATGCGCTGCGCCGCCATGTCGAGCCAGTGGTGCAGGTGCCGGTCGTTGGGCAACAGCTGCTTCACCTTGGCATCGGTGCGCTCGATATCGCGCGGGTCACCCGACAGCGCCGCCCAGCGAAACGGGCCGAGCCCGCGGCAGAACAGCGGCCGGATGTACTCCGGCACGAATCCGGGAATCTCGAAAGCGTCCTTGACGCCCATCTCGAATGCAACCTGGCGTATGTTGTTCCCGTAATCAAACACCGGCAGCCCCATGCGCTTGAATGCCAGCATGCTCTGCACATGCGGCACCATGGATTCACGCGCCGCGGCGGCGACGCGCTGCGGATCGGTACGCCGCAGCTCCTCCCACTGCTCCACCGTCCAGCCGATTGGCAGATAGCCGTTGACCGGATCGTGCGCCGAAGTCTGATCGGTGACCGCATCGGGCCGCACATCGCGCCGCAACAGCTCCGGCAGCACCTGCGCCGCGTTCGCGCACAGTGCCACCGACACTGGCTGGCGGCTGCGCTTGGACGCATGGATGATCGCGAGCGCCTCCTCCAGACTGTGCGCGCGCCGATCGAGATAGCCGCTCGCCAGCCGCTTCTCGATGCGCGATTCCTGGCATTCGATCGCCAGCATCGACGCTCCCGCCATGGTCGCCGCCAGCGGCTGCGCGCCGCCCATGCCGCCCAGGCCCGCCGTCAGGATCCAGCGCCCGCGCAGATCACCGTCGAAATGCTGCCGGCCGAGTTCGACGAATGTCTCGTAGGTCCCCTGCACGATGCCCTGGCTGCCGATATAGATCCACGAGCCCGCGGTCATCTGGCCGTACATCATCAGGCCTTTGCGATCGAGTTCGTTGAAGTGTTCCCAGCTGGCCCAGTGCGGCACCAGGTTGGAATTGGCCAGCAGCACCCGCGGCGCGTCCTCGTGCGTCCGGAATACACCCACCGGCTTGCCCGACTGGATCAACAGCGTCTGATCGGCCTCGAGGACTTTGAGCGCCGCGACGATTGCGTCATAGCACTCCCAGTTGCGTGCCGCCTTGCCGATGCCGCCGTAGACCACCAGGTCCTCGGGTCGCTCGGCAACTTCCGGATCGAGGTTGTTCATCAGCATGCGCAGCGGCGCCTCGGTCAACCACGAGCGGGCCGAAAGCCGGGTACCGTGCGCTGCGCGGATCACCCTGCCCCGCGCGATGTTCTGAAAGTCATTCGGCATGATCGTTCACCTGGCAATGGCGCTATTCAATGCGCTGCGCAGCGGCAGCTTCAGTCGCTCGAGCGCGCTACGGTAGCGAGCATCGATCTCCGCTTCCTTCTCGTGCCGGCCGTCTCGGATAATCCAGCGCCCGCCGACCATGACCTGCCGGGCGAGCGGTGCCATCGACCCGAACACCAGCGCACTCAGATAGTATTCCGGCGGCAATTGCGGCCAATCGCCCTCGTTCGAATCAAACGTAACAAAATCCGCGCGTTCCAGCGCGCTCACTGCCGGCCCCTGGCGTCCCAGAGCCGACCAGCCGCCCTGCAGCGCTGCCCGATAGAGCCGATCGGCTACCGCCGGCTCAGCGCTCGAGGCCAGAACATTGCGGCGACCGCGCAGCAGCCGCAATGCCCATTCCAGCTGGCGCAGTTCCCCCCACGCATTGCACCCGATATTGCTGTCGGAGCCAATAGCCAGCCGGCCGCCGGCGTCAAGATAATGAGCCGCATCCGCGCAGCCGTCCCCCAGGTCAGCCTCGGTGGTCGGACACAGCACCAGCGTCGCGCCGCTGGACGCGATCTGTTCCAGCTCAGCGGCCGTGGTGTGCGTGGCATGCACCAGCGCCCATCGCGGGCCCAGCAGGCCACGTTCGGCCAGCAATGCCACCGGCGTGCTGCCGTAATGCTCGCGGCACGCGGCGACCTCAGCCGGCTGCTCGGCGACGTGAATGTGGGTCACCGGAGATGCTCCGGCGGCCGCCAGTTGCAGGCTGACGTCGGTGATCGTCTGTACATCCACCGCGCGCAGGCTGTGGAATGCGACGCCCAATGCCGTTTCTCCATCCGGTGGATAGCGGCGCCGCAGTTCGGCGAAGTCCTGCATGAACTGCCCGGTCGAGCGGATGAATGGTGCCTGCGCCGGCGTCGGCGCGGCGCCGCCGAAATTGCTGTGCTGATACAGCGTCGGCAGCAGTGTCAGGCGGATGCCGACCCGCGCCGCGGCGCGCGCAATCGCCACATCGGCATCAAGTGCCGCGTTCGATCCGTGTCTGAGCCGGTGCAGGTAAAGAAATTCCGCTACCCCGGTATAGCCGCCGCGCAGCAGATCGAGATAGCAACGCGCCGCGATTGCCTCCAGATCGTCGTAACCGATCTTCGCAGCGGCGGTATACATCGCCTCGCGCCAGCTCCAGAAATCCTCCCCCGCGGTCCGTGCCCGCTGCGTCCAGGCCGGCAACATGCGTTGGAACGCGTGGCAGTGCGCATCGGCAAGGCCTGGCAGCGTGAGTCCCGGTACGTAGGCCGACGAGCGGCGCGCCGAGGATTGCTCCGCCGCCGATTGTTCAGCGGCCGAAGGGCCGGTCAGCGTGCGCGCGATCCGGCCCAGATCATCGATCTCCACGGCGACATCCGACCGCCAGGCGCCGTCGATCCACAGATTGGCAAAGGTGAGTAATTGCATCAGGACTGGCGCCACCGGCTCGGGTACGCGATTCTAGCGGCGTCCGACTCCAAACACCCATTGTGCGCCCATGCAGATACCGGCCTCATCCGCTTCCGCTACCACTTCCGCTGCGTCTGCCGTCGGCGGCCAGCCCCCGGTGCAGCTGTTCGCCCACGCGCGGCTGCTGACGATGAGTGGCGGCAGCTCCGGCACCGCCATCGACCGCCGCGACAGCATCGCGGCGGCCGATGGCCGCATCGTCGCGCTCGGCAGCGAAGCTGAACTTCGGCGCCGCTTTCCCGAGGCGCAGCTGAATGATCTGCAGGGTCGCCTGGTGACGCCCGGGTTGATCGACTGCCATACCCATATCGTGCACGGCGGTGACCGCTCGGCGGAGATGGAGCGCCGGCTGGCCGGTGAGAGCTACGAAAACATTGCCCGTGCCGGCGGCGGCATCCTGAGCACCGCGGCCGCCACATCGCGCCTCACCGAGTCCGAACTGGCGACCACGGCGCTGCCGCGCGTCGATGCGTTGCTGGCGGACGGCGTGACGACGCTCGAGATCAAGTCGGGCTACGGGATCGAACTCGAGGTCGAACTGCGCTCGCTGCGGGCGGCGCGCCAGATCGGCGCACTGCGACCGGTATCGGTCGCCACCACCTACCTCGCCGCTCATGTGGTGCCGCCGCAGTTTCCGGGCGGCAGCGAGGGCTACGTCGAGCGCGTGTGTACCCACTACCTGCCGGCAGTAGCGGCCAGCGGCTTGGCGGATGCGGTGGACGCCTACTGCGAGAGCATCGCATTCTCGGTCGATCAGGTGGCGCGCGTGTTCGACCGCGCGCGCGGCCTGGGGCTTCCCGTGAAGCTGCACGCCGATCAGCTCTCCAACATGCATGCGGCCGCGCTTGCCGCGCGCTTCCGGGCGCTGTCCGCCGATCATCTGGAATTCACCGACGACGCCGGGGTGGCGGCACTCGCCGCCGCCGGTACCGTCGCCGTGCTGCTGCCCGGCGCGTTCCATTTTCTGCGCCAGAGGCAGGCGCCGCCGGTGCAGGCTCTGCGCCGGGCCCGCGTTCCCATGGCGATTGCGTCCGATTGCAATCCGGGCACCTCGCCGCTGTCCTCGTTGCTGACCGCGATGAATCTGGCGGCGGTGGAGTTCGGCCTGAGCACTGCGGAGTGCCTGGCGGCCGTCACGCGTGAGGCGGCGCGCGCGCTCGGAGTGCTGGCGGATCGCGGCAGCATCGAAGTCGGCAAGAGCTGTGATCTTGCCATCTGGAACGTGGAACAGCCGGCCGCGCTGGTATACTCGCTGGGGAGCCGGCCGCTGCACGAGAGTGTGTGGCGGGGCCAGCGGGTAGCGGCAGCTGGCAGGCCGCTCGCCGTCCCGCCGGCCGCCTGAAGGCCACGGCCGAAGGCCTGTTCCACGTCTGCTCGCCGGCCGCATCGGAATGCTCGCACCGGCACGCGTCACCAGGAGAATTTTCATGACACCACGCAACGTACCCGCACCGTGCCGAGCTGCCCTGTACGCAGCTCTCGTGGCGTTGCTCGCACATGCCAATGCCGCGCCCGCTGCAGAAACCGCGACGCCCGCAGCGCAGGTGCAGTTTGGCGGCCAGTGCGTAGAAGGACTGGCGGAAGGCCATCATGTGATGACCGATTGTGCCACCACCTGGACCGACAAGGCCGGCAAAACCTATTGTTTCAGCAGTGACGCCGCCAAGAAGTCCTTCCTGGAGCATCCGGATGAGAACCTGAAGCGGGCGCAGGATTTCATCGCCGCCAGCAGCGTGGAATCCACGGAAAAGGGCATGGAAGATTTCACCGGTAGCGATGCGGAGGAACTGGTAAAGGCGAGCGTTGCCGCCAAGCTCAAGGCCAACAATGGGATCTTTCCCTTCGATGATCCGCTCAACGGCGAGCAGCTCAAGCTGAGCTTCGACGGCGTCGACTTCACCCGTACCATCGACGGCTACGGATACTTTCCTGACGTAAAATTTCACGACTCGACCAACCCTGATAAGAATTACCTGATCGATTTCTGGGTGGTACCGGTGAGCGGGCAGCTGCAGATCCAGGAGACCCGGATTTACAAGGCGCCGCTGATGGTGGACGGCAAGTGGACCAAGTGGGCACGCGAGCCGGTTCCGTGGTGGTGGATACCCGCGTCGGAGCATCCCGGTAAGGTTGCGAACAAGCGCGGTTGGGAAGTGATGTCGGCCGTCGAGCAGAATGCGACCGACGTAAGTTCGAAGAATAACGGTGTATTCAAACTCAAGGATGACAAGACCGGCAAAGAGCTGACTTTAGAGTTCATCGATACCCACCAGCCGGTGCGGCAGCTCGACGATAGCGGGCACTATTTTGCCTGTACCGACTTTCGTGTCGTTGGCACCAAGGATCAGATCTACGACATCGACTTCTGGGTCACCGACAAGGACGGCAAGATGAGCGTCGACCAGGTGAAGGTGCACAAAGTGCCTGAGCTGAAGGATGGCCAGTGGGTGCAGGTGCCGCGTTACGAGTGGAAGGATCTTGGCAGTTCCCACGTCGTGCCCTGAGGACAGAAAGGTCGATGACGCGGCGTGCCGCTGGAGCAAAGCTTCGGGCCGCCTGGCGACTCTGTCGCTATCGCTGGCGCTGGCGCTAATGGTCCTGGGGTACGCGCCAGGCATCTCATCGGCGCAGGAAATCCAGCGCATCACCGCCGCCGGTCAGGCGGAAATGCTCAGCGACCCTGGCACCGACGTTGCGGGTGCCACGGATGCCGATGTGACGATAGTCGAATTTCTGGACTATAACTGTCCCTATTGCAAGCGCTTCGCCCCTACGCTGCAATCATTGCTCGCCGAGGATCACCGCATCGCGGTCGTCTACAAGGACTGGCCGATCCTGGGCGACGTCTCGGAGTATGCGGCACGATCGGCGCTGGCTGCCCGCTGGCAGGGCAAGTACCTGGCCGCACATGACGCGCTATTGAACGGATCTCGCCTGACGCAGAACAATCAGGTGGACCTGGCCTTGAAGCGCGCGGGCATAGACCTTGGTGCGCTTAAGACGGCTCAGACCAGTCATGCCAAGGACATCGATGCGCTGCTGGCGCGCAATGATGCGGAAGCACACGCACTGCACCTTCGAGGCACACCAGGCATCGTCATCGGCCGGGAGCTGCTGCCGGGCATCGTTGATCTGAACGGCCTGAAGCAATTGGTGGCGGATTCCAGGCACGACCTGAAGAGCAATTGACGATCAGCTCACCAACTCACCCCGGCACACCGCATTACCGCAACAGCGCCTGGTGGCTCGGCCTGGCACTGACCGGCGCCCTGGCTGCCGCCGGAACCTGCACCGCCGGACTCCACGGGATCGAGCGCCTGGGCCTGAGCGGGCTCACCGTGACCATCGCCTTGGGCATCCTCGCCGGAAATACCGTGTTTCCGCGTGTCGCCACGCGTACTGCGGCCGGCGTCGATTTCTCCAAGAGCACGCTGCTGCGCACCGGCATTGTTCTCTACGGATTCAGAATTTCCTTTCAGCAGATTGCCGAAGTCGGCTGGACCGGCGCCATGATCGATGCCTCGATGATCACGCTGACTTTCCTGATCGCGGTGCAACTGGGAACGCGCCTGTTCCGGCTTGATCGGCAAACCGCGATGCTGATCGGCGCCGGCAGCGCGATCTGCGGCGCCGCGGCGGTGATGGCCACTGAACCGGTGGTGCGCGGCCAGGCGCACAAGGTCTCGGTGGCGGTGGCGACCGTGGTGCTGTTCGGAACCGTCGCGATGTTTCTCTACCCACCCCTCTATTCGCACCTGGGACTGTCGCAACATGCGTTTGGCATCTTTGCGGGCTCCACCATCCACGAGGTGGCACAGGTCATCGTCGCCGGCAAGAGCGTGAGCGACGAGGCGGCGGGCATGGCGGTGATCGAGAAGATGTTGCGAGTGATGATGCTGGCGCCGTTTCTGCTGGTGTTGTCAGCCGCCATGCCGGCGCATGGGTCCGCCAGCCATGCCCGCCTGATGATCCCGTGGTTTGCGCTGCTGTTCATCGGCGCCAGCGCCATCAACTCGTTGCGACTGCTGCCGCCGATCGTCGTGGACTGGCTGAATCAGTTGGACATGCTGCTGCTCGCCATGGCGATGGCGGCACTGGGTCTGCGCACCCATGTCGGGGAGATCCGACGCGCCGGGATCCGGCCGCTGTTGCTGGCGGCAACGCTATTTGTGTTCCTGGTGCTGGGCGGCTATGAGGTCAATCGACTCATCACCCACTGGCTGGCCTAGCGGCCAATGGTCGTCTCGCCGCCCATGTAGGAACGCAGCGCCGACGGCACCTCGATGCTGCCGTCCTCGTTCTGGTAGTTCTCCAGTAGCGCCACCAGGGCCCGGCCCACGGCCACACCCGAACCGTTGAGCGTGTGCACCGGCTCGGGCTTGCCGCTGTCCGGGTTGCGCCAGCGGGCCTGCATGCGCCGCGCCTGGTAGGCCTCGAAGTTGCTGCAGGAAGAGATCTCGCGGTACTTGTTCTGCGACGGCAGCCACACTTCCAGATCGTAGGTCTTGGCGCTGCCAAAGCCGGTATCGCCGGCGCACAGCAGCACCACACGATAGGGCAGTTGCAGGCGTTGCAGTACTGTCTCGGCGTGCCCGCGCAACGCCTCGAGCGCCGCATAGGAGTCCTCCGGCCGCACGATCTGCACCAGCTCGACTTTCTCGAACTGATGCTGGCGGATCATGCCGCGCGTGTCGCGGCCTGCGGCGCCGGCCTCGGAGCGGAAACACGGTGTGTGTGCGACGAATTTCAGCGGCAGCGCTTCAGGCGCGAGGATCTGCTCGCGCACCAGATTGGTCAGCGACACTTCCGCCGTCGGGATCAGATACAGATCGTGCTCACCGCGCAGCGCGAACAGATCCTGCTCGAATTTCGGCAACTGCCCGGTGCCGACCAGCGCCCGGCTCGACACCAGGTAGGGTGCATAGATCTCGGTATAGCCGTGTTCACGCGTGTGCAGATCGAGCATGAACTGCGCCAGCGCGCGCTGCAGCCGCGCCAGGGCGGCGCGTATCACCACGAAGCGCGCGCCCGAGATGCGACCGGCGGCTTCGAAATCCAGCAGACCGAGCGATTCGCCGATGTCCACGTGATCGCGCGGTTGGAAGCCGAACTGGCGCGGTTCCCCGTGGCGCGCAACCTCGACGTTCGCGCTCTCGTCGCTGCCGTCCGGCACCGATGCGTGCAGCAAGTTCGGCAGATCGAGCTGCCAGCGCTCGAGCTGCCCCTGCGCCGCGTTCAGTTGCTGCTCGGCGTTCGACAGCCCCGCGGTCAGCGCTTCGCCCTGTTGCAACAGCGGCGCGATATCTTCGCCGCGGCCGCGCGCCTGCCCGACCAGTTTGGCCTGGTTGTTGCGCGCCGCGCGCAGGCGGTCGGTCTCGATCTGCCAGTGCCGGCGCTGCTGTTCCAGGCCCTGCCAGGCGGTTAGATCGAATTGGTAGCCGCGCCGCGCCAGCTGACGCGCCACTTCCTCGGGGGCCGAGCGCAGCAGCTTGGGGTCAATCATGATTTGCCTTCATCGGCCTTGGGTTGGCGCAGACGCCCCATTGCTTCGCCGATGCGCTGCTCCAGACCGCGCATGGTCGGATGATAATAGCGGCGATCCGGCATGTCGTCGGGCAGATAGCGCTCGCCGGCGGCATAGGCCTGCGGTTCATCGTGCGCGTAGCGGTAGCCGCTGCCGTGGCCCAGCTGCTTCATCAGCGGCGTCGGCGCATTGCGAAATCGCAGCGGCACGTCGAGTGAGCCATAGCGCTCCACATCCTCGCGCGCCGCGCCGAATGCGGTGTAGACGGCATTGCTCTTGGCGGCAACCGCGAGATACACCACCGCTTCGGCCAGCGCCAGCTCGCCTTCGGGACTGCCCAGGCGCTCGTAGATTTGCCAGGCATCGAGCGTGAGCTGCAGCGCCCGCGGATCGGCCAGGCCGATATCCTCGGTCGCCATGCGGGTAAAGCGCCGCGCCAGGTAGTGCGGATCGCAACCGCCGTCGAGCATGCGCGCAAACCAGTACAACGCCGCATCCGGGTCGCTACCGCGCACCGCCTTGTGCAGCGCCGAGATCTGATCGTAGAACTGATCCCCGCCCTTGTCGAAACGGCGCCGGCCGCCGCCGGCGATCTCCTGGGCCTGCGCCAGCGTGATGAGCTTGCTGCCGCCCGCGGCTGCCACCGCCGCCGCCAGCTCGAGCATGCCCAGCCCGCGCCGCGCGTCACCGTCGGCGGCATGCGCCAACAGCGCCAGTGCTTCGTCCTCGATCGTGAGCTCCTGCGTGCCGAGGCCGCGTTCGCGGTCGGCCAGTGCAGCCTGCAGCAATCGGCGCAGCTCCTCGACGCTCAGCGCCTTGAGGACATACACCCGGGCGCGCGACAGCAGCGCGCCGACGATCTCGAACGATGGATTCTCGGTGGTCGCGCCGATGAAGGTCAGCGTGCCGTCCTCGACATGCGGCAGGAACGCGTCCTGCTGCGCCTTGTTGAAACGATGCACTTCGTCGAGAAACAGCACCGTGGGGTGCCCGTCGGCGGCGGTCTGCTGCGCCAGTGCAACCGCATCGCGGATATCCTTGATCCCGGCCTGCACCGCTGACAGCGCGATGAAGCGTGCGCTGGAGCGATCGGCGATCAGGCGCGCCAGCGTGGTCTTGCCGGTGCCCGNNCCCGGCGCCAGCAGGTGCGTCTGGCCGACGAACTCCTCGATCCGGCGCGGCCGCATGCGATCGGCAAGCGGTCGCCAGTCCTTGTCGCCCTCGGCGAGCGCCAGCGGCTGTTGCGGCGAGTTGCGCTTGGCCATGATGTGCGCCGTGCGCCTACGACTGCGGCGTACCGATCACGTCCACGCCGGCCGGCGGCTTGAACTGCAGCTCGGACGGATCGACGCGCGCGTTGCGCTCGCTGTGCTGAAAGTCGAGCTGCACGGTCTGGCCGAGCCGGTCCTTGACCACCATGCGCAGCAGCTGGTCGTGGGCAAAGCCGAGCTCGGCATGGCTGAAATCCGCCTCGGCGCTGCGCGGCTGGACGCTGACCCAGTCCAGGCCATCGTGTGATCCGGTCGGGTTGATGTCGAAACTGTCGTGCAGCTGCGCGGCGGTGCCCGACAGCAGCATCACCGGTGTCGCCGTCAGCGCCGCGGCCACC
>PKWJ01000025.1:0-397 GCA_003132025.1 Gammaproteobacteria bacterium
CCTCGATCGTGCGCAGCGTGGCGCGCACCTCGACCGCGGCGCGGGCGTGGCGGAAGGGCACGGAGTAGAAGTGGCCGTCGACGTCGACGTGATAGTCGAGGCTGACCTTGCGCACGCGCCACTCGGCGAGTTGGTAGGGCTCGGCCGGCAGGGCTTTGAGCTTCGGCGCGTCGATCTCCTCGAAGAGCTGGCGTCGGGTGCGGCCGACATGGCGCAGCATCCGGCGCTCGTTGAGCGCGGTCAGCAGCTCGGCGATCGCGGCGTTGACGTCGGCCAGACCATGGAAGCGCCGATGGCGCAGCGCGCCCAAGAGCCAGCGCTCGACGATGCGCACCGCCGCCTCGACCTTGGCCTTGTCCCTCGGCCGCCGCGGCCGGGCCGGCAGCACCGCCGTCCC
>PKWJ01000025.1:413-2871 GCA_003132025.1 Gammaproteobacteria bacterium
TGGGCGTCGATCCAGTCGGGCAGCGTCTCGGTCCAACTCGCGCAGGCGAAGCTCAGGGACGATCCGCCCATCACCGCCACGAACACGTGCGCGCGCCGCATCTCGCCGGTCCGCGCATCGACGATGACCGGCACGAGGTCGCCGGCATAGTCGACGAACAGCTTGTCGCCGCCCAGATGGGTCTGGCGCATGGTGACCGGCAGGCGCGCTTCGAAAGCCCGGTAGAGCTCGCAGAAGCGGCTGTAGCGGTATCCCTGAGGGTCGGCCGCGACGTACTCGTCCCAGAGGATCCGGAGCGTGACGTGCTTCTTCTTCAGCTCGCGGTTCAGCGCCGCCCAGTCCGGCTCGGCCCGGCGCCGATGGCCCTGCCGGCCTGCCGCCACGCCGTAGAGCCGCTCCTCCAGCTCGGCGTCGGTGAGCTCCAGCGGCAGCGGCCAGACAAGCCCCGAGGCCTCGAAGCGCCGCAGCATCTCGCCCACCGTCGAGGGCGCGACGTCCGCCCAGGCGGCCACGGCGCGCAATCCGAGCCCCGCGTCGCGGCTCAAGCGCAACATCTCGCGCACCCGGCGCATGACGATCCTCTCCGTCGGCATCGGTCCCTCCCGCAAAAGGAAGAACCCTAGAGGCCGGCGAAGCGCCCCCGATCCCTGTCCGGGATCAGATCGGAATGGTGTTCGCGATCAGATCGGAACGGTGTTCGGGATCAAATCGGAATGGTGGTCGGGATCACCCCGGAATCTGGAGGGTTCTGTGTGGTCGCGCGGCGCTACAGACGTGCCGCTTCAACGGCGCGACCACATTGAAGCCGGATTGAACTGAACCGCGGGATGGAGCCCCGGCTATGGGGATTTAGGGTTGGTGGGTGGTCCGAGGCAAATGCGGAGGGGCGGCAGGACGTTGGGCCGTGAAGCCATGGCGGGTCGCCCGGCGGGAGGTGTGAGGCGCTGCCGTCATGTGACTTGCCGGTGCGGGGATATCGGATCGCCTCGACCGCTGTTGTGATCGCATGCGGCGCGCAGCCGAGCATCGGCGGCTGCGGAGACGCCGCTGGCGGCGATGGCGATCGGCTGATCGTCCCGAAGCCATCACGAGGTGTCCGGCCACGCGCGGCGGCTCGGTCGCAGCCCGCCGAAGGATCTCATGAGACCGCCGCAGCACGGGCAGATGTCCAAGGCGCGGCCGGTGAGCTGGCGATATCGCTCTCGATAGTCCGGCGCCCTGGCTGGAGCCGCAGGGGCCGGGGCGGCCAGCAAGCGTCGGCAGAGCGCGAGCTTGGCGAGGCGATGGCCGTTGGCGAGCAAGCCGTAGTGGCGGATGCGATGGAAGCCGTCCGGCAGGGCGTGGAGCAGGAAGCGGCGGATGAACTCGTCCGCCGTCAGGGTCATGAGCTTGGTCTTGTCGTGGTGGCGATAGTCCTTCCAGCGGAAGGCGACTTGGCCGGCCTCCAGGCTGGCGAGGCGGCTGTTGGCGATGGCGACGCGGTGGGTGTAGCGGCCGAGGTAGGCCAGCACCTGCTCGGGACCGCCGAAGGGAGGCTTGGCGTAGACCACCCAGTCGATCTGGCGCATCTGGGCCAGGCGACGGGCGAAGGCCGCGGGGGTGGCGAGGCCGGCGAGGTCGCCGAAGAAGCGCAGGCGGTCGGCTCCGAACGCCGCCTGGAGGCTCTCTAGGAACAGCCGCCGGTAAAGCTTGGAGAGCACCCGCACCGGCAGGAAGAAGCCGGGCCGGCAGGCGATCCAGCGCTCGCCGTCGCGCGAGGGTCCGCCGCCGGGCACGACGCAATGCACGTGTGGATGGTGGCCGAGGGTCTGGCCCCAGGTGTGGAGCACGGCCACGACGCCCAGCTCGGCGCCCAGATGTCTGGGGTCGGCGCCGATGGTCCGCAGCGTCTCAGCCGCCGCCTTGAACAGGATGGCGTAGACCACAGCCTTGTTCTGGAACGCGATCTGGGCGACCGGCGCGGGCACGGTGAAGACGACATGGAAGTATGGCGCCGGCAGCAAGTCGGCCTGCCGCGCATCGAGCCAGTCGGCGCGGGCCAGGCCCTGACACTTCGGACAGTGCCGGTTGCGGCAGGAGTTGTAGGCCTGGCGCACCAGGCCGCAGTCGGCGCAGTGCTCGACGTGACCGCCCAGGGCCGCGGTGCGGCAAGCCTCGATGGCGCCCATCACGCGCCGCTCGATGCGACCAAGGCGACCATCACGGGCTTGGCGATACGCCGCGCCGTGGCGGCGGAATACGTCCGCCACCTCCAGGGCCGTGCGCACGGACGGCGGTCAAGCGGGGGGCACGACCTCCACCTGCAGCCGATCCAGCGGGCTGGCCGTCCGCCCGATCGTGTGGGTCGCCACCTGGGCGTAGCGCGCCGTGGTCGACAGGCTGGCGTGGCCCAGCAGCACCTGGATGATGCGGATGTCCGTACCGTCCTCCAGCAGATGGGTGGCGAAGCTGTGGCGCA
>PKWJ01000051.1 GCA_003132025.1 Gammaproteobacteria bacterium
CCACTTCGATGCCGAGATCATCGAGCTGTCCGTCCGCTGGTACATCACCCATCGGAATTTCCTCTACTACCGCTCTTCAGGTCAACGCGGCGCATAGAATGTCGTTGTTCTGTTCAACCAACTTTGGCTTGAAGCAAAGGGCTCCCACGATGATTCGACCCGCGCGTCTTGCGGTGATCCTTACGGGAGCGCTGGGGTTTGCCTCCACGGCGCGCGCCGAACAGTGCCAGGACTATACGTTCGCGTGCCTCGATCCCGCGTTCTTGCAATCCGAAACCGTGCCGGCCTATGCGCACGAAGAGTCGACCGTCTCGCCCGCCCAATACGAGGCCGCAAACGGGGATTTCCTCGCGCAGTTCACCAGCCCCAGCGGCAAGTCCGTCAGAATCGTTGTCAAAGCGCCGGTCACGAGTGAAGTCTACGACGTACCACCCATTCGACCCGACGAGAGCGCCTACGAGTACCTGAACGACGCTCTTTACACTGCTCCGAACGTTCCGAGGCACAGCACGATAGTCAACTTCCCGAAGGGAACGTATACCTTCGACTTACCTCTGTTTTCTAACTGTAGGTCGCCGACCGATCATAAACCGAAGTACGTGCACTGGCAGGTGGCCGCCGCTTCGGATCTGGTGATCGATGGCAATGGCTCGACCGTGAATTTTTCCGACTTTTGCCTCGGACTGGTTCTCGCGAACGTCAATCGCGTCACTCTCAGGAACTTCGAGTTCGCATGGCCTAACATCCAAATCGCCTCGGTCGCCAGCATCGTTGCCGTAGGCGGGAACGGCACGACCGGTTACACCTACGACGTCAGGATCAGCGATTTGAGCGCAGCACAGATGCCGCGGATGATCGCCGGCATAACGGCATGGGATCGGAGTTCGGACCACTTCGATCTCGCCCTGACTACGCCTTCGCCGGTGGTCACATCGTTTCCACCGATCGCGTGTCGAGTCGAGGCAACCACGTCGGGGCTGGCGTTTGCGGCGCCGTAGGGCGAGCCTGCAATCGCTGCACTCGACCTTCGGCAATTCGCGCACGCCGCTAGCTCACCGTGAGCGTATAAGTGGTGGTCTGGATCGTAGATCCGGCGGTTGCGGTAATCGTCACCGTGGACGTTCCCGCAGGTGTTCCAACCGATCCTCCACTGGAGCTTCCACTACTGCTGCTGCCGCCTGAGCTCGAAGCTGCTCCACTGCTTCCTGAACCCGCAGTCGAGCCAGATCCGCCGCCGCCACAACCTGGCAGCGCTAAGGTACCCATTAACAACAACGCAAAGAGCCCATACTGTCCCGCGCAAGCCATGGTTTGCCGACGACGCCAGGCCATCGGCAGACCCATACCGGCGAGCAGCAGCCCGCCTGGTAGCAGCGGATTGAGTGGACTGCCATGCGAATTCAAAGCCGTTTGCGCCGTCGTCGTAATGGTCAGCGTGGAAGTCGAAGCGGTGCCGTTGACCGTGACCGAGGCTGGGGAGAAGCCGCACGCGGCTCCCTGCGGCAAACCCGAGCAGGACAACGACACGCTTTGATCGAATCCATTGCTGGGCGTGAGCGTGAGTGTCGTCTGCACCGACTGCCCGGCCGTCACCGTGCCCGACGAGCTGGATGCAGTGAGGCTGAAATTGGGCGATGAAGTGCTACTACTTGGCTGGCTAAGCAGTTCCACATTGCCGGAGACGAGGTCCGGCAGGCCGTCACCGTTTAGATCGAGCGCTACTGTCGCACCACCAACTTGAAGATTGATGGCGAGATTGGGCACCGTTGCGGAAGTGCCGCCAGAGGACTGCAGCGTGCCATCGCCATTGCCCAGCGAGATTCCACTGGCGGTCTGGGTATAGGGGTCGGTGATCGCCACATCGAGATTGCCATCGCCATTGAAGTCCGCGACCGCCACGCCCTGCGCGTTATTAAGATACTGCGCGGAGTAGGTCTTCAATATCGGCGCCTTGAAGGTGCCATCGCCGTTGCCCAGCGCGACGGCGACCTGCATGTTGTACGACGTCGATGAACCCAAGGCGATGATGTCGGGGACGCCGTCCCCGTTCATGTCCCCGACCGCGATCGAAGCTGGTATCGCGTCGGTGAAACTTTGTACCATCAGGTCAGGGCCGGCGACGGTGGTCGGGGTGGAGAAGGTGCCATCACCCTTGCCGAGAGCCACCTGTATGGAAGCCGCGTAGGTAGACAGAGTCTGATCAATTGTTGCTGATTGTGTGATGAAGATCAGGTCCGGATTACCGTCCTTATTGAGGTCCGTGATCAGCGTGACATACGAGGCATAGGGGATTCCATACGAGGAACCAGAGAGCAAGTTAGGTCCGGAGTAAAAGGGGATCAATTGGGGCGTCTGAAAGGTCCCGTCCCCATTTCCCAGTTGGACCGCAGTGCCGGCGTTGACGTTAGTGGAACCGGAGGCGCTATAGCTGTACATGTAGTTGTAGATCAGATCCGCCTTACCATCGTGGTTGACGTCAGCCAGATGCAGATTCGAGATCGTCGGGTAGATGGTGTAGGGTCCCGAAATGCTGCTCGGCACCGCCGGCACCGCGTAGAAAGTCGGGGCGGAGAATCCGCCCTGACCATTGCCCAATGCGATGAACACGCCAGTCCCGCCGCTGCCATTCGGAATGCCATTCAGAGTTGGGCCGATGTACGCCAGGTCCGGAATACCGTCGCCATTGACATCCCCGATGGCATAGGAGTCGATGTTGCTGAGCGTATATTGCGTGCCACTGACTGTTATGGGTGAGGTGACCAAAGTGGATTCGGCGCTGAAACCGCCTTTGGCGTCGCCAAGGTAGGAGGTGAACGAGAGATCGGAGTTCTCGCCCACGGCATCCGTGATCTTGTCGCCATTGAGATCGGCGAGATTGTTGCCCGTATAGACAAAGGGCAGCCGTGGCGCGCCCTGAAAGCTGCCATCTCCATTGCCCATGAGCGCATAGGCCTGACTCGCGCCGGACGCGTCGCTGCCGAAAAAACCGCCGTTCGCCAGTCCGACGTAGAGATCAATGTTGCCGTCACCGTCCAGGTCCGTCGCCGTGAGATATCCATTGTCATTGATCGACGAGTAACTCTTTCCGGCCGTGAAGGTCCCATCACCGTTACCGAGATAGATATTGACTGCCTCCCCGGTGCCCACCGCCAGGTCAATCTTGCCGTCGTTGTTGAAGTCGGCGGCGACGAGGTTGGGTGCGAGATCCGACGTCCCTAGCTCCGGCGTGAATGCCCAAGTTCCCACGGTAAATGTCCCGGTGCCACTGTTCAGCAGCACCAGCCCATTGGAACCCACGATGTCCAAGTGCCCAGTCCCGCGAAGATCCGCCGCGATCAAGTTGCCAATCTGTGTGGTCCCACCCGATGCCGGTGGTGAAGGCGTAGGCACCGGAAAGGATTGTGGGGCGTTAAGCGTCCCATCGCCGTTGCCGGTCAATACCGAGATCTCTTCCTGATTCGATGAGCTGCGCGTGGCCACGACGACGTCCACCTTGCCATCACCGTTCACGTCCGCCAACACCGCCGCTTCGGTGGTATTGCCCGGCAGCGCGTAGGAGGTTGGAGTCCCGACAGTCCCGTCGGCCTTGGCGAGCCAGACAGTTATGGATGCCGCCGTGGAATCAATACCCACAATGTCCGCGAGGCCGTCACCGTTCAAGTCGCCCGCCGCGACACCCGCGATCCCTGGGTCGGATGAGTCAGTATTGAAGGAATGCACCGCCTGCGTGGTCGGATCGATCGTGCCGTAGTAGAGCACGTTGCTGCCGACCATCGTGTCGTAGCCAGCACTGGCGCCCATGTACAGGTTCTGAGTCGTCTCGCCGAGATACACCGCTTGCCGCCACCCGATCCCCAAAGTTGCCTCGGCACAACCGTTGGCAAAGACGTCCGCCTTGGTCGAAAGCCCAGCCAGGTTATGCAGCTGTTGTTCGTAGTTCGCCGTCGTCCCCATGATCTGGATGGTCGGATTGAGACTGAAGGTGTAGGTCCCGGTGTAGAGCGAAAGTGAGCAATTGCTCTGGCGCTGCAGCGCAATCGCCTCGCCTGACGGGCCCGTAATTACAGTCAGGTTGCCCAGAAAATCCGCCGGTGGCTGTGATGACGTCGATGCGCCCTGGGTTTGTGCTCGCATGAATCGCATCGCGAACATACTGGCCCTGGCCAGGCGAGCAGACCATGACAGGTTTTTCCACAGTGGATGCAATTCGGATTGGATTTCGCGCGCAATTGCCAGTCGCTGCTCGACGGTGAAATTTGGATGCTGCTGAGCAACGGCCGCGATTCGCGCTGAGTCGATGTCGCTGGTGGCCGCACGCATGGCAGGCACCACAAGCGCGGTCGCCGCTGGCAGAATGACAAACAAGCCAATCGACACAAGGGTCAAACGAAGATTGCGCATTTTCATTGTCACTCCCTAACGCCTTAGCCTGCGCCCGGACGGTAGCTGCCTCATCTTGCGCCGACAATCCCCTCAAACGAGGGGGTCGACCGGCGCCTTCGCTTGCGCTATCAAGCGCTAGAATCCCATACTCAACCGAGCATTGAACGGAGCCAGCGTGAAAATTCTGATCGTGGATGACCACGCCCTGTTTCGTGCGGGGCTACGTATGCTGCTGGCGACGATAGGTCGCAATGTTGTGTGTCTGGAGGCCGCCACGGTCGCTGAAGCTCTGACACTTATTGTTCAGCACACCGATATGCAACTGTGCCTGCTCGATCTGACATTGAAGAATGAACAGGGCTTTGCCGCCATCCAGGCAATAAAAAACACGGCCCCGCAGGTCGCGATAGTTGTGGTTTCCGGGTGCGAGGACAGCGCCACAATTCGCAGCTGCATTGACTCTGGTGCGATGAGCTTCATTCCCAAGAGTGTACCGCCTGAGGTTCTGACGCGGGCACTGCAACGGGTGTTGACCGGCGCGGTGTATTTGCCCGATCAGGTCGTGAGCGCGCTGGAGGTGTCACCGCAACAACTGCCACTAACTCCGCGGCAAACGCAGGTGCTGGAAGGCTTGAGTCGCGGTCTGCCCAGCAAGTTGATCGCTCGCGAACTGGGCTTGTCGGAGCACACAGTCAGGGAATATATCGCGCTGATCTTTCAAGCGCTGGGCGTACATAATCGCACTGAAGCGGTGATCAAAGCCAGTCAGCTGCAGCGCCCGGAACCCACAGCGGCGGCGCGCGGGTGAGGTTCGTCAGCGCCACTTCGGAGCAGGCCGCCGCGCCCGACCGCGAGCTGCTGATTGAGTTGGTCGGCCTGCACGCGCAAGCAATGCTGCGCATGCCGTGGGTCCAGACGATGCTGGTGCTGGGTATAGGGCTTTTTATCTATTCTTACATCAAGCCGGCTGTGTTTTTGGCCTGGGGCGCGCTGACGATCGGGATTGAAGTCTTGCGTGCGCGCTTTGCCGCCGGGGTCCTGAAACGTGGTTACCATATCGATCCAAAACGCACGCATGCCACATTCGTCGGGTTTGCGGCTCTCGCCGGGGCCGCAATTACGGCCGCTGCGGTGATGTTCTTGCCACGACTGCCGCTGCTGCATCAGGCGCTGTTCGGTGCCATCCTGTTTGCAATTCCGGCGGCGGGTGTAGCGGTATCGCAATCTTCCCCTTACATACTGGCGGCCTACGCGATCTCGATCTTGGTGCCTGCTTCCGTGATTTGGGCGCTGCTGCACCCCAGCCAGGCCCTGGGACTGGGCGCCCTGACCGTCCTGTACCTCGTGGTGATCATCCTCGTCGCCGCCGATGGAGAGAAGCTACTGTTGCGTTCCGTGACCATCCGGCACGAGCGTGATCGCCTGGTACGCGATCTTGAGCAAAGGAACGCCGACGTGCAAGCAGCCGTGGGAAAGGCCGAGCAGTCTGCCCAGGCGCGCTCCCGCGTGCTGGCGGCGGCCAGTCACGATCTGCGCCAGCCGCTCCACGCCTTGTCCGTCTATAGTGCGGTACTGGCCTCCAAACCGGCACCCGACCTGTTAGACGAGGTCAGCGAGAACATCGATCAGATCGTACGGGCGCTGGGGAATCTCCTCAACGGGCTGCTCGATCTCTCGCGTCTGTCTGCCGGCTACTACGTGCCCGAACAGCAGAACGTGGCCCTGGAAAGGTTGATCTCCGCTGTGTGCGCCGAGTACCAGCAGCCCGCGGCCCAAAAGTCGTTGCTGCTGACACACGAGTTGACCCCGGTGCAGGTGCTGGGAGACCCGGTGGCGATAGGGCGTATTGCACGCAACCTGATCGACAATGCGATCAAATACACCGAGCGTGGAACCATTCGAGTGACTACGCACAGCGAATTCCTTGGTCATGCGCCGCTGGCCGTTCTCAGCGTGTTCGATACCGGCAAAGGTATCCCGGCGTCGGAGCAAACGCGAATCTTTGAGGAGTTCTACCAGCTCGACAATCCGGGCCGCGATCGCAGCAAGGGCGTCGGTCTGGGTCTGGCGATCGTGCAGCGGCTGTGCGAATTGATCGGTGCCAAGATCAGCGTTGAATCAGTGGTCGGGGAGGGCACCTGCTTTCGCGTCACCATGCCCGCTATTCTTGGCGAGACCACGTCGTCCGAGCCATCGCTTCCGATGGCGAATGATGAGTCTCTTCGGGGAAAGAGCATGTACGTCGTCGACGATGAACTCGACATTCTTAATAGCATGCGTTCCTTGCTTGGCGTCTGGGGCGTCCGCGTTCGGACTGGCGATTCCTCCAATGCAGCTGATCGCATTTTTGAGCAATACGGCCCACCGGATCTGTTGATCGTCGACCTTCGCCTGGGCGAGGAGGAACATGGTGCACGCTTGGCCGAGCGACTGCAGCAAACGTATGGCAGCTTTCCGGTTCTGATTATCACCGGCGAGACTTCTTCGGAGGCACTGCGGCAAGCCAATGAGCGCAGTTATACTTTGCTGCAGAAACCCATCGCAGCGGAAGTATTGCGCCGAGCGATCGTGACGGCGGTCAACAGTTCACGAACCGTGACGCTGTAAAGGAGGGCGGTCCTAATGCGTAATTGGCTTGGCGTGACTCTCACCTGCGTCGTTCTGAGCGTTCAAGCAGACATCGGTTTGGCTCAGACCCAGCCCATTCCCGACAATCCGATACGGGCGCAAACGTCCTTCGGATTCAACTCCACGACACGGTGCCCGGATCTGCGGATCGCTGATGAGGGAACCATAGCGGTGGTTGTTTTCTGGCTCCCAAGCAGTGGCACGCCGTCACACACCTCCATCAAGTTGTCTTCGGGTTCGAGTGCTCTGGATTCCGCGGCGATCAGCTGCGTCTCCAGGCTTCGATTCGCGGCCGCAACCCGGCTCGGCGACGGTGAGCCGATCGACTCCTGGCAGCAGATAGCGTTCAGATGGGCCAATCAAGGCAAAGCCAATGAGACGCGAGCGATGACTTCCCAAAACCCGTTATCGGGGGGAACCCCGGCGCAGGTTGCGGGCGATGCGAGACAGGATGACTCCAGTGGCGACGCTAACAGCGTGATCGTGCGAGTCTGCGTCAATAAAGCCGGACGGCTCGAACAGGACCCGGCGATCGTCCACTCTTCAGGCATGGCGTCTCTTGATCAGGCAGCTGTGAAGATCGCAGCATCCGGTTCGGCTTACTACCGGCCAGACACCTCGTCGAACGGGCCGCCCGTGTCCGGCTGCGCGCAGCTGGCGATCAAGTTCGAGTTGAAATAACGCGCTTATCTGCGGCCGCGGCTTGCGTCAATGCTCCAGGCGCCGCCGCCGGCAACGGACAGGAACAGGAAGATAAAGCAGTAGAGGACCGCCTCCTCGCCTCGGTTGAGCGCCGGGCTGAAGAAGTGACCCTGCGGTGCATGCGCGATGAAATACGCCACCGCCATTTCTCCGGAGAGAATGAATGCCACCGGCCGGGTGAATAGGCCAAGCAGCAGCAACAGACTTCCCGTGATTTCGAGCACTCCGGCGAAGCCAATGAGTGACAGTGCCTGCAGCGAGTCGAATTCGGCCACATGCGGCACATGGAACAGCTTGGCCGTGCCGTGCTGCAGGTATAAGAATGCCGCGACGAGTCGCAGCGCGGCCAGCGCGCGCGGACTCCAGGTATCGAAGAAGCGTTGATCGAGTGACATGGTTCGAAACTTCCAGGGCCGTTTAGCCTGGCGCGTCGGTGGCAGTTTGTCCGGACGTGAGCGCGATGAACTCAGGAATGTCGCGCAGCGATGCCATGTCCGGGTCGTTCCTCATCCAGCCGAAGTTCAAGTGGCCTCGTGCAATCGCCTGCCGCAACAGTTCGAGGGCGCGCTGAGGCTCGCCCAGCCGTGCGTGCAGGCACGCGCAGTTGTAGAGCATCATCGAATCGTCCGGGCTGATCTCGATCGCGTTGGAACCTTCGCGGATGGCCTCATCCTTGCGCCCGGCCTCGGCCAGCGTGACCGCATAGAACATCCTTGCCCGTGAATCGTCCGGGTTCTGCAGAATGTAGTTCGGCAATCGCTCCAGCATCTGATCACGTGCCGCTCGCGCTTCGCTCTGACGCCCAAGGCCGTCACAGGTCATCGCCAGGTCGGCATAGCCGGAAATGAACGCGGGCTTGAGCTCGATCACGCGCTGGAACAAATCGTAGGCCTGCTGGAACTCACCGTTGGTGAAGTGAATGCGGCCGAGCGTCCAGTGGGCGACGAAATCGTCGGGGGCCAGCTCAATGGCTTTGCGGCTCGATGTACCGGCTTCTTCGAGCTTGCCCCAGATGAAATAGGACAGGCCCATCGCGGTGTAGGCTTCCGGCAGGTTGCCGTCGTACATCAGTGCCTTGAAACTCAGCTCCTGAGCACGGTTGCGGTATTTCTCTTCGCGGGCGAAATACTGATACATCTGCCCGTAGGCGCTCGAGCATGCCGCATATGCGGCCGCGTAACGCGGGTCGAGTTCGATGGCTCTCTCGAAGAGTTGGATTGCATATTCGACGCTGCGCTTGGTCAGGCGGTACAGATAGTCCTGACCCCGCAGGTAGAGATCGTAGGCCTGAGCGTTGACGGTCTGGCGCTTGGTCAAAGAGACTTTCTCGGCAAATGAAAGCTTCAGTTTCAGTGCCTCGGAAATCTGCTGTGCAACCTGCTCCTGGATATCAAAGATGTCGTCGAGCTTGCCCTTGTACGTGTTTCCCCAGATCTGGCGGTTGGTTTCGACATCAACAAGCTGCACCGTGATACGAACAGAATCCTGGAAACGGCGCACACTGCCACCCACGATGTAGCGCGCACCTAACTCGTTGCCGATGGCTCGCACATCATGCTTGCGCTCCTTCAGCTGCTTTGACGCCCAACGCGAGACCAGGTCGATCTCGCTGACCAGAGACAGCCGCGCGATCAGCTCCTCGGTCAGCCCGTCGCTGAAGTAGTCAGTTTCCTGGTCAGGACTGATATTGTCGAATGGCATCACGGCTAACGCGCCGCGTCCGATTGCGGCCGACACAGGCGCAGTCTCACGCGCGGGCGCGGGCACTTTCACTTCCTGTGGCGGCGCAATCGTTACCCCAATGCGCTCCAGCGAACGCAGGATCGCATTCAGGCTCGCGCCGGGATCCTCGCCTTTGAAGTACGAGATGTGCTGGATCCCGGCCAATTGGTATTTCAGGGTTGGCGGAATCACGGTCGGCTCAAGATACACGGGCAGAATGTGCCCCTTGCGCTCGCTTACGAGCACGACCTCCTTAGCCACGTTGTCTGAGTGAACCGCCGACTCGGTAACCATGAGGAGCAGCACTTTGGCGCTCTCCAGGGCGTTTACGATCTGTTCGCTCCACTGCGAGGCACCGTCGAGCCCGCCCTGGTCGATCCACAAGGACACTCCCGCCGCGCGCAGCTTCGCGGCCACATCCAAGACGCGGGTCTCGTCATCGCGGGCGTAGCTTACGAAGACGTCTGCTGAATGAGCCACCGGCGCCTCTTAGGTTAAGCGGTTCGGATACGGGTTGGTGTTCTCGGAAAAGGTTAGCACGGGGCCTTGGATGTTTGAAAAACTATCGTATCATCAATCAGTTAGGGCGGGACAGCCGTTGTCATCGCGCGGGCCGTGCCAGCGCAAAGCCGCTGGCACGGCCGATGCTGGCTCCGCGCCTGCCCTTCCTGCGGGGCAATTTGCGCGCGGTCCTGTCGTTGATCAGATGCACGAACGTGTGAAAGGTGGCGTCGTTCGGCAACTGCCGGCCAATATGAATGATGGCGCTGTCCTTCAGGCGCTTCCCGAGCACTGCTGTAATGAGCGCCCTGGAGTGGGCGTCGACGAAGTCCAACATTTCGTCGATGAGAATCCAGGACGGCTCATGGATCAGCGTACGTACAAACGCCAATCGCGTTAGTTGGTCGTCGTTAAGCTCCTCGTGCCAGTCCTGGCGCTTATCCAGGTCGGGCGCGAACTCCTTGAGATTCAGATCAGTCAGTGCGTCGCGGAAAGTCTTGTCCTTTATCTTGTCCGGGTCCGACGGATACGCGAGCGCCTCCCGCATGGTGCCCGGAGGCCAGTAAGCCGAGCGCGGCATGTAATAGATGCTTTGGCCTTTCGGTCGCCTCACGGTGCCCGAGCCCCAGGGCCAGAGACCGGCAAGAGCACGGAAAAGCAGCGTCTTGCCGGCAGCGGGCTCGCCCACCACAACCACCCGCGCGCCGGGCTTTATCAGTACATTAGCTTCCTTGATCTTGGTGACACCTCCGGGCGAGGCAATCTCCAATTTGCTGATCACATATTCGTTGCTCGTTCCTTCTTCATAATCAATCTGGCTCTCAACACGGTGCAATGAGTCCATATCCGTGACGGCTCTGCGAAAGCTGGCCACGCGCAGCAGGGTCGCGCGCCAGTCGGCGATGACGCTGAAGTTGTCTACGAACCAGCGCAGCGAACTTTGAACCTGGGTAAAGGCGCCAGCGGCCATCATGAGGCCACCGAAAGAAAGGTTGCCGAAGAAGTAGAGCGGAGCAGCCGCAATGATCGGCGCCACGAGGGTAAACCAGCCATAGCCAGCCGTGATCCAGGTCAAATTGGTCAAGCCCAGCACCAGCCGCCAGGTTGCTGCGAGCACTGAATCGAGGTCCCCCTCGATGTGGCGTATCTCGTCCGGCTCCCCGCCCGCCAGCGAGATCGCATCGGCGTATTCGTTCACGCGCACGAGCGCGACGCGAAGTTCGGATTCGCGCTGGTAGCGCTCGGCATTGCGCTTGATGAGATTGTGTCCTGCCCAGTAGCTCAGCAGCGAGGCAGATCCTGCATACAGGACGGCTGTCCAGACCATGTACCCCGGGATCAGATAGTCGCGCCCGTGAATATGAAAGCTGAATCCGGTAGAGATGCGCCAGAGCACGCCGACGAACACGACAACCAGAATACCTGCCTGCAGCAAGCCGGTGCCGAGGTCCGCGGTGAGCTCGGTGAGATGCCGAGCATCCTCATGCACGCGCTGATCCGGATTGACGCCAATGTCGCCCGCATTGGCGAGCCGGAAGGCGCGCATGGGCCGTACCCAGTGCTCGACCAGATCCTTGACGAGTCCTTCGCGCAGCTTGAGTTTCAGCGTCTCGGTCAGAAATCTCTGCGCCACATTCAAGCCCAGTAGCGCGCCGGCAATGACTGCGAAAACCACGAGCTGGCGCAGAAAACCGTCCAGATCACGATGGGACAGGGCGTCGTAGAACGGCTGATTCCAGACATTGAGGCGAATCTGCCCAAAAGATGACGCGGCCACCACGACAATCAGCAAACCGCCCAGGATCGCCAGGGAGTTGCGCACCGGCGACTCGATCAGCGCCTGCCACATGGTTCCTAACTGCGGCAATAACTTCGAACGGCTGTACTCATCGTTGGCCTTTGATCGCTTTGCCATGAGTGGGTCTCGGGGTGACATCACAAGCCTCGCAGTATGCCAAATATTGCACACGGCCCCCGTCACGTGACGCCGGCAGGGCGACGTGTCTTTTACGGTCTTTTGCCGCCGGAGAAAGCGGCCGAGACGGAAATGGGCGCTTGTCGGATCTGAAGCGGGGCGAGATCCCGCGCACCAACGAGGGTGTCCCTATGCCCTACGGGCCGGTCCGCGTCAGGGCTTTAGTGTTGCCGCGATGCTGCGTAATTCTTCCGGCGTGTGCTCGCCCGCGAGCGGCGTGCCCGGCATTAGATATTTGCCCATGTCGAGCCCGCCGACGACGACAGGTTCGAACCCTGCCTGTCGGACCAGCCGCGAAGCCAACTCGATGGCCTTCTTGTCACCTGCGATCGGCATGCCGATCTTCCCCGGGTCTTCGTGCGCGCTGGCCATAAGTGCTGCGGGTACGGCGTTGAATGCGCGAACGATGAATGCGCCCGGCAGCAGGTGCGCGTCGAAGACCCCCGCCCCTTGTTCGCGCGCCTGATCGGCGATGCCACCGTCGCGTTGTGGGAAAGGGTTGCTCGCATTGATGACGACTTTTCCTTTGAGTGAATCGCCGAGACTCTTTACGAGCTCGGGAAAGGCGCTGTACGGAACCGCGAGCAGGATTACCTGCCCGAACGAAGCGGCCTCCTGCGGCGTACCCGCGCGCGCATTGGCTCCGACTTCGCCGGCGAGCTTCTTGTCGTTGTCAAGATTACGCGACGAAAACATCACCTCATTTCCGGCCTTGGCCCAAACGCCGCCAAGCGCGCTTCCGACATGCCCGGACCCGATGATGCCGATCTTCATCTTCTGGCTGTCGGCTGCCTCGACAATGCGTGTTGTGATCGGCAGGGCGCTGAGGGCGGCTACCGCACCGGTCACCTTGAGCATATCCCTACGACTAAAATCTGGAGTGCGGTGCATTTTCATGTGGACCTCCAAATGGGGAGCGGTCGCCATATGATGCCAAAGAATATCCCTTTTGTTCCGCCCAATAGCGGCCGTTTCTATTCGAATGCTAATATCTGGAAGGCGGGGATAGCCTCCAAATACTCGCTCCGGCGGACGGCAAAACCCGGATGCTTCAATCTCGCCGCCGCGCCGACGCAATAGAACTTATCGGGGGATTGAAAATGTCGATGCTTTCCAGCCGCTCCCACGTCATCGTCCTCCTCATGCTCGCAAGAACAGTCGCAGCGCAGCAGCCGTCCATAGACCAGCCGCCCCTGTGGAGCGCTCGGCCCGACGTTGATGCCTTCGAGAAAATCGAGAACGATCACCTGGCTGCGGCCCAGCGCGCAATCGATCAAATCGACGCCACGAAAGGATCCAGGACGATCGATAACACGCTGGCACCGTATGACGAAGCGATCCGGCAACTCAATGCGGCAAACTACTTTGCCGACCTTATGCAGGAGCTACACCCGGATGAGTCCTTTCGCAACCGCGCTACGGCGATGACCACCAAGGTGAGCAACGCCTCGACGGCCTTGTCGTTGAATCGAGATGTGTACCATGCACTGGCAAGCCTGGACGTGTCGAAGAGTGATGCCGCAACCCGTTACTATGTCCGGCGGCAACTGCTTGAATTTCGCCTAGCCGGCGTAAACAAGGACGATGCCACTCGGGCGAAGCTAAAAAAGCTACAAGACCAGCTTACGACAGAGCTTTCGACGTTCGAGCGCAACATCTCGGACGATACCCGAACCGTGCAGGTCACCGATGTGCGGGAACTGGATGGTCTGCCCCAGGATTTCGTTGATTCTCATAAGCGAGGTAGTGATGGGAAGATAAGCATAACGACCAACTATCCAGATCTGTTTCCAGTTCTCCAATACGCCAAGAACGACGATATTCGCCGACGCCTCTGGAGTGCATGGGTTAGTCGGGCATATCCCAAGAACCGCACTGTGCTCAGGCATATAATGCAGATGCGCCGCGATATCGCGGGTCTGCTGGGATACTCATCCTGGGCTGACTATAACGCCGCTGACAAGATGATCGGGTCAGGATCCAACATCGCCAAATTCATCAGCCAGCTCGATGCCGCGACCCGACCACCGGCAAAACGGGAATTTGCCACGTTACTGGCAGAGAAGCGGAAAACCAATCCCGCTGCGACGCAGATCACTACTTACGAGAACTGGCGCCTGAACGAGCTGGTTCGTCGCTCGCAATACGATTTCGACTCCGAAAGTATCCGCCCTTATTTGCCTTACGCCGCGGTGAAGCAGGGCATACTGGATACGGCCGCATCGCTCTTCCACGTCAGTTTTCGCCAGGAGATGAATGCACCCGGGTGGGATCCATCCGTGGAAACCTGGGATGTGATCGAAAGCGGCCAGATGACGGGTCGGTTCTATCTCGACATGCATCCCCGTCCGGGGAAATACAGCCATGACGCAATGGCCCAGGTACTTGATGGAATCCGCGGCAAGCAGCTGCCCGAGGCCGCCCTTATGTGCAACTTCCCCGAGCCTACCGCGACCGATCCTGGCCTGATGAGCTACGACGATGTAGTCACTTTTTTTCACGAGTTTGGCCACCTGATGCACCACATTCTCGGCGGACAGCAGCAATGGGCGGGAATCAGCGGCCTCACCATGGAGGCGGATTTTGTGGAGGCTCCTTCACAGATGCTCGAGGAGTGGATGCATAGCCCCCAGGTCCTCGCCTCCTTTGCGCATCAATACCAGACCGGCGAACCAATTCCTGCTGAGCTTGTAGCACGCATGAATCGAGCTTCGGCGTTCGGCCGTGCGAGCAGCATCGCGCTTCAGAACGCGTTGAGCGCGATTTCATACGATATCTATAAGAGCAAACCGGCCGATGTGGCACTTGACGCCACCACTCTTCGCGACCTCTCGCATTACACGCTGTCGGTTCCTTCGGCTGCCGATGGGCATTTGTATGCGTCATTTGGTCATCTCGGCGGCTACTCTTCCGCCTACTACACCTATATGTGGGATAAGGTCATCGCCGAGGATTTCTTTCAGCAGTTTGACCAGACCAATCTCCTTGCGGGCGATACGCCTATGCGATATCGCCGTCTCGTGCTGGAGCCGGGCGGATCCATGTCCGCCAATGATCTCGTCAAGGACTTCCTGGGCCGTCCGCAGAACACCAAGGCGTTTCAGCAGTGGATGGGCGAAGAGTTTGCGGATACGCGTCAAAACGAGTAGTGGAGCGTAGGTGGTCGACATATGAGGGCATCCGTCTTCGTCGGTACTAGCCTTGATGGCTTCATCGCGCGACGCAATGGCGATTTCGACTTCCTTCCTGAAGGCGGGGGCGAGCCTCATGGCTATGACGAGTTTATGGCGAGCGTAGACGTGTTGGTAATCGGGCGAAATACCTTCGAAAAGGTGCTGACATTCGAAGAATGGCCATATGCCGACAAGCGCGTTGTCGTTCTGAGTAGCCGCGCCATCGATGCCTCGAATGTTCGCGGTGCCGCGATTGAGCATATGTCCGGCTCTCCCGCCGTGATTACGGATCGCCTTGCGGCCAGCGGAGCCAGCCATGCCTATGTGGATGGCGGCATCACTGTGCAACGCTTCCTGCGTGCACGATTGATCCAGCGCCTCATCGTTACGCGCGTCCCGGTGCTTATAGGAGAAGGCATTCCGCTATTTGGTTCGCTTCCTCACGATGTGCGGCTGCGCCACATTCATACCAAGACCTATCCAAGCGGATTGGTGAAGAGCGAGTATGAGGTTTTGGGCTAAGCTGCCGTCACGCCCACCCGGATGCGGGCTTCCCGACCGGTTATTATGTGGATGCCAACGACTCCCGCCCGGATTACGATTGAGACTTCGGATTCGGCTTACATAGGGAAAAACGGAATGTGCACTGCCAGACTGACCCTTCGGTTCGCCCTGCAACTGCTCACGGTCGCCTGTACATTGCTGAGTTCGCGCATCACTGGCGCCACCGAACCGCTATCGCCGGCCCCCATTCGACCGGTCACTGACACCTACTACGGCACGGAGGTCACCGACAACTATCGTTACCTGGAAAATCTGGACGACCCCGAGGTTCGGACGTGGATGAAGTCGCAGGCCCAGTACACCGATACCCTGCTCGCCAGCCTGCCTGGACGCGAGCCAATGCTCAAGCGCATACACGAGTTGTTGAACGCCGATCTTACCCGCAACTCGTTCGTGCGCCGTGGTCAGCGCTATTTTTACGAGACGTTTGAGCCGGGAGCCGCGTTGCCCAAGCTCTATTATCGGGACGGACTCAAGGGTACGGAGCACTTGCTACTCGATCCCGCGCAACTGGGCAAGGGAACCAAAACGCATTACGCGCTCGACTTCTACACACCCTCGTGGGACGGTCGATTGGTCGCGGTGGGGACCTCAGCAGGCGGATCCGAAAACTCGGTGATTCATCTAATCGATGTAAAGAGCGGCAAGACGCTCAGTGAGTCGATCGACCGGGCCTCGGACAGCGTCATCACCTGGCGTGGCGACAACCAGTCGTTTTTTTACCTTCGCTACCCAAAGCTGACTCCCGGCATGCCGGCGAACGAAACGCTGTACAACGGCCGGACCTACCTGCACACGGTGGGTGCGCGGGTGACGGGCGACGGCGACCCGGTGATATTTGGTCGCGGAGTCAACCCGTCGATCGATGTGCCGGATGGTCAGGGGACGTTCATTGTCATCTCGCCCGACGCAACCTACGCGCTGGCCGTAGCCAACCACAATATGGACCAGAGCCCATCGACGCTGTATACGACTTCGCTCATCCATGCGACCGATAGCCATACGCCCTGGCGACAGATCGCCGCTGTCGATGACGGCGTGACTCAGTTCCAGGTCCAGGGCGATAAGCTCTACTTCCTGACGCTGAAAGGCGCGCCTCGATTTTCTCTCAAGGTCATGTCGCTGGCGCAGCCGGACATCGCTCACGCGGATGTTCTGGTGCCGGAAGGGCCGGCGGTCATTGACGGATTCTCTCTGGCGCGCGAGGGGATATACGTCCAGGAGCGCGACGGCGCCGGATCGCGGCTGCTGCTGGTCTCCTATGACGGCAAGCAGAGCCGGGTCGTGGCACTTCCATTCGAGGGACGCCTTGATACTCCGGTGACCGACCCGCGCGAGTCGGGGGCGCTCTACAATCTGCAAGGATGGATTAAGCCGTCGCAGATGTTCGTCTATGACGCCGCTACCGATCAATCGAGCGATAGCGGATTGATTCCGCCCACTCACCTCGACCTGTCACAAGCAGAGTCGACGGAGGTCTTCGCCGTGGGCCAGGACGGCACTCGCATACCACTGTCAATCGTCTATAGAAAGGGACTTAAGCTCGACGGCACCCACCCGACCATGCTGGTGGGCTATGGCAGCTACGGACTGTCGTTCGACCCGAACTGGTTCCCTGCCGCGCTGTCACTCACCTGGATTGAGCGCGGCGGCGTCGTGGCAATTGCTCACATTCGCGGCGGCGGCGAGTACGGCGAGAGCTGGCATCGGGCCGGACAGAAGTCCACCAAGCTGAATACGATTTTTGATTTCATCGCGTGCGGCGACTATCTGGTTAAACAGCATTACACGTCGCCAAAATTCCTGGCGGCCTGGAGCGCCAGCGCTGGCGGCATTACCGTCGGTGGCGCGCTTACCCGAGCACCGGATTTGTTCCGTGTCATCATCGATCAAGTCGGAATGACTGATACGCTTCGATTCGAGACCACGCCCAATGGGCCGCCGAACGTGCCCGAGTTCGGATCCGTCAGCACCGAGGACGGCTTCCACGATCTGTACGCGATGGGCGCCTACGTGCATGTACGCGACGGCACGGCCTATCCGGCGGTATTGTTTTCGACTGGCGCCAACGATCCACGCGTAGCCCCGTGGGAAGTCACCAAGATGGCGGCGCGCATCCAGGCGGCCACGGTGAGTGGGCGACCAGCACTGTTGCGGATCGACTACGACGCCGGGCACGGGATGGGCTCGACCGAGTCGCAGTTTGAAAGGGAGTTCGCAGATTACTGGTCGTTCACGCTGTGGCAGATGGGTGACCCGCAGTTTCAACCAGCGCAGTAGGTTTTGCATGCACACAAAGCACGCATGTCGATGGGCCACAACCGTGGCGCGAAGCCTGGTGCTCTGCGCGCTGCCGGGCTTCGCAGCGGCCGATGCCGCGGCGGCCGGGGACACCGCGAGCGGCGCGACGTCGTACGAGCAGATGGCGCGTCTCGAGCTCTACCTGATCCCGGATTCTCACACCGAAATAGCGCTCGCGCGCAGCGCGGCGCCGCCCGCGATCTCAGGCGAGGCCACAGTCCTCATTCTCAAACCACAGGGATACGAGACGGCGGTCCATGGAACCAACGGATTCACCTGCCTTGTGGAGAGGTCGTGGATGTCGCCGTTCGCCAGTCCGGAATTCTGGAATCCGAAGATGAGGGGACCCGTTTGCTACAACCCGGCGGCCTCGAAATCGATCCTCGTTTACACGTTACGGCGGACGAAACTCGTACTGGCCGGGCATCCCAAGGCGCAGATGCTCGATGAGATTAACGCCGCGGTGGCGCACAAAGAGCTCCCGTGGCCCGATCCGGGGGCGATGTCATTCATGATGTCAAAGGATGGGTACCTCGGAGACGAGGCGGGGCACTGGCATTCGCACCTGATGTTTCACGTGCCGAAAGCCGCGGCCGCAACCTGGGGGGCGAACCTTGCGGGCTCACCCGTGGTTCTCGACGAGCGCGAAGTCCCGGAACCCGAGACCATCTTCATGGTGCCCGTGACCCACTGGTCGGACGGAACAGCGGCGCCGATGATGTAGCGGACGCAAGTAGCCTGCGGAAAATGGTGTCCATGAACGCCCCACCGTCCACGCCATCCGACGAAGGTCCGGCCTATGGCCCAGAACTGGAGGGCTTTGCGTACCCCTGGCCGGTGCTGAATTTCGAGTTCGTCAGCCAGGGCATTGCGCTGCACATGGCATATATGGACGTCAGACCGAAGACGCCAAACGGACGCGTCGTCATCCTGTTGCACGGCAAGAACTACGTGGCCGCGACCTGACAGGGCACGATCACGGTGCTGAGCGATGCTGGTTACCGCGTAATTGCTCCCGACCAGATCGGCTTTGGCAAATCGACCAAACCCGCACACTACCAATACACCTTTCAACAGCTTGCCGGAAACACCCACGCGCTTCTCGATTCGCTCGGCATCAGTCGCATTACCGTCATCGGCCACTCGACCGGCGGCATGCTCGGGGTACGCTATGCGCTGATGTACCCCGAAAATATCGATCAGCTCGTGCTTGTCGATCCGATCGGGCTGGAGGACTGGAAGGCCAAGGGCGTACCCTGGCAAAGCGTCGATGTACTGTACCAACAGGAACTGCAGACCACCGCTGATTGCATCCGCGAGTATGAGCGCACCACCTATTACGCGGGCACGTGGCGGCCGGACTACGAGCAGTGGGTGCAGATGCTGGCGGGTTTATACCGGGGTCCAGGCCGGGAACTGGTCGCGTGGAACGCGGCACTGCTCTCGGACATGATCTACACGCAGCCGGTGCTTTATGAATTTGCTGACCTGCGAATGCCGGTTCTGCTGGTGATAGGCGACAAGGATACGACCGCCTTCGGCAAAAATGTGGCGCCTCCCGCGGTACGCGCGACTCTGGGAGATTATCCGAAGCTCGGAAAGGAAGCCGCGAGTCGCATCCCGCACGTGCGCTTGGTCGAGTTCCCTGATCTGGGACATTCGCCGCAAATTCAAGCCCCCGAGGTCTTCCATAAGGTGCTGCTCGACTGGTTACCCATGGGGCAGAACAAAACATGAAAGACCAAACGGTCCAGATGGTTGATGTCCCTCTATCTGCCAACACCAAGATCACGGTGGAGCGGCGAGGGCAGATAGTCCTCATCGGCATCAATCGACTGCAAATCTACAATCGCATCGACCCGGAGGCTTTCTATGGTTTGGCCAAGGCCTACTACGATTTCGATAATGATTCCACGCTCCGTGCGGCGGTCCTTTTTGGCCACGGCGATAACTTCTCCCGCGGGAACGACGTTGAGGCGTTTTCCGTTCTCGCCAAAAGCGGGAAGTCCTTCACACTGGGTGAAGGTCAGATCGATCCTCTCGGGAGGGCCCAGAAGCTCTCAAAGCCTCTTGTCGTCGTGGTGCACGGCGACACCTGGAACATGGCTCATGAACTGCATCTCGCCGCCGATATCCGCGTTGCGAGCGCAGACGTGCGCTACGGCCAGAACGAAAATGCGCACGGCCGTGTCCCCGGCACGGCACCGGTCCGCTTTGTCAGGGAGGCCGGTTGGGCAAATGCCATGCGATACCTGCTCACTGGGGACCACTGGGACGCGCAGACGGCCTATAGGATCGGCATCGTCCAGGAGGTTGCTCTCAACAAGGACGCGGCCCTCACAACTGCAATCGATATCGCCAACAGGGTGGCAGCCTGCGGCCCGCTTGGAATCAAGGCCACGTTGAAAGTGGCGCACGTGGGGATCAATGACTCGGCCGATGCTGCTGCCTTTGCAGAACTCGACGCGGAATACGTCTCGCTTTTCAAGTCGGAAGATTTCATCGAGGGCCGCAAGGCGGAAGCCGAAAACCGGCCGCCGATCTTCCACGGTCGATAGCGGCGCAGCCGCGCCTGGATGCCCTTAACGTTCGCCGCCCGCTGGCGGCACGACGGCGCCGAGATTTGCACGTGCAACCCACCCCGAGAGGCCGCCAGAACGAACGAGTATGAAATCCTCATGCTCTGCCATCATTGTGACGCTCTCCGCTTCCCGCAATACAAATGCCGGGTCGGCCATCGGCGCCGGGGATACGCGCGCAGGTGCCTGGTCGATGAGGACGACCGCCTCGTGCATTCGTGGCCACAGCAGCATCGCGTTCGACGCCGTCAGAACAATCAGCGCGACGCCGAGCAGGACAGCGCCGCCCGGAATCCATAGGAGTCGCGACGCAACCCTTCTCGCCACCAGTCCTATCCCGACAAGGGCAATTCCCAGGACCCCGAGCCAAGCGGCAGAGCTGGGGCTCGTGGCCAGGGCCAGGCGTGCAAACCGGTTCCGCGGCTTCATGGGCACATGTGCTGCGGCGCGAACGTACGCAAGATTGGCATTGATATCCGGGTCATCCGGCGCCAGCATTGCAGCGCGCTCATAGCTGAGCACCGCCAAACCCGGCTTCCCGGCCCGGGCATACGAGTTAGCCAGGTTGTAAAGCCCATCGGCCGAATACGGTGGCTCCGACGGCTGCGCGAACGCCTGCCCGGCCCACAGCGCGAGACTCACGATCAGTATCGGTATCCTTGACGCGCGCATTTACTGCGTCTCGCCTGCGAGTTGGCCGCGAATCAGCTGCAGCCAACGCTGAAAATCCGTGGCAGCCGGCTCGTAGTCCGAATACCTCGCCTCCTCGGCGAGGGCAAATAGTCGTTCGACCTCCTCACCCGCCGTGCCCAGTCGCGCTTTCAGATCCGCGAAGGTGATTTGATCGGCAGGCATCTGCCACCGGGCGGCGAAGCTTTGCAGCAGTGTTTTCTTCGCTGTTTGGAAGAACGAAGAAGAATCACCGGCTTGCGCCGCCGCATCCAGCTGCGCCAGCACGCGCTCGGCTGCGTTGGCGGTGGCGCGCGCAGCGTTGGGGCGAACGGCGAACCAACTGCCGGCCAGAATCAACGCCAGAGTGGTCGGAATGGCCAAAAATGGTGCCTGGAAGTACAGCGGTCTCAACTCGCGCACCGACTTTTGCGGAGGCGGGTGATCGGGGCGCAAGCCGTGGGTGGACCCCATCGTAAGAATTCCGTTCAGGCCCTGGGCGCTGGTCAGAGCGGTGAGTGAGCCGCTGGCCAGGGAGGCCGCGATCGTCACTTTGATGGACGGCGTCTGCGCACGCTCGTAACGTCGCGTGTTGGGATTGAAATAACTGAACGCAAGTCCTGGAATTGACTGCTCGCCCGGTTGTGCCGCGATCAGCGGCTGTTCGAACACTTTCTCGCCTTGGTATCCGACCGCGTCGCTCGGAGTGAAGGAGGATCTCGCGGGGTAGGTTTTCCAATGATCGAGATGGTCGAACATCGTTGAATCGACGCGATCGAAGTTGCCTGTGCCGCTAATATGCAGGCGCAGTGTGAGCGGATCTCCTACCGCCGCGCTGGCGGGCGAAATGTCGCTCGATACCTGGAATTCGCCGACGGCTCCGCCGAAGTCCTTGGGTTGGCCCTCCGTCGGCAGCGGCAGGACCTTCAGTTCGGATGGGAAACTGCCGATCGTGATGTCTTTAGGAGCGATGCCGCTGTACATACTTTGCAAGAGTGGCCAGGCTAGTCTGGACGCGACTGCCCGATCGGTCGACGACAGCGTGCTGATCTTCGCGGTCAGCGGCGTTTCCGCCGACAAGGAAAAATCGCCTGGCTTCACCGCCGCCAGAGCGCTGTGCCAGGTCAACACCACAAAGGTGCTACCTTCGATCGCCTGTTCGCGACGTTCGGGTTGTTTGGAAAGATTGTTGAGCGTGAAATCGCTGCTCTTGAGCGTGGGCAGTCCATTCACTGATGTGACGATTCCCGGCCGTAAGCCCAGTTGAATTTCCACCGGCACGCTTTCGCCCACATAGACGGCGCGTGTCGGAACGGTCAGATGGACGAAGGCCGCACCGCCGACTTGCAGCTGAACGCCTTTCGGCAGCGACGCGGGTACCACCGGCGGCGGGGCTGGCATCTGGCTGCGCCAGGCGTACGGATTAGGCTCATCACCGCTCACCACCTCAAGCCCAATGGATTGCGATGCCGGCGTGAGTCCGGGAATGGTGAACACCCCCGGGAACTGGGCCGTCACGCGGATCCGGACGAACGTCGCAGGGATCGGTGTGCCGTTAAGGAATTCGAAACCCTCCGATCTCCGCATCTCCCCGAACACCAACCCGGGAATGGTCGGTAGGGTGATATCTTTCAGGCGACCGAAACTTGTCACCTGAATGGTCGCCGATTCGCCGACCTTGATGCGAGAAGGTTCTACGGTTTCATAGGCCAACGCGTCATCCGCTTGCGCCATCGCACGCTCGGCCGGAGCGAGCAGGCCCACGAATGCGATAATGACCTTGATCCAGCGCATAGACCCGGCTCGCATCACCAGTTCTTGAAGGGTTTATCCGGCGTTTGGTCGGGATCGCGCGGGCCAGAGGGCACGGCTAGCGAGTGGTGCTCGTCCGATTTGGCGGAGTCCAATAGCTCGCGCGCTTCCTCGGCGCTCATTTGCCCTGGCGGGCGCTGATCTTCTGCCGCATGGATTTCATCATGATCATTTCCTTCATCGGCCGGGCGGGCTTGCTGATCCGGCGGCAACTGCTGTGGTTGCCCCCGTGGTGGCGGTTGCCCCTGCGGTGGCGGTTGCCCCTGCGGTGGCGGTTGGCCTTGCCCTCGAGCTTGCCCCTGACCCTGACTCTGGCCTTGTCCCTGGCCCTTGCCTTGCCCCTGACCGCTGCCGCCGCCCTGATCAGGCGGCTGTCGGAGCTCGTTAATCTTCCGATTGACGAAGTCGCGATTGTATTTGCTATCGGCGTCATCGGCGCGCAGTTGCAACGCCGTATCGTATGCCTTGACCGCCTCGGTCCATTTCTGAAGCGCCTCCTGCGGAGCGGATTTCTCCACCTGCTGGCCCGCACGATAGAGTGCATTGCCGAGGTTGTAGTAAGCATCCTCCTGGTCCGCCAAGCGCTTTGCGTCGCTCGCCGGCGCAACCTTGATCGACTGTTGGAAAGACTGCGTTGCCTGGGGAAACTGTCCCGCTCGATACGCGGACGTGCCCGCGTTGTACTCCACGACGGGCGTACTGGCGGCCTGATCGGCACTTTCAGAGCGCACTGGAATGATCAGCGCCCCGAACACGACCGACACAGTCGATACAGCCGACACGGCGACCGTGCGCGATGCCGCTGGCGCTCGCCGGCGGCCCGAGCGACGCGTGCCCACCACGAGGCTGGCCAATAACATCAGCAAGGATGCTGCCAGCGGCCATTGATAACGTTCGTTGTAGATTTTCTGCTGCCTGTAGATCAAATCATGCTTCGTGACCGAACCGAATACCGTTCTCAGAAACACCTCAAAATCCTCGCCCTGTCCCCCGAGGTGTACGTAGGTACCCCCGGTGGCGGCGGCCATGGCGGTAAGACCGGCCTCGTCGAGATGAGACTTCACATACGCGCCGGTCTCATCCCGGACGGAGCCACCGCCCTCGTCCAATGGCAACGGGATCAGATCGCCCTCCGCGGTACCGACACCGATCGTGTAGATCTTCAGGCCATCCTGCTGTGCCGCGTCTTTGGCCGCAGTCAGCGCGTCACCCTCAAGATTTTCGCCATCCGTTACCAATATCAGGATTCTGTCGCTTCCAGGATGGCGGTTAAGCGCTGCCCGCGCCGCCAGAATGGCGCTCGGGATGTTGGTCCCACCTCGCGGAATGGTGTGAACATCGATGGCATCCAACGACTGGTGGAACGCGCCATAGTCGAGCGTCAGCGGGCAGACGAGAAAAGCGCTGCCCGCGAACGCCACGATGCCGACCCCGTCGCCGTCCAGTTGCCCTGCCATGTCATCGATCGCCAGCTTTGCCCGCGTCAATCGGTTGGGATTTACATCGCGAGTCAACATACTTCGCGACGTGTCGATCGCGAACACCACCTCATTGCCGCGGCGGTGGATCTTCTCCCAGTGATATCCCAGCAGCGGACCGGCGAGCGCCGCGCAAAGACATAGTACGGAGCCCAGGACCAGGCCTCGCTGAATGAAGCGACGGATCCCGGACACCGAACTGGTAAGCCTGCCGCGCAGATGCGGCGCGATGAATTGCGCGAGGGCCGCATGCTGCCGTACGTCGTAACCACGCCATATACCGATGAGCACCAGACAGGCCAGTAGACCCGCGAGCAGCCAATGGGGATCGCTGAATCTCACGGTAACCTGCGATACCTCGTATGTTGCAACAGTACCCACAATCCAAGTAGCCCGAACGAGGGGAACAGAGTCCACCTGTAAAGCTCTTCCACGTGTTCGAATTTTTCCACGGTCTGCGCCGATGTTTCGTAGCGATTGATCTGCTCGTAGATCTTCTGCAGCGAATCCGTGTCGGTCGCCCGATAGAACTGGCCGCCGGTTTCAGTGGCTATGGCCTGCAGTGTCTTCTCATCGACGTCCACATCGGCCATGATCACGTGAGTGTTGCCTGCCTGGTCCCTGACCGGAACGGGCGCCTTCCCGCGCACACCGACGCCGATGGTGTAGACTTTCACGCCCAAGGCTCGGGCCGCTTCCGCCGCGGCAAGCGGCGGGATCTTTCCGCTGTTGTTGACGCCGTCGGTCAAGAGTATGACCACCTTGGATTTTGTCGCCGTCGTGCGCAGATGATTTACGGCTGCGGCGATAGCCGAGCCGATCGCCGTTCCGTCGTCTCCTAGACCTACGTTGATACGCTCGAGGTTTTGCTGCAGCCAGTCGTGGTCCAAAGTGAGCGGACTCACGAGATACGGAGTCGCCGCGAACGCGATGAGACCGATGCGGTCGTTGGGACGCTCATCGATGAACTTGGAGACCACCGACTTGACTACCGCGACGCGGTTGACGCGGACGTTACCGACCTTGAAATCAAGCGCTTGCATGGAACCAGAAATGTCAAGTGCAAGAACGATGTCGATTCCGTTCGCGGTGACGGAAGTTTGACTATCCGTGCGCTGCGGGCGGGCCAACCCGACGATCATAAGAGCCGCCGCAATGATCGGCAGTAGCCAGACTATTCCGCCGATCCTGCTCCGCGTGCGGCGCGCTGTGTCGCGCGCAAGACTGACATCGGAATATTCGACGGCAGCTACCGGTCCCCGCCGCCCTCTCCAGAGGATGACCAGTGGCAGTAGGGTCAGTGCCCAGAACCAGTCGGACTGAAGAAACCGAATCATGCGACTGGCGCCTCGCTGGTCTCCAGCACGAAACGGCGGGCGCTCTGGAAAAGCGACTCCATAGCCGTGACCGCGAGCGAGTCTCCCGCGAATTTAACGAAGTCGCATTGGTGCAGAAATTCTCCCAGCAGCAAGCGGTGACGCGCGAGCGCTTCATTCGAGCTCTGCAGTAGGGCCTGCAGGAATTCTTCGGTGGTCCGCTGCGTAGCAATTACGTTGAACCGCTTCTCGATGTAGTCTCGTATCAATTCGGACGCGGCGATGCCGAATGCCCGAGCTGTTTCGGGACGCATCAGCGGTCTGGCGTCATCCAGGCGCTGCAGGGTTTGTTCCGACAAGGTCAGCGGCCGGCGGCGAATTCCGCGGTGGCGCCGACTCCAGACGAGATAACCGCAAAGCGCGATGACTATCGCGGCCGCAAGGGCCGCAGGTAACACCCAGGGCCCTGGCAGTGCCTTGGGGCCGCGGATGTCGCGGATGTCCTCTGCGGCTTCTGCCAGGACCGCTCCCGGCAGAAACGCGAGCCACACGCATCGTCCAGCGGTACGGCGCGCGCGGAGATGCGCATTCATACGCGCGGGCGGCCGCGCGATTTGAAAAATCGCTGCAGTGGCGGAATGTAGGGCGCATCCGTGCGTAGCTGCACGGTATCGACCCCCTCGGCTCGCAGATCGTTTCGCAGACGCCGGGAACGCTCCAGGGAAAGCTCGTTGAAGCGCCTCCGCACCGCGGCGCGCGCCGTGTTCAGCTCGATGATCTCGCCGGTTTCCGCATCTTCCAGGGCGATGATCCCGACGTTCGGCAGCTCCTTCTCGCGCGGATCTTCGACATGGAGTGCGATCAAGTCATGACGACGATTCGTTTGACGGACCGCGCGGCGCAGCGCCACGCGGGCAACGCCGGGATCGCCGCTGGTCTCGAAGTCAGAAATCAGGAACACCACGGCGCGCCGGTGCAGCACGTGATTCACGACGTCGAGCGTTTTCACGGTGTCGGTACCGACACCCTGCGGCTCATGATAGAGAATGTCCCGCACGACGCGCAGGACATGTCGGCGACCTTTCTTCGGCGGCAGATATCGTTCGATGCGGTCGGTGTACAGAATCAAACCGACTTTGTCGCTATTACGAATCGCGGAAAAAGCCAGCACGCTGGCGACCTCCGCCGCCAGATCGCGCTTCGCCATCGCGCCGGACCCGAAGTTTCCAGAAGCACTGATGTCAACCACTAGAAATATGGTGAGCTCGCGCTCCTCCGTGAACTTCTTGACGAATGCACGACCGGCGCGCGCCGTAACATTCCAGTCGATGGTCCGGACTTCGTCCCCGGGGCTGTATTCGCGGACTTCGTCGAAGTCCATTCCCCGGCCCTTGAACACCGAGTGGTAGGCGCCCGCCATGCTCTCGTCGACCATGCGGCGAGTGCGGATCTCCAGCTCACGCATGCTGCTGCGCTTCGCTGTGGCCGATTGCTTCACATCCGCCATGGACAGGACGCCCCCGGCTCAGGGCACCGGCAGTGTGTTCAAAATTCTCTCAATGACATCCCTGGAGGTGACGTTCTCGGCCTCGGCCTCGTAAGTCACTGACACCCGATGCCGCAGTACATCCATCGCCACCGTCTTGACGTCCTGCGGCGTGACGAAGTACCGACCACTGAGAAACGCCATGGCGCGTGCAGCCAGGGTGAGCGCTATGGTCGCCCGGGGCGAAGCGCCGTTCTGAACGTAGCCGTTCAGTTCGAGACCTGCAGCGATGGGCGGTCGCGTCGCGAGCACGATATCGACGATGTAATCGCGAACCTTGTCGTCGACGAACAGCATGTTGACCACGTGCCGGGCATCGAGGATCTGTGATGGGCTAACCACCGTGCGCGGCACGATCATAGGTTCGGTGGTGGCCATGGCATCGAGAATCGCACGTTCCTCGGTGCGAGTCGGATAGTCGACGATCACCTTCATCATGAACCGATCGATTTGTGCCTCAGGGAGGGGATAGGTGCCCTCCTGTTCCAGAGGATTCTGCGTCGCGAGCACCAGGAACGGCGTCGGCAATGGATAGGTTTCATCGCCGATGGTGACCTGGCGCTCCTGCATTGCCTCGAGCAGAGCGCTTTGGACTTTGGCCGGCGCGCGATTGATTTCGTCCGCCAGGATAAGATTGCTGAAGATCGGCCCATGCTTGGTGCGGAAGGCGCCGTCCTGCGGGTTGTAGATCATGGTTCCGACGATGTCGGCGGGCAGCATGTCGGGCGTGAATTGCAGACGCTTGAAACGCACTGCTATGCAACTGGCTAACGACTTCAAGGCCAGGGTCTTTGCAAGGCCGGGGACACCCTCCAGCAGCACGTGACCATTGGTCAGCAGCGCTATCAGCAGTCGGTCGAGAAGGTGCTTCTGACCGACGATGACGCGACCCATCTCTTCCCGCAGCGGGCTGATCCAAGCCGAATTTTCGGCAACGATTTCGCGCGACGCGCGCATTTCGGATCCGGGCGCCTGCGAAGCCATACGCTGCTCTGGGTTATTCAGTGCCCGCTCGCCCCCGGGTGGGGTAGCTTTTTGAGTCATTTAGCGCGAGTCCTTGTTCATGATATTTGCGATCGGCAGAGGCGGGATCCGGCTCCGACTGAGCATCCGCCGATTAGTCTGCGCGGGACCGGGGTAGTTCCCGTAAATGGTTGAATTTTAAAGAATAGCCAGGGGACGGGGCCGCCGAACCGAAACTACATTACCTGTGTCGCGGGTACCGCACCAGAAGACGTTTAGTCAAGCTTGCCGTTGCACAAGCTCCGGCGAGATTGCAGCCTGACTCACGCCGCGATTCTTCTTAGTTGATGACAGATCTGCCGCGACCCGGCCGCGCCAGGAGTCGCACACCCTCATGCTCGAGCAGCCAGCGCTTGCGCTCGAGTCCGCTACCGTAGCCGGTGAGCGAGCCGTCGGCACCGATCACGCGGTGACACGGAATGACAATGGGGATAGGGTTTGCGCCGTTTGCCGTGCCGACAGCGCGTACGGCATTCGGCCGCCGCAACCGCGCCGCCAACTGACCGTAGCTAACCGTGGTGCCAGCAGGTATCGTCCTCAACGTCGCCCACACCTGGCGTTGGAATTCTGTTCCCTCCGTCCGCACCCTTAGTTCGTCGATGGCTCGCAGATCGCCCGAGAAGTAGCGTTGCAGAGCAAGGCACACGCCGGAATCCAACGAGCGCGGCTGCAATCGAACCGGGGCGTTGCCGTTGTGCAGCTTGAGCAGCCAGCGCATTCGCGGTTCATGGTCCTGCCAATCCACGGCGCGCAATGTTTCCTGATCATCCGTCACGATCAGAACGGTGCCGCAGGCGGTCGGGAAACGCTCGAGCCGCAGGACCAGGTCGCTCATGTCCATCTCTTATTCGCCCAGAGGGCGGAATCATCTCCCCGCCATGGATCGATCGCTAGCGGTTTTCGGACCTGATCAAACCGGCGCGGGATTGCCGCTGACGACGTCCGAAAACCGCGAGTGCCAGCTGCGCCCCTGTGTGAGAATGCGCCGCATGGATCTTGATCCGGACGCCTGCTATCGCGCTGTCGCCACGCGGGACGCGCGCTTCGACGGCAAGTTTTTCACGGCAGTGAACACGACCGGTGTTTACTGCCGGTCGATTTGCCCCGCGCGCACTCCAAAGCGCCAGAACGTCACCTTTTTTCCGACCGCGGCGGCTGCCCACGAAGCGGGTTTTCGACCCTGTTTACGCTGCCGTCCGGAAACAGCTCCTGACTGCGGCGCTTGGCGAGGCACATCGAACACGGTGTCGCGTGGATTAGCGTTGATCGAGCTCGGCGCGCTGGACCAGGGCGGCATCGAACAACTCGCGGAGCGGTTGGGAGTCGGAGATCGGCAGCTGCGCCGACTGTTTCGACAGCATCTCGGCGCAACCCCGATCGGAGTGGCGCAGACCCGGCGCGTCCTTCTCGCCAAGCAGTTGCTGCACGAAACGCGGCTGCCCATCACCGACGTTGCTCTGGCGTCTGGATTTGGTAGCGTGAGGCGCTTCAATGAAACCTTCCAGCGGTTGTTCGCTCGTCCGCCGAGCGCGCTGCGCCACGATAGTCACGCAGAGCATCCATCAGACTCTGCCAGCGGTATCACGGTTCTGTTGCGTTGCCGACCCCCATACGACTGGAATGCCACACTTTCATACCTGCGGGAGCGGGCAATTCCCGGCGTCGAGAGCGTCTCGAGCGTTCAGTACGCGCGTACGATCGAGATCGACGGCGTGAGCGGCACGGTTTCAGTGACACACGCGGCGCCAAATGCGTTGCGGGCCAGAATTTGCTTCCCGAAGCTCGCGGCGCTGCCCGTCGTTATTGCTCGCTTGCGACGACTGTTTGATCTTGGCGCCGACCCCGGTGCTATCGGAGAGCATCTGAGCATGGATCCGATGCTGGCACGGTTGGTGGCCATGAGACCAGGATTGCGCGTGCCGGGTGCATGGGACGGCTTCGAGTTGGCGGTGCGAGCTATACTCGGGCAACAAATCACCGTCCCAGCCGCCACCAGCCTTACGGGAAAGCTCGTGAGGGATCACGGCGAAATCATACCGGCTGGGTCCGCAGCCGCAGGACTGACGCACCTTTTCCCCTCACCGCGAACACTGGCGGCCGCCGATCTGCGCCAACTCGGTATTCCGAAGCAGCGAGCCACGGCACTCGCGTCACTGTCCGCGGCGACCGCCGCCGATCCATCGATTTTCAGCGCTCGACGCAGTCTCGATGAGGCCGTCTTGAGCCTGCGATCGCTGCGTGGGATTGGGGAGTGGACGGCTCAGTACATCGCAATGCGCGAGCTTCGTGAGCCCGACGCCTTTCCGGCGGCCGACGTCGGCCTGTTGCGCGCCATGGCGGATATGAGCGGCCGCCGCCCGACGCCTGGTGAACTGCTGGTTCGAGCCCAGCGCTGGCGTCCCTGGCGGGCGTATGCGGCGCATCATTTATGGGCATCGCTGCGCGGCGCTAGCGGACGCAACGATGCCGGACAAGTTGCGACCGTCGTGACAACTCGCGCCGAAGAAAAGTCGTCCAGTCGTCCGACAGCGCGGAGTGTTTACCCGCGCCGTTCTTTGACACAGACGAAGCGAGCATATTGACGTCATTGACCGCTCACATCGCGATCATTCGATGCCAACGCCGCCCTCGTCTCACTCTGCGACTGAATCGTATATTCTGACGGCAGAGCAACTAACCAATGAATAATGTGCCGTCATCACAGAAACTGTCCGTGACCGAAAAGATCGGCTACAGCCTGGGAGATCTCGCCGCTAATCTGATCTTCCAGACTCTGGTTACGTTCCTCGCATTCTTCTACACCAACGTCTTTGGCATTCCTGCGGATAAGGCCTCCTACGTCATTGGCTCTGCCGGACTCATCGGGGCGCTCATCTTTACGCCCCTCATGGGATTTATCGCCGACCGCACCGTGACCCGATGGGGGAAGTTTCGGCCCTGGTTGCTTTGGACCGCCGTTCCCTTCGGCGTGTTCGCACTGCTTGCATTCAGTACGCCCAACATCGGTCAGCACGAGAAGGTGATCTATGCATTCGGCACTTACCTGCTGTTGCTGGCGGTATATGCAGCCAATAACCTGCCGTATTCAGCCCTGAGTGGCGTGCTGACCGGAAACATGGCCGATCGCAACAGCTTGTCGGCCTACCGCTTCGTGGCCGTCATGTTCGCGCAATTCATCATCCAGGTGTTGTTGCTGCCGCTGGTGCTGATCCTGGGACACGGGGACAAGGCGGTCGGCTTTCACAACACCATGTTCTTCTTCTCTATCACCGGCGTTGTCTTCTTCCTGATTGCGTTCATCACCACCAAAGAACGCATTCTGCCGATCGCCAAGGAGAAGACCACCGTACTGCAGGACGTCCGTGATCTGGTGAAGAACGTTCCATGGATCATCATGTTGCTGGTGACCGTACTGGTGTTCGTAACCCTGGCGCTGAAAGGCGGGTTCTACATCTACTTTTTCCAGGATTACCTGAGTGAGCCCGCGCTTGACAGGTTCCTGGAGAGCATTGGCTTCAACCATTTCATCAGCGGACTTAATGCCACTCTGCATGCCATCGGCCTGACGGAGTTCAAATGGCCGGATGACGCGCCGACGTCGGCTTTCGGCCTGTTCAATGGCTGCGGCATCATCATGATGATTATCGGGATCGGATTCTCCAAGCCATTGGCCGATCGGTTCGGTAAGCGCAATACCTTTGCGACCGCCTTGTTCATATCCACCATTTTCGTTTTCAGTTTCGATTATTTTCCAAAGAACGCCATCGCCCTTTGCTTTATTTCGCAAACGCTTCACGGGTTCTTTTACGGAATAACCATCCCCCTGTTGTGGGCGATGATTGCGGATGTCGCCGACTATTCCGAGTGGAGGAATAATCGCCGCGCTACCGCGATAGTGTTCTCCGCCATGCTGCTGGGATTGAAAGCCGGCTTGACGATAGGGGGATCGCTGGTCGCCGGTATTCTGGCGCATTACCACTATGACGCCGCGCTGGCTGCCCAAGCGCCGGACACGGTGCGCGGCATACAGATGGGCGTAAGTGTCTATGCTTCGATTCCTTTTCTCGCCGCGATCGTGCTGCTCTGGTTCTATTGCATCAACAAGCCCATGGAGACTCAAATCGAATCGGAACTGAAGCAGCGGCGCGAGGCGGCCGCAAACTGATCATATCGACCTTATACGGAACACCACCATGGCTGATATCGACTTCAACGAACTGAGTTCCAGGGCCATTTCGCAGCCGCTGATCGAGCACATCTACACCGCAGATCCTTCTGCCCACGTGTTTGATGGCAAGATCTACATCTACCCGTCGCATGACATCGATGCGGGCATACCCTTCGATGACGAGGGCAGTCACTTTGCCATGGAGGACTACCATGTCATTTCCATGGACACTCCCCAGAGTGCCGCCGTCGACAACGGAGTAGCGCTGCACATCAGGGACGTCCAGTGGGCGGAGCGCCAGATGTGGGCGCCCGACGCTGCACGCAAGAATGGCAAGTATTACTTCTACTTTCCCGCGAAGGCCCGCGATGGCTTGTTTCGCATTGGCGTCGCAATTGGCCAGTCACCGGTCGGCCCTTTCGCTGCCGAACCTGAGCCAATCCGGGGCAGTTATTCGATCGACCCGGCCGTGTTCGAAGATAGTGATGGCATTTTCTTTATGTACTTCGGAGGCCTTTGGGGCGGGCAACTGCAGAAGTATCGCGACAATGTTTACAGCCCGGATAACCGGGATCCCGCCGCTGCGCAGCGCGCACTTTCGCCCTTGGTGGCTCGTATGTCGGACGACATGAAGAAGTTCGCCGAGGCACCGCGGCCCATAGTGCTTTTGGATGAACGCGGCAAGCCTCTACTGGCGGGAGACAACCGCCGTCGTTTCTTCGAAGCATCGTGGATGCACAAGCATCACCAGAGCTATTACTTTTCCTATTCGACTGGTGATACACACCTTCTGTGCTACGCAACCGGCGACAACCCGTATGGACCGTTCACCTACCGCGGACAGATTCTTACTCCCGTGATCGGCTGGACTACGCATCATTCCATTATTAAGTTTGGGGATAAATGGTATTTGTATTACCACGATTCCATATTGTCCAAGGGCGTCACGCATCTGCGATCGGTCAAGCTGACTGAACTAAAGTATCGACCAGATGGCAGCATTGTGACGATTAACCCCTACAGGTACTGAGTCAGAACCTCAGGAGACGGTTGCGCCCCCACACCAGATGTATCCCGCTTGGCGTGCGCCAAATGCCGTCCTCGGTAATGTCGACGCCGAGCCTACGATAAAAGGCGATCGATGCGTCGGGATTCCCGAGCCTGGGACGGTGCCGGTCCATTGCGGCTGCTCCTCGAACGTAATCGCGTCTCATTAACTATGCCGCCCTTCCATCGCCAGGAAGCAAAAACGCTAGACCCGCCAGCAACAGGTCTTGTAAGCTCCAATCGTTCATTGGGGAGTAGCCGCCCTCCACCACAGGAGGGGGACGCGTCAACATACTTGGCCCGCGGGCCATGGCGCGTTCAACCGTAGGGTCTGGCGAGACCTTTGACGCATGGCCTGGTCCTGGGTTGGACGGGGGTCATGTGTCGATGGTCACGATCGTCCAACCCGGAGCTACTTCAAAAATGGAAGCTTTCCTGATATCTACCGCGTCGATTGCCGTGGGCGAACTCGGTGACAAGACCCAGCTCCTGGCGCTGATTCTTGCCACGCGGCTTCGCAAGCCCGGGCCGATCATCGCCGGCATCTTCGTGGCCACATTCGTCAACCATCTTGTCGCCTGTTCGGTAGGCGAGTGGGCGGGCAAGCTCATCAGCCCGCAGCTATTGAAGTGGGTCCTGGGAATCTCCTTCCTGGCGGTCGCAGCCTGGGCTCTGATCCCGGACAAGATGGACGAGGAAGTGAAAACACGTGACGCTTACGGGGTCTTCGCGCTGACGGCAGTGACGTTTTTTCTCGCGGAGATGGGCGATAAGACCCAGATCGTCGCCCTGGCGCTCGCAGCCAAGTACAACGAATTGCTTGCCGTGGTCGCCGGGACCACTCTGGGCATGATGATCGTTAATATCCCGACCGTATTATTCGCCGATCAAGCAACCAAGTGGATTCCTGTCAAGGTGGTACGCATGATCGCGGCGGGAATCTACGCCCTACTCGGTGTCCTGACGCTATTGGGGCATTCCGGCGGGAACCTCGGATGAGCGTCATGCGTGCAAGATTTCCTCACCACCTTGCCATCGCCTCGCTGTGCATGGCCTGGGCGCCCGCTGGTTTTGCGCAACAAGCGGCCACCGATACTGCCAGCGCGATGTCCGTACCGGATCCGTCGGCGGATGTGGTTAGTGAGCGGTTTGCGGCTCACGGGCAATTCACTTTCGTGGAGCAACTGACGTCGCCGTTTCATGCCCCGTACAGCGGGCCTAACAGCTTGTCACCGCGGCACGGCGCAGAGACGATCGATCTGACACTGTTTCTAGGTGCGCGCCTGTGGTCGGGAGCGGAAGCGTGGGTCAATCCGGAAATTGACCAGGGATTCGGTCTCGACAACACGCTGGGCGTCGCCGGATTTCCCAGCGGCACCGCCTACAAGATAGGCCGCAGCCACCCGTATTGGCGACTGCCACGACTGTTCATTCGTCAGACTATCGATCTGGGCGGGGAAAGTGAGCCGGTGGAGGCCGCTGCTAATCAGCTCGGCGGCACTCAGAGCGCCAATCGCTGGGTGTTTACCGTGGGCAAGATCAGTGTGTCGGACGTCTTTGACACCAATGGCTATGCCCACGATCCGCGCAACGATTTCCTCAATTGGACCGCGGTCGACGCCGGTACCTGGGACTACGCGGCGGATTCCTGGGGTTACTCGGTCGGTGCTGTGGCCGAGTGGTACCAGGGCCAATGGGCGCTGCGCGCCGGGATATTCGACCTGTCGGACGTGCCCAACAGCGAAACGCTCGATCATGGATTTCATGAGTTCCAGTGGGACGGGGAGGTGGAGCGGCGCTACCAGTTCGAGGCAATGCCCGGCAAGCTGCTGATAACTGCGTTCGACAGCCGCGGGCGCATGGGTCTGCTTGATGAGGCCGTGAGCCTTGCGCAGGCCACCGGCCTGGATGTCACGACGGCCCTGGTTGACGTGCGCCGTTATCGCAGTCGAGCCGGCGTGAGCCTGAGCCTGGAGCAGCAGCTGACGGGCGATNNGGGCGTGTTCGCGCGCGCCGGCAAGGCGGGCGGCAATGTCGAGCCGTATGAGTTCACCGATGTCGATCGCACGGCGGTCGTGGGGCTGTCACTGAACGGTAAGCATTGGGGGCGGCCCGAGGATACCGTGGGGCTCGCTGGTATCGACAATGGTATCTCTGCCGCCCGCGAGCAGTATCTGAACGCCGGTGGCCTGGGCATCCTGGTGGGCGATGGCCGGCTGCCGCACCCTGGTGCGGAACAGATCGTGGAAACCTACTATCGGTGGGCAGCGGTGCGGTGGGCTCAGCTCACGCTCGACTATCAGTACGTCATCAATCCGGCCTACAACTCCGATCGTGGGCCGGTATCGATCGTCGCGCTGCGCGTCCATGCGCAATTCTAGTGGTCATTTGAACGACGCCTCGCACACAACGCGCCACATTAGTGTGGCACCTCGATCCAGAATGGCTTGCTCGGGTCGACTTGTGTGGTCGTGCCCGGTCCCTCACCGACGATCTGAACAATAACAGCCTCAGCGCTGCCGGAACCGTCCCAGTGAATGGCTTTCGCGGGATGCAGCATGACGCTACCAGGCTTTAATGGCACCGCTCGCGACAGATCGAAGGTGTCGCCGGTGCCCGTGTACCACGTGCCCTCCAGCACCGTCACGTACCGGGCGTTGGGATGCCAATGGGGAACATCCATGAGGTACGGCGGAAACCTGACCCGAAGCACATACATGCCAGGTTTCGCGGGATCGCCCAGCAGTATCGCCTGCTGTACTCCATGCCCATTTGGGACATCGTGCCAATGAATATCTGCCGGCGTGATTCGAACGAAGTCCGGGCTGTCCTTTGCAACGCCGGTGACCGCGACGGTGACGACACCCATAACAATGCAGAAACACGCGATCACGCGAATGTATTTTGCTTTCATGGTGTCCCCCTACGTTGATCTCCAATGACCATCACCAAATTGCCGCCCCAAAGGCGACGTTCGCGCCAAAGATGCCGCCGGGATTCTATTCTACGGCGCGCCTGCTTATACTGATCCGCACCCAGCTATAACGCCAATGATCGATGCCTGATATCGGGATGTGAAGCGATTCCGATGCCTGCGACCCGTCGAGACCTATTCACCGGCCCCCGGGACCATCTTCATGTGACCCTGTGAGAAGGCTATCTTGAATTCACCTGACCCCATCATGCATTCGGCGCAACTCAAGGCGCTGCCGCGCTTGCCGCTCGATGAGGGCGGCCCGGTATTTTCCGAGCCGTGGCAGGCAACAGCGTTCGCCCTCGCTGTCCAGCTGTCGGCAGCAGGGCATTTCACATGGAAGGAATGGGCCGCGACGCTCGCCGATGAATCGAAGGCTGCGTCGGAGCGCGGTGCGCCAGATGACGGTTCCTCCCTGTACTACCGTCACTGGCTGACCGCGCTGGAGCGGCTCGTTGTGGCAAAGCAGCTGTCCGATCCGACCACCCTGTTGGCGCGCAAAGAGGCTTGGGCGGACGCGTATCGACATACTCCGCATGGCAAGCCGGTCGAGCTAGCGAACGAGTCCGGCGCTTGATCATCGCCCAGCGTAGCGGGCCGGTCGCGACGTGAGGGCAACGGCGCATGGCACTCCAAGAATTGAGCGACGAGCAGATCAGAACGTGGTCGCGGGCCAAAAAAGATGACTGGTGGTTCAAGAATGTCTACCGCGGCAATGTCCCGCAGCTGACAATCCGGTCCGGCGTGACCGGATTTTTCCTCGGCTCCGTGCTGGCGGCCACGGCGCTGTATATCGGTGGCAAGACCGGCATTGGCCTCGGTGTCGGCCTGACGTCGGTCATGCTCTCGTTCGCGATCTTTCGCAGTCTGCACGCCGCGGGGCTTTCGCGCGACTTCACCATCCTCGAGAACAACTGCACGCAGTCGATAGCGACCGCGGCGGGCTACATGACCCAGCCCCTGATTGCGAGCCTTGCGGCCTACATGCTCGTGACCGGGCGCATCATCCCGTGGTGGCAGATGCTGGTATGGATGGTGACGGTTGCGATTCTCGGCGTGCTGGTAGCGTTTCCGCTCAAGCGCCGCTTCATCAATCAGGACCAACTGCCGTTTCCCGAGGGCCGCGCCTGCGGCGTGGTACTCGATGCGCTATACACCGGCGGCGTTGCGGTGGGCATGTTCAGAGCGCGGTTGCTCGGCCTCACGGCGCTCAGTGCTGGCCTCTATCAGGTGTTGATCAGCGATGGCTGGATGAAGTTGCTCCAGTTCAAGCTGCTGCGCATGGACCGGTGGGCCGGGCTCAAGGAACCATGGACGTTCCATGACCGGCTCGACAGCTACTATTACGCCGCGGCGGACAAGTTCAATCTACTGATACCGAGGATCCTCGGTACTGACGTGCGGCAGCTCGACCTGCGTCTGACACTTGACGCTGCGATGCTGGGCGTTGGCGGGCTGATGGGTATCCGGGTGGCGACGAGTTGCCTGCTCGGGGCGCTCGTCAACTATGCGGTCCTTGCCCCGATCATGATCCAACGCGGCGATATCGTGCAGCGCCCCTTGGCAGGCGGCGTCGTTATCCCCATCTCCCGCATCGAGATCGTCAACCAGTGGGCGCTGTGGTGGGCGGTGACGATGATGGTGATCGGCTCGTTGGTCAGTCTGGCGGGGCGGCCTGAAATCTTCACCACAGCGTTCAAGTCGCTGCGCGCAAGCACCGCGACCAAACCCGCGGCCACCGGCGCCGCCGATCCGATGCGGTCCATCGAATTGCCGCTGGGGGTATCGTTCGTTGGTGTGCCCATATTCTGCGTGCTCGGCGCTAGCGTCACGCACTCGTTTTTCGGCGTGCCGTGGCTCCTGGCGTTCGTCTCGCTGCCACTGATCCTGGTTCTGACGGTGATCTGTACCAATTCGATGGCGCTCACGTCCTGGACGCCAACCGGCGCGCTATCGAAGATTACGCAGTTCACGATGGGAGCGATCGACCGCAGCAATCCGGCCAGCAACCTGATCCCCGCCGGGATGACAGCTGAGGTCGCCGCCAACGCCGCCAACCTCCTGTCGGACATCAAGCCCGGTTACATGCTGGGCGCCAAGCCGCGACAGCAGGCGATTGGCCACGTGATCGGAATCTTTTCAGGGGCGCTGGTGTGCATTCCGCTGTTCTTCCTTCTGTTCCTGCCGCCTGGGCACGATGGCGTGCGCTCAACCACGACCATCGTCTCCGAGCAGTTTGCGTTTCCCGCCGCGATGCAGTGGAAGGGAGTGGCAGAACTGATCGCCAGAGGCATCAGCCATCTACCGCACTCGGCCGTTGTGTCGATGATCGTTGCCGCGGCTTGCGCCGCAGCGATCGAGATCACCAAGATCGTCGCGCCAGGGCGTATGCCGCTGTCGGCCGTGGCCATCGGCCTCGGCGTCGTGCTGCCGCCGGAATACACGCTGCCGATGTGGGNNGGGCTGCGAACCGATCTGCGCCGGCCTGATTTCCGGCTCGGCGCTGGTGGGCATCGGCAACGCCATCGTCAACGTCGTGTTCTTCTGAGGCGCGCGCTTGAGGCTCTGAAGCTGCAACAGCAGAGCTACTCGGTCGGTACGACCAATGTGCTGAACCTGATCGCGGCGGAGCGAACCTACGCGCAGGCGCAGCTCAGCTATGTCAGCGCCCAAGTACAGCAGTTCATGGATACCGCCAGTCTACTGACCGCTTTGGGGGGCGGATGGTGGAACGATACGGCTTCTGTGCCGGGGATGTGACCGCTTATCGCACGACCTGGGTGGGCGCCCCTCGTCCCTAGCTCGTCAGACCGATCTTACGCAGCATCGCCGCAAACCTTGGGTCGCTATGCATATCACGAAAACACGAGAAGATGCCCATCGCAGTAACAGTCGGCTCTTCATTCCGATACGCGCGATCGAGCCATTGTAAGGCCTGGTCCTTGTCGTTGCGCCTGGCGTAGGTGCAGGCGATTCCAAGCGCTCCCGTCTCGGACTGCTTTGCCTTAGCCTCGGCAAGTAGTGCGTCCGCTTCCGTTCGACGTCCCAGCGCCCATAGTGCATCCATCGCGCACGAGTCGCGGCTGTCCTTGTCTGGCTCTTCGTTCATGGCTGCGAGCGCCGCATCTGGTTTGTTGCTCGCCAGCAAAACGTATCCCAAGCTGCAGTGGGCGCCCTCGGTGCCAGGATCGATCACGAGCATTTCTTTCAGTGTGCTTTCCGCCTCAGGCAAACGATCGGTCAACAGATAGAGGTCGAAGAGAGACCAAAGCCATCGCCTATTGAGGGGATCACGTCTTTCAGCCTGCTTATAGAGGTTGATGGCGTCATCGAAGTGACCGGCGGTCCCTGCCTCAATCGCATCGCCATTTAGCAACGCTATATCGTTGGGGTCCAATTCGCGAACTCTAATTCGCTCGGCGCGCGCCGCCGAAATATTAAAGGAGTTCCACTCAATCGCCATGAGCTGGGCGTGAGCATACGCCAGGGTGGGAGCAATACTTAGCGCTTGGTCAACTGCGCTACGGGCTTCAGCATGCGCCTTCCTTGGCAGCATCCAACCATTGATCGCCTCGTTCTCGTACGTACGCGCAAGCGCTGCCCAGGCTAATGCAAAGCGAGGATCGATGCGTACGGCCTCCCGCAGAGCATCGATAGAGCGCTTTGAATCCTGCTCGGTAACTTTGTTCTGAAAATAAATTCCGCGTAAGTAAGCCGCGTAGGCATCTGGATTCGCGGACCTGTGCTCCGACGAAGAGGTCTGTTCGTGCATAGTAGTCTTCAGGGCGATCACAACAGCTTCTGCGATGGAATCCTGTACCTGGAAAATGTCGCCCATGTCCCGGTCGTATTTCTCCGACCATAGGTGCGATCCATCGGATACGCGTATGAGCTGTGCAGTGACGCGCATCGTCCTGCCAGACGTCCGCACGCTTCCTTCCAGCAAATTCGCGACACCCAGCTGCTGGCCGATGATGCGTACGTCCTCGTTCCTGCCCTTGAATTGGAACGACGATGTTCTGGCAATGACTCTCAGGTCGGCAGAATGTGCGAGCTGATCGATCAACTCTTCCGACAGTCCGTCGGAAAAATACTCCTGGTCTTTCTTCTCGCTCATGTCGGTAAACGGCAGGACCGCGATCGACTTATCGCCGGCCGTCGGTGCCGCGTGTTTCGAAGCCATGAACTTTTCGGTTCCGACATACCCGGCTGCAAGCAGCACAAGACCGATCACGATCCAGGTCGCCAAAGAGCGGCTGATAGGAGGCGTCGATCGGGTCGACGCAGCGCCCGTCGATGCCGTGGGCCGCGCTGAAAATCCGACGCTCGTTGGAGCGGGCGTCGCATCCGGCGACAGTATTCGGCGTACTCGCTCGACAAAAACATCAGCGTTCTTGCCGCCCGGTAGGCGCGTCCACTGCACGTCGCGAAAGCGATCCGGCACCTTCTCGTCCTGATCCGAGGTGTCGTCGATGACGATCGGCAGGAGAAATGGCCGATCCGCCACCATCAGGTGACTGCGGTCAACGGCGAGCTTCCACTCGAGTCGGAAATATCCCTCATCACGCGTGTGCGTCTGTTGCGAGATGATCGGGATAAACAAGGCGCAGGCTTTGATCTGGCGGCGAATCGATGCGTCCCAGGCGTCGCCCCCGCGCAGCTCGCTTTGGTCGAACCAGACCTCGATTCCGGCAGCGCGCAGTGCCGCGCAAATCTCCTGAGCGGCCGCCGCATCTTGGGACGCGTAGCTCAGGAATACCGCCTTATTCGGGTCGATCACCGTGTCCACGTCATGGCGAGTTCCCAAGGGTTGTCTGGTTCAGCGAGGTCAGCCATTCGAGGGCTCTTTGTTAGCGCCTCCATAGCCTACCTCAAGGTATGAGAGGCTGCTTCCTGGAAGTGTCCGGATCGAGCCGAAGGGTCAGTAGACCACTTCGACGACAGTGCTGAAGATATAGCCGGCGCCGCGCTGCGTGACGATGTATTGCGGCTGGGTCGGGTCGGCCTCGATCTTACGCCGCAGACGCAGCACCTGAATGTCTATGGCGCGATCGTAGACCTCGTTGTCGTGAACGCGGCTCGCCTCGAGTAACTGGTCGCGCGTCAGAATGCGTCCCGGCGAGGCAAGCAGCGCCGCAAGCAAATTTATCTCGCCGTTTGTGAGGGGGACATTGGCGCCATCGACACGCCGCAGCCGTCGGGTGCGCAAGTTGAACTCGAAGTCGCCAAACCGGTAAGCCCGGACTTCACGCTGCCGCGCCGGGGCAGCGTCGGAGGCGCCTGTGCGGCGCAGCACCGTCCGTATCCGCGCTAGTAACTCGCGGGGGCTGAAGGGCTTCACGATGTAATCGTCAGCGCCCAATTCCAGACCCATGACGCGATCGGCTTCGTCACGCACGCCCGTCAGCATGACAATCGGCACCGTGTATTGACTGCGCAGCGAGCGGGCAATGGCCATGCCGTCCTCGCCGGGCAATCGAAGATCCAGGACCACCAGATCGATCGTCTCGTCCACAAGAAGCCGCCGTAGCTCGTCTCCGTTCGAAGCCGCGCTGACGCGCAGTCCATGCTCGGTCAGATACTCGCTCAACAGCGCGCGGATCTGTGGATCGTCATCGACCACCAGGATATGCGTCGTCACGGGCGACATCCTTTCAATTGCCGGGGCGCTCAAGACAGCGATCCGAACACGCGCGCCAGCGATTCGGCAAGATTACGACTGTGCACTGGCTTGAGCAGCAACTCATTGATGCCGATCTGCGTTCCACGCTGCGCCAGCTCCAGGCTACCATGCCCGGACATCAGGATAATCGGAACCGTTGGACGCAGCCGCCGGATCTCGTGGGCAAGCTCCGTTCCGCTCAGCTCCGGCATCGACTCGTCCGTGACCACCGCATCGAAGCGATCAGGAGCTTCCCGATAAGCGCGTAAGGCCGCGACGCTGGAATCGAATCCCACTGGCTCATAACCGAGCTGCGCGATGCTCTCCTCGGCGAGCGCTACCAGCGCCCGCTCATCATCGACGATCATCACGGTCTGGCCGCGGCCCACCGGCAGCGTCTGCGAGGGCTCGCGTGTCGGCACCGGCATCTCGGCTGCCACGGGCAGCCAGACATCGAATCGCGTACCTTCACCGGTGGTCGATGCCACATCGATTGCACCGCCAAGATCGTTCACGATACCGTGGACGAGCGAAAGGCCCAGGCCGGTCCCCTGGCCGACACCTTTGGTGGTAAAAAACGGATCGAATATGCGCTCCATGATCGCTGGCGGAATGCCGTTTCCGGTGTCGCTGACGATAAGACGCACATACGCTCCAGGTGAAAGCGAGCCGCGTGCCAGCAGGCGGGTCTCGGGCAGCTCGCTGCGTACCAGTGCGACGCCCAGGACGCCACCGCCATGCATCGCCTGGATGGCGTTGGTGCACAGATTCATGGTGATCTGGTGTAGATCGGTAGGATCTCCGCTTACCCCGGCGGTGTCCGCCGCCAGGTTTTTCTGCAACTGTATGCCCTCAGGCAACGAGGCTGCCAGCAGCTCGAGTGTCTCTGCCACCACCGCCTGCACGTTGAATTGGACCTGGTTGCCCAGGCCGCTGCGACTGAAGGCGAGAATGCGTTCCACCAGTCTCTTGGCGCGCTCGGTCGCATGCATCACATTGTCCAGGTAGCGCCGTAGGTCGCTGTTCTCCGCGGAGCGCTGCAGCGCTAGCTCGCTGTAGCCCATGATCGCGCCGAGGATGTTGTTGAAGTCATGTGCAATGCCACCGGCCAGGGTTCCAATCGCCTCCATTTTCTGCGACTGGCGCAGTTGCGATTCGAGTTTCTCCTTGTCGAGTTGTGACTGCTTGTGCTCGGTGATGTCGATTGCGGAGCCCACGAAGCGCGTGGGTTCGCCAGCCGGTCCGTACAGGCATCGACCACGGGTGAGCAGCCAACGCCAGTTGCCATTTGGCGGGCGTACGCGGTACTCGCATTCGAAGCGCTCCGAGCGCCCCTCGAAATGCTCGCGCATCGCCGCCTCGAAACGCGGTTGATCGTCGGGGTGCATCTGGGTCCTTCCGCGCCATTCGGCGCGCGAAGCGACGTCGCTATCCGCCGGTAATCCGCCCAGTACCTTCATTCTCGGGGACAGGAACAGCCGATCGGAGGGAATATCCCAGTCCCAATGTCCTTCGTTTGCGCCCTCCATCGCGAGCGCATAGCGCTCCTCGCTTTCGCGCAGCGCACGCTCGCCCGCGGCGACGCGGTCGAGCTGGCGCACCAGCATCGCTATCGTGAGGGCGCCCAGCAGACTCAGAATGAACGTGCGCAAGCCAACCCGCTCGGTTTCCTCGCGCCAGGGTTGCAGCGCGACCGCCGCATCACGTGTGACCGCAATCTTCAGGTGGGTAGACCTGATTGGTGCGACGGCAATGAAACTCGTGCTGCCATCCAGGGGATCGGCCAGTCGCGCGAACGGGCCGTCCGGAGCTGTTGCCAGCGACGGGAATCTGCCACCGACTGCAGACGCAGTGCGCGGGTTGCGCGCCAGCAGCGTGCCGTCGTCCTGTATCAGTGCGATCGCAGTGCCGCTGTCGATGTTGACGGCCCTGTAGAGTTGACTCAAATCATCCAGGTCGACGCGCGCGGTCACGATGCCGGCAAAGCGGTGCGATGAACCCTCGAGGCGGCGCGAAAGCACGACCGCCGTGCGCCCGTCGGTTCGCGCCACCAGCGGCTCACTAATGAATAACTGATCGGACGTGCTGTCCCTCTGCGCGATGTAGTACGAGCGATCGGCGACGTTGAGCAGAGGCACCGGCAGAGCGCGTGCGCGGTGAAGCTGCTGGCCGTCGGCTGCCACGATCATCATCTGACTTACCGGGGTGACGCCCGCGACGCGGGCGCCGAGCGCGGCATCGACCGCGGCATCGGAAGTGCCTGCAGGCACGTTCTCATACCATCGCGCCGTGTCCAGCAGCAGCAGGTCCACCGTCCGCAGCGTCCACGCGGTCTGTTCGGCCAGTGCTTTCGCCATGTTGCCGATCTCGCGGTCCGTCGCGACCAGGGCATAGCGATAAGAGCGCCAGGCGTCGTAGGCGGAGGAGGCGGCAAATGCCAGGATGACCACGGCCCCAAGAAGAGTCACGCCATGCTGCAGGCGCCGCAATCGAATCACCCCGGACTCGCGAGCGAGGGTACCGCTGGCCGACCGCATGCTTAGGTCACCGGATTTCGTGGAGAGGCCTGCTCAGGTCGCTGATCCTACGATAGCTTGCACGGCCCTGAGCAGATCGTCACGCACCAAAGGTTTGGCGACCGCCTGGCGTACCCCCAGGGCTCGTGCCGCGGCGCCATCGGCCTCAAGACCGGAGCGGAATTGGCACGATATGGCGATCATTGGCTTGCCAGGGTGCGCCGCGCGGATGGCGCGCAGGCATTCCGCCCCACGCTGTTTGGGCATGTAGACATTCACGACCACCAGGTCCCCTGGCTGGTCGCGGTCCGCATTGCAGCTCGTGCCCACCCGCACGCGATAGCCGGCGTCGAGCAGCCATTCCTGCATCAGGGAACGGGTGAGCTGGTCTTCCTCGTAGATCACGATGTCGAGCATCGCTGCACGTTCTCATGTCTGCTTCCCGCGACGATGTCGCACCGCCAACCTCCGTGTTTCAGTTGAAACAGTCGCTGAAGTACGCCGGAATCGGCGCTCGCCTAGGCTGGCGCCGACATGCTCGCCATCGTCCGCATTGCACTGAGCCGGCCCTACACGTTCGTGGTGGCCGCCATACTCATCTTCCTCATCGGCACGCTGGCGGCGTTCCGGATGCCGGTCGATATCTTTCCCAACATCAACATCCCGATTATCGCCGTCGCCTGGCAGTACACCGGCATGCCGCCCGATCAGATGGCGGGGCGGATGATCACACCGTTCGAAAAGGCGCTGACGACGACGGTCAACGACATCGAACACATCGAGGCAAGCTCGTATACGACATTCGGCATCGTCAAGATCTTTTTTCACCCCAACGTCAACATCGCAACCGCCAATGCGCAGGTGACGGCGATCTCGCAGACGCTGTTGAAGCAGATGCCACCGGGCGCGACTCCGCCGCTGATTCTCAACTACAGCGCCTCCACCGTGCCGATCATTCAGCTGGCGTTGTCTGGCAAGAACCTGACCGAAAGCGAGCTTGCTGATATCGGACTGAACTTCGTGCGTACCCGCCTGGTGACGGTGCAGGGGGCCGCGATCCCGTATCCGTTCGGCGGCAAAAACCCCGAGGTAATGTACGACCTCGATACCGCGGCGTTGCAAGCTCGCGGGTTGACCGGGCAGGACGTTGCCTATGCGTTGGCGCAGCAGAACCTGCTGACGCCGGTGGGTACAGAGAAAATCGGTAAAGTCGAATACACAATCAACCTCAACAATGCCCCCGCGAAGATCCCGGAGCTTGGGGATCTGCCCATCAAGAACGTCGGCGGGGCAATGGTGTACATGCATGATGTCGCACACGTGCACCAGGGCGGCGCCGTACAGACGAACATTGTCCACGTCGACGGCGGGCGCTCAGTGCTACTGAGCGTGTTCAAGAACGGCGAGACCTCCACGCTGGATATCGTAAGCGGTATCAAGCGCATGATAGGGATCATCCAGCCCTCGCTGCCCGACGAACTGAAGATAAAGCCGATCGCCGATCAGTCGCTGTTCGTGCGCGCGTCCATTGAGGGCGTGGTCCGTGAGGGTGTGATTGCCGCGGTGCTGACCAGTCTGATGATCCTGCTGTTCCTCGGCAGCGCGCGATCAACCCTGATCGTCACCACCTCGATTCCGCTGTCCATATTGGGCGCGATTGCAACCCTGGCGGCGATCGGCGAGACGCTCAACATCATGACCCTGGGTGGTCTGGCGCTCGCCGTCGGTATCCTGGTCGATGAGGCGACGGTGACGATCGAGAGCATCAACTATCACCTCGAGCAGGGCAAGGAGGTCGAGACCGCGATCATCGACGGAGCCTCGCAGATCGTTATACCCGCCTTCGTCTCACTGCTGTGCATCTGCATCGTGTTCGTGCCGATGTTCTTCTTAAAAGGGGTGGCGCGTTTTCTGTTCGTGCCGATGGCCGAGAGCGTGATGTTCGCGATGGTGTTCTCGTTCCTGCTATCACGCACCCTGGTGCCGACCATGGCGAAGTATCTGCTGCGCCAGCACCAGGGGCCGCATGGCGCGCAGCCGCCGGCGTCGAGAAATCCCCTGGTGCGATTTCAGCGCGGCTTCGAGTCCGGCTTCGAGCGGTTTCGGGCCAGCTATCGCGGACTCCTCGCGTTTGCGATCGCGCAGCGCCGGTTATTTTTGCCCGGATTCTTCGCGGTGGTGGTGCTCTCCTTCCTGCTGACACCGTTCCTGGGCCGCAATTTCTTTCCCGAAGTCGACGGTGGGCAGATTCTGATGCACGTACGGGTGCCGGTCGGTACCCGGGTCGAGGAGACCGCGGCGCGCTTCGCCGAGGTGGAGGAGGTGATCCGCAACACGATCCCGCCCGCCGAGACTGCGGCGATCGCTGACAACATTGGCACCTACCTGTCCTCGATCAATACCGTCTACAACAATACGGGCACCATCGGTGAGTCGGATGGCGACATTCAGATCTCGCTCAACGAGGGCCACGCGCCGACCGCTCGCTACGTGAGTCAACTGCGCGATGTGCTGCCGCGCCGATTTCCGGGCTTGTCGTTTTCATTCCTGCCGGCGGATATCGTCAGCCAGATCCTGAACTTCGGCGCGCCGGCACCGATCGATTTGCAGATTCGAGGCAAGAATCTCGGCGAAGACTATGCTTACGCCAATGGGCTGCTGGCGCAGATCCGGCACATCACGGGCATTGCCGATGCGCGTATTCAGCAATCGCCGCGCTTGCCGACGCTGGAAGTGAATATCGATCGTACCCGTGCGCAATATGCCGGCGTCACGGCAGCTGATGTGACCAACAGCATGGTCGTGAATCTGGCGAGTTCCACCCAGGTGGCACCAACCTATTGGTTGAATCAGGACAACGGGGCCACTTATCCGATCGCGTTGCAGACGCCGCAGTACGACATCGACAGCTTGTCAGCCCTGGAGAATCTGCCCATCAACGCGACCGGCGCCCCGACCACGGTGCTCGGCGGTATCGCCGACATCAGGCGCTCCTACGGCAACGCCGTGGTCTCGCAGTACGACATCGTGCCGATGGTGCAGATCTATGCGACGACCCAGGGCCGCGATCTGGGCACGGTATCTTCCGAAATTCGCAAGATCATCAAGCTCAACGAACAGTACAAACCCAAAGGCGCGATCGTCACCCTCGTCGGCCAGACGGCGACCATGTACAGCGCCTACACCGGGCTGTTGTTCGGCCTGCTGGGCGCAATCGTGCTCATCTACCTGCTGATCGTCGTCAACTTCCAGTCCTGGACCGATCCGTTCGTGATCATCACCGCGTTACCGGCGGCGCTCGCCGGTATCGTTTGGGTGCTGTTTGGCACGCATACCACCTTGTCGGTTCCTGCACTGACCGGGGCAATCATGTGCATGGGTGTCGCGACCGCCAACAGCGTGCTCGTGATCAGCTTCGCACGCGAGCAGCTTGGACTGACCGGCGACGCAACGAAAGCTGCCCTCGAAGCGGGATTCGTGCGCATGCGGCCGGTGCTGATGACAGCCCTGGCGATGATCATCGGTATGGTACCGATGGCGCTCGGCATGGGCGAAGGCGGTGAGCAGAATGCACCCCTCGGGCGCGCCGTTATCGGCGGCCTGATCTTCGCCACGGTATCTACGCTGTTCTTTGTGCCTGTGGTCTTCAGCATTTTGCACCGCAATCACGCTTCCGGAGCTTCCAATGGCACATGATTCAGAATCCCCTCCCTCGACGCGCCGCCTGCGTGTCGTCAGCATCGTTGTCGCAGTCTTCGCACTGGTCGTCGTGGCCTACGGACTGGTATCGCGCGCGGCGCAGAATTCGCACTTGCACGACCTGACGGAGGCGCGCGCCGTACCCAACGTCGCCGTCATCAACCCCAGCACGGCCCGCAACGGCTCGGGCCTGGACCTGCCTGGCCGTCTGGAGGCCTACATCCGGGCTCCGATCTATGCACGCATACCGGGATATCTCAAGAGCTGGAAGTACGACATCGGCAGCAAGGTCAAGGCGGGTGACGTGCTCGCTGAGATCGACACGCCCGATCTCGACCAGCAGCTGGCACAGGCGCGCGCCGACCTCAACGTCGCCCAAGCCAATGCGAAGCTTGCGGAGATCACGGCCAAACGCTGGCAATCCCTTGCCGGCACCGATGCCGTGTCCACGCAGGATGTCGACCAGCGAAATTTCAGCTGGAGCGCCAATATCGCGCAGGTCAAGGCGGCGCAGGCCAATGTGGATCGCCTGGTCGCCGAGGAGGGATTCAAGCGTCTGATCGCTCCGTTCGATGGCGTGGTGACAGCGCGCGAAACAGACATCGGCGCGTTGATCAATGTCGGCGCGAGCGGCAGCGCCGAGCTGTTTGTCATCTCCGAAACCAGTAAGCTGCGAGTGTACGTCAACGTGCCGCAGAACTTCGTGCCCAGCGTTCCCGCCGGCACCCAATCCACGATTACGGTGCCTGAGCATCCGGGCAAGACCTACACCGGAACGGTCGAGGCCTCCGCCCAGTCAGTGACGCCGAGCACCGGCACGACGCTGATGCAGATCATCGTCGACAACCGCGCCGGGGACATGATGCCGGGCGACTACGCGAGCATCCATCTCGCGTTCTCTTCCGCGTCCGGCCTGCTCAGCATTCCGTCAAGCGCGCTGATCTTCGACGCCAAAGGCCTGTCGGTTGCCACGGTCGACGCTTCCAACCACGTGCAGATGAAACCGGTATCCATCGTGCGCGATCTCGGCACGGTAGTCGAAATGGCATCCGGCGTGACCGCAGGCGATCGTGTCATCGACAGCCCGCCCGATGGCCTGGTCAACGGCACAGCGGTGCACCTCGTGGGCGCGGCGCCCACGAGCGTTGCCGACGACAAGCCCAAGAGCAATGCGGATCATGGCTAAGGCTGCACCCGCGTGCGGCGCGATGCTGGCAATGCTGCTCGGTGCGTGCTCGCTCGCGCCGCCGCTGAAGACCCCGGAAATACCAATCGCTCTGGCGTACAAAGAGTTTGGGTCGTGGACCGAAGCGCTCCCGGCTGACGCATTGCCGCGCGACAGCTGGTGGACGCTCTATGGCACCCCGGAGCTGGACCAGCTCGAGCAACGGCTGATCGCAGGCAACCCGACGCTCGCAGCCGCGCTGGCCAACTATGCGGCGGCGAAGGCGCTTAGCGATCAGGCGCGCGCAGGTTTGTTTCCCACGCTCACGGCGAACGCGAGTGTGTCACGGGCACGCGAATCGGAGCACGCGCCGCTGATCGGCCCTACGACGCCGCGCTATTACAACGACGACCTCCTCGGAGGCAGCGTCAGCTACGAACTCGACCTTTGGGGCCGGATTCGCAATGAGGTCGTTGCAGGCAATGCCAATGCGGCAGCGTCCGCTGCGGATCTGGAGAACGCCCGGCTTTCGCTGACCGCGCAGCTGGTCGACGACTATGTGCAGCTGCGAAGCCTTGATCGCGAAAGCGCAATTCTGGATGACACGGTCAAGGCCTATGCGCGCGCGCACTCCATCACGGAGCAGCGTCACGGCGCTGGCATCTCGCCCGGACTCGACGTGGCACAGGCGGAGACGCAACTCGATGCCGCGCGTTCGCAGGCGTCGCAGCTGCTCTCACAGCGGGCACTGATGGAGCATGCCATTGCGGCGCTCATCGGCGTGTCGGCATCGACATTCTCGATCAATCCGGCGCTGGTCGACATCAAGCTGCCGCAGATCCCGAGCGGACTGCCGGCGACCCTGCTGCAGCGACGACCTGATATCGCCGCCGCGCAGCGACGCATGATTGCGGCCAACGCCAATATAGGTGTTGCGCGCGCCGCCTATTTCCCGTCGCTCACGCTGGGCGCCCAGGGCGGCTTTGAGAGCAATTCCTTCTCCAACTGGCTGAGCGCACCGAGCACCTATTGGGCCATCGGTCCCAATGTCCTGTTCAGCGTCTTCGATGCCGGCCTGCGACGCGCGCAGGTTGCCCAGGCGCGCGCCGAGTTCGACGCCTCCGCGGACAACTACCGCGGTACCGTCATCGCGGCATTTCAGCAGGTGGAAGACAGCCTCGCCGCCCTTAATCACGATGGCGATGCCGCGCGAGAGGAGAGGGCGGCTGTCGCTGCCGCGCAGCATGCGCTGGATCTATCGATGGCACTGTATGTACAAGGTGCCGCTGACTACCTGACGGTCGTCACCTCGCAGACCGCGCTCCTGACCGCTCAACTGCAGGCTCTGAACCTCGACACCCTGCAGTTGACTTCGAGCGTGGATCTCATCCGTGCCCTCGGTGGCGGCTGGGAAGATTCCCGCGAGCCGCTGACGGCGCGCCGCTGAGCTGTTGAGTCGCTCTGCCAGGACCGAGGAAGCTGTTTGAATTGCCCGCGCCATGAGCGTCACGATCATCGGCGTGGATTGAGGAAGCCATCATGAAAAAGTTGCCCATGATCGTGTTTGATGTCAATGAAACGCTGCTCGATCTGGACACCATGACGCCCATTTTCGAGCGGATCTTTCACGAGACATTGGCGATGCGTCTTTGGTTCGCCAACCTTATTCTCTATTCCGAAGCGCTTACTCTCGCCAATGCGTACGTTCCCTTTACTGACATCGGCGCCGCCGTGCTGCAGATGCTGGCTGATACCCGGGGCGTCCGTATCACGGCCGCGGACAAGAAGGAATTGACGGAGAATTTTGCGACTATGCCGCCGCACCCGGAGGTTCCGGCGGCGCTGAAGAAGCTGCGTGGAGCCGGTTTCCAGCTGTTTACGCTCACCGATAACCTGCTGGAAATACAGGGTCGCCAGCTCGAGCACGGCGGAATCATCGATCTGTTCGATAATCGCTTCAGCGTCGACAATCCCGAGGTGCGACGTCATAAGCCAGCGCCCGAGGCTTACGCGTACGTCGAAAGGCAGTTACGAGTGGCGCCGCCGGATTTGTTTTTGATTGCTTCTCACACGTGGGACACCTTGGGGGCAATTGCAGCGGGCTGGGGTGCGGCACTCATCAAGCGACCTGGAAATGACGTGCTGTCTATCGGGCCCCAGCCGACGCTGGTGGGAGCCGATCTGGACGACGTAGCGAATCAGCTGATCCGGAAATTCGCCAAAGCCACCGGGTAGAGTGACGAGCGACGGCAGACCGTGATCGCTGCAGCTATTCGCTTATCGGCACGGAAACGTCTTCGGCTGCCACGATGCGCCATTGCCCATGGCGTCGAACCCAGGTGTCGGTCCAGACAAAGTGTCCTTTCTGTCCGCCCTTGCGGGTCCAGGTTTCGCTGCCTTGAACGACCGCGGTGTTGCCGAAAAATCGCACGTGGGCGTAGTCGAGATGATTTGATAGAAAATCCCCTGGTCCGTGTTCCGCAGCCAGGACGGCGCGAGATTTGTCCACAACCTCTCCGTCCAGCACCCGCACGCAATCGTCCGCCAGGATCCGCGTCACCACCGAGGAATCGTTTGTTGTAACGCTTTCCGCCCACGCAGCTTCACCATCCTTGATGTAACGTTCGGCCTCGGTCCGCGAGTAGGCGTCGCTGGCTAGAGCGGGTTCGACCGCAATGGCAAGCAGCACGAATGAACCGAGAATTGGTGTTACCTTCATATGTCTTCCCCATACCTGTCATTTAGACGGGCTAATTCGGCAAGTCCGGCAGCGGTTTATTTCTCAATGCCTCGGATACCTTGCTCAGGTTCTCTTTATGTGGCGCGTAGTAGGCCCACCAGATCGACACCCAGCCCTTCTTGACCGAGTCGCCCACGTAGTCTTCCAGTGATCCCTGCAAATAGTCGGGGTCGTGCGAGCGCGAAATGACTTTGCGCAGGTAACTGAGCGTCGCATCGATCAGCGTCGTACGATAGCCGCCGTGCGAGATGACCTCCGGGTTCCCGTGATTGGGAAAGATTCGATCGATGTCCCACTGCTTCAATCTCCGCATATTGTTGTACTGGGCGACGACATTCTCCGGTTCCGCGATAAACGTTACCGTGTCCTCCAGTGTATCGCCCGCGAGCAAAATCCGGTCGTGCGGGAGATAGATCACCAAGCCATCCTCAGAGTGGATGTTGACGGGCCGCAATTCAACCTCGATGTCCTTGACGTAATAAATGGTGTCGCCGGCGATCCCGATGTTTGGTACCTCAAGTGGCTTGATCGCAGGCGGCCCCCATTCCGTGCCGGCTTCGATGGCATCCTTTTTCGCCATTAACAGTTGGATCGTCCTGGCCGTTGCGATTCGGTCGACGTCGGCGTAGACGGCGTTGCCGCCGACATGGTCCAGATGCCAATGACTGTTGACGAGCGTGAAATGCTTGACGCCGACCTTCGAGAGATAGTTTCGCACCCACTTCGCTTCCTGCACGGTTGGAAAGGTGTCGTAAATGAGCGCCTGGTCGCCCCGGCGGATTGCATACGTGGACACACCGACATCCAACGCACCGTAGTCCGCCCAATTGTAGGACTCAGGCGGGCGCGGCGACTGTGCGGGCCTGCCGTCGTAAAAGCTGATGAGATAGTCGTTAATTTGAAACACACGTATGTTGATCTCACTGGCACTGGCGTGACCTATCGTCAACAGGAGGGCAGCGACGGTTAACGATATGATGCGCATAGTCTGACCTTCCCGAAGGCTGCGGCCGCACCGGCTCCGGCGGCGGTGAACAAACCGAACAGTATCGCTGCGCGCTTCATCCCGGAACTCCCTTCTTTCTTGGTGGACGGCACGAGTTCGCGTGCCCGCGCCAATCTGATGCGCGTCTGATTCTGGCAGCAATATAAGGGGTGCGACCTGGCGGCGCCATCGCTTGGGTGCCCGACAGGGTCTCTCCCGGACTTAGCGGCCGACCAGGCGCCGCGAAGCCCCGTAGCCAAAGCTCATGCTCATGCAGCCGAGGCCGAGCGCCGACACCTTCAAAGTGCTGTTTCCAAGGTTCCGCTTCTGCATTTCTCCTCCCGGCTCAGTCCCGATCGGGCGCGCCGCCGGGAAATAGCTTGCGGTATGGACGTGCCTCATCCACGACACGGGCGACGGAGGGCCTGGCAAGAACCCGGCGGCGGTAGTCAACAACGCCGGGGAATCGGGCCCCGAGCGGATGCACCCAGTCGGCGTAGAACAGCGCCGGGGCCGCGGAACATTCCGCCAGCGAGAATGTGTTATCGCAAAGCCATGCATCCCGGGCAACGCGGCGTTCAAGCCATCCATAGGCGACGTCAAGCAACTTTGTGGCGTCGGCGACGCCATTGGCGTCGCGCTCGCCCTCGTTTCGCATCCGATCCGATACCAGCTTTTGCATTGGAGTCATGACATAGTTGTCGAAGAACCTATCCATGAAGCGTGTCGCCAGGGCGGCATCGTCATTCAGCGGTATCATTTGCGTCGTTCCCGGATAACGCCGCATCAGGTACTCCACGATGATGCTGGATTCGACTATCGTCGCGTCGCCGTCGCGTAGCAGAGGGAATTTACTGATCGGCCACAGCGACGCCAGTTCGGCCCACCCAGCCGCATCCTCGACCAATCGATAGGTAAACGGCGTCGCATTTTCATACAGGGCGATCAACGCCTTCCAGCAATAGGCGGCGAACGGGTGAGCGTAAAGCGTGAGCGACATGCGGATGGCTGTCCAAATTGCAACGCAGACCCTAGCTTAACGCTTCCTGAACGTACATAAATTCCCGAGTGAGCGCATAGGCATTCCTAACGTTGGAAAGAACATTCGGTGCATGAATTTGTAGGCACCCACCGTCACCGAAAACAAAAGCGCCTCGTTTTCAATACGATACCGTAGATCAAATTCGCGCCGTAGGTGTGCGCGAAGTCGAATCTTCTGTTGGGCTTATGGGTAGCGGGAATCGGGAGCGGTACAACGTTCACGTCACCCAGCAACCAACAGAGAGTCGAACATGATGCATTCCAACTCAACCCGCAAAGTAGTGGTTGGCATTGGCCTCGCCGTGGTCTTCGGCGTCGGGGTGTGCGTATTCACGGTGCGCGCCAAGCACGAAAGCGAACTCGCTCGCAACGCCCCGGCCCCCGCGCTGGCGGCGCCGAGCGATCAGAGCGATCAGAATGGCACCGGGGCCACTGTGCCAACGCCGAACGCGGCCGCGCAAACGCCGACCGACCAGACGGCGCCCGCCCCGGCTGCGCCGACCGTGACCGCGCCACCTCCCGCCCCATCGGCGGCCCCTCCGTCGCCGCCGACCAGCAGCAACTCTGCGAAAGACGGCACTGATCGCCACGTCGCCAGGACGCGCAACAGCAGTGGCAGTTCCGGTATCCGCGTTGCCTCCGCCGACAGTGCTTCAGACAGCGTGACGCCGGCAGCGTCTTCGAGTGACATGACGTCATCGGTCCCGGCGGGCGCGCCAGCGGACGCAACGCAGGCAGATGCACAGAGCGGGCAGGAAACAGCGACCGGTGCCGGTCCTGCCGCAACCAGCAGTGAACCCGCGGCTTCAGACAGCCAGATTACAACCGCCGTGAAATCCGAGATTGCGTCGGCGACGCCCGGCAGCACTGTCGACGTCACGACGACCAACGGTATTGTCGTGCTGGCCGGGTCGTTACACAGCCAGGACAACGTCGATGAAGCCAGGCAGGCCGCCGAGCGGATCCCGGGCGTCAAGCATGTGGATGCCTCTGGGCTGACGGTCAGCAATCAATAGCTGAAATCCGCTCCGCCACAGGACCGGTGCGGCGATTAGATCGCCCATCGGTCCTTGTTGAGTATACTAAGTGCCGGTATTTCGCTATTTGGCTTACCGGAAGTAAATGGCTGCCACGGCACATGAATTAAAAAATGCCGCCATCAAAGCGCACGCTGACCTGGTAGTTCGCGTCAAGGGCCCGCAGGGCGGTGTTCCAACTTTTTTCGATAATTTCTTCGGTCACCTCCTGCACCGGCTGATGACCACCGAGGCCATGCACGGCTGGGAAGCGCAGCGCGAGATGGCGCCGGGTAGCGCAGATTCGCAGTCGGCTTCCGAGTTGCGATGGCTCAGTAGATTCCTGGATGTGCGCGGCAGGGGCCGCTTTGTGCCCTATAGCGTGCGTCTTGACGAGGAAAGGACCGGAAACGCGTGCGACATCGGCCATCTTGAAATGCTGATGAGTCAGGGCACGACAGCGTGTCTGGAGTGGAAAGGCAAACCGCTATTCAAGACCGTTTTCGACTATGCAATGTTACCGATGTTGCTGTGGGAATTGAAACCGGCCACAGTGTTCGAAATCGGCTCAGGCGCCGGTGCAAGCGCGATCTGGATGGCCGATACGATGAAAGGCTTTGGAGGAAACGCGACGATATACTCGGCGGATATCAATGCCATAGCGGCAAGGTATGAAGGCGTTCATTTTCTCGCTGGCGACTGCAATTCGCCAGCGTCGCTGTTCGAGCTCGACCTGTTGCGTTCGGCACCCAGGCCATGGCTCGTGCTTGAGGACGCCCATATCAATGTGCATAATGTATTGGCGCACATGGATGGTTTTCTCGCTCAAGGCGACTACCTGTTCGTGGAAGATAGCCGCATCAAGGCACGCGAACTCGCTGCATTCCTGGCGCAGCGCGAACAGCGCTACACGGTAGATACCCGGTATACGGATTTCTTCGGCCGCAATGCTACATGTGCGGCAAATTCCATATTTGTGCGAACCTGACTATCCCGTTGCCCATGAAGACTACAGCCGAGTGGCAAGACGTCGACGTCGATAAGTTTCGCAATGAGATCTATCGGCACGACAGGCCGGCAGTGTTCAGGGGCCTGGTCAAGGATTGGCCTGCTGTGCGCGAAGGTCGCAAGTCGCCGCAGGCGTTGTGTGACTATATAAGAGCATTCGATCTCGGGCGGCCGATTCAGACCGCGGTCGGACCACCGGAGATCAAAGGTCGTCTTTTCTACAACGACGGCGTCGACGGATTCAACTACGAGCGCATACACGAGAAGTTTCAGGACGCGATAACACGCATCCTTACCAACTTGAACAGCTCTGCGCCGCCGGCCATCTACGCCGGGGCGGTGTCGACCGCTGAAGGATTTCCCGGATTTGCGAAGGAGAACACCCTGCCGCTGGTTAGCCCCTCCGTGGTATCGAGAATCTGGGCCGGCAACGCGGTGACGGCGCCAACGCACTACGACATGTCTGACAACATCGCTTGTGTCGTCGCCGGCCACCGCCGCTGCACCTTTTTCCCACCGGACCAGTTGCCCAACCTGTACGTGGGTCCGATCGAGTTCACGCCGGCGGGACAACCCACCAGCATGGTGAAAGTCGGGGCGCCTGACCTTGTGCGCTATCCACGCTACGCCCAGGCGCTGGCCGCGGCGGAGACCACAGATCTTGGACCGGGCGATGCCGTGTTTATTCCGAACATGTGGTGGCACAACATCGAGTCGCTCGATCCGTTCAATATCCTGGTGAACTACTGGTGGTACGACGGCCCGAGGGGACCGGGGGCACCCTTCACTGCGCTGGTGTATGGGATCTTGTCGCTGCGCGAACTGCCGCCGAGCCGGCGTGAAATCTGGCGCCGGATGTTCGACCACTACGTATTCCAGACCAACGGCGATCCGGTCGAGCATCTCCCGCCAGAACGTCGCGGTATGCTGGGCCGGTTGACCAGGCAGGTTGTCGGAGCTGCTAAGGCCTGGCTGCAAAACGAGCTGCAGCGGCTCTAATCATTTGGCGCACTGTGCGCCTGCCAAGTCAGACGGGGATTGCAGGCCGACGATGCAGACACAGGATTCCATGCGGCGGCGATCGCTGTTCGCGGTATTCGTCGTGTCCGGCTTCACCGGACTGATCTACGAGTCCATCTGGTCGCACTACCTGAAGTTATTCCTCGGCCACGCCGCCTACGCGCAGACGCTGGTGCTCGCCATTTTCATGGGAGGCATGGCACTAGGATCCTGGGCGGTGGCCCACTACTCGAGCCGGATCAGGCAGCTCCTGTGGGCGTACCTGGTGGTCGAGGGGCTGATCGGGATACTCGGCATCCTGTTTCACCCGACATTCGTTGCCGCCGTCGATTTCTCGTTTGCCTCGGTAATCCCCGCGCTGCCGGCGGGTGTGCTGATCAATGCCTACAAATGGTCGCTCGCGGCGGCTCTGATCCTGCCGCAGTCGGTGCTGCTGGGCATGACCTTTCCGCTGATCAGCGGTGGCCTGATCCGCCGCTGGCCGGAGCGACCGGGCGAGGCCCTGGCGACGCTGTATTTCACCAACAGCCTGGGCGCCGCGATCGGTGTCCTGGTCAGCGGTTTTGTGCTGATAACACTGGTTGGCCTGCCGGGCACGATTCTGATCGCCGGGCTGCTCAATATTGCATTGGCGGTTGCCATCTGGACGATCGTGCGCGGGCAGACTGAGCCGGCCGCGACCGCACCGCAAACGGCCGCGTCGTCGCCCGGAAGCGAGCGCTTGAACCGATGGTTCACGATCGCAGCGTTCCTGACCGGTGCGGCGTCGTTCATGTACGAGCTGGGCTGGATTCGGATGCTCAGTCTGGTGCTCGGCAGCTCGACCCATTCATTCGAACTCATGCTGGCTGCTTTCATCTTCGGCCTGGCGTTCGGCGGGCTGTATGTGCGCCGGCGCATCGAACGGGTGCGCGATCCGGTGGCCTACATGGCCTACGTCATGGTGGCCACGGGAGCGCTGGCCGCGATGACGCTGCCGGCTTACAACCAGACTTTTGATTTCATGGCCTGGTTTCTGGGAGTTGCAACGCGCAGCGCCGGGGGCTATGTCGCGTTCAACGTCGTGAGCCAGCTGATCGCGGCCCTGATCATGATCCCGGCGACCTTCTGCGCCGGTATGACGCTGCCACTGCTGACGCATGAGCTGATGCGCCGCGGCACGGGGGAGCGCGCCATCGGCACCATCTATTCGGCCAACACGCTCGGTGCCATCGTTGGCGTGCTGCTGACGATCCATGTGCTGATGCCGCAGGTAGGCGTCAAGGGCGTCATTCTCGGCGGTGCCAGCATTCACATGGCATTGGGCCTGTCGCGCCTCATCGCCAGCCGTCGCTATCCGTCACGTGCCGCCGCCGTCGGCCTGGCGGTCGCCATCGGGATGTTCGGATTTTCGATGTTCATCGTGAATCTGGATCCGGCGAAGATGGCATCTGGCGTCTACCGCACCGGATCCGCAGCGCTGCCGCAAGGGGCGAAGGTCGACTATCTGCGCGACGGTAAGACCGCGACCATCAGCCTGGTGGAGCTGGGCGGAATGGTGACCATTGCCACCAACGGCAAGCCGGATGCCGGTATACAGATGGGGCAGGGTGCGGCAACGCTGGACGAGAGCACCATGGTGCTGGCCGCGGCCATACCGCTCAGCATGCATCCGCATCCCACACGCGTCGCGAACATCGGCTTCGGATCGGGGCTTACGACCAATGCGCTGCTCAGCAGCGAACGGGTGCAGCGGCTGGACTCGATCGAGATCGAACCGCTGATGGTGGAGGCGGCGCGCAAGGGTTTTGGTCCGCGCATCAGGAACGTATTCGAGGATGCGCGCAGCCACATCGTGTACGAAGATGCAAAGACCTTCTTTGCAAGCGCGCGTGCGCCGTACGACCTGATCATCTCCGAGCCCTCCAATCCCTGGGTGAGCGGAGTTGCGTCTCTGTTTTCGGACGAGTTTTACGGCCGGATCGTGCACTACCTGGCGCCCGACGGCTACTTCGTGCAGTGGATGCAGGTCTATGAGACCAACACAGGAGTTCTGGCATCGGTGATGAAGGCGCTGGCCCCGCACTTCGGCGCCTATGCGCTCTACAATACCGACGACCTGGATATCCTGATCGTCGCGACGCGCGCTGCCGCACTGCCGGTTCCGGATGATCGGCTGCTGCAATCACCGCAGCTGCGCGACGAGCTGGCGCGGGTCGGCGTGCAATCGGTTGCCGACATCGAGCTGCGAAAGATCGGCGACAATCTGACCATCGGTCCGTTGCTGCAGTCGATGCCGGTTCCGCCCAATTCGGACTTCTTTCCGTTCGTGGACCTGAACGCACCGCGCCTGCGCTACATGCGGCAAAACGCGCTCGAACTGCCCGCACTTACGCTGTTGCCGATACCGTTCCTGGAGTTGCTCGACAAGTCCACATCGCTGGCTCCAACCGTCGAGCCGTCCCCCGATAGCCCGATCGTCCGCGACCGCCTGGTGCGCAGGGCGCTGGATATTCGCACCGCAGTGGCGACCGGAAGTCTGAATGACCTGGATCCGCTCAGCGCGTTATACCTGGCGCATATCGACCTGAGCGCGCAACAGTGTGCCGACAAGGCAGGGCAGAAGAGCTGGAGCGACGCGGTACGCAGCATCAGCGACGATACCGCGGCTTATCTCAACGCGGCCCAACTGCACGAACTGTGGAACAAGGTTCGCACCAGCGCCTGTTATCGCGCTATCACCGGTAACGAAAGAACCTGGGCGGATTTACTCGCGGCGATCTCGCAGCGCGACGCCCAGGAGATCGTGCGGTTCGGTACCGAGCTCATCGGAGCGCAGCCGCCGGATTCGGAAGATCAGCTGGCGTATCTCACCACCGTCACGGCGGCGGCGTATCTGCACCTGGGCCAGATCGCACAGGCGCGCAGCCTGTTGCACGCGCAGCTGGGCCGCATCACGCACCCCGGGCAGTTCGATCTGGCGCTGCGCGAGCTGGCGGCGCTGACCCGGTAGCCACACCCGTCAGCGGCGTTTGGGTTTGGGCACGACCGGCGCGGTGTATTCGTCCAGGTGAACCGGTGTGCTCACCGGGCCGGACGGCACCTTTGCCGGTGCCTCGTCCAGCGGACGCTTTGAATCCAGCGGCGGATCGGGCGCCACCGAGTCCTCGAGCGATTGACCGGATTTCTCATACCGGCCTTCACGCCACGGACCTGGTCGTCCGATCGATTCGTTGCTGGTACCTTTGTTTTTTCTGGGCATACACACCCTCCGTCGGCAGCTAATGTCGATGTCAGCCGGTCTAGCCGGCGTCGCCACCCGGGGTCTGCTTCGGTTTGTAACCCGGATGCTCCTCGAGATAGCGCAGCGCCTCCCTGGGCAATGGATCGAGGCCGCCGTCGCCGTGCTGCAGCTGCCCGATGAGCTTTTCGCGCATGCGGCGGGTCCAGTAACTTTTGATGTGCTTGGCGATACCGGCGATCGCGTCCTGGCGATTTGGCTCGGCGCGAAAGAAATTGCCGATGTCGTTCGCCATGTCGACCAGGTGCTGTGCGCCGCTCATATCCGAATGATAGGCTTCGGGCCGATCCTACACCGCCTCTCCAAGGCCGCAACGCGCCCAGAGCTTCGTCCTACAGTGCGGCTTTAAGGGCCGGTTCAGTCGTCGCTGGCCCGCAGCAGACGACGCCCGGCAATGATAAGAAACAACAGCGCTCCCAGGGTGACCAGCATCGACCCGACGATGGCCAGCGCCGGATTGTTGGTCTTGATCGCGATGGCGATACCGATCATCAACAGCGGCGCACCCACCACAAACAGCCAGAACTGAGTGGCGGCGATGGCGCCCTGCTTGAGTTCGGGCCAGGCCCGGTAGACCAGGCCGAAGATGCAGTGCGCCGCGAACCCGACCAAGTTAATGTGCGCGTGCACCGGTGCCAGCAGGAAATCCTGCCGAACACCCATCACGATGCCAAGCAGCATGCCCAGCACCAGATACAGGGCACCGATCACGATGTAGAGCCGATCGATATGCTTCACGATGGAATTGCCCAGTTACCACTCGACGCGAGCATAGCTAATTTGCAACGCCGCGCATACCAGCGGCGAACGCTCAAGCGCCGCCAGCGCACGGGCCTTTCATGGCGCGCGGATCGCAGGCATCATCTTTGCAGATATGACGCACTGGTGGGTAAATTACCCGCATAGCGATCGAGCCGAGATCGATGGCAGCTTTCTGTGGCTGCCGAAGAGCAATAGCAGCGGTTCGATGAACCAGTCCCACCGCAACATGAATCGCTTGATGCCCGGCGATGTCGTGTTGTCGTGCGCAGCCGGAGCCATTGCAGCCATCGGTATCGTCCTGGAACGGGCTCGCAGCGCACCGATGCCCGGCAATGGCGCTGATGCGGCGCCGACCGATGACGGCTGGCTGGTGCCGGTGCGCTTCGTGGAACTGGTCAAGCCGCTGCAGCCGAAGGATCACGCGGCGCAGATCCGGCCGCTGCTGCCGCCGCGGCAGTCGCCGCTTCGGGCCTCCGGCGCGGCAAATCAGCAGATCCACCTGGCCGAGATTCCTGTTCCCCTGGCCCAGCTGCTGCGCCGGCTGCTGCAGCGGCAGGTGGAGGACGGCGAGGCGCGCATCGGCATGGAACTGGACGGCAGGCTGGCCGCCAAGGCGATCGAGGAGCAGCTCTGGCAACGCACCGACATCGGTCCGCGCGAGCGCTGGCAGCTGATCAATGCCCGCATCGGGCAGGGCGTGTTTCGCGCACGCGTGGAACTCATCGAGACCGCATGTCGTGTGACCGGAATCCTGGATCGCCGCTATCTGCGCGCGACGCACATCAAACCATGGAAGGACGCTGATGATTCCGAAAAGCTGGATGGCGCCAACGGCCTGCTGCTGTCGCCGCACATTCACCACCTGTTCGATCGCGGCCACATCTCATTCGCCGACGACGGCACATTGCTGATATCCCGCCACCTGAATCCCTACGTGCGCAAGGCCTGGGGCCTGGAGCGGCCGGCACCGGCGCATCCGTTCACGCCGGAGCAGCGCGTGCATCTCGACTATCACCGCAGGCAGGTCTTCGAAAAAATCGGCGGCGGCCGCCGCTCGGTGGCCGACAGCGGTCTCGAGCAGGATCGCTGAAGTCAATAGCGGCTCGCGCCGCCCCCCGCGTTCCGCCTTCGACATAGGTACTACCCAGGGTCGTCGCCCGGACCGGCGCAGCGATAGCCTCGTATCGCGCTGAATCGCCGATCAATGGGGGCAAAGAAGCTCAGGCAATGCCTTTCTTGGCCGATCTGTACGTTAGCGTACAGACGTGTCCGGTCGCGATCCCCAAGGTGCGCAGGTCTTGGCTTAGTTGAAATGGACCGTTCGAGCGATACGTCAATAGCCCTGGCCCGCTGAGCATTCAGATCTATGCAACAAGTTTCAGGAATACGCCGCCGCTGGATTCTGCCGTGCGCGCTGAGCATGGCTCTGGCCGCGCCGATGGCGCAGGCGGTACCGAGCTTCGCCCGCCAGACCGGCATGGCCTGCGAGGCGTGCCACACGGTGTTTCCGGAACTCACGCACTTCGGCCGCATGTTCAAGGCCAACGGCTACACGCTCGACAACCTCAAACAGGTGCGCGACATCGATGCCACGAAACAGGAGATGCTGTCCCTGGCGACGCTGCCGCCGCTGGCGGCGATGATTCAGGTGTCGGATACCTGGCTCAACTCACCGCTGCCGGACGGTACCGGTGGCCCCGGCAAATCGCAGACCAGCACGGTCGGTTTCCCGCAGCAACTGAGCCTGTTCTATGCGGGCAAGGTCGCCCCGCACGTGGGAGCCATGATTCAGCTCACCTATGCGAACGACTCGGGCACCATCGGCATCGATAACACGGACCTGCGCTATGCCAACAGCGTGGTACTCGAGCACGAGCAAAGCCTGATCTACGGCATCAGCGTCAACAACAATCCCACCGTGCAGGATCTGTGGAACAGCACACCGGCGTGGGGCTTCCCCTACGCCAACAGCAACGCCGTGGTGTCGCCGCTGGCGGCCACCCAGATCGATGGCGCGCTAGCGCAGGACGTCGCCGGCATCAGTGCCTACATCATGTGGAATGAATCCCTTTACGGGGAACTTGGCGCCTATCGCTCGGCCAAGCAGGGCGTGCTCAATCCGATCACCGGGGCGGCCGGGCCGCTCGATGGCACGGTGTCCAACGTCATCAGCGGGGCGGCTCCTTACGGGCGCGTCGCCTATGAATATCAACTGGGTCGGCATGATCTGGAAATCGGCCTCTACGGGGCCACCTTCAAGCTCTACCCCGGTGGCGGCAGCGTCGGCGCGCCGGCATCATTGAGCGGTCCGGTCAATGAATTCAAGGACATCGCGCAGGACCTGCAGTATCAGTTCGTCGGCGAGGAGCACCTGTTTTCCCTCGCCGCCACGCACATTCACGAGGCGATGCACCTGGATGCAAGCTTTGCCGCCGGAGCGACCACCAATCCGAGCGATAGCCTGAGCACCACACGCGTGATCGGCACCTACTACTTTCGCCGCAAGTACGGCGGATCGATCAGCCACTTCTCGACCAGCGGCAGTTCCGACCCCGGACTGTATCCGGCAGGACCCGCCCCCGGGGTGATCACCAGCGCCAACGGCAGTCCCGACACCCGAGGCTGGATTGCGGAGTTGAACTACCTGCCGTGGCTCAATACCAAGCTGTCGCTGCAATTCACCAAGTACACCCAGTTCAACGGCGGCGACAGCAACTACGACGGCTTCGGGCGCAATGCCGCGGCCAACGGTTCGACCTACCTCCTGTTGTGGCTTACGTTCTGACCATGAAAGAGCGCACGACGAATAAACGTCTGGTCAGCCTGAGCGGCGCGATCCTGCTGGCGCTCGGCATGAGCGCAGCGTACGCCGAGGATGCCAACGGCGCGCTCAACCGTATCGCCGCCGAGCGCGTCGCGGTGGGCACCTGTGCCACTTGTCACGGCCCGCGCGGTCACAGCTATTCGCCAAAATTTCCGGTGCTCGCCGGCCAGCACGCGAAGTACCTGGTGGCGCAGCTGCAGGCCTTCAAGGCGCAGACGCGCGGCGACCCGGATGCGCTCGGCTACATGTGGGGCATGGCAGCGCCACTGAGCGATGAGCTGATGGCTTCGCTTGCCGACTACTACAGCCGTCAGATCCCGATTGCCGGGCCCACGGGAGCCGCCGCTCTGGTCACGCGCGGCAAGGACATCTACCAGAACGGGGATTCCGCAGCCGCCATCCCGCCCTGCGCCGCCTGCCACGGGGCGCTCGCCGCCGGTACCGATGACTATCCGCGGCTCGCCGGCCAGCACGTGCAATATCTGATCAAACAATTGCGCTCATTCCAGAACAACATGCGCAACGTGGCGGTGATGCACGGCGTGGCACAGGGGCTGCAGCTCGGCGACATGGAGGCGGTGGCGACCTACCTGCAGTCGCTGGGTCCGTAGAGGGGCGCGGCGCGGGGAGCTGACACCGGCTGCCGCCCGTTTGGCAGAGCGTTGCCGGCTGATTTCGGCGACAATCGCTCCGTTATGAGCTTGTGCATTTCACTTCAGGACGTGCGTGCGGCGCAGGACCGGATCGCCGATCAGCTCTTCGCTACGCCGTGCCTGCAGTCGCGCACGCTGTCCAAGCTCACCGGGGCGCAGGTTTACATCAAGTTCGAGAACCTGCAATTCACCGCCTCGTTCAAGGAGCGCGGCGCGCTAAACCGGCTGCTGCAGCTCAGCGCCGCCGAACGTCAACGCGGCGTATGCACCATGTCCGCCGGCAACCATGGCCAGGCCGTGGCCTACCACGCGCACCGGCTCGGCATTCCGGCCACGATCGTGATGCCGCGTCATACGCCATTCATCAAGGTCGAGCACACACGTTCGCACGGCGCCGAGGTGATACTGCACGGCGACACGTTGAGCGAGGCCTTCGAGTACGCGCAGCAGGTCATGACCGCGCGCCAGTTGACGTTCGTGCATCCGTACGACGATGTGGCGGTGATTGCGGGACAGGGCACGATCGGGCTGGAAATGCTGGCGGCGGTGCCTGAGCTCGAGGCGCTGGTGGTGCCGATCGGCGGCGGCGGCCTGATTTCCGGCATCGCCGTGGCAGCCAAGGCGCTTTCTCCCGGCATCGAGATCATCGGGGTGCAGGCTGAAAGCTACCCGTCGATGCCGGCGGCACTGAAGGGTGAGCAGGCCATCTGCCATGGCAATACCATCGCCGAGGGCATCGGCGTCAAGTCCGCGGGCATGCTGACACGCGAGGTGGTGCGCGCGCTGGTGCAGGATATCCTGCTGGTGGGTGAGAACGATCTCGAGCACGGGGTGGCGCTGTTGCTGAATGTCGAGAAAACCGTGGCCGAGGGAGCCGGTGCCGCGAGCCTCGCAGCCGTGCTCGCGCAGCCGCAGCGCTTTCGCGGCCGCAAGGTCGGGCTGGTTCTATCGGGCGGCAACATTGACCCGCGCCTGCTGGCCTCGGTGATCATGCGTGAGCTGGTTCGCGAGCAGCGCATCGTCACCTTGCGCATTCCGATTTTCGACCAACCGGGCGCGCTCGCCAGGGTGACGCAGGTGATCGGCGATCGGGGCGGCAACATCCTGGACGTGTTTCACCGGCGCCTGTCGTCCAACGTGCCGGCCAAGTCGGCCACCCTGGAGCTGAGCTTCGAGGCTCGCGACGCGCAGCACGCCGGCGAGATCGTTGCCGACGTCCGCGCCGCCGGATTCGAACCGACGATCCTCTCGACCTGAAATCGCTACCCACCCGGCTGCGTGCGCTGCAAACGCAGGCGCCGCACGCCGTACAGCAGCAGTGCCAGCGCGAGGATCAGGCCTAAGCCCAGCAGGTCGTCGCGCGCCGCCGTCGCGTACAGCAGCCAGCCATTGGCGAGCACGGTCGCCACCGGTACCAGCGCTCCGCCCGGGATGCGAAACGGCGCGCCATCGCTATGTACGTCACGTGCCCGCAGCACCATCACCGCAATCGCGCACAGCATGTAGAGCACGAACGCGGTCAGGTTGGAGAAGATCGCCAGCCGCTCGAAGCTGCCGGTCAGCGCCAGCGCGGCCACCAGGCCACCGTGGATGATGATCGCGACGTGCGGAGTGCGATAGCGATCATGCACCGCGCACAGTGCCGCCGGCAGAAAGCCGTCGCGCGCGTAGGCGAAGATCGAGCGCGGGGTCGAGAGAATATTGGCGCTCAGGTAGCCCAGCATGGATATGGCCGCAGCGACGATCATCACCGTGCGTCCGGGTGCGCCGGCGAATACGGCTGCGGCCTGCGCCAGCGGCGCGACGTTATCAGCGCCCAGGCGGCTGCCCACGATGCCGAGCGCGACCCACTGGATGGCAAGGTAGAGCGCAGTCGCCGCCCCCAGCGCCAGAAATGCGGCACGCGGGACCGTGCGCCAGGGGGCTCGTACTTCGCCGCTCGGTGCCAGCGCCGACTCAATGCCGCTAAATGCAAAGATGACCACGCCGGCGGTGCCCAGCACATTGGTCAGCGATGGCAGCTGATCCCACATCAGGTTCGAATGGTGTACGAAAGCGGCACCAATGAGCACAAAGCCAAGCAGCGGCGCGATCTTGAGAACGGTGACGAGTTCCATGGCGCGGGCGCTGTTGCGCACGCCGCGCACGTTGATGACGACGAATGTGGCGACCACCGCCACGATCAGCGTTGCGTACCAGCCGCTCCAATTCAATCCCAGCATGGCGATCACGGTGCGGGCAAACAGTACCGTCACGGCAGCGCCGCCGAACAGGCCGGTAAGCAACAGGACAGCCCCGGCGATGAAGCCGACGAGCGGGCCGAGCGCGGTCTCCACATAGGCGTAAACCCCGCCGGTTACCGTCACGCGACTGCCGGCCTCCGCCAGGCACAGCAGCACCAGCCCCATGACCAGCATGCACACCAGATAGGCCAGCGGTGCGGCGGCCCCCAGGCGCGCCACCGCCAGTGCCGGCAGGACGAAGATGCCGCTACCGACCGTGTAGTTGAAAATGGTCGTAGCCAGCTCGCGCACGCCGAGCTCGCGCAGCAACCTTGCATCTTGCATCCGCGGCAGCCTACCAGAAGCGCGCACTCGGTCGCGCCTTGCCGCCGACTTCGGACGCCGTGTGACACTAGCGCAGTTTCGGTATGCTTCCAGCCCCTCGAGCGAGCGGTGCATGCAGCCGGCAGACGTTACCCTGGAGACCATTCGAGCGGCGCGCGAGCGAATCGCGGGCCGTACCCGGCGCACGCCGGTGCTCGAGAATGCAACCCTGAACGCGCTCGCCGGGGCGCAGTTGTACTTCAAGTGCGAGAATTTTCAGGACAGCGGCACATTCAAGGCACGCGGCGCGACCAACGCGGTGTTTGCACTGTCGACGGCCGAGATCCAGGCCGGTGTGGTGACGCATTCTTCAGGCAATCACGGCGCCGCGGTGGCACGCGCCGCCGGGCTGCGCGGCGTGCGGGCCCAGATCGTGATGCCGGAGAACTCCTCACGCGCCAAGTTCGAGGCGGTGTACGGCTACGGCGGCGAAGTCCTGCGGTGCGAGCCGACCCTGGCGGCGCGCGAGGCGCTGGCCGCACAGCTCGTGGCTGAGACTGGCGCCACGTTCATTCACCCCTACGACGATCCGCGCGTGATCGCGGGGCAGGGCACGATTGCGCTCGAGTTGCTAGAGGACGTGCCTGGTCTCGACCTGCTGCTGCTGCCCGTGGGGGGTGGCGGACTGGCCAGCGGCGTTGCGGTGGCTGCAAAAGCCTTGCGTCCGGCAATACGACTGATCGCGGTCGAGCCGATCGGTGCCGACGACGCCCGGCGATCGTTCACATCCGGGACCTTGTCGCCTTCGCTGCAGCCGGTCACGATCGCCGACGGCCTGCGCGGTGCATTGAGTGCCCGCACCCTGGAGCTGATCCGCCGCCACGTGGACGATATCGTCACCGTCAGCGACGCGTCGATCGTACGGGCGATGCGCACGCTGTGGCAGCAGCTCAAGATCATCGTCGAAGCCTCAAGCGCCGTGCCCTACGCCGCGGTGCAGGAGCAACTACTCGATATCGGCGGCGCGCGCGTCGGCATCATCCTTACCGGAGGCAACGTCGACCTGGATCAGCTGCCGTGGTAGGGGCGCTGTGCACGCATGCCGGTGCTTTAGGCGACGCGCGGGGTGATCTGCTCCTCGGCTGCCGCGTGGGTACGCACGCAGTTTCGGCCCGCGTCCTTGGCCGCATAGAGCGCGGCGTCGGCGCGCCGCAGCATGACGCTGATGGTGTCGTGGGTCGGAACCGACGTGGCCACGCCGATGCTGACGGTGATGCGCCGATCGCCCAGCCAGCGCGACAGATCGATGCGCATCACGCGCTCGCGCAGCCGCTCGGCAATCGTGATGGCCTGATCCAGTCCGGTGGCCGGCAAAACGACCGCGAATTCTTCACCGCCGAGGCGCCCGAACATGGCCGGCTCGGACACCGCCTCGCGCAGATTGGCGGTCATGGCGCGCAGCGTCTCGTCGCCGATCAGGTGGCCGTGCCGATCGTTGATCGATTTGAAATGATCGATGTCCATGATGAGGATCGATGTCGGCGTGTGGCTGCGCCGCAGCAGCTGTGCCAGCTGCGCCAGCACCGCGCGGCGATTGGGCACGGCGGTGAGTTCATCGGTCATCGCCAGTCCACGCAGCCGCAGCGTGCTGCGCCGCTGGTGTACCGCCAGCCACACCAGAACCGCGAGCAGCAGCGCCGTGAGCACGATCACCGCGGTGCGCAGGTTGCTGGCCCGCAGCTGCTGCGCCAGCGCTTTCTGATTGGCCGCGTTCTCGAGCGTCAGCAGTTCGTTTTCCTGCTCCCTCGCCGCGGTGTCGAATTCCACCTTGAGCGTTTCAAAGCGCTGATCGAGCTGATCGCGCAGCAGTCGTGTCGACATGCTCTGCGCCAGCGTGCGGTATTCGAAAGCGTCGCGCCAATCGCCCAGGTCAGCGTCCACCGCTGCGAGTTGGTCGTAGGTCGGCCCGAGTTCGCCGAGTGAGTCGGCCTGTCGGAACACCAGCAGCGCCTGGCCGAGGATGGCGGCGCTTTCCTTCAGGCGCGTGAGCTGGTGCAGCGCGATGCCGCGCGCCAGGTCGATCTGCCCCAGCAGGCGCACGTCCGGGGTGCGCCGCTGCAGTTCGCTGGCCTCATCCAGCAGCGTCATGGCGGCGTTCGGGTTACCCTGCGCATTGGCGACGGTGGCCAGCCCGCGCAGCGCGTAGGCCTGGCCGCGTACATAGTCCAGTTGCTTGCTGAGTTCGAGCGAGGCGGCGAATGCACTGTGCGCCGCATCCCATTCCTGCAGATTCTCCTGCGCGCGTCCGAGATTGTGCAGCGTGACCATCTCGTCGCGTTTCAGGCCGGCTTTGTGCTGTGCCTCGAGCGCGCGCTGAAACAGGTGCTCCGCCTCGGTGTAATCGCCCATGCGATTGTAGGTGATGGCGATGCTGTCGAGCGCGGCCAGCGCGTGTTGTGGCATCTGCTGCTGCTCGAACAGGCCCTGAGCGCGCCGCAGTTCGGTCAGTCCCGCGGCATACTCGCCCTGTAGCGAGCGCAGGTAACCGCTCGAGAACAGTACCTCGGCCAGCATCTGATTATCGCCGGTCTGGGTGGCGATGGCGGCCGCCTGATCGTACAGCGCACGCGCCTGCCCGTTGTCGCCGACGGTTTGCAGTGTTTCGCCCTGGCAGTTGAGCACCCCGGCGCGCAATCCCGGCCGCGTCGCCTGGGGCAGCAAGGCCGTGGCGGCCGCAATCTGCTGCTCGGCCGCGGCCTGGTCGCGCTCGGAGTGGTAATCGCACAGCAACAGATGCGCACGAATTTCCAGATCCGGATTGGGATCACGGCGCAGCAACTCGAGTGCCGATTCAGCCTGCCGTTTGCTGACCTCGGGATCGACCCGGGCGGATACCGCCGACTGCTCGATCAGGCTCAAGATCGAGGTTTTTTCCGAAGCGCGCGCCGACGGCGCCACGGCGCCCAGCATCAGCAGGGCCGCGAGCAGCGCGGTCAATGGAGCAACGGCAATGCGGTGGAGCGGCAAGGGGCTGTTCCGTCGTCTTGGGGCAGGCGACTCTGCCCCATATTCTAAGTTTTTGCCGCTGTGGCTACCTCGATAAATCGCTCCGCGGCGGCCGGCTGCCATCAAAAGTGTGACATAACGCGCCGGTCACCCGACCGATTGACTCGGCGAACGCCAAGGGAGCGCTACTCGGGGCAGCGATCCCTTATCCGACGGCGACTTAGGGGACATTGGGGCTGCCGCCGCTCTTTATAAATAGATGTAATCAGTAGATGTCGACCGCAGCGGCTTCGCCCTCGCGCACGCTGGCGCGAAACATGATCGGAGTGTTGTGGCGCGTGACGATCTCGCCCAGGCGATCCACGGCAATGAGCCCACCGGCTGCGCCCAGGCCTGACAGGCGCTGCACGATTGCCTCGCTCACTGCGTTCGCCAGCGAATAGCCGCCGTAGCGCAGCCGGGCCGAGATGTCGTAGGCCTGCACCGTGCGCAGGAACCACTCGCCGTGACCAGTGGTCGATACCGCGCAGGTGTGGTTGTCGGCGTAAGTGCCGGCGCCGATCACCGGTGAATCCCCGACGCGGCCCGAGCGCTTGCCCGCGATGCCGCCGGTAGAGGTGGCTGCGGCCAGTCGCCCAGCGCCATCGCGCGCCACGGCGCCGACCGTGCCCAGCGGAGGCTCGTCGAGCGACAGCAGCGGCGTGGATACGCCGCTATTCGCCTGAGTCTGCCGCAGCTTCAGCGCTTCGAACTGCTGCCGGCGATCGGGCGTGATGAAATAATCATTGTCAACCAAAGCCAATCCGGCCTGCCGGGCGAAACTCTCGGCGCCGTCGCCGACCAGGAATACCTGCGATCCATCCTCGAGCACGGCGCGCGCCAGCTGCACCGGATTCCTGATATGACGCAGCTGGGCTACGGCGCCCGCCCGCAGGTCGGTGCCATCCATGATGGCGGCATCCAGTTCGGCTGTGCCGTCGGCGCTCAGTACCGCGCCGCGCCCGGCGTTGAACAGCGGATCGTCCTCCAGCGCCGTGACCGCCGCCTGCACGGCGTCCAGCGCGCAGCCGTCGTGTTCCAGCAGGCGCTGGCCGGCGGCCAGCGCCTGCGCCAGGCCGCGCCGATAGGCCGCTTCGCGAGCAGTGGTGAAGGGCTCGCGCGGCAGGTCGCCGGCACCGCCGTGGATGGCCAGGGCGTACATGAGTGTCTAGCCTACGCGAAACGCGCTAGCCTGTGCGCCCTATGAAAACTGACCCGACGCGCGCTGCTCCGGGCTGGCAGTTTGCCAGCGACAACACCGCCGGCATCTGCGCCGAAGCCTGGGAGGCTTTGCACGCCGCCAATGTCGGCTACGCGCCAAGTTACGGCGAGGATGCCTGGACCGAACGTGCCTGTGCGCTGATTCGTGCGCTGTTCGAGCACGATGCCGCCGAAGTTTTTTTCGTATTCAACGGCACCGCGGCCAACTCGCTGTCGCTGGCGGCGCTGGCGCGCAGTTACCACGGTATCGTCTGCCACGAGGCCGCCCACGTGCAGACCGATGAGTGCGCGGCGCCCGAATTCTTCAGCGGTGGCGCCAAATTGCTGCCGCTGCCGGGCGCGGGCGCCAAGCTTGAAGCGGCAACGGTGCTGCAACTGATCACACGGCGCGACGACCTGCATTTTCCGCGGCCGCGGGCGCTGTCACTCAGTCAACCCACCGAATGGGGCACGCTATATCGGCCGGCCGAGGTTGCGGCCCTGAGCGCGGTGGCGCATGCGCACGATGTGGCGGTGCAGATGGATGGCGCGCGTTTTGCCAACGCGCTGGCGGCGCTGCCGGGGGTCACGGCGGCCGACCTGAGCTGGCGCGCGGGCGTGGACGTGCTGTCCCTGGGCGGCACCAAGAACGGCCTCAACACCGCCGAGGCGGTGGTGTTCTTCAATCCGGCGCTGGCCGCGCAGTTCGACTACCGCGGCAAACAGGCCGGACAGCTCGCTTCCAAGATGCGTTTTCAGAGCTGCCAGTGGCAGGGCGTGCTCGAATCCGGGGCCTGGTTGCGTCACGCCGCGCACGCCAATGCGATGGCGCAGCGCCTGGGCGCGGCAATCAGCGCCGTGCCGGGCCTACGGCTGGCACGCGCGGTCGAGGTCAATGCGGTGTTCGTCGATATGAGCGCGGCGGTGGCCGAGGCCATGTTCGCCATGGGCTGGCATTTCTACACCCTTTCGGGCGCCGGCTATCGTCTGATGTGCTCCTGGGCCACTACGGCAGAGGACGTCGCGGCATTCGCGCGCGATCTGCAGCGCGTGGTCGGCGAGTCTTGACCGCGGCGTGCCGCGACGTGCCGCGGCGAGCGGCGTCGGCGCACTACAAGCGCAACGACGGATCCACCTCGGCTTTCCAGGCCAGCAGGCCGCCTTCCAGCTGCCATGCTTCACTCACCCCCATACGGCTGGCGAGCGCACACGCCTGCCGGCTGCGTACGCCGCTGCGGCACATGAATATGACCGTACCCGCGTGCGGCAGTTGCCGGCCGTGCTGTTCGATGGTGTCGAGCGGAATGTTGATCGCGCGCGGCAGATGCGAGGCGGCGAACTCGGCCGGTTCGCGCACGTCGATCAGGCTGATCGGCTGCCCGGTAGCCTTGACGCGCGCCGCAAGCTGGGCGGCGGAAATAGAGCGCACGCGTCGCAGCTCGTCGGCGGTGCAGAAGCCGGGAGGATCCTGCGGCGCGATGATGCTCGGTCGTTCACCGCACACGGCGCAATCGACCCGGCGTGCGAAGCGCAGTTCCTGAAAGCGCATTTCCAGCGCGTCGTACGTCAGCAGCCGACCGATCAGCGGCAGGCCGAAGCCGACCACGAGCTTGATGACTTCGGTCGCCTGGATCGCGCCCATGACACCGGGCAGCACACCAAGCACTCCGGCGTCGGCACAGTTGGGTGTCGCGGCCGCGTCGATCTGCGGAAACAGGCAGCGATAGCAGGGCGCGCGGCCTGGCACGTAGGTCATGGCCTGACCTTCGAAGCGATGGATCGCCGCCGAGACCAGCGACTTGCCGTAGATGACGCAGGCGTCGTTGACCAGATAGCGCGTCGCGATGCGGTCGCTGCCATCGACGATGATGTCGTAGTTGTCGAAGATTTCCCGCACGTTGCCGGCGCACAGCTCGATCTGGTGAGCCTGCAGCTGCAGCTCCGGGTTGAGCGCCGCGAGCCGCATGCGCGCCAGTTCGGCCTTGGGCATGCCGATACTGGCGGTGTCGTACAGCACCTGGCGCTGCAGGTTCGACTCGTCGACCCGATCGAAGTCGAGCACTCCGAGATTGCCGATGCCGCCGGCGGCCAGATACAGCGCGGCAGGCGAACCCAGGCCGCCGGTACCGATCACCAGCACGCGCGCCGCCTGCAGTTTCTCCTGCCCGGCGACACCGATTTCGGGGAGCGACAAATGCCGGCTGTAGCGCCGGAGTTCAGCGTCTGAAAGGCTCATGCGGACATGCTACGCCTAGATGTGGCTGGATTCTGCGCCGTGGCGCACGCGCGAATTCCGCGCGGCCGCGCCGGCGTTGTAAATTGTGCCGCAACCGCTGCCGGTACAGGATAATCGGCGGCACCACAGGTTCGGGCCCGCAATGTTTCGACGCCAGTACAGCCATTCCGTATTAGCCGTGCTATGGCTGGGCCTGGCCCTGTTGTGGTTTCTGCCGCTCGATTGGCCGCACCTGTTCGACCCGGACGAGGGCCGCTACGCGGAAATCCCGCGCGAAATGGTCGCCAGCGGCGACTGGGTGACGCCGCGGCTCGATGGCATCAAGTACTTCGAAAAGCCGGCGCTCGGCTACTGGGCCACCGCGGCCGCGTTCGAAGTGTTCGGACAGCATGCCTGGACCGTGCGCCTGTGGCCGGCGCTGACCGGCATGCTGGGCCTGATGCTGACGTTTGCGCTCGGGCTGCGGCTGTACGATCAGCGCGCCGCACTGCTGGCGGTGCTGGTGCAGGCCAGCGCGTTGCTGTACGTCGCGATGGCGCGCATTGCGACGCTGGATATGGGCCTCACGCTGGGTCTGCAGATGGCGATGACGGCGCTGGCGTTGCTGGTGCAGCGGCCGGAGGTGCCCTGGATAAAAACCTGGCGGCTGTCGCTGTTGCTCGGCGTCGGTGTGGCACTGGCGGTGATGACCAAGGGCCTGGTCGGCATCCTGATACCCGGGGCGGTCGCGGTGCTGTTCATGCTGTTGCATCGAGACTGGCGCCTGCTGCTGCGCGCGCAGCCATGGTGGACGCTGGCGGCATTGCTGCTGCTGGCGGCGCCGTGGTTTGTGCTGGTGTCGGCGCGCAATCCCGAATTTGCGCATTTTTTCTTCATCTTCCAGCATTTTCAGCGTTATCTGAGTACCGCGCAGTTCGACCGCTACCAGCCCGCCTGGTTCTTCCTGCCGGTGCTGGCGCTCGGATTTCTGCCCTGGACCACGCTGCTGCCCGGCACGCTGCTCTCGGCATGGCGCGCGGCGCGCGGCGGGGAGCGCGCAACCGCGCTGCTGCTGCTGTGGGCGGCGTTCGTGCTGTTGTTCTTCAGCATGTCGCAATCCAAGCTGACGCCGTACATTCTGCCGCTGTTTCCGGCCCTGAGCCTGCTGACCGGTCGCGCGATCGCCGAGCTGCCGGCGGCGCGCTTGGCGGCGCATCTGCGCGCGGTGGCGTGGTTCGCGGCCGGCGTGGGCGCCATCGTGCTGCTGCTATGGTGGGCGCCGCCGGCGGCAGCGCTGGTCGCGCGTGCCTCCACCATCAGTATCCTTGGCTTTGCCGCCGCGTTTCTGCTGCTCGCGCTCGGCGCCGGCTTCGGCGCGCGGCTGGGCCGCCGCGGCCTCGTCCTCGGCGCCGCCGCGGCTACCTGCCTTGGCGGGCTGCTGCTGGCGCAGTCGGCGCTGCTGGCGGCCGATTACCTGCCGCGCATGCGCTCGCTGGTGCAGCTCACGCAGCAGCTGCGGCCGTGGGTGGGCCCCGGTACCCCGGTGTACTGCGTGAACGTCTACCCGCAGCCGCTGCCGTTCTATCTGCAGCGCACCTGCACGCTGGTGGGCTATCGCGGCGAGCTGGATTTCGGGCTGAAGCAGGAACCATGGCTCGCGCTCGCGGATCTCAAGCAATTCGCGCTTGCCTGGCAGCAGCAAAGCGATGCGCTGGCCATTCTGCGACCCGAGGATTATCAGGAACTTGAAGCATTGGGCGCCCCGATGCGCGTGATATACACTGCGCCGTCCTTGGTCGCGGTGCGCAGATGATGAAAAGCGCGGATCTGGCGCTGGTTCTGACCGGTGTGATGCTCAACGCCGCAGCGCAGCTGCTGCTGAAGGCGGGCTCACGCGCCATATCGGGTGTCGCCTTCAGCTTCGCCAACGGCTGGACACTGGCCGAGCGCATCGCACTCAATCCGCCGATTCTTGCCGGCCTGGCCTGCTACGTGGTCAGCGTTGTGTTCTGGATCCTGGCGCTGTCGCGCGTGGACGTCAGCATCGCCTATCCGATGCTGTCGGTCGGCTACATCGTGACGGCCGTGGCCGGCTGGCTGCTGTTTGCGGAAAGCCTCAGCGTCACACGCGTGGCCGGCATTTTCATCATCATTGCCGGCGTGTGGCTGGTGGCGCGCAGCTGACGCTGCGCCGATTTGTTACGGTGCCATCTTGAGTAAAGAATTTCTGCCGTTTACCCGGCCGTCGATCGACGAGGACACCATCGCCGGAGTGGTCGAGGTGCTGCGCTCGGGCTGGATCACCAGTGGTCCGCAGGTGCGCGAGTTCGAGGCGCGGCTGTCGGATTATTTTGGCGGCCGGCCGGTGCGCGCACTCAGTTCCGCCACCGGCGGAATGGAAATCGGCCTGGCGCTCGCCGGCGTCGGTCCCGGCGACGAGGTCATCACCACACCGCTGTCCTGGGTTGCCACCGCGAACGTCATCCTGCGCGCCGGCGCGCGCCCGGTGTTCGTCGACGTCGAGCCGCACAGCCGCAACATCGACCTGTCGCGTATCGAGGCCGCGATCACGCCCCTGACGCGCGCGCTGTTGCCGGTGGATATGGCCGGCCTGCCGGTCGATCGCACCCGGCTGAACGAGATCGCTCGCCGGCACCAGTTGCGGGTGCTGGAGGACGCGGCGCAGTCGATGGGCGCAAGCTGGCAGGGCGAGCGCATCGGCGCCACCGGCGACCTGGTATCGATCAGTTTTCACGCCAATAAAAACCTCACTACCGCCGAGGGCGGCTGCCTGGTGCTTAACGATGAGCAGGAAGCCAGGCGCTGCGAGCTGTGGCGGCTGCAGGGCGTGGAGCGATTTCCGAATGGCGACCTGGATTCGACGCTGCCCGGCGGCAAGCACAATCTGACCGATATCGCTGCCCGCATCGGGCTCGGCCAGCTCGCGCGCCTGGAAGAGTTCAACGCGCGGCGCCGGGTGCTGGCGCGCCGATATTTCGAGTGCTTCGACCGCTCGCTCGGCTGCGAACTGCCGCTCGAGGATTTCACCTCCAGCAACTGGCACATGTTCCAGATCGTGCTGCCCGGACACGTGGAGCGCGGAGCCTTCATCGAGCAGATGTACGCCGCCGGCATCGGCATCGGGGTGCACTATCCGGCGATTCATCTGCTGACGCTGTATCGGCAGATGGGTTTCAAGCCCGGCGATTTCCCGATCGCCGAGCACATCGGCCGTGGCATCGTCACATTGCCGCTGTTTCCGGCCATGCGCGATCAGGACGTGGAGCGGGTGTGCGAGCAGACGGCGCGCACGCTGAAAGCACTGGGCGGACAGGTGCGTGCCGCGGGCCAGCCAAACGTCGCGACCGTGTCCGGTCGCTAACGGCACGCAGCATGGCCCGCGCGGTACCTGAGCTGACCGTCGTCATTCCGGTCTACAACGAGCAGGAAGTGCTGCCGGCTTTGTTCACGCGCCTGTATCCGGCGCTGGACGCGCTGGCCCGCAGCTACGAGATCGTGTTCGTCAACGACGGCAGCCGCGACCGCTCCGCCGCATTGCTTCGCAGTCAGTTTGAACTGCGTCCCGACGTCACTCGGGTGGTGCTGTTTTCGAGCAATTTCGGGCAGCACCGCGCAATCCTGGCCGGTTTTGCCCACAGCCGCGGCCGCTACGTGATCACGCTCGACGCCGATCTGCAGAATCCGCCGGAGCAGATCGGCCGCCTGCTGACTGAACTCGACGCCGGACATGATTACGTCGGTACCATCCGCATCGAGCGCCAGGACCTGGCCTGGCGCCGTTATGCCTCGCGCCTGATGAACGTCATCCGCGAGCGCACCACGCAGGTCAAGATCACCGACCAGGGCTCCATGTTCCGCGGCTACGGCCGCGCGGTGGTCGACGCGGTCAATCAGTGCTCGGAATACAACACCTTCGTTCCGGCGCTGGCGTACACCTTCTCGATGAATCCGACCGAAGTGCGCGTGCCGCACGAGGAACGCGGCGCCGGCAAGTCGAAGTATTCGCTGTTCAGCCTGGTGCGGCTGAACTTCGATCTGATGACCGGGTTTTCGACCGCACCGATGCGCCTGTTCTCGGGCACCGGTATCGTGATCGCGCTGCTGTCAGTGGTGTTCGTGGGGTACCTGCTGGTGCGCCGCTACATGATCGGTCCCGAGGCCGAAGGCGTATTCACCCTGTTTGCGATCGCATTCTTCCTGCTCGGCGTGGCGCTGTTTGGCGTCGGGCTGCTGGGCGAATACGTCGGGCGTATCTATGACGAGGTGCGGCATCGGCCGCGCTATATCGTCGGCACCGTGCTGGAGCGTCACGAGGATCAGCCGTGAGCCCGCGGGCGGTGGTGTTCGCCTATCACGATGTCGGCGTGCGCTGCCTGCGCACGCTCCTGGCGCACGGGGTCGAGGTGCCGATCGTGATCACGCACGTCGATGCACCCGGCGAGAACATCTGGTTCGACAGCGTCGAGCGTCATGCGCTCTGGCACGGCATCCAGGTGCTCACGCCCGAGAGTCCAAATGCTCCCGAAGTCATCGCCCGTCTGCGTGCGCCGCGCCCCGAATTCCTGTTCTCCTTCTACTACCGCTCGATGCTCGGCAGCGACCTGCTGTCGCTGCCGACGCGCGGCGCCTACAACATGCACGGCTCGCTGCTGCCCAAATATCGCGGCCGGGCACCGGTCAACTGGGCGGTACTGCACGATGAGCACGAGACCGGCGCCACGCTGCACGCGATGGTCGCCAAACCCGACGCCGGCGATATCGTTGACAGCCAGGCGGTCCCGATCCTGCCGGACGACACCGCGCTGGAGGTGTTCCACAAGGTGACCGTGGCGGCGGAACTGGCGCTGCATCGCAGCCTGCCGGCCCTGGTCGCCGGCACCGCGCACCACCGGCCGCAGAATCTCGCGGACGGCAGCTATTTCGGCCGCCGCACCGCACGTGACGGCGCCATCGACTGGCGCCGCGGCGCGCGCGCGGTGCATAACCTGGTGCGCGCGGTGGCCCCGCCATACCCGGGAGCGTATTGCGAGGCCGATGGCATGACGCTGCGCATCCTGCGTTCGCTGCCGGCGGGGGCGCGCGACATGCGCGCCGAG
>PKWJ01000040.1:0-24417 GCA_003132025.1 Gammaproteobacteria bacterium
CTCGACCACGACGATGGCGTCGTCGACCACAATGCCGATGGCGAGTACCAGTCCGAATAGCGACAGCGCGTTGAGACCGAATCCCAGCAGGTACATCACGCCGAAGGTGCCGATCAGCGACACCGGAACCGCCAGCAGCGGAATAATCGAAGCGCGCCAGGTCTGCAGGAACAGGATCACGACCAGGACTACGAGCACGATCGCTTCCAACAGCGTGTGCACCACGGCCGTGATCGATCCGCGCACGAACACCGTCGGATCGTAGGCGACGTCGTAGTCGATGCCCTGCGGAAAGCTCTTCTTCAGCTCCGCCATCTTGGCGCGCACGGCATCGGAAATCGCGATCGCATTGCTGCCGGGTCGCTGGAAGATCGGGATGGCCACGGCGGTGCGGCCATTGAGCATGGCGCGCAACGCGTAATTGTCCGATCCCAGCTCGATCCGCGCGACATCGCGCAACCGCACTACCTGGCCGGCATCGCCGGTCTTAACAATGATGTTCTCGAAGTCGGTCTCGTCGACCAGGCGCCCCTTGGTGTTGATCGCGAGCTGGAAATTCGCACCATTAGCGGCCGGCGGCGCACCAAGCTGACCGGCTGCCACCTGGATATTCTGTTCGCGGATCGCGGCTACCACGTCGCCCGCCGTCAGGCCGCGGGTGGCGACTTTCTCCGGGTCGAGCCAGACGCGCATCGAGTAGGCGCCGCCGCCGAAGCTCTGCACGTCGCCGACGCCGTCGAGCCGCGACAGCTCGTCCTTGATTCGCAGCGCGACGAAATTGGACAGATAGGTCTGGTCGTAGCGCCCGTCGGGCGAGAACACGAACACCGCCAGCGTGATATCGGGCGACGCCTTGTTGGTCGTGACGCCCAGGCGTTGCACTTCCTGCGGCAGCTTCGGCAGCGCCTGCGCCACGCGGTTCTGCACCTGTACCTGGGCCTTGTCGACATCGGTGCCGAGCTTGAAGGTGATGGTCAGCGTCATCACGCCGTCCGAGGTCGCCTGCGAGTACTGGTAGAGCATGTCCTCAACGCCGGTGATGGCTTGTTCCAGCGGCGAGGCGACGGTTTCGGCGATGGTGCTCGGACTGGCGCCGGGATAGCTCGCGCGTACCACGACGGTAGGCGGTACCACCTGCGGGTACTCGCTGATCGGCAATCGCGGTAGCGCGATCAGTCCGGCCAGCAGGATCACCGCCGACACCATGGCGGCAAAGATCGGCCGCTGGATGAAGAAGCGCGAGATATTCATAAATCGATCCGATCCGTTGAGACGCGGCTATACGCTCAGCGTGCTCTCGTGGCTGTGGCCGGCAGCGCTCGGGCGATTGCTGTCGGAGTAGCCACCGCCGGGGTGGCAACGGTCGGAGTGGCCGCGACCTGCTCCACCGCAGCGTTGCTGGCGTCCATCTGCACGTGTTTCGCCTGCACCTGGATGCCGGGCGCGACGTGCTGCAGGCCGTTGATCACGATGACGTCATTGGCCGCCAGTCCGGTGCGCACCACGCGCAGCCCCTCGACGCTCTGCCCAAGTTCGACCAGCCGATAGTCGAGTGAATTGTCGGGCTTGAGCACCAGCACGTATTTCTTGCCCAGATCGGTTCCGATCGCGCGGTCATCGATCAGTACCGCGTCGTAGCTGTCGTGCGCGACCAGCTTGATGCGCGCGAACAGGCCCGGAGTGAACTGCCCGTCGCGATTGTCGAACACAGCTCGCGCGCGGATGGTGCCGCTGTGCGAATCGACCTGATTGTCGAGGAAGTCGAGTCGGCCCTGATGCGGGAAGCCCTGCTCGCCCACCAGCCCGAGGAACACCGCGCTGGCGTAGTCGCTGCGGCCATGCGCGCTGCCGCCCGCGAGCTTGGCGAATTTCAGGTAGGTGGCCTCATCGGTGTCGAAATAGGCGTAGATCGGGTCGTCCGACACCACCGTGGTCAGGACATCGGCGCTGGATACCAGATTGCCGGCGGTGATCAGCGCCCGCGACACATGACCATCGATCGGCGAGCGCACCTGGGTGAACTCCAGGTTCAGGTGCGCCGTATCGAGCTGTGCGCGAATCGATCCAACGTCGGCGGCGGCCTCGGTGGCGGCCGAGGTCAGCTGCTCGTATTCCTCGCGCGCGATCGCATTCTGTGCGAACAGGCGCTCGGCGCGCGCCCGGCCAGCGGTCGCAAAATCGAGCTTCGACTGCGCGCGATTGAGCTCGGCGTTCAGGCGCTCCACTTCCAGCGCGAACGGCCGCGGATCGATCTGGAACAGGATGGCGCCCTTGGCAACGCGCGCCCCGGCCTCAAAGCGCACCGCATCGACGTAGCCGCTGACGCGCGGCCGCACCTGCACCGAATCGATGGCCTGCAGGGTGCCGGTGAGTTCCACCCATTGATGCAGCGGCCGGGCGATGACCTGCGCCACGGTGACTTCCGGCGCTGGCGGAGCCGCCGGCGCTGCCGCGGCCAGCGAGTGGCCACAGCCCGACAGCAGACTGCTGACGATTCCGGCGGCCAGTGCCGCCAGCGTGAGTCCGAGCCTTACATATCGCATGAGATGCTCCCAAATAACCTGACAATGCTGCTAACTGCCTGTTTCCCTTGACTTCGGACCCGCCGGCGAGCAATCTAGAGATGTGAGTTACCGGTCAGTAACGTAGTCGATGTTACTAACCAGTAACGCGGGTGTCAACCGGAGCTATAAAAATGAATGCCGCCAACGACGACGTCGCCGGGCACGAGGCCGAGAGCGCTGGTGCCAAGCCGCGCGTGCGCGATCGCATCTTCGATACCGCGTGCGAGCTGTTCTATCAGCACGGCATCCGCAGCGTGGGTGTGGATGCCATTGCCGCCGAAGCCGGCACCAACAAGATGAGTTTCTATCGCAGCTTCGAGTCCAAGGATGCACTGGTCGCGGAATATCTGCGTGAGCGTCAGCGCGAGTTCTGGGAATGGTGGGAAGCCACCATCGCGGCCTACCCCGACGATCCGCGCCGGCAGATCGAGTCGCTGTTCGAAGCGCACCTGGTGATCGTCAAGGACAAGGCCTGCCGCGGCTGCGCGCTCGGCAATGCAGCCGGCGAGATGGCGGACGATGATGACGTGCTCAGCGAGCTGGTGCGCCATTTCAAGAAAGACGTGCGCAAGCGGCTGCGCAAGATGGCGCACGAGCTGGGGGCCCGCGACCCCGAGGCGCTCGGTGACGCGCTGATGCTGCTGATGGACGGCAGCTACTTCACCCGACTGGTGTTCCCGGGCAACAGTGGTCCGATCGCCGCGCTGATGCCCGCCGTGCGTGCGTTGATCGCATCGCAACTGCCGGCGGGCAGCGCTTCCAGCTGAACGGCGCCGCGGATTCATTCCCAGCTGTCGAGCTTGATGTCGTTTGGGTACGGGGCGCCTTTGCCGGTCTCCAGCAGCGACTTCAGGCTCAGCAGGAACACGCCCCACTTGGTGCTGCAATGGTGCATGAACTCGACCGGCTGCTTCCAACCCTGGTGCTTGAACAGCACGATGGTCCAGTCACCCTGTTGTTTGAGATCGAAGCTTATTTTCGTGCCGATCCATTCTTCGGGTCCGGCGATCACTTCCCACAGCACATGCCTGGCCGGATGAAGCTCCAGCACCTTCATATCGAAGCCGCCGGTACCGAATCGAAACTTCAGCACGGCGCCGACTTTGCTTTCGCCCTGGGTGTTGTCGGTCCACCAGGCCGAAAGACCTTCGACCGTAGTCAATGCCCGATAGACATCGTTCTGGGCCGACGATTTGATTCCGACCTTGTGCAAAATATCAACCATGGGTGCTGCTCCGGCTGGTGTTAGTTTCCGTGCTGTATTCGTGTGTGTCGTCATTGCCTTTCTCCTTCTCGATCCGACTTGCTGCTTGGTGCTCGTAGACTAAAGGCCTGGCACCGAACGGTGGGAGTGACAAGTGTGGCGGGATTCAAATGGACTCGCTGATCACCGCCGCGGCGCGTGCACTCGCAGCGGGTGATCCGCTCGGTGCACTGAAGCGGGTTGCCCTGCGCGAGGACGCGCCGGCGCTCGCGCTGCGAGGCATCGCGATGGCGCAGCTCGGCGATCTGGCCCGGGCGAAAGCGCTGTTGCGAGCCGCGGCGCGTGCCTTCGGACCGAAAGAGGCCGTGGCACGCGCGCGATGTGTCGTTGCGCAGTTCGAGATCGCCCTGGTGTCGCGCGACCTGGGGTGGCCCGCAAACGCGCTCGACGCAGCGCGCGCGACACTGGAACAGCACGGCGACCTGGTGAACGCCGCGCACGCACGCTATCTCAAAGTGCGGCGCCTGCTCCTGATGGGACGTCTCGATGAGGCTGAGCACAGGCTGGCTGCACTCGAACCGGCGTTCCGCCCACCCGCGTCGCAGGTGGTCCACCAGCTGGTGGTCGCGGGGATTGCGGTGCGGCGCCTGCGGACCCGGGCGGCGCGCGCTGCGCTCGCGCAGGCCCAGAGCGCCGCGCGCCAGGCAGGCATCCCGGCGCTGACGGCGGAGGTCGAGAGCGCGAGCCTTACGCTGAGCACGCCCGCGGCGCGGCTGGTGACTAGCGGCGGGGAGCGACTGGTGCTGCTCGAGGAGGTCGAGGCGTTGCTGGCGTCGCAGGCCCTGGTCGTAGACGCGTGCCGTCACGTAGTGCGTGAGGCTCGCACGGTAGTCTGCCTCGCCCGGCGGCCGGTATTGTTCGTGCTCGCACGTGCGCTGGGCGAGGCGTGGCCGGGGGACGTGCCGCGGGACACGCTCGTGGCGCGGGCGTTCCGGGCGAAGCGCGCCGATGAATCGCATCGCGCGCGTTTGCGAGTCGAAATCGGGCGGCTTCGCAGGCTGCTGCGCAAGCTGGCCGGCGTGAGCGCGACGCCGCGAGGTTTCGCGCTATTGCCGCATCATGCATCCGAGGTGGTGGTGCTGGCGCGGCCCATCGAATCGCAGCATGCCGCTGTGCTTGCCTTCCTCGCGGACGGCGAGTCGTGGTCGAGCTCGGCCCTGGCGCTGGCGCTTGCAACGAGCCAGCGCAGCGTGCAGCGGGCGCTCGATGCACTGGCGGCAGCAGGGCGAGTGCAGTCATACAATCGCGGGCGAGCTCGTCGTTGGATGACTCCGCCGGTGCCGGGATTCACGACAACGTTGTTACTCCCCGCGTCTCTGCCGATTGACTAAGATGGAGTCATGAGTAGATCCACCGCCGATATCGTTCGTGAGTACGGACCCTTTCCGGGTGCCGAGCGCGTGAATGGCGTCACGTACGACGGTCAGAATGTCTGGTTTGCGGCTGGAGACAAGATCCACGCCTTCGATCCCGCCAGCGGCAAGACGCTGCGCTCGATCGATGTCGTCTCGCATGCGGGAACGGCCTTCGACGGCCAGCACCTGTATCAGCTCGCCGAGGATCGCATCCAGAAGATCGATCCGAACACCGGCCGTGTGCTCGCCACGATCCCGGCGCCCGGTGGCGGCGGCGACTCGGGCCTCACCTGGGCCGAAGGTACGCTCTGGGTGGGCCAGTACCGGGACCGCAAGATCCATCAGATCGATCCCGAAACAGGGGCCATTCTTCGCACCATCGAATCCAACCGCTTCGTCACCGGGGTCACCTGGACCGACGGCGAGCTCTGGCATGCCACCTGGGAAGGGGATCAGAGCGATTTAAGGCGAATCGATCCGCAAACGGGAGAGGTGCTGGAGAGGCTGGAGATGCCGGCCGGAGTCGGCGTTTCGGGGCTCGAGTCGGATGGCGGCGAGCGCTTCTTCTGCGGCGGCGGCGGCAGCGGCAAGGTCAGGGCCGTGCGCCGGCCCAAGCGAACGGCCGCGACGGGCAACAGCTCCAATTGATCGAAGCCGGGCTCGCCCACCAGCGTCGATCGGGGTCGCTCAGGCCGACTTCAAAAACGCATCACAGCTGGCGCGCGCCGGCTCGGCATCCGGGATCTTCACGCAAATCTCCTGCATGCGCGTGTGCAGCACCTGCAGCACATCGACGTGCCGACCGTTGGAAGCATCATTCCACTCACGCAGCTCGCGATCCAGCCGCTCCAGTCGCACCCGCGCCCGGCGGTAAATGCGATCCGGGCCGTCGAGTTCCGCCAGCACGTCTGATCCGGCCTGTTGTATGCGCGAGCTGTCATTGGGGGTCATGCGCAGCAGACCGCTGACATACAGCTGGCCCCATTGAAAGCGCGTGGCGGTGCCCTGCGATTCGCGATAGGCCTGATCCAGCAGGCTCACGGCCTCATCCTTCTGACCCATCTTCTCGGCCACCTCGGCCTGATCGGCCTCGAAGTAATACGGCATGGCCGATCGGGCCGTCTCGGCTTTGGCGATCTGATACGCCTTCGGATAATCGCCGGTGTCCTCGAGGATGTTGAGCGAAGCATTCACCAGGCCGGAGCGCACATACGGATTCTGCTCCGAGTCGAGCGCGGCATCGATGCGCGTGTTCGCGGCCGCCACTGCGTCCGCCGGCAGTTTCGACTTCGGCCCCCCGAACGCCTTGAGCGCGCGCAGCTTGGCGTCGATGAAGCCGAGCTGATCGGCCTCGACGTAGCGCGGATCGTTCGCGGCCGCATCCATGGTACCGACGTAGTCGTCGCGCAGCGGCAGTGCGAACTTTGCGCCGCGCGCGTTCGCCGCCTTGAAGAAGCTGTCATCGAGCATCTGCAGCGCATTGGCGCTCGAGACCGCAAGGCTGCGCTGCGCAACGATCGCCGCGACCTGGTCGGTCAAGCCCGCAAGCCGCACCGAAGGCACCGCCTTGGGTGCATCCAGCGCACCGCTGTCCGCGTTGGCCTGGTAATACGCCGCGTAGATCGTCAGCCTGGCGCGCTCGAGTGCAAGATCCGGCGGGCATAGCGCCGCGGCGGCCTGCAGCTGATCGGCGCGCTGCGCGTATTCCTTCTGATCCAGCGTGTCGAGTTCCCAGGAGTTATACGCCAGGCGCCGGCATTCATTGGCGCCGAGGGCCTTGCCTTGGGCGGCGGCCTGCAGCACGGCATCGACCGGCTGCACGTCTTCCAGGGCCATATCCAGTATCGCGGCGTATTGCGCAACATCGCGGCCGGCGCCGAGGCGAATGATTTCGTGACGGTCGGGATCGAGCACGATGATGGTCGGATAACCCTGTATGCCGAACTGCTCGCCCCACTTCTGCGCACCATCGTCATCGCCGTCGAGATATACCGGCAGGAACAGATGGCTCTTGGCGATGAAGTCGGGACGCGAGAACACCTTGGATTTCAGCGTGTGGCAGAACGGGCACCATTCCGCGCCCCAGTACAGCAACACCGGGCGGTTCTCGCGTTTGGCGACGATGAATGCACCCTGGAGGCTGCCATCGAACCATGCGATGTCGCGCGGTAGCGCGCGCGGGGCATGCTGGGCTCGCGGCGGCTGCGATTTATTGCAGCCGGCGAGCAGCAGCGCCAGGCCCAGGCCTATCCATCGTGCGTCCATGACTGTGGAAGCCTCCTTATCCGGCCCGCCCGCGTCACGGGACTGCTACAGGATACAACAACGCGTCCGCGCTCCCCTCGTTAAGCAAAGTTCACGTTCGATGCACTGCTGAGGCAGTCAGGTCGGCTTGCCGGGTTTGCGCCGGGCGCCGCGCGTCGGCTGCGCCTGCAGCGGATCGTCCGGCCAGTGATGCTTGGGATAGCGGCCGCGCATGTCCTTGCGCACCTCGAGGTAGCTGCTGCGCCAGAATCCGGCCAGGTCTCGCGTAATCTGCACCGGTCGCTGGGCCGGCGACAGCAGCTTGAACGTCACCGGCACCGCGCCGCCGCCGACGCGCGGGGTTTCTGTCAGCCCGAACACTTCCTGCAGTCGCACTGAAATGCAGGGCGCACTGGCATCAGTGTAGTCGATACGAATGTGCGAGCCGCTCGGCACCGCAAGCGTACGTGGCGCCAGCGTTTCGAAGCTGCGCTGCTGCGCAGCGCTGAGCCGGCCGAGCAGCGCCTCGGCGAGCGGCACCCGTGCCAGCTGTTCGCGCCGCGTGATTCCGGCCAGGTATGGCCCGAGCCACTGCGCCAGGTTCAGCGCCAGCGCTGCATCGTCGCTCGCCGGCCAGTCGGCCAGATCATCGCGATGTAGCCCAAGCACGAATTGCATGCGGGCCTGCAGGTCCCGGCTGTGCGCGTCCCAGGGCAGTGCCTCAATGCCCAGCTGCCTGAGGCCCTCCAGCATCGCGGCCACGGCGCGCTCATCGTCGGCCGCCGGTCGCGCCGCATCTTCCAGCAGCAGCGCATCGAACCGGCGCACACGCCGCGCGATCACCGCGGCGGAGCGATCCTCCCAGCCAAAGCGCTCCTCGGTCACGATACGCGCGGCGAAGATCTGCTCCAGCAGCTCCCGGGTCAACGGCGCTGCCAGATCGATGCGCGCCTCGCGTTCGCGATCGTCCAGTTCCACCGCTACGATGAACTCCTCGCGCGCCAGCGAAACGGTACCTGCAAACGCGGCGCCGCGACCGTTGGCGAGCAGGTAGCGGCCATCGCCGCCCTCGCGGCGCTGGCCGATACGATCGGGAAACGCCAGCGCCAGCAGCGCGCCGGCCAGTTCCGTCGGCGGCGCCCGCTTGCGGGTGGCTGCGGCGGCGCCCGGCAGCGCGCGCGCCGCGCCAGCCAGTGTTTGTGCCGCGCGCCGCACACGCTCGAGCAGATTGCTGTTGGCATCGTCAGCCGACAACTCGCCGCGCAGCAGCTCCAGGCGTGAGCGGATATCCGGATCGTGCGCTGCGCCGCCCATCCCCCGCCGCAGCACATCGCGCTCCGACAGTAGCGCCGCGAGCTGTGCTGCCAGCTCCACCGCGTCGAGGCCGCGCGCGGCCAGCAGCATGTGCGCCAGGCGCGGATGCACCGGCAGACGCGCCATGTCGCGGCCGGCAGCCGTCAGGCGCCCCTGCGCATTCAGCGCGTCCAGCCGCAGCAGCAGATCGCGCGCCTGCTGCAGCGTCGCCGCCGGCGGTGCATCCAGCCATTGCAGCTGCGCGGCATCGTCGGTGCCCCAGCGCGCCAGCTCCAGGGCCAGCGGCGCAAGGTCGGCTTCCAGAATCTCGGGCGTCGTCGCGGCAGCCAGGCCGGCGTGCGCACCTTCGCTCCACAGCCGGTAACAGATGCCGGGTGCGACGCGGCCGGCGCGGCCGGCGCGCTGCTCGCTGGCGGCGCGCGAGATGCGCGACACCTCCAGTCGGCTCATGCCGGTCGCAGGATCGAAGTGTGAGCGGCGTACCAGACCCGAGTCCACGACCGCAGTCACGCCGGGAATGGTCAGGCTGGTCTCCGCGATGTTGGTCGCGAGCACGACCTTGCGGCTGCCGGCTGCAGCTGGCGCCAGCACCGCGTCCTGCGCCGCGGCACCCATGTCACCGTACAACGCCAGCACCTGAACCGATGCCGGTAATTGCGCCGCGGGCAGCAGCGCCTCCACGCGCCGGATCTCACCGGCGCCGGGCAGGAACACCAGCACGTCGCCGGTCGACTCGTCGAGTGCGCGCCGTACGCCCGACACCACGGCGCGCTCGATCGAATCGGCGGCGGCGCCCGGCAGCAGCGGCAGCCCGCGCCCGAGGTATTGCAGCTGCACCGGGAACGCGCGCCCTGGCACCGACACCACTTCGGCGTCGCCGAGCAGCGCCGCCACGCGCTCGCCATCGAGTGTCGCCGACATGACCAGCACTCGAAACGCCGCACCCAGCTCGCGCCTGGCATCCAGCGCCAGCGCCAGGCCCAGGTCGGCGGCCAGGCTGCGCTCGTGGTATTCGTCGAAAATCAGGCAGGCGACCTGCTCGAGCGCCGGATCCTCTTGCAGCAGCCGCGTCAGCACCCCTTCCGTGACCACTTCGATGCGCGTTGCACGCGATACCCGCGTGTCGAGCCGCATGCGATAGCCCACCGTGTCGCCGATGCGCTCGCCCAGCAGCGACGCCATGCGAGCGGACACCGCGCGCGCCGCCAGCCGGCGCGGCTCGAGCATCAGGATCTTGCGGCCTTGGACGAACTTTTCGTGCAGCAGCGCCAGCGGCACCAGCGTGCTCTTGCCGGCGCCGGTCGGGGCCTGCAGCACCGCATCGCGATGCCGGCCAAAGGCGGCACGCAGCGCGACCGCGAGCGGATGCGCACCGCCGGCACCGACTGCTGTGGTTTCATTTTGCAAACAGTTCCTTGACGCCACCGGAGATCAGCACCGAGACATCCAGCAGCACGCGCGGCAGCGCCAACCCGCCGGGTGAGGCCAGGTACTTGGATTCCCACACCGGATTGAATTTCGCCTTATATTTGCGCAGCCCGTCGAAGTTGTAGAAGTGCTCGCCGTAACGGAATACAAAATTCCCTACCCGGTGCCAGACCGGCGCCAGCGGGTGCTGCTCCAGGCCCGCGAGCGGCGCCATGCCGAGATTGAGCCAGCGATAACCCTGCGCCCGACCCCACAACATCAGTTCCACGAACAGGAAATCCATCGCGCCGCGCGGCGCGTCCGGGCCGAAGCGCATCAGGTCGACCGCGATCTCGTCTCCGGTGCCGGCGATCCACAGACTGGCAAACGCCACCAGCTCCTGGCCACAGCGCACCACGGCCACCGGAAAGTTGGCGACGTACCCGGGTGAAAATGCGCCGACAGAGAAGCTCTTCTCCGCCACCGCTTTGTCCTCGAGCCAGGCGTTGGAGACTGCCTGCAGCTTCGGCAACAGGCTCGGCAGCTGCTGCGGTTGCAGCACCTCGAAGGTGGCGCCGTCTCGCTCGGCGCGCCGGCGCTGGGTGCGCAGCTCCGCGCGTGCGCTGCCCTCGAGCGAAAAATCCGCCAGTGACACCCGCGCCTCCTCTCCCAGTTTCATCACCGCCAGCCCCAGATCGACATACAGCGGCAGGCGTTCGGCGCTGACCTGGTAGAACACCGTCCAGCCGGCGTGCCAATCCGACAGCTCGCGAAAACGCCATACCAGCTCTTCCTGCGCATCGCGCGCGCCGATCGGATCGCCGAGCGCCACCCAGCTGCGGCCGTTGATCTGGTACATCAGAAACGCGTCGTTGGCGGCGCTGAACAGCAGCCGCTTGTCGCCGCTGAGTGCCGCGTTAGCCACCGCCTGCGAGCAGTTGCCGATCAGGCCGCGCGCACGCGTGAGATCCTCCACCGAGGCCACGCCGGGCTCGGGCCGCGCCGGGCGCAGCAGATTCATTGCCAGGAATGCCGCCGCCAGCAGGACCACCACCAGTGAGGCGCGCAGCATGCGCGGTGCGTCGGCCTCGAACGCAAACGTCCACCATAGCGAGTGCGAATAGTCCACGTGGCGGTTGGCGAAGAATCCGATCCATACCGCGGTTGAAATCACGATCGCAAGGCTCACGATCCACGCCGGCGTGAAGCGCTGCGCCAGGATCTGCGCCGGCCGGTAGAACGCGCGCCGGCCGAGCCACAGCACCAGCAGCACCAGGCCAAGCAGCAGCGCCTGCTCGATTTCCAGTCCCCGCAGCAGCGAGGTCACCATGCCGGCGGCCAGCAGCCACACGGTGAGCTGGTAGGCCGCGGCCAGGCGCCGAAACAGCGCCCGTGCCAGGATCAGCAGTGCCAGGCCGATCACGCTGCCGGCCAGGTGCGACAGTTCCAGCACCACCAGCGGCAGGATGTCACGCAGCACCGACAAGCGCTGATCGATGGTGGGCGTCGAGCCCGATACCAGCAGCAGAAAGCCCGCGACGAACACCAGCGCACCGGACACCTGCGGCACGATCGGCGCGATGTAGGCCGCCGCCAGCTGTTCGATGCGCGCCAGCGCCGGCCGCTGGGCGCGCAGCTCCTGGCCGCCGAACAGCAATGCCGCCACCAGCAGCGGCAGCAGGTAATACACCGCGCGCCAGGCGAGCAACGATCCGAGCAGCTGGTCCGCCGGCACGCTCGGCAGCGCCAGCACGATCAGCGATTCGAATACGCCCAGGCCGCCGGGGACGTGGCTGATGACGCCGGCTACGATGGCGGTCGAATAGGCGCCGGCAAATGTCAGCAGCTCGACGCCGCTGTTGGCGGGCAGCAGGTACCACAACACCAGCGCCGACAGCCCCAGATCCACCACCGCCAGCAGGATCTGCGGCAATGCCACGGAAGGGCGCGGCGCACGCAACGCCCAGCCACGCACCTCAATCTGGCGCGGGCCGACCACCGACCACAGCGCATAGGCGCCGATCAGTGCCAGCAGCACGACGCCGAGTGCCTGCACGATGTGGCGGTTCAGGTGCGACGGATTCACGCCCTGGTGCGGGGCGAATACGAACGACACGCCGGCGAGCGCAGCCAGCCCGATGGCCGAAGTCACGGCGCAGAAGCCCGCCACGGTGGCGACGTCGGCTGCGTTCAGGCCCTGCGAGGAATACAGCCGGTAACGCACCGCGCCGCCGGTGAAGGCCGCGATGCCGAAGTTATGACCGAACGAGTAGGCGATGAACGCGGTAAACACCGTGCGGGCGTATGACAGCGGCTTGCCGAGATAACGCAGCGCCAGCACGTCGTAGAAACCCAGCAACCAGTAGCTCGCCGCGGTGCAGGCGATGGCGGCGACGATCGCCGCGGCGGGGATCGCGCGCAGGTTCGCCAGCACATTGGAGAAGCGGAAATGCTCCAGCTCGCGCCGCAGTGCGAATGCGACGCCGGTGAACACCAGCAGCGACAGCCCTGGCAGCAGCCAGCGCCGCCACCATTCCCGCAGATCCTCGGCTGTCGGCAGCTGATCCATCGCGCTTACCGCTACCGCTGGTCGCTAGCGGCCGCGCGGCTGCCGACGGCAACGGCTGCCAGGCACCAGGCCGCGATCAGCGCCAGGCCGCCGACCGGGGTGAGCACTGCCACCAGCCGCGGCGCGCCGGCGAGCAGCAGGTACAGGCTGCCGCAAAACATGAGCACACCGGCGAACAGCAGCCAGCCCGCGGCCTGCAGCGTGCGCAGCGGCAGCCGATCCAGCAGTATTCCCAGTCCCAGCAGTCCCAGCGCATGAAAGAACTGATAGTGCAGCGCGGTCTGCAGCACATCGTATCGGTCGGCGCTCAGGCGGCCCTGCAACGCATGCGCGCCGATGGCGCCAATGAGTGTCGCCAGCGCGAGCAGCAGCGCCGCAAGCTGACAGAAGCGACGCGCGGTAGCGCGCATCGCTCAGCGTCGATCCCGCGGTGCCTTGCGGCCCGGCACGCGCGCCGGCACCCGTGGCAGGCCGGTGTGCTGCGTTCGCATCGGCCGCGTACGGATGGGGCGTGCGGCTGCCTGCACTCCGGTACCGGCGGGCTGATAGGCCGGCACCAGCTGCGCTCGCGAACTGCCGATCAGGTCGGCTCGCCCCATGCGTCGCAGCGCCTCGCGCAGCAGCGGCCAGTTGTTCGGATCGTGGTAGCGCAGGAACGCCTTGTGCAGGCGCCGGATGCGCAGGCCTTTCGGAATGACCACTGCCTCGCTGTCACGCGTGATGCGCTTGAGCGGGTTCTTGCCGCTGTGGTACATCGCGGTCGCGGTGGCCATCGGCGAGGGCAGGAACGCCTGCACCTGATCGGCGCGAAAGCCATTACGCTTCAGCCACAGCGACAGCTCGAGCATATCCTCGTCGGTCGTGCCCGGATGCGCAGCGATGAAATACGGGATCAGGTATTGCTCCTTGCCGGCCTCCTTGGAATAGCGGTCGAACAGCTGCTTGAATTTGTAGTAGGAGCCCACTCCCGGCTTCATCATCTTCGACAGCGGCCCTTCGCGCAGATGCTCGGGCGCGATCTTTAGGTAGCCGCCGACGTGGTGCTGGGTGAGTTCACGCACATACTCGGGCGATTCGACCGCAAGGTCGTAGCGCACGCCCGACGCGATCAGCACCTTCTTGACGCCCGGCAGCGCGCGCGCCTTGCGGTACAGTTCTATCAGCGGCGCGTGGTCGGTATCGAGATTGGGACAGATGCCCGGGTAGACACAGGACGGACGGCGGCAGGCGCTTTCAATCTCGCGGCTCTTGCAGGCCAGCCGGTACATATTGGCGGTCGGGCCGCCAAGATCGGAGATCACGCCGGTAAATCCCGGCACGTGATCGCGGATCTTCTCGATCTCGCGCAGCACTGAATCTTCCGAGCGGCTCTGGATGATGCGCCCCTCGTGCTCGGTGATCGAGCAGAACGTGCAGCCGCCAAAGCAGCCGCGCTGGATCGCGACCGAGAAGCGGATCATCTTATAGGCGGGAATATTGGCGTCGCCATAGTACGGATGCGGCCGACGCTGAAACGGCAGGTCGTAGATCCAGTCCATCTCCTCGGTGGTCAGCGGAATCGGCGGCGGATTCAGCCAGACGTCCTGATTGCCGTGCCGCTGCACCAGCGCGCGCGCATTCCCCGGGTTGGACTCCATGTGCAGGATGCGCGAGGCGTGCGCGTACAGCACCGGATCGGCCGCGACCTGTTCGTACCCAGGCAGGCGGATGACGCTGCGCTCGCGATCGACGTTGCGCACACGGCGCAGAAAGCGCACCACCTGCGTGCCGTCAGCCGCCGGTGCCGTGGCGCCCGACACAGCCTCACGCCCCGTGGCGCTCATGGCGTACGGGTCGGCCGGCGGCGTCAGCGGTCCGGGCGCATCCAGGTGCGTCGAATCGATTTCGATCCACTGTCGGGCGCCGGCGCTGCGCACGAACGATGTGCCGCGCACGTCGCTGATGTCCTCGATGCGCTCGCCGGCCGCGAGCCGACGCGCGATCTCGATGATCGCCCGCTCGCCGTTGCCGTACACCAGGAGATCGGCCTTGGCATCGAGCAGGATCGAGCGCCGCACTTTTTCCGACCAGTAATCGAAGTGCGCAATGCGACGCAGCGATGCCTCGATGCCGCCGATGACGATCGGCACCTCGCGATAGGCCTCGCGCGCGCGCTGCGCGTACACGATCACCGAGCGGTCGGGGCGCTTGCCGCCGACGCCGCCGGGTGTATAGGCATCGTCGCTGCGCACGCGCCGGTCGGCGGTGTAGCGGTTGACCAGCGAGTCCATGTTGCCGGCGGTGATGCCGAAGAACAGCCGCGGCGCACCCAGCGCTCGTAACGCGTCGGCGCTGTGCCAGTCCGGCTGCGCAATCATGCCGACGCGCAGCCCCAGCGCTTCCAGCACGCGGCCGATGATTGCCATGCCGAAACTCGGGTGATCCACATAGGCATCGCCGGTCACGACGATGACATCGCACTGCTCCCAGCCGAGCGCCTGCATCTCCGCGCGCGACATCGGCAGGAACGGCGCCGCTTGCAGCGCGCGCGACGGCGCCGCGCTCAGGGAGGCAGCGCTGCCGGCGGGGCGTAAATCAGGGGCGGCGAGCATGGGCGCGCATTATAGACGCCTGCGGCGGCAATACCGTTGCCGTCGCCCTGGGAGGCTTGACTTGCATGGTAAAATCTCACCTATCATGAGCCGAAATGCGCATGACGCGATCGTCGTGCGCGGCGCGCGTCAGAATAACCTCCGTAATCTCGATCTCGACCTGCCGCTGAACCAGCTGATCGTGGTCACCGGCGTGTCCGGCTCGGGCAAATCCTCGCTGGTGTTCGACACCCTGTATGCCGAAGGTCAACGGCGTTATGTCGAGACCTTCTCGCCCTACGCGCGCCAGTTCCTGGACCGCATGGACAAGCCGCAGGTGGATCGCATCGAACGCATCCCGCCGGCGATCGCCATCGACCAGGTCAATCCGGTGCGCACCTCGCGCTCCACCGTCGGCACCATGACCGAGATCAACGATCACCTGAAGCTGCTGTATGCGCGCGCCGCGCGCCTGTACTGTCGCGGCTGCGGACGCCCCGTTCGACGCGACAGCGCGCAGAGTATCGCCGACGCACTGCCCGCGGCGCTCGCCGGCTTCGAACGTCCGCTGCTGCTGGTGTGCTTTCCGGTGCCGCTACCTCCGAAAATGAAGCTCGCCGAACTGCGCGCCGAACTCGAGAAGCTCGGGTACGTGCGTATCCACGAAGAGCAGCCGCGGCTGCTGAGCATGATCCAGGATCGGCTGCGCCTCGATCTTGAGGACCGCAGCCGCCTGGTGGAGGCGCTGGAGAGCGCGCTGCGCTCGGGCCACGGGCGCGCCAGCGTGCACGTGCTCGATGCCGCGGGCGTCGAGCGCGCCGTGCTGCGCTACTCCAGCGACCTGCACTGCGCCGACTGCGATCTGCACTACCAGGACGCGACCCAGGGCCTGTTCTCGTTTAATTCTCCGCTCGGAGCCTGCGACACCTGCCGTGGCTTCGGCCGTGTGATTGGCATCGACTACGGCCTGGTCGTTCCCGACGACAGTAAATCGCTGGCCGCCGGTGCGGTGCGTCCGTGGCAGACGCCATCGTACGAAGAATGCCAGGACGACCTGCTGCGCTTTGCGAAGAAACGCGGCATCGCCACCACGGTGGCGTGGCGCGATATGAGCGAGCGCGACCGCCAGTGGGTCATCGAGGGCGAGGGCCCATGGCAGAAGAAGGTCTGGTATGGCGCTCGCCGCTTCTTCGCCTGGCTCGAGACCCGCGCCTACAAGATGCACGTGCGCGTGTTGCTGTCGAGGTACCGCAGCTACACGTTGTGCAGCGCCTGCCACGGCGCGCGTCTCAAGCCCGACGCGCTGCTGTGGCGGCTGGGCACGAACACCGTCGCGTCCACGCTCGAGTCCGCCGCACAGCCTGGCCTGGCGATCAATCAGGTCATGCAACTGTCGCTGGAGCGCTGCCGCGAGTTCTTCGCGCAGCTGTCGCTGCCCGGACCGCTCGATCAGGCTGCGGATCTGTTGCTCGGCGAGCTGCGCACGCGGCTGAATTTTCTGTGCGACGTGGGCTTGGGTTATCTGACGCTCGATCGCCAGTCACGCACGCTCTCCGGAGGCGAGGTGCAACGCATCAACCTGACCACCGCGCTCGGGACCTCATTGGTCAATACGCTGTTCGTGCTCGATGAACCGTCGATCGGCCTGCACCCGCGTGACATGCGACGCGTGATCGGCGTCATGAAACGGCTGCGCGATGCAGGCAACACGCTGCTGGTGGTCGAGCACGACCCGCAGATCATGATCGAGGCCGATCGCATCGTCGATCTGGGGCCGGGCGCCGGCGAGCATGGCGGCCGCATCGTCTGCTACGGCACGCCGGCCGAGGTCATGGCGCATCCGCACTCGGCCACCGGCGCCTGGCTCGCGGGCCGTCGCCGCCTGCCGCCGCTGCGTGCCAGTGACGCGGCGCCGGAAGCTGTCGCCGCGACCGGTGCGATACGCCTGTTTGGTGCCGCCGAGCACAATCTTCGGCAGCTCGATGTCGAGTTGCCGCTGCATCGCCTGGTCTGCCTGACCGGGGTGTCCGGCTCCGGCAAATCGACTCTGGTGCAGGACATACTGTACCCGGCGCTGCAGAAGGCGCACGGCAAGCCGACCGAAGCGCCTGGCCGCTTTATGCGGCTCGAGGGAGCGGAATTGATCGACTCGGCGCTGCTGATCGATCAGGCTCCGATCGGCCGCACCACGCGCTCCAATCCGGCCAGCTACGTCGGGGCTTTCGATGAGATCCGCGCGCGCTTTGCCGCCGAGCCGGAGGCGAAGCTGCGCAAATACACCGCCGGCACCTTCAGCTTCAACTCCGGCACTGGCCGCTGCCCGACCTGCGGCGGCAATGGCTTTGAGCACGTGGAAATGCAGTTCCTGTCCGATGTCTATCTGCGCTGCGGCGATTGCAACGGCTCGCGCTACCGCAGCGAGACGCTGCAGGTGCGCATCCAGGGAGCGGACGGCCGGCGCGCAAATATCGCCGAGGTGCTCTCGATGACCGCCACTGAGGCGCTGGCGTTCTTCGCCGACCAGCCGGGCGTGGGTGCGCGGCTGCAGCCGCTGGTCAATGTCGGGCTGGACTACGTACGGCTCGGACAACCGGTGCCGACGCTTTCGGGCGGCGAGGCGCAGCGTCTCAAGCTGGCTGGACATCTGGCGGACGCGGCGCTCGGCCGCGGCAAAGCGCGCAGCGGCGACGGCAACGGCACCGGGCGCGGCAAGCTGCTGATATTCGATGAACCGACCACCGGCCTGCACTTCGAGGACATCGCGCGGCTGGTGCACGCGTTCGGCCTGCTGCTTCGGGCCGGCCATTCGTTGCTGGTGATCGAGCACAATCTCGACGTCATCCGCGCCGCCGACTGGATCATCGACCTTGGACCCGAGGGTGGTGAGCACGGCGGCGAACTGGTGGCGACGGGCACACCGGCCGACCTGATGCGTGAGCCGCGCTCGCATACTGGCCGCGCGCTGGCCCAATACGCCGCGGCAACCAGCGCCGCGGGACTGCGCTTCGAAGCGGTGACGACCTATGCGCGTGCCGCGAACCCGGCTGCCACCAGCGACGCGGTTGCGGACAGCGGCGTCGCAGCAATCGGAAACCGCAGCGCCGCTGCAGCGGCCAACCGCGACAGCGTGGTTGTGCGTGGAGCTCGCGAGCACAACCTCAAGAACGTCAACGTCGAGATTCCGCACGATCGCTTCACCGTGATCACCGGTGTTTCGGGTTCCGGCAAATCAACTCTGGCGTTCGACATCCTGTTCAACGAGGGTCAGCGCCGCTACCTGGAATCCCTCAACGCCTACGCGCGCCAGTTCGTGCAGCCCGCGGCGCGACCGGATCTCGATGCCATCTATGGCATTCCGCCCACGGTGGCCATCGAGCAGCGCGCCAGCCGCGGCGGCCTCAAGAGCACGGTCGCCACCCTGACCGAGATCTATCACTTCCTGCGCCTGATCTACGTGCGGCTGGGCACGCAGTACTGTCCCGACTGCGAGGTCGCGATCGCCCCGCAAAGCGCAGAATCGATCGTCGCGCAACTGTTGAAGAACTATCGCGGCCAATCGATCCAGCTGCTGGCGCCGCTGATAGCACACCGCAAGGGTCATTATCGCGAACTTGCGCGCTGGGCGGCCGCGCGCGGCGCGAGGCAATTGCGGGTCGATGGAAAATTCGTCCCGACCGAACCGTTCCCGAGCCTGAAGCGTTTCGTGGAACATAACATCGAGCTGCCGATCGCCACACTGCTGTGCACGGCGCGCCAGCAGACGGCCATGCGCGCTGCGGTGGACAGCGCGCTCGAGCTGGGCAAAGGGGTCGCGCACGCACTGACTCCCGCGGGCAAGATCGAGATCTTCTCCGCCCGGCGCGCCTGCCCATCCTGCGGTCGCGGCTTCCCAGAGCCCGATCCGCGCCTGCTGTCGTTCAATTCCAGCCAGGGCTGGTGCCAGCGCTGCTTCGGCACCGGCGTACACGTGGCGAGCTTCGAAGCCGATCAGACCGGCGAGGAAGCACAATGGTCGGCGGGCATCGCCGACGCCGATCCCTCGCAGCCGTGCGAAGCCTGCCACGGTGCACGCCTCAATCCAGTCGCGCTGCATCTGCGCTTTAGCGGACGCTCGATCGCAGAACTTACCGCGCTGCCGATCGGGCAGTTGCGCGGTGTGTTCGAGCAGTTGCGCCTCGGCGCACGCGAGAGCGCAATTGCGCACGATGCGCTGGCCGAGATCGCCAGCCGGCTCACGTTTCTCGAGCGCGTCGGCCTGGGCTACCTGGCACTCGACCGCGCGGCGCCGACGCTCTCGGGCGGCGAGGCGCAGCGCATCCGTCTGGCGGCGCAGCTCGGCTCGAATCTGCAGGGCGTGTGCTACGTCCTGGATGAGCCGACCATCGGCCTGCATCCGCGCGACAACGCGGTACTACTCGACGCACTGGATCAGCTGGCGACAGCCGGCAATACCCTGGTCGTGGTCGAGCACGACGAAGATACGATTCGTCGCGCCGATCACATCATCGACTTAGGTCCCGGCGCCGGGGTACGCGGCGGACGCGTGGTGGCCGCCGGCACTGCGCAGGCGCTGCAGCGCAATCCCGCATCGGTCACCGGACGGTTTCTGGCGCGGCCGCTGCGCCACCCGGCCGCACCACGCCGGGCGACCAATGGCCGCAGCGAGGCGCTCGAGATCGACGCCGCCAGCCTGCACAATCTGCGCGACATCGACGTGCGTATTCCGCTCGGCCGGCTGGTGGTCGTGACCGGCGTGTCCGGTTCCGGCAAGTCGTCGCTGGCCCGCGATGTGCTGTACACCAACCTGCGCGCCCTGGTGAGCGCCAAGTCGCGTGCACCGCTGATCGGCGCCCGCGCCATGCGCGGGGTCGAGCACATCGCGCGGGTACTGGAGGTCGATCAGACGCCGATCGGCCGCACCCCGCGCTCCTGCACCGCCACCTACGTCGGCTTCTGGGACGACATTCGTCGGGTATTCGCCGGCACCAGCGAAGCGCGTGTGCGCGGCTATGACGCCGGCCGCTTTTCGTTCAACACCAGCGGTGGACGCTGTCCCGACTGCGAAGGCGCCGGCATGCGCACCATCGAGATGAGCTTCCTGCCGGATGTCAAGGTGCTGTGTGAGCGCTGTGGCGGCCGGCGCTTCGACCGCGAGACGCTCGAGATCCAATGGCGTGGACGCTCCGTGGGCGATGTGCTGGCGATGAATGTCGAGGAAGCGCTGGAGTTTTTTGCCGCCCATGCGCGCATCGCGCGACCGCTGCGCCTGCTGGCGGACGTCGGCCTGGGTTATCTGACGCTCGGCCAGCCGAGCCCGACACTCTCGGGCGGTGAGGCGCAGCGCATCAAGCTGGTGTCGGAACTGGCACGGCTCACGCAATCGCCGCGCGGCCGGCCGGGACGCACGCTGTACGTGCTCGATGAGCCGACCGTGGGATTGCACATGGCGGACGTGGAAAAACTGGTCGCAGTGCTGCACCGACTGGTGGACGCCGGTCACTCGGTAGTGGTGATCGAGCACAACCTGGACGTCATGGCCGAAGCGGACTGGATCATCGACCTCGGGCCGGAGGCCGGCGCGGGCGGCGGCCGTGTGGTCGCGGCCGGGCCGCCGGCGGCAATTGCGGCGCGTCGGGCGCGCTCGCATACTGGGGCCGCACTGGCGCGCTTCCTGCGCGAGCGCGCCGCCTGAAGGGAACCATGGCCGCCCACAATCTGGTGTGCTGGAAATGCGGCGCCGATCTGGCGGCGCTGACCTTGCCGCTATCGCGGCGCGATGAATGCGCGCGCTGCCGTGCCGAGCTGCACGTGTGCCGCATGTGCGTGGATTACGACGAGCACGTCGCGAAGAAATGCCGCGAACCGATCGCCGAGGAAGTCAGCGACAAGACGCGCGCCAATTTCTGCGATTACTTCGCGCCGCGGCCGGCGGCCTTCGTAGCGCCGGAGACTGCCGCCGCCGAACGCGCCCGCGCGGAACTGGCGCGCCTGTTCGGCGGCAAGTCCTAGGAGCCGATGCGCTCCGACAGCCGTTCGAACAGCTTTCCGAGTCGCGACGCTTTGTTCTTGGCCGGCTTGGCGCGCGCGTGTGCCTCGACCGATTGGTCGATCAGCGGTTGGCGCCCGTCGTCCATCCGCAGTTCTCCGGCACCGAGGATCTCCAGGGTTTCCTCGAGGGTCATCGGCTTGGTCCTGGGGCGGCCGCTGACCGCACTCTGAGTACGCAGCTTGGCGCGCTTGCCGGGCGCACCCTTGCTCGGACGCGGGGCGCTGCCGGGCTTGGCGAGCGGAAGCGACGCCTGTTCCTTGTCTTCGATGAATTGAAACTCGGTCTTCGGCGGCGCGGCCGGCGTCGCAGACGCCTCGGGCTTGGAAGGCGTTGCGGCGGGTGCGCGCACCGTAGCGACCGGGGTCGCGCTCGGACGGCCGGCGGCAAGCTTGGCGCGCTCGCGTTCCCGCGCCGTCACCGGCACCACCGACACCGTCGAGAACTCCGAGCGAACATAATGCGCGACCTGCTTGGCGGAGACCGCATCGGTAAAGAAGCCCAGGCGCAGGCCATACCAGCGCCGGCCATCACGATTGCCTTCCGCGCCGTAGAGCGTATAGGCGCTGAAGATCGCCAGCTGCGGCACCTGCGCGATGTCCATCGGCTGCACCGACCACATCAACTGCACCGCAAAGAACGGCTTCTCGACCCGCGGCTGCGCGTCAGGCTGCGCCTCATCCTCGGGCGCAGCGCTGCGCCAGGCCTGTTCGCCGGACGGCCCGGCCATCGGCATGGGCATCGCAACCGTGCTGCCCGTGGCGGCGGTCGCAGCGACCGCGCCCTGTTCCAGCACCGCCAGCACGCCGTGATCGCTGATTTCGGCCGCGGTTTCCGCCTGCCGGTCCGACGCATGCACCGCCGGCTTGAGCTCCGGAATTGGATTCAACGTCGGCGCTCGCTCGCTGGTGTCCTCGAGTGCCGCGATCGCCGCGCGCACATCATGCAACGATCGGGCGGCGGCGGCGTTCTCGGGTTTCAGCAGGTTGCTGTCGGGTAGATGACGGCCCTTGTCGGGCAGCAACGCCAGCGCGGCGGCAGCGACTAGCGTGGTTGCATCTTGAGGCACTGCGGCAACGACTGTCGTGTCGGTCGCGGCATCGGCCGCGGCAACGGGAGTGGGCGCCGCATCAGCTGCCACAGCAGCCACCATGGGCGCCGGTGAAATTTCATGTTCCACGGACTGTGCGACCGGCGGGGCCGCCGGTGCGATCGCCGCGGCCGTTGCCGCCGGCGCTTGCACTACGGCGGCCGCGGGCGTCGAGTCCAGCGGTGCATCGAGCTGCGCCGGCGCCACTTCGGTGGCGACCGCGGGTGTTGCAGGCGCGACACTCTGCGCGGCGGCGGCACGCAGCTTCTGTCCGGGCGCAAGCCCGGCCCACGCGCCCGGATAGATCTCACGCACGATATCGAGCAACTTCTCGGCTTCTTCCTGGGTGTCGAAATACCCCATGTGCAGCCGAAAGCGCTCGCGCGACTCTTCGCGTCGGCGTGAAACAAAAAACGAAAAGCGTTTCAGCCCGGCATGATCCGGCGGCGTAAGCGCGACCGGCGACGTGGACGAACAAAGATTGATGACAAAAGCGTTGAGCGGGGCGGCGCCCGGCAATGTCATGCCGCGCGTCTCGACCGTGGAGTGCTCCGCTAGGTTTGCCTGCTGCATACGTAATCCCCGATGCCGTGACCCAGTCAAGATGCGGGCCGCCGAGAACATGCAGTGAGGCTGACACCGAGCCCAGGATTCCATGCGAGGTGCATTCATCGGCTCTGCGGCAACCCCGCTATCCCTACCATGTTTCGGGACCGGTGGCTTTGCGTCCCTGCCTTGCGACAGGTTTGCCTTTCAATCTACGATTTCAGTGTGACACCTTTCGGCGACACGTCAAGGCCGAAAAGACCGCATTTTTATGATGTGACGCGGTTCCGAATTATCTACAACAATCTGTCAAATGCGACTTAAACGCGTCACCCGGCTGCGCGCCGCAGCAACGCGGTGGAACCGCTGCGCTGTGCCAGGCGCTCGGTGACGTCGGCGACGTTCAGCGGCCGGGCCAGCACGAATCCCTGGGCCACATCGCAGCCGCGCTCGCGCAGATAATCGAGCTGCGGCAACGTCTCGACGCCTTCGGCCGCCACCTGCTTGCCGAGTGCATGCGCCATGTCGATGATCGTCGCCAGCAGCGTGGTCGCCTGGTAGTTGTCGGGCACTTCGCTCATGAATGTGCGATCGATCTTGATGGCGTCCACCGGGTGCTGGCGCAGGTAATTCAGCGACGAGTAGCCGGTACCGAAATCATCCAGCGCCACGCGCACCCCAAGCGCCGCGATGTTGCGTAGCGCGAGCCGCGCGTCCTCCTCCGCGAATACCGTCTCGGTCACCTCGAGCTCGAGCATTTGCGGCGGCAGCCCCAGGCGTGCCAGCGTGTCCCCTACCAACTGCACGAAGTCCCCGCCGCGCAGCTGTTGCACCGAAACGTTGAGCGCCATGCGCGCCGGTGCGATGCCTTCCTCGCGCCACAGCGCCAGTTGCCGGCAGGCACTGTCGAGCACCCAGGCGCCGATCTCCACCATCAGTCCGCACTGCTCCGCCGCCGGCACAAAATCCTTCGGAAAGCGCAACCCTTCCCGCGGGTGCTGCCAGCGCACCAACGCTTCCAGGCCCACCAGCTCGCCATTGTGTAATGCGTATTGCGGCTGATAGTAGAGCGCGAATTCGCGGCGCCGCACCGCGCGAAACAGCCCGCTCTCGGCCGGCGCCGGCAATGCGCGCGCCATCTTGGGGTCGAAGAACACCGCGCGCGAGCGGCCGCTTTGCTTGGCCTGGTACATCGCCAGGTCGGCATTGCGCAGCAGCTCCTCGATGGTGTTGCCGTCTTCGGGGAAGCGCGTGATACCGATGCTGGCGCGCACCTGATGATCGCGCCCGGCGATGTTCACCGGGCGCTGCAGTGATTCGATGATGCGCTGGGCGATCTCGTTGATCGCGTCGACCGCGGATACCCGCCGCAGGATCACGGTGAATTCATCGCCGCCGAGCCGCGCCACGGTATCCCCGTCCTTGACGCAGGAGCGCAGGCGCTGCGC